>DASPNE010000045.1:0-121127 GCA_035626705.1 Usitatibacter sp. | reverse complement strand
CAGGCGATCCATGAAGATCTGCACCGCGAGCGAGCGCTTCCAGGCCTCGAGGAAGCCATAGATGCCGCCGCCCACGACGCCGAAGATCAGCCACCAGTACTGCACGAAGTACTCGGAAATCGCCATCACCACCAGCGTCGGACCCGGAAGGTCGGCGCCGAAGCTCGCGAACACCGACTTGAACGCCGGGATGACGAAGATCATGATCACCGCGGTGATGACGAAAGCGACCGCGATGATCGCCACCGGGTAGAACAGCGCGGACTTGATCTTCGACTTGATGGCGAGGATCTTCTCCTTGTACGTCGCCAGGCGGTCGAGCAGCGTATCGAGGATGCCCGCGGCTTCGCCCGCCGCCACCAGGTTGCAGAAGAGGGTATCGAAGTAGAGCGGGTACTTGCGGAAGGCCTGCCCCAGCGAGGAGCCGGTCTCGACATCCGTCTTGATGTCGAGCAGCAGCTTGCCCACCGAAGGGTTTGCGTGGCCGCGCCCGACGATGTCGAAGGCCTGCAGCAGCGGCACGCCCGCCTTCATCATGACTGCGAGCTGGCGCGTGAAGATCGTGATGTCCTTCTCGGTGATCTTCTTGCCGCCGCGGCCCGTGACCTTCTTGACGCTCGAGACCTGGATGCCCTGGCGGCGAAGCGTCGCCACGACCAGGCTTTCCCCGGCCGCGCGCAGCTGCCCCGAGACCTGCTTGCCGGACTTGTCCTTGCCCGACCAGGTGTAGTTGAACTCCTTCTTGTCGCCTGCCGCCGGCTTCTTCGCAACCGCTGCCATGTTCGCTCTCCCTACTCGTTGGTGACGGCTTCGACCTCTTCCAGCGAGGTCGCGCCCTTCTTCACCTTCAAAAGACCCGATTGGCGCAGGTCCCTCACGCCTTCGCGCTGCGCCTGGTCAGCCAGGTCGATGGCGGTGCCGTTCTTCATGATGATGCGCTCCATCTCCTCGGAGATGGGCATCACCTGGTAGATGCCTACGCGGCCCTTGTAGCCGGTATTTTTGCACACCTCGCACCCGACAGGGCCAAAGGCCTGCCATGTGCCGTCCAGATCATCCTCCTTGTAGCCCGCCAGGAGCAGGGCCGTTTCGGGGATGTCCACCGGCTGCTTGCAGGCACACAGCTTGCGGGCAAGGCGCTGGGCCGTGACCATGATCACGGAGGAGGCGATGTTGAACGGTGCGATCCCCATGTTCATGAGGCGGGTGAGGGTCTGCGGCGCATCGTTCGTGTGCAGCGTCGACAACACCATGTGCCCCGTCTGGGCGGCCTTGATCGCGATTTCGCCGGTCTCGATGTCGCGGATCTCGCCCACCATGATGATGTCCGGGTCCTGCCGCAGGAACGACTTGAGCGCGGCCGGGAACGTGAGGCCCGCCTTGTCGTTGATGTTGACCTGGTTGATGCCGGGCAGGTTGATCTCGGCGGGATCCTCGGCGGTGGAGATGTTGATCCCCGGCTTGTTGAGGATGTTCAGGCAGGTGTACAGGGAAACCGTCTTGCCCGAGCCGGTGGGCCCGGTGACCAGCACCATGCCGTAGGGGCGCCCGATCGCCGCGAGGAGCTGCTCCTGCTGGTCGGGCTCGTAGCCCAGGGCCTCGATGCCGAGCGTGGCGCTCGAGGGGTCGAGGATGCGCATGCAGATCTTCTCGCCGAAGAGCGTCGGCAGGGTCGAGACGCGGAAGTCGATCGCCTTGGTCTTCGACAGGACCAGCTTCATGCGCCCGTCCTGGGGCACGCGCTTTTCCGAGATGTCGAGCCGGGAGACGACCTTGATGCGCGAGGCGATCTTCTCCTTGATCGCGAGCGGCGGCTGGGCCACGTCGTAGAGGATGCCGTCGGTGCGGTAGCGGATGCGGTAGAACTTCTCGTAGGGCTCGAAGTGGATGTCGGAGGCGCCCCCGTGGATGGCGTCGAGCAGGATCTTGGTAACGTACTTGACCACCGGCGCGTCGTCCACCTCCTCGGTGACGACCTCGGGCTGCGCCTCCCCGTCGGTGACCTCGATGCCCGAGAGGTCGACGTCCTCGATGGCGGCATCGAGCGCCTTGCCAGAGGAGTCGGTGAGCTTCTTCACGATGAGGGCGAGCTTGTCGTCCTCGACCACCACCGGCTCCATGTTCAGGCCGGTGGCGAATTTCACCTCCTGCAGGACCTGCTCGTTGGAGGGATCCGACATGGCCACGAACACGCGGTTGCCCCGCTTGCCGAGGGCCACGACCCGGTGGTTCATGACGATCTTGGTGTCGATGAGGTTGAGTGGCAGCTGGTCCACGTCCACCGCGGCCAGGTCGAGGAGCGGATAGCCGAAGGTCTGCGCTGCGAACTGCGACACTTCCCTGGCCGACAGCTTGCGGGTCTTCACCAGCTGCTGGATGAAGCTAACCCCCTCCTTGGCGGCCTCGACCTGGATGGCGTTGGCGTCGGCCTGCACGAGGCGGCCCTGCTGGACGAGGGCGCGCCCGAGGGGGCTAAAGCTGGAGCCTAACGCTGCCATGGAATCTTTCTAAAGAATCAAGACGATAATGCGCCTTCTGGATTTTGTTTGTAAAGAAGCGCCGCCCCGATCGGCTATAATTTTCGACCCGCCCCCCGACGTTTCGACCCGTGCCCCTGCACGTCCTCGGCCTAAACCACCTCAGCGCCCCCCTGGAAGTGCGCGAAAGGCTCGCCTTCCCGCCGGAACGCCAGCCCGAGGCGCTCGCCGATCTTTCGGCGCAGCCCGGCATCGAGGAGGCGGTGCTTGTGTCCACCTGCAACCGCACGGAGCTCTATTTCTGCGCCGCCGATCCGGCTGCGGCACGTGCCTGGCTATCGTCCGAGGCGCAGCGCGCGGGCGTGTCCGTGGAGGCGGTGCTGTACCACCACGAGGGCGAGGCGGCGGTGCGGCATGCCTTCCGCGTGGCCGCCGGGCTGGATTCGATGGTCCTGGGCGAGCCGCAGATCCTCGGCCAGGTCAAGCAGGCGGTGCGGACCGCCGAAGCGGCGGGCTCGGCCGGCGGCACCCTGCGCAAGCTCTTCCAGCACACCTTTGCGGCGGCCAAGAAGGTTCGCAGCGAGACGGCCCTGGGGGCCCATTCGGTGTCCATGTCCGCCGCCGCGCTGCGCCTGGCGCAAAACCTCTTCGGCGATCTCTCGCGCACCCGCATGCTCCTCATCGGCGTGGGCGAGATGGTGGAGCTCGCGGCCAGCTACTTCGTGGCGCAGCGCCCGGTCGCCGTCGTCGTCGCGAACCGCACGCTTGCACGCGGCGAGGCGTTCGCCGAACGTTTCGACGCGCGCGCCGTCTCGCTCGCCGAGGTGCCCGCGCACCTGCACGAGTTCGACATCGTCATCACCGGCACGGCCTCGTCGCTGCCGATACTGGGAAAGGGCCTGCTCGAGAGCGCCCTCAAGGCCCGCCGCCGCCGGCCGATGTTCATCTGCGATTTCGCCGTGCCGCGGGATGTCGAGCCCGAAGTCGCGTCCCTCGAGGACGTGTTCCTCTACAGCATCGACGACCTCGGCGCGATCGTGCAGGAAGGCGCCGGCAACCGGCGCGCGGCGGTGGCTGACGCGGAGCAGATCGTGACCGCCCAGGTGGCTGAATTCGCGGCGTGGCAGAAATCGCGCGCGGCAGTGCCGGCGATCGTGGAGCTGCGCAAGCGCGCCGAGCAATACCGCGAGGCCGAGCTCGCCCGGGCGCGCACGCGGCTTGCCCGCGGCGACGACCCGCAGGCCGTGCTGGAGGCGCTGGCCCAGGGCCTCGCCAACAAGTTCATGCACCACCCCAGCCAGGCGCTCACCCGCGCGGCCGAGGGCGAGCGCGAGCAGCTCGTGCGCGCCATCGAAGCGCTCTACCCCGAGCTTCCGCCGGGCGAAGGCAGGGAATGAAGCCCTCCATCGCGGCCAAGCTCGCGAACCTCGATGCCCGCCTGCGGGAAATCGACGCCAAGCTCTCCGACCCCGATGCCGCGCGCGACATGGATGCTTTCCGCAAGCTCTCCCAGGAGCGCGCCGAGATCGAGCCGGTGGTGGCAGCCTTCAACGACTACCGCAAGGCAGAGGGCGACATCGCCGCCGCCGAGGAGATGGCGAGGGACCCCGACATGAAGAGCTTCGCCGAGGACGAGCTGCGCGAGGGACGCGCGCGCCTGGCCACGCTCGAGGCGGAGCTGCAGCGCATGCTGCTGCCGCGCGACCCCAACGACGAGCGCAACATCTTCATCGAGATCCGCGCGGGCACCGGCGGCGACGAGAGCGCCCTCTTCGCGGGCGACCTGTTCCGCATGTACACGCGCTTCGCCGAGCGCAACCGCTGGCAGGTCGAGGTCCTCTCCGAGAGCCCCGGGGAGGCCGGCGGCTTCAAGGAAGTCATCGCGCGCGTCGTCGGCAATGGCGCCTACTCCAAGCTCAAGTTCGAATCGGGCGGCCACCGGGTGCAACGCGTGCCGGCCACCGAGACCCAGGGCCGCATCCACACCTCCGCGGCGACCGTGGCGGTGATGCCCGAGGCGGACGAGGTGGGCGAGGTAGACATCAACCCCTCGGAGGTGCGTGTCGATACCTTCCGCGCGAGCGGCGCGGGCGGCCAGCACGTGAACAAGACCGACTCGGCGGTGCGCCTCACCCACCTGCCCACCGGCATCGTGGTCGAATGCCAGGACGCGAGGAGCCAGCACAAGAACCGCGAGCAGGCGTGGCGCATCCTCGCCGCGCGCATCAAGGACAAGCAGGCGCGCGAGCAGCAGGCGAAGGAGGCCTCCGAGAGGAAGAGCCTGATCGGCTCGGGGGACCGGTCCGATCGCATCCGCACCTACAACTTCCCCCAGGGCCGCGTGACCGACCATCGCATCAACCTCACCCTGCACAAGATCGACGCGATCATGGACGGCGCGCTCGAGGAGATCACCGCCGCCCTGGCGGCCGAGCACCAGGCGGGCCAGCTCGCGAGCCTCGCCGATTCACCGGGCGCCTGAACATGCTCACGCTCAACGCCGCCCTCGAGGAAGCGTGCCTGGCCATCGACCGCGTCGACGCCCTGGTGCTCGCCGGGCACGTGCTGCGCATGAACCGCGCGGCCCTGGCGGCCAATCCGATGCGCTTCCTGTCCGAGGGCGAGGACGCGCGCTACGCGAGCCTGGTGGCGCAACGCGCGCTGGGCCAGCCGGTCGCCTACCTCCTGGGGCGGCGCGAGTTCTACAGCCGCGAGTTCGCCGTGGGTCCCGCAGTGCTCATCCCCCGGCCCGAGACCGAGACCCTGGTGGAAGCGGCGCTCGCCCGCCTGCCCGCAACGCACTTGGCGCCGCCCGCCTCACGCGGCCCGCTCACGCTGCTCGACCTGGGGACCGGGTCCGGAGCGGTCGGCCTCACCATCGCCTGCGAGCGCCCCGATGTGCGCGTGACGGCGACCGACACGAGCGCGCAGGCGCTGGAGGTCGCGCGCGGCAATGCCGAAGCGCTGGGTACGCGCGTGGAGCTTTGTCAGGGCGCGTGGTACGAGCCCGTCGCGGCCCGGCGCTTCGACATGGTCGTGAGCAACCCTCCGTACGTGGCCCGCGGCGATCCTCACCTCGGGCAGGGCGACCTGCGCTTCGAGCCGCCGGTCGCGCTCACCGACGGCAGCGTCGACGGGCTGGCGTCGATCCGCGCGATCGCCGCCGGCGCCCCGTCGCACCTCTCGCCGGGGGGATGGCTGCTGCTCGAGCATGGCTACGACCAGGCGGGCGCCGTGGCCGAGGTGCTCGCCCTCGCCGGTTTCACCGACCTCGTTTCCATTCCCGACCTCGCCGGAATCCCGCGCGTGGCGGGCGGTATGATCGCCGCATAGATCGCAAAGCAGGAGGCAACCATGAGCGCGCAGGAAAGAATCCGCCAGCAGGTCAACGCCCACCCGGTGGTGCTCTACATGAAGGGCTCGCCACAGTTCCCGCAGTGCGGCTTCTCGGCCACCGCCTCGCAGCTGCTCAAGATGAGCGGCGCGCAGGAAATCTTCACCGTGGACGTGCTGCAGGACCCCGAGATCCGCGAGGGCATCAAGCAGTACGCCAACTGGCCCACCATCCCGCAGCTGTACGTGAATGGCGAGTTCGTCGGCGGCTGCGACATCATGCGGGAGATGTACCAGTCGGGCGAGTTGCAGAAGCTGCTCGGGGACGCGAAGAAGTAACGCGCGGGCCGGCCATTCGCGCGAGGCGCCCGTCCCTGTCGCGCCTCGCCGCCTTCGTTGCCTGCGTCCTGGCCGCGGCGTGCGCGCGCGCCGAGACGCTCACCGTGTTCGCGGCCGCGAGCCTCAAGGAATCGCTCGAGGCGGCCGCGCGCGACTTCGAGGCGGCAAGCGGCCACCAGGTGAGGATCTCCTATGCCGGCAGCAACGCGCTCGCCCGGCAGATCGAGGCGGGTGCGCCTGCGGACGTCTTCGTCTGCGCCGATGACGACTGGATCGAGTACCTGGCGCAGCGCGGGTTGATCGTCGCGGGCTCGCGAAAGGCGCTCCTCGCCAACGACCTCGTGTTGGTCGCGCCGGCGCAGTCCACGCTGCGCGTGGAGCTCGTCCCCGGCGTCGACATCGCCGCCGCTCTCGGAGGCAAGCGCATCGCGCTCGCCAATCCACAAGCGGTCCCGGCCGGCAAATACGCGCGCGCCGCGTTCGAGTCGCTCGGGGCGTGGCGGTCGATCGAGGCGCGTCTCGCCGCTTCGGACAATGTTCGCGGGGCCCTCGCGCTGGTGGCGCGCGGGGAGGCTCCCCTGGGCGTCGTGTACGCGACCGACGCGCGCGCGGAGAAGGCGGTGCGCGTCGTCGCGACCTTTCCGGCGCGCGCGCATCCGCCCATCGTCTATTCCCTGGTGCAGGTGAAGCGGCCGGGCGCGCCACGACCCGCCGCAGGCGCGTTCACCGTCTTCCTCGCGTCGGATCGCGCGCACGCTACCTTCGAGCGTTTCGGCTTCCGGCGCCCCTAGCACCATGCCCACCGCGGAGGAGCTCGGCATCCTGGCGCTCAGCCTCAAGGTAGCGTTCTGGGGACTTGCCGCGAGCCTGCCTTTCGCCATCGCGGCAGCGTTCCTCCTGGCGCGAAAACGCTTCCCCGGCAAGACGCTCTTCGATGCCGCGGTGCATTTGCCCCTGGTGCTGCCGCCGGTGGTCGTAGGCTTCGCGCTGCTCGCGCTTTTCGGCACCCGCGGACCCGTCGGCAGCGTGCTCGAATCGATGGGCATCGTGATCGCCTTTCGCTGGAGCGGCGCGGCGCTCGCCGCCGCGATCATGGGATTTCCCCTGCTGGTGCGCGCAATCCGCCTCGCCATCGAAGCCGTCGATCCGCGCCTCGAGCGGGCCGCGCGCACGCTCGGCGCGAGCCCCCTGCGCACTTTCCTCACGGTGACCCTGCCACTGTCGCTGCCTGGCGTGCTCACCGGCTCGCTGCTCGCCTTCGCGCGCGCGCTGGGCGAGTTCGGCGCGACCATCACGTTCGTCTCCAACATTCCCGGCGAGACGCAGACGCTGCCGCTCGCGATTTATACGTTCACCCAGATGCCCGGGGGCGACGCTGCGGCGTGGCGCCTGTCGCTCTTTTCGGTGGCCCTGTCGCTCGCGGCCCTGGCGCTGTCGGAGTGGCTCGCGCGACGCACGGGGACCCGCGCCCATGCTTGAGGTCGACATCGAAGTGACGCAAGGGGCCTTTCGCCTGCAGGCGGCTTTCGCGAGCGACGCGCCGGTGGTCGCCCTCTTCGGCCGGTCAGGGTCGGGCAAAACCACGGTCGTGAACGCCATCGCCGGCATCGTGCGGCCCACGCGCGGGCGGATCGCAGTCGGCGGGCGGGTGCTTTTCGATTCGGCGCGCGGCGTGGACCTGCCTCCCGAGCGCCGCCGGGTGGGCTACGTGTTCCAGGACGCGCTTCTGTTTCCGCACCTGGACGTGGCCGCCAACCTCGCCTACGGCGAGCGCCTAACCGCGCCGGGAGAGCGCTTCGTCTCGCGCCAGCGCGTGATCGACTTGCTGGGGTTGTCGAGCCTCCTCGCGCGGCGCGTCCATGCCCTTTCCGGTGGCGAGAAGCAACGCGTGGCGATCGGCCGGGCGTTGCTCGCGAGCCCGCGGGTGCTGCTGATGGATGAGCCCCTCGCCTCGCTCGACGGCCCCCGCAAGGCGGAGATCCTGAGCTACGTGGAGCTGCTGCGCGACGAGGTCGGCCTGCCGATCGTGTACGTGAGCCACGCCATCGAGGAGGTCACCCGCATCGCGGATCACATGGTGCTGGTGTCCGACGGGCGCACGCTTGCCGAGGGCGGGCTGTCCGAAATCCTCGGGCGCGCAGACCTGAGGCCGCATACCGGGCGCTTCGAAGCCGGGGCGGTGATCGACACGCGTGTGGCGCGGCACGACGAGCGCCATGGCCTCACGACGCTGGCCTTCGAGGGCGGCGAGCTCGTGGTGCCCAACGTCGACGCCCTTCCCGGCGAGCGCATCCGCGCCCGCATCCGCGCGCGCGACGTGGCCATCGCCCTCGTGCGCCCGCAGCGCGCGAGCTTCCAGAACGTCGTCGCGGGCGTGGTCGCCTCGATGGAAGGCGAGTTCGGCGCTTTGGTCGAGGTGCGCATCGCCGCCGGGGGCGTGGAGCTCCTCGCGCGAATCACGCGCAAGGCGGCCGAAGACCTGGGCCTCGAGCCGGGCCGGGCGGTGTATGCCCTGGTCAAGGCGGTCTCCATCGACCGGCACAGCGTGGGTTTCGCCTAGCGGGGCCGACACCGCATAGGCAGGCCGCTTCATATGTTGCCGCGGCGCGTTCTTTGCGAGTATCGGCCACATGCAAGACATCTCCGCGAGCCTCGCGCTCGCGCTGCGCCTCATCGCGGGGGCCGACCCGTGCCTCTGGGCCATCGTGGGCCTGTCCCTCGAGGTAAGCCTCGCCTCCGCGACCTTGGCCTGCCTGCTCGGGCTGCCCCTCGGGGGGCTTGTCGCGGTGATGCGATTTCCCGGGCGGCGCAGCGCGATCGTGATCCTCAACGCGCTGCTCGGCCTGCCCTCCGTGGTCGTGGGACTCGTGGTGTACCTGATGCTTTCGCGCGCAGGGCCGCTGGGTGAGCTCGGCATCCTCTTTACGCCCACGGCGATCGTCGTCGCGCAAACGCTGCTGGTGCTGCCCATCGTCGCCGCGCTGGCGCGGCAGTTCGTCGAGGACGCCTGGGACGAGTACCGCGAGCAGCTGCTGTCGCTCGGCGTGAGCCCGGCGCGCGCCGTTCCCACGTTGCTCGTCGACCTCCGCTTTCCGCTGCTTACCGTTGCGCTGGCCGGCTTCGGCCGCGCCGCCTCGGAGGTCGGCGCCGTGATGATCGTCGGCGGCAACATCGACGGCGTGACGCGCGTCATGACCACGGCGATCGCCCTCGAGACCAGCAAGGGCGACCTGCCGCTGGCGCTCGCGCTCGGCGTCGTACTCATCGTTGTCGTGACGGCGCTCAATGCGGCCGCGTATGCGATCCGCGAGTGGAGCGCCCGGCGCCATGGTTGACCCGCAACCTTTCCCTGTCGTGGCGCGCGGCCTCACGGTCCGGCTCGGAGGGCACGCGGCGCTCGATCGCGTGGATCTCGCCATCGAGGCCCCCCTGCGGCTCGTCGTGCTCGGGGCAAACGGCGCCGGCAAGAGCGTGTTGTTGCGCGCCTTGCACGGGCTGGTCCAGCCGTCGGCGGGGACGATCACGTGGGCGGGCTCGAAGGTGCGCTACCCCGCCCAGGCGATGGTTTTCCAGCGCCCGGTGATGCTGCGGCGGCGCGCGATCGCCAACGTCGAGTACGCGCTGGCGATTGGCGGGATCAAGGCAGCCGATCGCACCGCGCGTGCGCGCGCGGCGCTTGCGGACGTGGGCCTCGCGCACCTCGCGCAACGCCAGGCCCGCGTCCTTTCCGGCGGCGAACAGCAACGCGTGGCCCTCGCGCGCGCCTGGGCGCTGCGTCCGCGCCTGCTCTACCTCGACGAGCCCACGGCGAGCCTCGACCCGGCCGCCGCGGCCGAGGTGGAGAGAATCGTGGGCGAGATCCATGCGGCGGGTACCGCCGTCGTCATGACCACCCACAACCTGGGACTCGCGCGCCGCTTCGCCGACGAGATCGTGTTTCTCCACGAGGGACGCCTCACGGAGCGCAACGCGGCCGACCGCTTCTTCCAGGCGCCCTCCTCGCCCGAGGCGGCTCGCTTCCTACAGGCAGAATTGCCATGGAATATCGCTTCGCCCGCTTCCTGAGCCCGCCCGGTCCCGGATGGATCGCGGCGGCGATCGGGGCATCGATCCTGCTCGCGGCGCAATCCGTCGCCGGCCAGCAGACCATCACGGTGGCGTCAACGACGTCCACCGAGCAGTCGGGCCTTTTCAAGGACCTCCTTCCCGCGTTCAAGCGCGATACCGGCATCGAAGCGCGCGTCATCGCCGTCGGCACCGGCCAGGCGCTCGACATGGGCCGCCGCGGCGACGCCGACGTGGTGTTCGTCCACGACCAGGTTGCCGAGGAAAAATTCGTGGCCGATGGATGGGGCGTGAAGCGCTTCCCGGTGATGTTCAACGACTTCATCATCGTGGGGCCGAAGTCCGACCCCGCGGGCGTCAAGGGCAGGGACGTGGTGGCCGCCCTCGGGAAGATCGCCCAGATGCAGGCGCCCTTCGTCTCCCGTGCCGACAGGAGTGGCACCCACGCGGCCGAGCTGCGCTACTGGAAGCAGGCGGGCATCGAAAGGCCCGGGGGCGCCTGGTATCGCGAGACGGGCTCCGGCATGGGGCCCACGCTCAACACCGCCGCGGGCATGGACGCCTATGCCCTCACGGACCGCGGCACGTGGCTCGGTTTCAGGAACCGCGCCGACCTCGCGGTCCTCGTGGAGGGAGACACCCGGCTCTTCAACCAGTACGGCGTGGTCCTGGTGAATCCCGAGAAGCACAAACACGTCAAGAAGGAGGCGGGGCAGAAGTTCATCGACTGGATCGTCTCACCCACGGGCCAGAAGGCGATTGCCGACTACAGGATCGCAGGGGAGCAGCTCTTCTTCCCCAACGCCAACCCGCGACCGTAGGCCGCTGCCATAATCGCGGCATGATCCGGATCGACATCCGACCCGTATGGCGCTTCCGCCTGGATGAGGAGCGCGAGTTCGACTTCCGCATGGTGCCGCTGCTGGAAGCGATCGAGCGCACCGGCAAGCTCACCCACGCCGCCCGCGAGACGCATGTTTCCTATCGGCACGCGTGGAACCTCATCGACCAATGGGGCCGGTTCTTCGGCTCGGCGCTGGTCGTCATGGAGAAGGGCAAGGGAACACGGCTCACCGACCTCGGGGCGAACCTGCTCTGGGCGGCGAAGCGTGCCCAGGCCCGGCTGGAGCCCGAGCTGCACGGGCTCGCCTCGGAATTCGCGCGCGCCCTCAACGAATCGCTCTACGCTTGCGCGCCTGCGATGACCGTCCATGCGAGCCATGACCTGGCACTTGCGCAGCTGCTCGCGCTCGCCACCGACGCGGGCATCACAGTCGAAGCGCAATACCGCGGCAGCTTCGAGTCGCTCGCGGCGCTTCGTCGCGGCGAGTGCGAGCTGGCCGGCTTCCATGTACCGGCCGGGCGCTTCGGCGAGCTCATGGCGCGGCGCTATGCCGAGTGCCTTCCGGAAGACGATTACGTGGCGCTCGGCTTCGTCACGCGCGAGCAGGGTTTCATGGTGCGTGCCGGCAATCCGCTGGAGATCCGGGGCGTGGCCGATCTCGCGCGGCAAGGGGTGCGCCTGGTCAACCGGCAGCGCGGCTCGGGAACGCGCGCCCTGCTGGAATACCTGTTGAGCGCAGGGGCGATCGATCGCTCGCGCGTGCGCGGCTACGAGTGGGAGGAATCGACCCACTCGGCGGTGGCGGCGCTCATCGCCGGCAACCAGGCCGACGTCGGCGTGGGCATCCGCGCCGCCGCGGCGCAATACCGCCTGGGCTTCGTGCCGTTATGCACGGAGCGCTACCTGCTCGCCTGCCGCCGCGTGCGGCTCGACGATCCGGTCGTGGCCGCGCTGCGCGATACGCTCGCGAGCGCTGCGCTCGCACTGGCGGTGGGAAGGCTGCCCGGATACGCGCTCGACCACCCCGGCGAAATCCTCGAGATGGACACGCTCGGGCTCGCCGCCGCGGTGGCACGCTGATGGGGGCGCCGCGTCGCTTCGCGCGGGCCGAAGACCTGGGCCTCGAGCCCCGCGAATACAAGGCACTGTGGCGCCTGGACAGCCCGGCGCGCATCCAGGCGTTCCTCAACGCGATCCCGTGCAACCACGAGATCGGCGGCGAGACGGTCCTGTCGGTTCGCGAAGTGCTGCGCCAGCGCCGCGCGCACTGCATCGAGGGTGCCATGGTCGCGGCGGCCGCCCTCTGGGTCCACGGCGACCCGCCGCTGCTCATGCACCTCGACTGCGACCAGAGCGACTATCCGCACGTGATCGCCCTCTTCCGCCGGGGCGGGCATTGGGGAGCCATCTCGAAGACAAACGGCGCGCCGCTGCGCTACCGCGACCCGATCTACCGCACGCTGCGCGAGCTTGCGCTCTCGTATTTCCACGAGTACTCCAACAAGCGCGGGCACAAGACCCTGCGGAGTTATTCGATGCCGTTCGACATGCGGCGCATCGACCCTGCCGAGTGGGTCACATCGGCCAAGTCGTGCTGGAAGACCCACGACCGCCTCACCGACCTGCGCCACTTCGCGCTCATCTCGCGCCGCCAGGAGCGCCTGCTCGCGCGGCGCGACAAGTTCGAGCAGCGCGCGACGAGCATCGTCGAGCACCCGCGCCCGCCGAAGGTCGTCGCCTAGGGCCGCGAAACCGGGATTTCCATCACCGCCATCGGCTTCACGTTGGGGCGCGTGCCGACCACCACCCAGTTGAGGCGCTTGTAGAACGACAGCGCGTGGGCGTTCGATTGCGCCACCGACAGGCGCATGAGGCGAAGGCCCCGGTTTCGGGCGACGTCCATCGCATAGGCATGCAGGCGCTTGCCCAGCCCATGGGCGCGGAAGCGCTCGTCGACGTGGATGAGCGAGAGGTAGAGCACGTCGGGCTCGTCGGGCAGGAGCTTGGTCTCGAGCTGCCCCACGATCTCGCCGTTGCGCCACAAGTGCACGCTCCCCTCGGGCAGCTGCGCAAGGCGCGCCTCGAGCTGTGCCCGATAGGCCGCGTCGCCCGGTCCCATTTCCTCGGTGAGGCCCTCCTCGGTGCCGAAGCTGGTCAAGTACATCTGGCGGCGAAGGCGCGCGCAGGCCTCGAAGTCCGCGAGCTGGATCGGGGCGATGCGGTACTCGCCGGCGTCGCGGTCGCGACGCATGACCTGCTCGCGCTCGCCATGCTCGTTCAGGACGAGCTTCCAAGGGTGGAACCCGGCCTTCCGGAAGGCGCTGATGGAAGCGGCGTCCCCGTCGCGGGGCCCCGCCACGCAAGCCGCCGCGGCGTCGCCTGCAAGCACGTGGTCGACCACGAAGCGGCGGATCACGAACGAGCCCAAGCCGCGGCCCGTCCGCCATTCATCCGCTAGGAAGAGGTCCATTGCCACCACGCCCTCTTCGCTTTCCAGGCCCAGCAGGGCGCGATACTCTGGAAAGCGCTCGAGCGAGTACTTCTGCGCATAACCGGCATCGGCGCCGTCGACCTGGATCACGAAAGCATCGACGTCGCCGCCGCGCTCGGCGCGCGGGCCGTACTTCGCCACCACCTCGAGGTATGAGCGCGGCTCGGCGCCATACCAGCGGCGCACGTGGGGGCGCGAAAGCCAGTTGAAGAGCAGCGCCAGGTCGTCCTCGACCAGGGGCCGGAAGGCGACCCGGGCCATCAGCTTGCGTCGCGCGAATGGCCGGCGCCGCGAACGGCCACTGTTTCCCCGGTGAAGTGGCGATCGAGCTCGGTTACGGTGCCCATGCGTGCTGCCCTTGTGCGGAAGTGCGCCATGTTATCGGTTAGCGCGGCCGGGACGCGCGTAGCGCGGCCCATTCGGCGGCGGTCATCTCGAAGCGTTGCTCGCCGCGCCGCTCGCCGGCATGGCGCCATCCCGCCCTCCGGTAGAAACGCTCCGCGCGCGTGCCGCCGTCGGTCGAGAGCCAGAGCGAGGCGGCGCCGGTGCCGAAGTACCAGTCGAGCATCGCATCATGCAATGCACGGCCGATGCCGCGCCCTTCGCGACCGGGCGCCACGAAGAGCGCCCAGACGTTGCATCGCAACACGTCCACGATGGCGAATCCATCCGGGGCGCCGCCAGTCTCGTGGACCCAGCCGCGCCCGCCAGCGGCGAGCATGGCCCGGTAGTCGTCGAGGGTTACGGCCCGCGGATCGGAAAGCACGTTCTCGCGGACGCTCATGCGCAGGCGATGCAGCGCCGGGAAATCGGCCTCGGCGGCGAGCCGCAACGACACGGCGGCGGCCTGGCCTAGCTCGCCGCGGTGCGCGCCTTGAGCTCCTGGTCTATCAGCTCGAGCAGCACCTCGAAATCGGCGGGCTTGGTGAAATGGTGGTCGAACCCCGCCTCCTGCGCCTTGCGCCGATCATCCTCCTGGCCCCATCCGGTGATGGCCACCAGCAACACTTCCTCGCCATGCTCCTCGCGGACGTGGCGCGCGATGTCGTAGCCGGAGAGCTTCGGCAGGCCGATGTCGAGCAGCGCCACGGCGGGGCGGAACTCGTCGGCGGCGGCGATGGCCTCGGGGCCGTCGTACGCGATGCGCACCTCGTAGCCCATGACGCCCAGCAAGGTCGCGAGCGAGTCCGCCGCATCCTGGTTGTCGTCCACCACGAGCACTCGGGGCGGCTGCTGCGCTTGGGTCGAAATCATCGGCGTGACTTTACTCTGGCCGCGCCGCGCGAGCGAGGGCCGTCCCGACTAGCCCAGCTCGGCAAGCAGGCGCTCGACCGCCTGCACCGCCTTGCGGACGTAGTCGCCGGCGAAAAGGTTTGCATGGTTGAGCACATGGTAGAGGTTGTAGAGATCACGGCGCACGCGATACCCGTCCGCCAGCGGCCAGGCCTCGCGGTATGCCGCGCGGAAATCCGCGGGAAAGCCGCCGAAGAGCTCCGTCATGGCCATATCGGCCTCGCGGTCGCCGACATACACCGCGGGATCGAACACGACCGCACCGGCGCCAGCGACCTGCGCGGCATTGCCGCCCCAAAGGTCGCCATGCAGCAGCGACCTCGCCACCTCGTAGTTGCGGAAGAACGCATCGCAATCGGCAGCCAGGCGCTCGCCCTGGTCGATGAGTTTCGAAGGCAGCCGATTGTGCGCGGCGAGCCGCAACTGGTGCGCGAGCCGGCGATGGCGCCAGAATTCCAGCCAGTCGTCGGACCATCCGTTGGGTTGCGAGGAGCCGCCGATGAAATTGTCGCGTTCCCAGCCGTAGCGGGCTTGCGGCGCGCGATGTTGAGTCGCCAGGGCAATGCCCAGGCCTGCCGCGGCGGATGGGTCCAGCATTGCCAGCTCGAGCCACTCGAGAACCAGCCACGCGTGGTCCCGCTCCACGCCCTGGGCCACGACCCCGGGCACCCTCAGCGCGCCCACGCGAGCCAAAGCGGCGAGACCCTCGGCCTCGGCGGCGAAAAGCGGCGCCTTCCGGGCCTCGTTCACCTTCACGAAGTACGAGCGCGCGACGGCACCTGCTCGGCCATCGAGGCGAAAGGCGGCATGGATGCAGCCATCGGAGACGGGCGCCCGGGACAGCGGCGCGAAACCAATGCCGGTTGCCTGGGCGATCGACTGCCCGATCCTCTCGGCGAGGAGGTCCCGCTTCAAGGCTCGATGCGCGCCAGCGCCTGCTCGAGGTCCGCCAGCAGGTCCTCAGGATCCTCGAGGCCGATTTGCAGGCGCACCAGCGGCCCGCCTTTCCAAGGGCGGGCGCTGCGCGCGTAGCGCAGGTTGGCGGGACACGCGAGGCTCTCGTAGCCGCCCCAGCTGTAGCCCAGAGCGAAATAGTCGAGGCCTTCGAGGAAGCGCGCCACCTGCGGCTTGCCGCACGGCTGCAGCTCCAGGCCGAAGAGCCCGCAAGAGCCGAGGAAGTCGCGTTTCCACAAGGCGTGCCCCGGGTCGCTTTCGAGGGCTGGATGCAGCACGCGGCGCACGCGCGGATGGGCCTCGAGCCGCCGCGCGATGGCGAGCGCGCTCGCCCCCTGCTCGCGCAGGCGCAACTCCATCGTGCGCACGCCGCGCAACGCGAGGTAGAGGTCGTCGGGGCTCACGTGAAAGCCAAAGTCGCGCGTGTTCTCGCGCAACGCCGGCCAGTGCGGCTCGGCCGCGACCACCGCGCCGATGAGGACATCGGAATGCCCGCCGGGGTACTTGGTCGCGGCCTGGATGACGAGGTCGGCGCCGTGCTCGAACGAGCGGAACAGCAACCCCGTGGCCCACGTGTTGTCGTGGATCACGACCGCCCCGCGCGCACGGGCAACCGCGGCGATGGCCGGGAAGTCGCAGACCTCGAAGGTGAGCGACCCGGGGTTCTCGAGGTACACCACGCGCGTGTTCGGGCGCATCTGCGCCTCGATGCCGGGTCCCACGAGTGGATCGAAGTAATCCACCTGCACGCCATAACGCGCAAGGGTGTGGTCGCAGAAGCGCCGCGCCGGCCCGTAGCAATTGTCCGTGACGAGCGCGTGGTCGCCGGCCTTAAGGCACGCGAGCAGCGCGCCGGCGACGGCAGCCAGCCCCGAGGGGAAGGCCACCGCGCGATGCCCGCCCTCGAGCTCGGCCATCACCTCTTCGAAGGCCACGCGCAGCGGCATGTTGGCGATGCCATAAGTGGGCACGGGCTCGCCCGAATCGAAGCGGCGCTGGGCCTCTTCCATCTCGGCGATGGAGCCGAACGTCACGGTCGAGGCGCGCTCCACCGGCAGGTTCACCAGTCCGGGGCGGGCGCGCGCGATGCGGCCGCGCTGCGCGAGGCGCGTTCGAAGCTTCATCGGCTGCCCAGCGGGCGGGCCGTGGCACGCACCTCGATGCGGCTGCGCTTGCCGCTCGCATCCTCGATGGTCAGCACGATCGGCAATGTCTCTCCGGCGGCCACCGGCTTGGCCAGGCCCATCAGCATCACGTGCTTGCCGCCCGGCGCGAGCTGCACCGGCTTGCCTGCGGGAAGCTCGATCGCATCCAGCGCGCGCATCCGCATGACGCCCTTCTCGTGCTTCGACTCGTGGATTTCTACGATCTTCGCCGCGGGCGATTCCGCGGCGACGACCTTCGCGTTCTCGGTGCTGGTGAGCGTCACGAAGGCGCCGGTGGATTTCTGCGTGGGGACCGTGGCTCGTACCCACGCGTTGGTGGCCTTCACCTCGGCGACGGCGGGGAGTGAGGTGAAAGCGAGAGTGATGCTAACGCAAATCTGTGAAAACGCCGATTGCCGCCGGCGACGGGGCGATAACGGTGGAATGCTTGTCACGGCAGGAAGCAGTGTCGCAATGGCATCAATCCAGCCTTTGGATTCATCGGCGCGAATCGGCGTACTAATCGGCGGCAATCGGCGCTTCCACAGCCTTGCCTTCGGATAAGCCGCCACCGCCGAACTCCCGCTCCATCTCCCGCCTGACCTTCACCGCCTCGCTCGAGGCATCGAATTCCACGTCGTCCCAGGAGACGATCGCGCCTTCGGGCAGGTCGCGCTTCAGCTTCACCTTGTGCGCGAGCCCGATGGGCAGCGCGCGCCGCGCGGCGGAATCGGCCGCGGGCATGAGCCGGCCCCAAACGGTGTAGCCACCCTCGCCGTCGAGCACCTCGCCTGCGCGCAATGAGCGCTTTGCGGTGGCCACGCAGTCGCCGCGCCAGCCCGTGGCTGCGCCCGTGGCCTCGCGGCGCACCGCGACGCTCGCCACGCTGATGCCGAGCTCGAGGCCGATCAGGTGGCTGGGCTTGTACATCGAGGCGTACTCGCCCGACGGGTCGGTCACGATGCCGTACTCCTGGAAGCATCGGCGCACGTACTCGTGGCCGGCGCGGAAGGTCACGTACACGCCCCAGCGCAGGTCGCGAAACACCGGCCGGGCGTCGCGCTCGAGGCTCGAGATCACCTCGACCTGCCCCGAGTGGTGCAGGGTTCCGCCCTCGCTTCGCGGGCGCAATACGCGCGCCAGGTCATCCACTCCACAGGGCGGGAAGGCGAGCCCGTCGGGCGCCGGCGTGAGGCCGGTGGCGTTGGCCACCGCGGCCATCTCGATGCCGCTCTTGGTGCCGTCGAGGAACGAGTTGAACATCTGCGCGTTGAAGTCGCCGCGCGCGACCATGTCATCGCTGAAACCGTAATGCCCCCAGACGGTCTGCGGCGTGGACGCGTGATAGGCAGGCAGGTACTTGGTTCCCTTGCCCGCGGCCACGACCTCGAAGCCCGCCGCGCGCGCCCAGTCCACCTGCTCGCAGATGAGCGCGGGCTGGTCGCCGTAGGCGAGTGAATAGACGATGCCCGCGGCTGCCGCGCGGCGCGCGAGGAGCGGGCCGGCGAGGGCATCGGCCTCGACGTTCACCATCACGATGTGCTTGCCGTGGCGGCAGCAGGCGAGCGCGTGGGCGATGCCGGCCGCCGGATGGCCGGTCGCATCGATCACCACCTCGGTATCGGGATGAGCGATGGCGGCGGCAACGTCGTCGGTGATCCAGGTCGATCCGTGGCGCAGTGCCTCCTCGGCGCTGCGCGCCGCGAAATGCGGCTCCTCCCAGCCCACGCGGCCCAGCGAGGCGCGTGCCCGCGCGGGATCGAGGTCCGCGATTGCAAGCACATGGATGCCCGGGGTGCGTCGCGCCTGCGACAGGTACATCGAGCCGAACTTGCCGGCGCCGATGAGCGCCACGCGGACGGGACGGCCTTCGGCGGCGCGGGCCTGCAACAATCGGGTGAGGTTCATGCGGGGCGGAAGCGGGAAGGGAGCGTTACAGTTGCAACCCCGCCCGCGACAAAGTGACGGGCGGCACGGAAGTTTAACGCCGGGGAGGCGGAAAATGCAGCCATGAGTTACCCGCCTGCCGTGGATCCGCGCGAGCTGCAAGCACGCCTCGAGGGCCTGCGCCCCGGACTGGAGATGCTCGCGCTGCCGGCCTGCATCCTGGACGGCGCCGGCACCTACCGCTTCATCAACGCCGCCTACGAGGCCTATTCCGGGCACGCCGCCGCGGAGTTCATCGGGCGGACCCCCGACGAGGTATTCGAGCGCCGGCCCGAAGACGACCGCCGGGCGCAGATGCGGCGCGCGCTGGACGGGGAAACCGTCATCTTCAACCGCCGCAACCTCGAAGGACCGCACGCGGGGCGTTGGGTGCGGGCCCACTACCTGCCGCTGCGCGGCTCGAGCGGCGTGATGGGCGTGATGGTGGTGCTCATCGACATCGAGGACGACCAGCGCATGCGCGAGGCGCTGCAGCGCCAGGAAGCGCAGCTGCGCCACTTCGCCGAGAACATCCCGAGCGCGATCGCCGTCGTCGACGCCGATTTCCGCTTCGTCTTCGCCAACAAGGCCTTCCAGGAAATCCGCGGCCTGCCATTGCGCGAGCTGGCGGGGCGGAAAGTCCGGGACGTCATCGGCGAGGCGATCGCGGTCGAGTACTTCGATCCCTTCGTCGAGCGGCTCGAACGGGGCGAGTCATGCGCCTACGAGCGCCTGGTGGATATGCCGGGCGGCGCAAGGCGCTGGCACCTGGTGCGGCTCGCCCCGATCATGGGCGCCGACGGCGCCTTCGGCGGCTACTACATCGTCAACAGCGACATCCACGACATCAAGCTCGCGCAGCAGCGCGAGCGCGAGCGTGACGCACGCCTTCGCCTTTATACCGACAACATCCCGGATGCCGTCGCCTACCTCGACCGCGACCGGCGCATCCTCTTCGCCAACCGGCATTTCGCCGCACAACGCCACGCCAGCGCCGAGCAGGTGGTGGGCCATACCACCGTCGAGCTGATGGGACCACAGGTGGCCGCGTGGATCGCCGAGCGCACCCAGAAGGTGTTCGACCGGGGAGAAGTCGCTACCTACGAGCGCGAGATGCGCCTGCCCGACGGGACCGTGCGCTGGCTTCACGTGACCGCCGTCCCCGACGTCGACGAGGGGGTGGTGCGGGGCATGTACGTGGTCGCACACGACATCACGCAGGTGAAGGAGGCGCAGGCGCGCCTTGCCGCGCGCGAGGAGGAGCTGCGCTTCTTCGCGGAGAACATCCCCGAGGCCATCGTCTTCGTCGACCTCGAGCGCGGATGCACCTTCGTGAACAACGTGTTCCTCGCTACGCGTGGGTTGACCCGCGAGTACGCGCTGGGCAAGTTTCCCGCGCAGGTCTATCCGCCCGAGGTCATGGCGCAGCTGCAGCCGCACATCGACCGCGCGATCGCGGGCGAAGAATCGAGCTACGAGCGGCTGCTGCGCCTGCCCTCGGGGGCGCAGCACTGGGTGCGGGTGCGGATCACCCCGAGGCGAGACGCGGGCGGGCGCGTGGTGGGCTTCTACGTGGTGTCCACCGACATCCACGACCTGAAAACAGCGCACGCCGACATCGAGGACAAGGAGCGGCAGCTGCGCCAGGTGATCGACTCGATACCGACGCCGATGGTGTACTGCGATGCCGGGACCCGCTACCGCTACGTGAACCATGCGTTCCTCGGCCTCGTCGGGTTGCCCGCGGAGCAGGTCATCGGGCGCACGACCCGCGAGGTGCTGGGCGAAGAACGATGGCGCGCCCTCGAGCCCATCCTGCGGCGAGTGCGCGCCGGCGAAAGCGTCTCCACCGAACGGCTGCTCGGCTTCGCCGACGGCCACAGCCGCTGGATGTTCGTGCGGCTCACGCCCCGCCAGGACGAGCACGGCCGCTTCCTGGGCTTCTACGCGACCACGAGCGACATCCACGAGCAGAAGGTGGTGGAGCAGGAGCTTCGCCGGGCCAATGCGATTCTCTCGGCGCACTTCGACAACACGCCGCTCGCCGTCATCGAATGGGACACGCAGCTCGCGATCGTGCGCTGGTCGGGCCAGGCCGAGGCCATCTTCGGCTGGGCCGGCTGCGACATGCTCGGGCGCAGCCTCGACGGTTGGCGCCATGTCTACGAAGACGACCAGCCCGCCGCGCGCGAGATGGTTCGCGGTTTGGTCGAGGGGCGCAAGACGAATGCGACCGTGCTGATGCGCAACTACCGCAAGGACGGATCGGTGATCTGGGTCGAGTGGCACAGCTCGGCCATGCACGACGAGGCGGGCAAGGTGATCTCGATCCTGTCGCTCGCTCAGGACGTGTCCTCGCGCATCCAGGCCGAGGAGCGGCTGCAGTTCATGGCGACGCACGACGGCCTTACGGGGCTGCCAAACAGCGTGCTGTTGAACGACCGGCTCGAAAGCGCCCTCGCGCGCGCGCGCCGTTCGCGTAACCGGGTGGGCGTCATGTTCCTCGACCTTGACCATTTCAAGGACGTGAACGACAGCCTCGGCCACCGGGTCGGGGATGCACTGCTCAAGGAGCTCGCGCGGCGCATCCGCGCCGCCCTGCGCCAGAGCGACCTGCTCGCTCGCATCTCCGGGGACGAGTTCGTGCTCGTGCTGGAAGACGTGACCGATGATTACGCACCCGACCACGTGGCACGCAAGATCCTGGAGGAGGTGCGCCGGCCATTCCATCTCGAAGGAAACGAGATCCACGTGAGCTGCAGCCTCGGCCTCGCCCTGCATCCGGAGGATGGCGCCGATGCGGAGACGCTGCTCAAGCACGCCGACGCGGCGATGTACCACGCCAAGGAGCTCGGTCGCAACGGCTTCCGTTCCTTCTCCGCCGAGCTGGGCCAGCGCCGCGCGCAGCGGCTGCAGCTCGAATCGGCCCTGCGCCGGGCGTTGAAGGGCGACGAGCTGGTCCTGCACTACCAGCCGATCATGGATGTGGCGACCGGCCGCATCGAGCGCGCGGAGGCATTGCTGCGATGGCGCGATCCGGAGCGCGGGCTGGTTCTGCCCAACGCCTTCATACCGCTGGCCGAAGAGACCGGGCTCGGCCATGCGGTGGGCTCGTGGGTGCTCGAGAAGGCATGTCGCCAGGCCCGGGACTGGCGCGACCGCGGTGTCGGCAACATCACGATCTGCGTGAACCTTTCGGCGGGCCAGCTGCGCGATACCGCCATGGTCGGCGACCTCAAGCGCCTGCTCGAGGCGACTGGATGCGAGCCCGGCTGGCTGCAGTTCGAGATCACCGAGACCAGCATGGTGCGCGACGTCGAAGGAGCGAGCCTGGTGCTCACGCGGCTGCGTTCGCTCGGCGTGCGCATCGCCATCGACGATTTCGGCACGGGCTTCTCGAGCCTGTCGCACCTTCGCCACCTGCCCGTGGACCTGCTCAAGGTCGACAAGTCCTTCGTGGCCGACATCGACAGCCGCGGGCGCGACGCGGCGCGCGATGTGGCGGGGGGTGCTGCCATCGTCTCCGCCGTCATCGGCCTCGCGCGCGGCCTGGGCCTCGACGTCGTCGCCGAAGGGGTGGAAAAGGAATCGCAGCTCGAGTTCCTGCGCGCGCAGGGGTGCAACTCGGCGCAGGGCTACCTCATCTGCAAGCCGCTGCCGGCGGCCGAGTTCGAGGCGTGGCTCGCGGCGCGCAATGCGCCGGCGAAACGAAGCGAGCCTTCACCACGGAGGCCTCGGGGGCCACAGAAGATCAAGATCGCGAAGAAGGCTGCAGTCGATCCGTCGGCTTGACCACCCCGCAGTCCGCACCCGTCTTGTTCGTTACCCGTGGTAGCTGTGTCCCTGTGGTGAATCGTCCTACCAGCTGATCGAAACGCGCGCGCCGCCGAGAGGCGAGTCGGAGATGCGCGCCTCGCCGCCGTGCCACTCGGCGACGCTCTTCACGATCGCAAGCCCGAGGCCCACGCCGCCACTCTCGCGCCCGCGGCTGCCCTCCAGCCGCGTGAAGGGCTCGAACAGGCGCTCGCGCTCCGCGGGTGGCACGCCCGGTCCGTCGTCGTCCACGCTGATCACGGTGCGGCTGCCCGCCTGCTCGACGGTGAGCGCCACGGTCGAGCGCGCATAACGCACCGCGTTGCGGACCACGTTGACCAGCGCGCGCGAGAGGTACTTGGCGTCGCAGCTGAAGCGCTCGGGCAGGTGGCGCGGCGGCTCGATCACGATCTCGCGGCCGGCCGCGCGCATCTCGTCGTGGGCGCGCCGCAGAACCTCGTCGACCAGCTCGTTCGCGGGCACGTCGCGCGGGCGGTAGGGCGGAGCCTCGCGCAGGTTCGCCAGCACCAGCAGCTCGTTCACCAGCTCCTCCAGGTCAACGACGTCGCGCTCCATCGCCGTGAAGCGCTCCTCCAGCTCCCCGGGCCCGGTGCTGGTCCGCGCGAGCTCCAGGTCGAACTTGAGCTGGGCCAGCGGCGTGCGCAGCTCGTGGGCGACGCCCTGCTCGAGGTCGCGGTGGGATTGCAGCAGCGCCTCCACGCGACCGGCCATCACGTTGAAGGCCGATGCGATCGGATGCAGCAGCGACGAATCCTGGATGCTCGCGCGCACGCCGAAGTCGCCTTCGCCCACTCGCGCCGTCGCGGCCTTCAGGCCCTCGAGGTCGCGCCACAACGGGCGTGTCCAGCGCCACAGGATCGCCGCCATCGCCGTGGTCACGAGCACCACGATGATGGTGTAGTAGAGCATCAGGTATTCGTATGCGCCGACCCACTCGATGCGCAACGCCCGGTCGCTGTCACGGATGCGACGCAGGTACACGGTGCCTCCCCCCGGTCGGTCGCGGAAGGCGATCTGGCCGGAGCGCAGCCGCTCCTTCTCCGAGGCGGACATGAAGAAGTCGCCCAGCGCCTTGTCCATCGGGACGACTTCGTGGGCGACGCGGAAGGTGGCCTCGATCTCCTTGAGGCGGCCCTGCCAGTCCGGCACGCGCTCGTCGAGCACGATGCGTTCGGCGCGATCGAAGGCCACGCCGGCGCGTTGCCGTTGCTGCTCCGCGTGCATCTGCGCCATCACCTGGTCGGTGAGGTACATGAGGCCCACGACGGCGACCGTCGCGGGCAGCATGAGGAAGATGTAGAGCCGGAGGAAGAGGCGTAACACGCGAAACGCCCCGCGGGATCAGTCGTCGCCGGCGAAGAGGTAGCCGCGCAGGCGCACGGTCTTGATCATGGTCTCGGCGCCGCCGGCTTCCTGCAGCTTGCGGCGCAGGCGGCAGATGCGCGCGTCGATGGAGCGGTCGAGGCCGTCGTAGTCGATTCCGCGAACCACGCGCAGGATCTCGTCGCGCGTGACGACGGACCCTTGCCGGGAGGCAAGCAGCCAGAGGATGTCGAAATCGCCCGTGGTGAGCTCGACCGCGCGCCCGTCGATCGTCGCCGAACGTCGCGCTCCGTCGATGGCGAGCCGCCCCGCGGTGAGCTTCGCTTCCCGCACCTCCTGGGGGGCGCTGCGCACGCGGCGCAGCAGCGCCTCGATGCGCGCGAGCAGCACGCGCGGCTCCACCGGCTTCACCACGTAGTCATCGGCGCCCATCTCGAGCCCCAGCACCTGGTCGATGTTCTCGCCCTTGGCGGTGAGCATGAGGATGGGAATGCGGTCGTGCCGGCGCAGCTCGCGGCAGATGGTGAGGCCGTCCTTGCCCGGGAGCATCAGGTCGAGGATCACCAGGTCGGGCTTGAGGCGGTCGAAGCGTTCCGCGACAGCCAGGCCGTCGCCCTCGATGAACACCTCGTAGTGATGGCGTTCCAGGTAATCGCGGATGGACGCGGCCAGCCGAGCGCTGTCCTCGACCAGGAGAACGCGCACCCTCCGGGCGGGAACTGCCGCCGCTTCGCGCGGCATGGTGGCTTCGGCGTGCATGGTGCGAAGGATACTACGCGGCCCCGCGCGGGCAGCCGGTGACGTTTCCTTCGTAACCTTGCAGGGATGTTACTGAGAAAGGGAAAAGGGGACGGGTGGGGACGTTCCTGCCTTTACCCCTGCTTCACGGTCAGGTGGTTCCTGACCTCCTTCACGCCCTTGATGCCCTGCGCTACCTGCGAGGCCCGCTGGCGCGCCGAATCGTTGTCGGCAACGCCGTTGAGGACCACCACGCCGTCCTTCGTATCCACGTCGATCTTGAGCGCGCTCAGCCCGGGCTCCTTCACGAAGTTGGCCTTGACGGCGGCGGTGATCGCGGTGTCCTCGAGGACTTCGCGGGTATTTTCGGGAAGGCCGCTCACCGAGGTGCGCGGACCGGTGCCGATGGTGGTTGTCACATATCGGCTCGAACCTTCCGGCTGCTTGCCGTCGGCGGCGCCCTTGTCGTCGGGGGTCACGGTTTCCTTCACGGTGGCCGCGGTCTTCTCCCCGGCCTGCGAGATGCGCTCCCCGGCGGCGGCGAGCTTTTCCTGCGTGCGGTCCAGGGCCCGGTCTATCTTGGTGGAAGCTTCGCGTCCCGCACGTTCCGCATTGGCCTGCGTTTCGCGGTCGCAGCCCGCCACCACGAGGGCACAGGCGATCGCCACGGCGCTGGTCATCGCAGCTCGCATCGGGGTAGTCATGTCGGTTCCTTCGGACGTCGCGCCGGTGGCCATTCCTGCGCCCGATCGTAGCGCCGGCAAGTTCCTCCGCCCATCGGCGCCTTTCGCGTCCGGCTGTCGTCCCCTGCCTACCCGAACGTGTCGGACGAGTCCCACTCGGGAATCGGAGCTTGCTTGTCGGCTGCAAGGCGGCGCTCCGACAGAGCGCGCGAGGAGCGGTCCCTATTCTGGCGAGGTGGGCAGTGCGGCCACCGCCCGCCTTGTCCCCGAACCCGAACCCGACACACACAAAAGGAGAACGCCATGCAAAGCCGTGCCCAGTCGAACCCCGTCGGCCGTGATGTCCAGAACGTGGTCTCGGAAGCCCAGGAGCTGCTGAAGACCGTGAAGGAAGAGGGCACCACGCAGATGGACGCGGTGCGCGGCAAGATGCAGGCGCAGTACGACGCGGCGCGGGAGAAGTTCGGCGAGATCCAGACGACCGTGAGCGAGGGCGCGAAAGTCGCCGCGACCAGCACCGACGCCTACGTTCGCAGCAACCCCTGGCGTGCGGTGGGCATCGCCGCCGCGGCGGGCGCGATCCTGGGATTCCTCTGCGCGCGCAGCCGCTGAGGGCGGTCCCGTGATCCGCGAAGCGTCCAACATCGTCTCGGACCTGCGCGGCGTGGCCTCCACCGGCGTGCGCGCGGTGCGCACTCGCCTCGAGCTCCTGGCCATCGAGCTGAAGGAGGAAAAGGCGTGGCTCGTGAAGTTCCTCGTCGTCGCCGTGGCCGCGCTCTACCTCCTCACTTTCGGATTGCTCCTGGCCGTCTCGGCGCTGGTGCTCTTCGCCGCGGAAGAAAACCGCCCGGCCATCCTGGGAATCTGCGCCGGCGTCTTCCTGCTGGCTGGCGTCGGCGCGGGTGCCTACGTGTACTTCTCCTCGAAGAAGCGCCACCCGATCTTCCAGGAGACGATCGCCGTGCTCAAGGGCGACGAGCAGGGATTGCACCAGCTCTTGCGGGGGACCGGTGACTGAGCTCGAGCAGCTTCGCCAGCGGCGCGAGCTCGTGGTCCTCGCTGCGGAGCTGCAGCGCGCCTCCATCGCCCGGCGCCTGGAGCGTATCGAGGCGAACCCGGCGCGCCGGATCGTGGGAATAGCCGCGCAGGCGGTCAGCCGACCGGCGGTGCTTTCCTTGGGAACGGCCGCACTCAAGTACGCCGTGCGCGCGTGGAAGCGCCGCTCGGCGCGCACCAGGCACTGACTGATCGACCATCCACCAACCGAAAGGAGAACCACATGCTTTATTGGGCCGCTGTCTTCTTCATCGTCGCTCTCATCGCTGCCGTGCTGGGCTTCGGCGGCATCGCTGCCGGCGCCGCCGGCATCGCGAAGATCCTGTTCTTCATCTTCCTCGTGGCGTTCGTGGTCTCCCTGCTGATGGGCGTCTTCCGCCGCTCGGTCTAAGGAGCAAGCCATGAAACGACTGCACATTGCCGCCCTGGCAGCCACGACCCTGGTCGCGGCCGGGTGCGCGAGCGACCCGTACTACGACAGCTATTACGGGGCACCGCGATACGCCGCCGCTCCCGGTCCGTACTACAGCAACGGAGCTCCGGCTCATTACGGCAACGGCGCCTATACCGACTTCGGCCGCGTGGTCGCGATCGACGTGGTGCGCGGACGTGGTGGATCCAGTGGCGCAGGCGCGGTCGTCGGCGGCATCGTGGGCGGCGTGCTCGGCCACCAGATCGGCAGCGGCCGCGGCAACGATGCCGCGACGGTCGCGGGGGCGATCGGCGGAGCTGTCGCCGGCAACGAGATCGAGCGCCGCCGCGACGGCGACGAGTACTACCGCATCACGGTGCAATTCCGTGACGGGCGCGAGGCCACTTTCGCGCAGGACTCGCTGTACGGAGTCCGCGTGGGCGACCGCGTGCGCGTCGATGGAAATCGCGTCGTTCGGGACTGAGCAACGCTGCAATATCGGGCGGATCCATGGGGTACACTGCCCCATGGCTTCCGCCTTCTGTTTTTCGCAGGCCATTGAACCTCTCCGGGCCGCCTCCTTCCGCCCATGAGCACGACCCAACATTCCCACCGACCTGCGGGCGCCCCGCGCGAGGGCGTGCCCGCACCGCTCTCCTCCACCCTGGAGGAAAGAATTGCCGCCAAGCTCGATGAAGCGGAGCGTGCGCTGCCGCCTGCCGACACTCACGAAGCGAACAGGTTGCGCCACGCGTTCGAGGAGCTGCGCGGCCTGATCGCGCAGCAGGCGGCGACCCAGGGCCACCGCGTCGAAGCGCAAGTGGCCGAGCGCACGCGGGAGCTTTCGTCGTTATCCAACTTCCTGCAAATGCATGGCGAGCGCGAGAAGGCCTTGCTCGCAAGGGAGCTGCACGATTCGCTCGGAGGCATCCTCACGCCCGCGAAGATGGACCTTGCGTGGCTGGATGCGCGACTGGGGTCCAACCCGGAGTACGCCGAGCGCCTGCGCCGGCTGTCCGCCTTGATCGACCAGGGCATCGACCTCAAGCGGCGCATCATCGAGGCGCTGCGTCCCTCGCTGCTCGACCATCTCGGCCTGGCAGCCGCGCTGCACTGGTTCGTCGACGAGGCGGCGCGCACCAACGGCATCGAGTGCCGCCTGCAGGTGAGCGAGACGCTCGAGCGCCTCTCGCCCGACCTGGAGATCGCGCTCTACCGCCTCGTGCAGGAAAGCGTGGGAAACATCGTCAAGCACTCGCAGGCCAAGTCCATGGAGCTCACCCTGGAGCGCGAGGCGCGGGGGCTTCGACTGGAGATCGCCGACGACGGCGTGGGCATCGACGACCTCGAAAGCGCCAAGCAGCTCTCCCACGGGCTGGCCGGCATGATGCATCGCGTGCGTTCCATCGGCGGCTCCTTCGACGTGCGCAGCGAGAAGGGCCGGGGCACGCGCATCAAGGTGTGGGTGCCGTTGTAAAAAAGCGGGGACGGCGACTCAAATCAAAAGGGCCAGCGAGTTTGCTGGCCCTTCTGCTTTGGAAACCCGCTCCTCGTCCCTCGTTCCCCGTCCCTTAGTTCTCCTTCGTCGACAACAACTCGCCGATCAGCCGGGGGATCGTCGCGAAGTCCTTGCTCTTGTCGAGGAAGTAGTCGGCGCCCGCCTCGAACGCCGCCACCTTGAGTGCAGGTACGGCATGGTTGGTCAGGACCACGATGCACGCCGGGTTGGTGCCGGTCGCCGCGCGAAGGCGACGGATCACCCCGAAGCCGGTGCCCTGGGCGAGCTGCAGGTCCACGATCGCGAGGGCGATGGTGTGCTTGTCGCATGCGGCGAGCGCTTCGTCCTCGGTGGCCGCGGTGGCAACCACCTCGACACGGTTGGGCACCGACACCAGCTCGACCAGGCGTTCGGCGATCTGGGGCGAGTCCTCGACCACGAGCGCGTTCATGACCTCCTCGTCCGATTGGCGGATCTGGTACTCCGGCGGAAGGGTACGTCGTTCGGGACCGCCTGGCTGCGTGCTCGGTGCGTGCATGTCGTTGCCGCCGGTGCTGCGGCGGGTCTCCGGTAAGGTTGCCTGCGGGCTTGTCATGCGATGAGCTGGTTCTTCACCGCGTAGTATGTGATGTCCGCATTCGACTTGAAGTTCATCTTTTCCAGGATGCGAGAACGGTAGGTGCTCACCGTCTTCACGCTGAGGAAAAGCTCCTTGGCGATCTCCGAGACGCTCTGGCCGCCGGCGAGCTTGCAGAAGATCTGGAACTCGCGCTCGGACAGCTGGGTATGCGAAGGCTGGTCGGCGGCCGGTCCCGCCAGGCCCTGCGCCAGCTTGTCGGCGATGCGCGGGCTCACGTAGCGACGACCCTGCGCCGCGGCGACGACCGCCGAAACCAGGTTCTCCGAAGGCGCGTCCTTGGCCACGAAGCCCGAGGCGCCCGCCTTGAGGAGGTTGATGGCGTACTGGTCCTCGGGGTAGCCGCTCACGATCAGCACGGCCATTTCGGGACGGATCGCCTTGCAGCGGTTCAGCACGTCCACCCCGGACATGTCGGACAGCGAAAGGTCCACCAGCCCTACGTCGAAGGGCGTCGAGCGCACGAGGCTGATCGCCTCCTCGCCGGTTCGCGCCTCGCCGGTGACCTCCATGTCCACGCGCCCGGAGAACACCTGCTTAAGGCCCATGCGGACGACGTCGTGGTCGTCGACGATGAGAAGCCTGATCATCGCGCTCTTTCCTTGCTCGGGAGTTTTTGGTCTGGCGGTCATTACACCATGGTGTCCTGCGCCGGGTGGCGTCGGCGGTAACGGATTCTCTTGTAGGACAAATCCTACACGCGGCCTATTAAAAGGAGTAGCGGAAGACAATTCGGTCCCTCTTCACGGAAATGTTTTCCCGCTGCAGCCCGGGAAGGTCCGGCATGAGCGCGCGTGCCGGCTTGTACACGATGCGACCGGAGCGCGGGTCGTAGCAAAGCGTGCGATCGCCACTGCAGGACGAACGGCTCGCTTCCTCGCGCTCGTCGCGCCGCGGCACCAGCTCGAGGTCCGGCTCGTCCGAAGGCGAGCTGAAGGGCGCGAAGCGATGGACCTTCGCGTCGAGGAGGGCCGCCTTGGGCCTGAGCTGCAACGGCTGGGACGCCTTCGCTTCCGACGCTTCGCCGGACGGGGAGGCCAATGCCAGGACCAGGGCGATCACGAGCGACTTCATTGCGCTTCTCCGGCTCTCGCGCCCCCCGCGGCGTCTTGTTCCGCATATCGGTCGGGAAGCGTTTTTCGTGTAGGTGAATGCTGCCCCGGCCCATGGTCCAGGTATGCCAGAGCCGGACGGCACTTGTTGTCCTCATCCCCGATCGTTCCCCGTAGGAGGCCACCGACCGGCAGCGGGAGTAAGCCGACGCAGGATCGCGGCATGCGCCCATTACTTTGTCGCTGCCTCGTCCATATCGTGGTCGGCATGGTTCAAGGCCCATCGGCCTCAGGAGAAAGCCACCATGCGATTCCCCCTCCTCGCGCTGCTTTCCGCCGCGAGCTTCATTTCCGCCGCCGGCGTGGCGCTGGCCGCGATCGACGGGCCCGTCGGCCGGGATGCCGAGAATGGCGACCCGGCACGCTGGTTCGAGCCGGCCGACACGCCGCGCAAGCAATACGACAACGCGATGAAGGAGGCCGCCGCGGCCCTGGCCGAGGCCTTGAGGGAATGCAAGGCGGCGCCGGATCGACGCGAATGCGAAGCGCGGGCGCGCGAGCAGAACGAAACGGACGTCGAGCGGGCGCGCGGTTTCCTCGTGCGCTCGACCTTCGGCTAGCTCGCGATGAAGCAGCTCATTTCGCAATTCCTCGCCGCGATGCTGCTCGCGCCGGCTGCCTTCGCAGTGCAGTTGGTCGCCAACCCGACGCTTCCGACCTATGGCGAGAACGTGTCCCTGGAGTTGCGTGACATGCAGGCGCCCGCCTACCTGCCCGCGACGCGCTATGCCGTGAACGGCTCGACCATCACTCTGGATTACGAATACGCGCCGCTCGGCGTGGGCGCGCCGCGCGCGGACTTTGGGCAGCCGCGCCTGCAGCTGGGCGAGCTGGTTCCGGGCAACTACACGCTGCAGGCCCGGATTTTCCGCATCGGGGATCCCGGCACCGCTCCGCACGTGGTAACGCAGAACCTTGCCGTCGTGCCGCCCGCCTCATGGGGCCTTTACCTGATTCCCAAGGCGCCCGAGGCCTTCGCCCCCGCCGACGTGATGCTGAGGAGCGCGGCGTACTTCGAGCCGGGCTCCATGCGCGTCTCCACGAATGGCAACGTGATCCGCATCGACTTCGATTACCGCGGCGATGCCCCCGCGGGCGGCCCGGTGCCCGACGGCATGACCTCCTTCGCCGCTGTGCGCCTGCCAGCCCTTTCGCCCGGCGACTACACCGTGGAGGGCTGGGGACGCGACAAGCGCGACGGCGTGGCCGAGAAATACTTCACGCAGACGTTTCGCGTCGACTCGGCGGTGAACGTCGTGGAGTATTACGCGCCGGCCACGGACCACTACTTCATGACGGCTGCTCCCGGCGACATCGCCCTGCTCGATGCCGGCGGCATGGGCGAGTGGAAACGCACCGGGCACAAGTTCAAGGCGTGGCTTCGGATGGGCGACGCGCCGCCGAATGCGAGGCCGGTGTGTCGCTTTTACGCGAAGGGGCCGAATTCGCACTTCTACACCGGAGACCCGGGCGACTGCGAGTGGCTGAAGGCGCTGGAGGCACGCGAGCGCGCCCAGGCCACGGCGAGCGGCAAACCGTTCCTCGGCTGGGCCTACGAGAGCATCGCCTTCTATGCGCTGATGCCCGAGAACGGCCAATGCGCGCCGGGCACCACACCTGTCTACCGCGCGTACAACAATCGCGCCGATCAGAACGATTCGAACCACCGTTTCACGCCGGACCCGGTGCAGCGTTCGGCAATGGCGATGAGCTGGATCGACGAGGGCGTGGCGTTCTGCTCGCCGCCCTGACCGGAGCGAGCAAGGCGAGCAAGGCGACTTCGTCCGCGCGCAGGCCTCGCAATGGGGCGCGTGCGCGGCGAGGCGCGCGCCAGGTCTCCGGATCGAGCACGCGCGGATGCACATAGCTCTTGCGGCAGATGGCCGGGGTATTGCCGAGCCGGCGGGCGGCCTCGCGAACGGCGGCGACCATGTGCGAAGGCCCGACCGGCGCTTCGCGGCGCGCGAGATCCGCGGCGACGAAGAGCGTGCCGGCCCATGTCCGGAAGTCCTTTGCGCTCACTTCCGCGCCGGAGATTTCCTTGAGGTAGTCGTTCACGTCCGAGGAGCCGATCGACTGCACCAAACCCTGCTCGTCGAGGTATTCGAATAGCGCCTGGCCGGGCAGCTCGCGGCATCGCCTGACGATCGAGGCGAGACGCTTGTCCTCGACACGGGCGCGATGGAACTTGCCGCCCTTGCCGCGAAACTCGAATTCGACCCACGCAGTGCCCACGCGCGCATGGCGGTTGCGCAGCGTGGTGAGGCCGAACGAGTCGTTTTCCTCCGCGTAGCGTTCGTTTCCCACGCGGATGCAGGTGGTCTCCAGTAATCGCACCGCCGCGGCGAGCACCTTGCGGCGCGGCAGCCCGGGCAGGGCCAGGTCCTGGCGCACGCGTCGCCTGATCGAAGGCAGCGCGGCAGCGAATTCGAGCATCCGGTCGAACTTCCCGGCATCGCGCAGCTCGCGCCAGCGCGGGTGGTATCGATACTGCCGGCGACCTCGCGCATCGCGTCCCGTCGCCTGCAGGTGGCCGCGCTCGTCCGCGCAGATCCATACATCGGTCCAGGCAGGGGGAATCGCGAGGGCGCGAATGCGCTCGAGCGTGCGTGCGTCGCGCACCCGCTTGCCCGAAGCATCGCGATATTCGAACCCGCGTGCGGTCTCGACACGGCGCAACCCGGGCTCCGACGCGCGCGCGTAGCGCAGGCCGCCGGACGGAGCCGGCCGCCGCGCGCGTCCCGGATGTTTTTCCCGAAGCATGGAAGGAAGATGTTTCCGCGGGCGGCAAGTTCTCCAGCCGCAAGCGCAAACAAAAAGGGCGCGGTTTCCCGCGCCCCTGGCGTATGCCTCTGCCGTCAGCGGTTGTCGTCGCGCCGCGTCGAGCCCGCGCTTCCCGATTCGTTCGGACCGCCAGGGTTGTTGGAGGAGCCGCGCTGCTGCTGGCCGCCTTGCCCTTGTTGCGACTGCTGGCCGCCGGCGTTACCGCGATTCTGCCCCTGCTGGCCTTGTTGCCCGCCCTGGTTGCCCTGGTTCTGCTGGTTGTCGCGGGACATGCCGCCGCCCTGGCCTTCGCGCCCCATGCCGCCGCCCTGGTTGCCCTGCTGGCCGCCGGAACCGCTTTGCTGGTTCTGTTGCCGCCCCTGTTGCGAGTCGTTGCCGCGCTGCTGGCCCTGGTTGCCCTGGCCGCCTTCGTTGTCGCGATTCGTCATGGTTTCATCTCCGTGTGCGATTGGTAGGTGCCGGCCGTGCCCCGCACGACCTGGCGTCCTACTCGCAACTTCCGTGCCGCCGCGCGCCAACTGGTATCGTCATCCCATGGAACGGCCCAGCCCCAACGCACGCCCGCCGGGCCCCGCCACCACGCGAATGTTCCGGGAGGCGGCCGAGGGACCCACCATCGCCCGAGGCCAGCTTGCGCGCAACGCAACCTCGATCATGAGGCTGGCGACGAACCTTCGGGAGCGACGCCCGCGGGCCGTGATCACGTGCGCACGCGGCAGCTCGGACCATGCCGCGACCTATGCGAAATACCTGTTCGAGACGCGCGTGGGCATCCTCACGGCGTCGGCGGCTCCTTCGGTCGCCTCCGTGTACGGCTCGAGCCAGGACCTGCGCGATTGCCTTTTCATCGCGCTGTCGCAATCCGGACGCAGTCCCGACTTGCTGGAGAGCGCGCGCGCTGCCGCGAGCGCCGGAGCGCGAGTGATCGCGCTGGTGAACGACGAGGATTCCCCGCTCGCAGGCCTCGCAGAAGCGATTCCGTTGTGCGCCGGCAAGGAGGAAAGCGTGGCCGCCACGAAGTCTTTCCTCGCCATGCTGGTGGCGCTCGCGCACCTTGCCGCGGCCTGGAGCGATGACCAGCCCTTCCTGGATGCGCTGCATGCATTGCCCGATACGCTCGACCTGGCCTGGCGCCTCGACTGGAGTGGCGCGCTGCCCGTGCTCGAGCCTGCCGCCAACCTCTACGTCATTGCCCGAGGCGTGGGACTGGGCGTCGCCCAGGAGGCGGCACTCAAATGCAAGGAGACGTGCGGCCTGCATGCCGAGAGCTTCAGCAGCGCGGAAGTACGCCACGGGCCGCAAGCCTTGCTGCATGAGGACTTCCCTGCCCTGCTGTTCGCGCAGGACGACGAGACCCGCCCGGGCGTCGAGGACTTGGGCCGCGACCTGGTCTCCCGCAGGGTCAAGGTGCTCGGCGCGGGGCTGGCCTTGCCGGGCGCGGTCACCTTGCCCACGGTCGAGGCACACCCCGCATTGGCCCCCATCGCGCTGGCGCAGAGCTTCTATCGAATGGCCAATGCGCTCGCCGTGGCCCGGGGCTTCGATCCCGACAACCCGCCTTACCTCAGGAAAGTCACCGAGACGCGCTGATGGCCACGGCGATCGTCAACGCCAGGGTGCTGATCGACGAGGGCTTCGTACAGGGACGCGCCGTCCTGGTCGAGTCCGGACGCGTGGTCGCCGTGACGGATGCGGCGGATCCCCGTATCGCAAGCGCACGGCGGCATGATCTCGATGGGGCGACCTTGGTGCCGGGCTTTTTCGACGTGCAGGTGAACGGGGGCGGCGGCGTGCTCTTCAACGATGCCCCCACGGTGGAAGGAATAGATGCGATCGGCAAGGCGCATCGTCGCTTCGGCACCACGGCGTTCCTGCCGACTCTGATAAGCGACGAGCCCGAGACCATCCGCCGCGGCATCGAAGCCGTGCGCGAGGCGATTGCCGCCCCAATCCCCGGCGTGGTCGGCATCCACATCGAGGGACCGCACATCAATGCGCAGCGGCGCGGCACGCACGACGCGGCCCGCATCCGGCCGCTCGACCAGGCCGCGATCGAGTTGCTCACCTCGCCCGGCATGGGGAAAACGCTCGTCACGCTCGCGCCCGAATATACGACTGTCGAGGACATCCGCCGCCTCACGCAGGCCGGCGTGGTCGTTTCCGCAGGCCACACGAACGCCACTTACGACCAGATGCGTGCCGCGCTCGATGCCGGGGTCCGTGGCGTCACGCACCTCTTCAATGCCATGTCGCCCCTGGCCACGCGCGAGCCCGGCGTCGTAGGCGCGGCCCTTTCGGACAACCGTTGCTGGTGCGGCATCATCGTCGATGGCCGGCACGTCCACCCCGCGGTGCTTCGCCTTGCGCTGCGAACAAAGCCCCGCGAGCGCTTCCTGCTGGTGACCGATGCCATGCCGTGCGTGGGCACGGCGCAAACGGAATTCGAGATGCAGGGAAAGCGCGTGCACGTGCGCGACGGTGTCTGCGTCGATGCGGCGGGCGTGCTCTCGGGCTCGGCGCTGGACATGGGCAACGCGGTGCGCAACGCCGTGGAGCTGCTCGGGCTGCGCCTCGAGGAGGCGGTTGGCATGGCGAGCTCCAATCCCGCGCGCTTCATGGGCCTCGAGGCCGAGCGTGGCCGCATCGCGCCCGGCCAGCGCGCCGACTTCGTCGTGCTCGACGATCGGATGAACGTGCGGGACACCTGGATGGGCGGCGAGCCGCAGGCAGCTGCGCTCCGCTAGCATGGCGCCTTCCCATGAAGGCGCTGCCATGCGAACCATGTGTCGCTTCATTACCTGCCTGATCCTGCTCGCCGCACCCCTGGCGGCCCTCTCCCAATCCCCTTCTGCGCGACTGCATGCGCTCGCGGAAGAAATGGTCGAGCGCGAGTTCGACCTCGTCCCGGCGCGGGAAGCCTACGCCCAGGGCGCCGGCCCTCGGTCGGCGCGGGCATTGCGCGACCTCGCACCCGGGTTCCGGCAGCGCACCGGGGACATGTACCGCGGAATCCTCGAGCGGCTCGCCGCCATCCCGCGTTCGGAGCTGGCCGAGGAAGACCGCATCAACTACGACCTTCTCAAGCGCCGCGCCCACGTGGCGATCGCGCGCAGCGAGTTCCCGCTGGCCGAGATCGCGCTGCTCAATCCCGGCAACGGGCTGCTGCCGCTGATGATCGGCGTGATGACGGGGGCGCAACCCTTCCGCAACACAGCCGACTACGAAAATTGGCTGGCGCGAGTCGAGGCGAGCGCGGCGATGTTCGAGCACGCGGTCCCCGCCTTGCGCTCGGCCGCGCGGCAGGGCTGGACCGCGCCACGCGCGCTGGTCGAGAAAGGCATGCGGCAGCTCGAAGCCGTGGGCGCGGTACCCGCCGAGGAGGGCCCGTTCTGGGGCGTGATGGCGCGTTATCCGCGCGCGATCGCTGCCGACGTGCGCCTGTCCTACGAGTCGAGCTACCGGGCGGCGCTGGGCCGAAAGCTCCTGCCCGCCATTCGCAAGCTCGCGGCCTTCGCGCGCGAGGAATACCTGCCGATGACACGGGAAGCCGCGGGCGTGGGCGCCCTTCCCGGCGGCGATCGCGCGTATCGCGCCCTCGTGCGCGAGTACACCACGCTGGAGCTGTCTCCCGAAGACATCCACGCGCTCGGCCTGGCGGAGGTCTCGCGCATCCGCGTGAAGATGCTCGAGGTCGCGCGCTCGCTGGGCTTCAAGGGCGAGATCAAGGACCTCGTCGCCTGGTACGAGGCCAACCGTGCGAACTATCCGTTCCAAACCGCCGACGACGTGCTGGCTCACCTGCGGCGCGTGCACGCCAAAGTCGAGCCCCAGCTTCCGCGCCTCTTCAAGCGCCTGCCGCGCGCGCCCTTCGAGATTCAACGCACCGACCCCGCGATCGCCGCCTCCGCCTCCGCGACCTACAGCCGCCCGCTCGCCGACGGATCGCGTCCGGGTGTCTTCCGCATCCCCGTGGTCGACCCACAACGCATAGCCGCCTTTGGCCTCACGGCCCTGCTGCTGCACGAAGGCATGCCGGGGCACCACATGGACATCGGGCTGGGGGTGGAGCGCGCGGAGCCGCGCTTCCGCAAGGTCGATTCGCTCACCGTCTTCAGCGAAGGGTGGGGCCTGTACGCCGAGAGCCTCGGGCACGAGCTGGGCGTGTACGACGATCCCTGGGCGCTGCTCGGGCGGTATTCGGCCGAGATCCACCGCGCCGCTCGCCTCGTGGTGGACACCGGGATGCACGCCAGGGGATGGTCGCGCGAGCGGGCGATCCGCTACCTCGTCGAGGAACGCGGCCACACGCCCAGCGGCGCGATCGTCGCCGTCGAGCGCTACATGGGCTCGCCCGGTCAGGCACTGGCCTACAAGATGGGCGAGCTGGAGATCCTCAAGCTGCGCGCCGAGGCCCGCGCGGCCCTGGGCGAACGTTTCGACCTGAGGGACTTCCACGAGGTCGTGCTCGGCCAGGGACAAGTCACGCTGCCGATGCTCGGCGAGCGAGTGCGCGCCTGGATCGGGAGCCAGAAGCGCGCTCGCTAGGAAGGCTCTAGGCTATCCTTCGCCCATGGCCACGACGCTTCCCCTCGACACCGGCGCCGCCACGCAGGCCGAGATCCGCGAGCTTCGCGCGACGGTGAGCGCGCTGCGCGAGGAGCTGGAGAAGGAGCGCGCCGTGCGCGAAGAGGCCGTGTGGCAGGCGCGGGCGGCCAAGCAGGACGAAGTAACGCAGCTGCGCGACACCATCGGGCTCCTGCGCGAAAAGCTCGAGGGCGCGCGCTTCGAGCGCGACAAGGCGGTGCGCGACGCCGTCGTCGGCGCCGAGGACCAGGTGGCCCAGCTCAAGGCCACGATCGTGGCGTTGCGCGAGGAAGTGGAGAGGGGGAAGATCGCACGCGAGGACGCCGCCTACGCGGCCCAATCGCGCCAGAGGAACGAGATCGCCCAGTTGCAGGCGACCATCCAGGCGCTGCGCGAGCAGCTGCAGCGCGCCGGGGAGAAGCAGGGGAGCTGACCATGGAAGACGATCGAGCGCCGGGCGCCGCCGCGGAAATCGCCCGCGGCGGCTCCGCGGCGGCGACCGGCGGGTCGCGCAGGAAGGCGCCGAAAAAGGGCGAGCCCAGCCGGCAGCGCCTGGAGATGGCGGAGCTGCTGCTCGCGGTGTCGCGGCGGCTGGCCGGCTACGACAGCCTGGACGAGGTGCTCACGGCCCTGGTGGAGATGACCACCGCGGAGGTCTCGGCCGAGCGCGGCACGCTCTTCCTCAACGACCCGGCGACCAACGAGCTCTATTCGCGGGTGGCGCAGGGCAATATCAAGCGCGAGATCCGCATGCTCAACAACGCGGGCATCGCCGGCTCGGTGTTCACCAGTGGCGAAGCGGTCATCGTCCACGATCCGTATTCCGACCCGCGCTTCAACCGCGCGATCGACGAGCAGACCGGCTTCGTCACCCGCTCGATCCTGTGCGTGCCCATCAAGACCGTGAAGGGCGAAGTGATCGGCGTGGCACAGGCGCTCAACAAGCGCGCCGGACGCTTCACCCGGCGCGACCTCGACGCGCTGGCGGCGATGACGAGCCAGGGCACGATCGCCCTGCAGACCAACCAGTTCATCGAGCGCATGCGCGCGCTGCGCGCGCAGGAGATGGAGTTCGTCGAGGTGGTCTCCGAGGTCACCGCCGACATCAAGCTGGGGTCCCTGCTCAAGCGCGTGATGGGCGAGGCCACGCGCATGCTGAACGCGGAGCGCTCGACGCTCTTCCTCAACGACGAGAAGACCAACGAGCTCTGGTCGGAGGTAGGCCAGGGCCTCGAATCCACGCAGATCCGCATGCCCAACCACCTGGGCATCGCCGGTGCCGTTTTCACCACCGGCAAGTCGATCAACATCCCGCACGCGTACGCGGACCTTCGCTTCAACCCCGCCTTCGACCGCAAGACGGGGTACTTCACCCGCTCGATCCTTTGCGTGCCGATCGTGAACAAGCACGGCAAGACCATCGGCGTGACCCAGGTGCTGAACAAGCACGGCGGCCCCTTCGGGCCCCAGGACGAGTCCCGCCTGCGGGCGTTCACGGCCCAGATCTCGATCTCGCTCGAGAACGCGAAGCTCTTCGCGGACGTCCAGAACATGAAGAACTACAGCGAGGCCATGCTCGAGTCGATGTCCAACGGCGTGGTGACGCTGGACGACGCCGGCCGGGTGGCCACCTGCAACGCGGCGGGGCTTCGCATCCTGCGAATGGCCCCCGAGCAGATCCTGCGCAGGCCCGCCACCGAGGTCTTCGCGGGCGACAACGCCTGGATCCTGGAAAAGGTCGCGCGCGTCGAGACTTCGGGGCACAGCGAGGTCACGATGGATGCCGAGATGACCGTGAACGGCGAGCGCGTCTCGACCAACCTCACGGCGCTGCCGCTCGTGGCCGCCGAAGGTAAGCGCCTCGGGTCGATGCTGCTCATCGAGGACATCTCCAACGAGAAGCGGCTCAAGTCCACGATGTCGCGCTACATGGATCCGGGCATCGCCGACCAGCTGCTGTCCTCCGGCGCCGAGGCCCTCGGCGGCCAGGGCACGATGGCCACCGTGCTTTTTTCGGATATCCGCGCCTTCACCACCATCAGCGAGGCGCTGGGTCCGCAGGGCACGGTCGCCTTCCTCAACGAGTACTTCGAGCTCATGGTCGAGTGCATCCAGCGCGAAGGAGGGATGCTCGACAAGTTCATCGGCGACGCAATCATGGCGGGCTTCGGCATCCCGGTGGCGCACGACGACGACGTGGATCGCGCGCTGCGGGCCTCCATCGCCATGCTGAGGGCGCTTCGCGAGTGGAACGTCCAGCGCAGCGCCGAAGGCAAGCCCGCCGTGGACATCGGCATCGGGCTCAACACGGACATGGTGGTGTCGGGCAACATCGGCTCGAAGAAGCGCATGGACTACACCATGATCGGCGACGGCGTGAACCTCGCCTCGCGGCTCGAGTCGGCGTGCAAGCAGTATGGCGCGCACATCCTCGCGAGCGAGTTCACGTTGAAGGCCGCGCGCGGCACCTATCGCACGCGCGAGATCGACCTCGTCGTGGTGAAGGGCAAGACGCAGCCCGTGGCGATCCACGAGGTCCTCGACTACCACGGCGAGGAAAGTTATCCGCACCTCGTCGATGCGATCGGCGAGTTTCGCGACGGCCTCGCCAAGTACCGCGCGCGGGCGTTCGGGCCCGCGGCAAGGCTTTTCAACAAGGTGTTGGCGCTCAATCCGGGCGACAAGGCGGCGCGACTCTACGTCGAGCGCTGCGCGGCGCTCGAGGCCGATCCGCCGGCCGACGACTGGACCGGCGTCTGGGTGATGGAGAGCAAATAGGAGCCGACCTCAGGCGGGAGCTTTCCGGCGGCGCCATCGCCGCAGCGCTCACGCTTCCCATCGCCATCGCCCTGGGAATCGTCACGCTGGAGCCGCTGGGCGCGCAGTTCGCATCGCTCGGCGTCGCGGCCGGCGTCTATGGCGTGGTCTTCTGCTCGCTGCTGCCGGTGGCCTTCGGCAGCCGCGCCGGCATCATCAACGTTCCCCGAAGCGTGACCGCGGTATTCGTGGCGGCGATGCTCTTCGAAGCCTCGGGCGCCCATCGCATCGTGGCCGGCGGCAGCGCCGGGCCGCAGTTCATGTACGGCGTGGTCTTCCTGTTCCTTGCCATGTCGGGCGCCTTCCAGGCGCTCTTCGGCCTGTTGCGGCTGGGCGCGATGGTCAAGTACCTGCCGCACCCGGTGCTGGCCGGGTTCATGAACGCAGTCGCCATCCTGCTCGCGATCGCCCAGGTTCCGGCGCTCGTGGGAATGCCGCCGGGCTCGACGCTGGCGGATATCGTGGTGGTTCCGGAGAACATCCACTGGGGCGCCACCATCGTGGCCGCCATCACGCTCGGCTCGCTCAAGCTGCCCCACGTGGCGGGCGTGCGATTCCCGCCGCTCATCATGGCCCTCATCGGCGGCACCCTGGCACACCATGCGATCGAGCTCTCGGGCTTCGGCGCGCAGCTCGGGCCGGTGCTCGGACAGGCCTCCGCCTTGCATCCCCGATTCGACACCGCGCTGGGTTTTCGCGAAGTGATCGACAACCCTGCCTTTGCGCAGGCGCTGCCCGGCATCGCCGCCGCGGCCTTCGGCCTGGCGCTCATCTCGTCGCTCGACACCCTGTTGCTCATGAAGGCCCTCGAGCGCATGACCCACGAGCGCGTGGACTCGCAGCGGGAGCTCGCGCGCCTGGGCCTCGCCAACACCGTGGCATCCTGCCTCGGAGCCATCCCCTGCAGCATGGGACTCGCGGCGAGCCAGGCGAACTACGCCAACGGCGGCCGCGGGCCCACATCGGTCGCCGTGCACGGCATCGTGGTGCTCGTCATCGTGCTCGCGCTGGGCCCGCTGATCGCGGCGATCCCGCGCGCGGTCATCGCGGCATTGCTGCTCTCGATCGCGTTCATCGTGATCGACAAGCCGACCATCGCGACCATCCGCAAGCTTGTCTCGGGCAAGGTGCGCAACCGCGGGCGGCTCGCCACCGACGTGCTGGTGATGCTCGCCGTGGCCTCCATCGCGATGCTGGCGAGCGTGGCGCTGGCGGTGGTGGCCGGGCTGCTCATCGCGGTCCTCTCCTTCCTGGTCAACATGAGCCACTCGGTCGTGCGCCGCGTGAGCCTGGGCGACGTCATGCGCTCCCGGCGCTCGCGGCCGCCGGAGCAGATGGAGATCCTCTCGCGGCTGGGCACGCGCATCGCGGTGATCGAGCTCGAAGGCGTGATCTTCTTCGGCACCGCCGACGACCTGCTCATGCGCGTCGACCAGTGCGTCCGCGAAGGGGCCGCGTACATCATCATCGACCTCGGCCGCGTGCACGACGTCGACACGACGGGCGCGCAGATGCTGATCCAGATCCATGAGCGGGTGCAGGCCCGCGGCGGAACTCTACTGGTCTCGCAAGCCGCGCCCGGCGCCGCGCAGTGGGATTTCCTCGTGGACACCGGCGTGGTGGCAAGCCTGGGCAACGCGTCCTTCACGCCGGACACCGACCGCGCGCTGGAGATCGCGGAAAACCGGCTGATCGACGACGAGGGCGCCCACCTCACCACGCGCGTGGCCGAGATCCCGATGCGCTCGCTGCACCTCTTCGACGGCTTGCAGCCCGAGGAGCTGGCGGTACTGACCCCGCTGCTCACACGGCGCACCTTTTCCAAGGGCGAGTTCGTCTTCCGTGAAGGCGACCCCGGCGACGACCTTTTCGTGATCGCGATGGGCACCGCGAGCGTGCGCCGGGCAGAAGGCCATCGCTCGATGCGCCTTGTCACGTTCGGCGAGGGCACGGTTTTCGGCGAAATGGCATTGCTCGATGCCCGTCCGCGCTCGGCCAGCGTGCAGGCCGACGGGCCGCTGGTGTGTTATGTGATGCACCGCTCGGCCTTCGACAGCGTGGTCCGCGAGCACCAGGGTGTCGCACTCAAGCTCGTGACCAACCTCTCCCAGGAGCTGGGAAGGCGGCTAAGATTCGCCAACGACATCATCGATCGCCTGCAGGCGTAGGAGGGAACCCATGGAAGCGCGCGCCACCGTCGTCGAAAAGGCCTTGCGCCGGATGCTCTCGAACGGCCCGCTCACCGCCGTGCCCAAGCGGCGCGAGGACGAGGAGCTGCTCATGCGGCTCGCGGCCGCCCGGTTCGAGGCCGGTCGCGAGTACACCGAGGCCGAGGTGAACGAGGTGCTGGAGGAGTGGCTGGCCACCTTCTGCGCGCCCTATGGGATCGACCATGTGACGCTGCGCCGCGCGCTGGTGGATTCCCGCCTGCTGCGCCGGGACACCGCGGGCGCCGCTTACCGCGTGGACTCGTCCAGGCTGCCAGCGCTGCGCGAGGAGGCCCGGGTCGCCGGTGAGCCCGCACGCGTAATGGCGCAGATCCGCGAGGAGCGCGCGGCGCGCAAGCGCGACCACCTTCCTGGCGCCGGACTCTCGGACCGGACGGACTAGCAGGGAAACCTAGCGTCCGCGTCCGCGTCCTACCGCCAGCCGGGAGGCGTTGGACGGGAGGCGAGCGGACGTGGGCAGCCAGGGCGGGACGGGGCATGACCCTTGCGCGGATTGCGTGCGCGGCCCGGTGGGGGTCGCGGGCCACGACCGGCTCTTCAGCCACACCATGAACATGACCCAGATGCAGTTCAAGTGCCGTGAGTGCGGCGCGATCTGGGTGCGGCGCTATGGCGACGAACGCAACTTCATCTGGGGCCGGCCGGCGGGAGAACACCCGGGGATGGACGTGCCGGGGCGGCCTGGCACCGCGCCCCCTTAAGCGGGGCTACAGGAAGACCAGCCACGCCACCAGCAACGTGAGCAGCATGCCGCCCGGGATGGCGGCGAAGATGACGGTCAGGACGCGAGCATCCGACGCGCGGGCGCCCTGGACATCACTCGCCGCGATCGCTTTTCCCACGCGACGCTCGCGAAACGCCATGGCGAGCACGCCGCAGAGCATCGCGACGAACGCGAGGATCACCAGCGCAAGGCTCGCTCCCAGTGACATGGCTAGAGCCGCCCGGCGATCCAGCCGAAATACTGGCCGGCCATGAGCAGGCCGAACACGCCGACCGAGAGGGCGATGCGGATCGTGAGCGCGGTCACGGCGCGGTCGGTGCCGCCGCGGTCCTTGCCGACGAAGTAGAGGCCGCAGAAGAGGCTCGCCACCACGGCGAGCAGCAGGAGGATCACGATGATTTTCATAGGGAGAAGATACGGCCGGCCGGGGCCCTTCTCCAGTCGCAGATCGAGCGAAAACCTCCTGCAGCAGTCACCCGCGCGCCAATGCTCGCGCGAGCCTTCCGAGCGTGGCCACGGCCTGGTCGAGCGATGCTTCCCAGGGATGGCCGTGGTTCAGCCGCAGGCAATTGCCGAATCGCCGGCGCGCGGAAAAGATCGGCCCCGGCGCCACGCTGATGCCGTGCTCGAGCGCGGCGCGGTGCAGCGCCATGGCGTCCACCTGCTCCGGCATCTCGGCCCACACGAAGTAGCCGCCCTCGGGGCGCGTGACCCGGGTGCCCGCCGGAAAATGCGTTGCCACCGCAGCCAGCACGTTCCGCTGGCCTTCGCGCAGCCGCGCGCGCAGGCCGCGCAAGTGGTGGTCATAGCCCCCGTGCTTGAGGAAATCGGCGATGCCCTCCTGCACCGGGATGCTGGTGGCGATGGACGTCGTGAGCTTGAGGCGCTCGACGCGCTCGAAAGCCCGGCCGGGCACGCACCAACCGAGGCGATATCCCGGGGCGAGCGACTTCGAGAACGAGCCGCAATGCATCACCAGCCCGGAGGCATCGAACGCCTTTGCCGGAGGCAGCGGGTCGGTCCCGAAGTGCAGCTCGGCGTAGACGTCGTCCTCGACGAGTGGCACCTCATGCTTCGCGAGCAGGCGCACGAGCTCGCGCTTGCGCTCGACCGGCATGGTCGCCCCGAGCGGGTTCTGGAACGTGGGCATCAACCAGCACGCTGCGACGCGGTGGCGCTTCAACGCGGCGGCGAGGCTCGCGAGATCGATGCCTTCGACCGGGTGCGTGGCGAGCTGCACCGCGCGCAGCTCCAGGCGCTCGATGGTCTGCAGTGCCGCGTAGAAAGCCGGTGACTCGATCGCCACGACATCGCCGGGCCGGGTGACCGCTTCTAGGCAGAGGTTGAGCGCTTCGAGCGCGCCGGCGGTGATCACGATCTCCTCGGGCCGCACGCTCACGCCATGGGCGGCGTAGCGCTTGGCCACCTGGCGGCGCAGCTCGGCGCTGCCGGGCGACATCCCCTCGACGGTGTGCCACGGATCCATGCGGCGCGCGCTGCGCCCGAGCGACTGGGCGAGCTTGGCCATAGGAAAGAGAGTGGGCGCCGGGAAGGCGGAGCCGAGCGGCACGATGTCGCGCTTGCGGATCGAGCCCAGCACCTCGAATACGAGCGTGGAAACGTCGGGAGTGGTGGCGGAGCCTGGCGGTTTCGTCGTTTCGAGCCCGGGCTGCGCCGGGCGCCAGTGCGCGTTCACGTAGAAGCCCGATCGGGGACGCGCCTGCACCAGGCCGCGGTCCTCGAGCAGGTAACAGGCCTGCGTCGCCGTGGCGGGGCTCACGCGGTGGGCCCGTGCGATCGCGCGCGTCGAAGGCAATCTCTCGCCGGGCCGCAGCACGCCGGATTCGATCAGGCCGGCGAGGTCGCGCGCGAGGCGCTCATAGCGCTTCATGGCGGAAATGGAAACGGCGCCCGAAGGGACGCCGTTCCAGGAAAATCTGGTGGAGTGGAAGGGGATCGAACGATACCGAGAGTTCCGCTCTTGCAGGCACAAGTTCGACGCCCTGCATTCTTCCAAAATACCCCCATTGATACCCCCTTCTTGCACCCCCCTTGGAGGGTAGCAGGCAATAGGAGGGTATTCGGCTAGGCTGCTCTCGTGAACTAGGCCAGAGGCTCTTGCGCGCCGAATTCGACTCCCGGCACTAACGTCCGCGCCCTAGAATCGGTGCCGCCGCAGGTTCGTCGTGCGGTTGTTCGGCAGCGTCATGATTGCCGTGTCTGGCCCGCCAAAGGTGATGGTCACAGGCGCGACGTTGGAGTTGCTGCGCGTGTTCTGCCGCCATGGACCTGTGAGCGTTTGGCCGCCCGTGTAACTCCACCAAGACCCACTGAAGGTGCGCGCCGTGGGGGTTCCCCCGATCTCTCCCACCGTGAGATACCACACGGGGTTCCCGGTCTCATCGTACATGTACCCCGCAATGTCCAAGGTGCCGCCCTGCCATTCCATGAAGAACCCGCGGCCGGGCTCGGCCTCGTTCCACCACCATCCGCTCTCGGGCCTGCCAGCCACAGCGGGCGCAGTGAGACCGTTCGGCACGATATTGAAGCGCTGGATCGGCACAGTGCCGCCCGGCCACACGAGAGTACCCGTGCTCTCATTGTTGAAGGTCATCGTCATCGTGCCGGCGCTGGCGAGCGCGGGAAAACGCTGGTAGGGGCCGCCAAGGGTCTGCCCGCCCGAAGCAGCGAGCAGATCTCCGTTGTACAGCGAGCCCTCGAGCGACACTGGTCCAGAGGAAACATGCCATGTCGAGCGCCCCGACACGTCGTACAGGAACGCCGCGAAGAACAGGTTGTTGGCATGTTTCTCGATGGAGTACCCGCGCCCGTCCTCCTGTGGATTCCACCACCATCCAGTCTGGGGCGCTGCAGGCTGGCAGGCGAGCGAGCCCGGTACAGTAACCACTGCGCGGTTTATGCCATTGTTGATCATGGCCCCCGGCGAAGTTCCGTAGCCCACGAAAAACGTGGCGCCGCTCACGTTGCTTAAAGGCACGCCGTTGAGGATATTGACGGAGGCTCCCTGAGCGGCCAGCAAGCCTGTGAGGTAGGCGCCGAGATTGGCGGAAGTGACCGCGACCATCTGCCCTGCGGCATTCAGCTGCGCTAGCACGCAGCCGATCGGCGTTTCGACTTTGCGTTCATCCTTTGCATGGCCGACTTTAAGCGCCGCGTCGGCCAAGCCCCCCTGCACCTGCGTCGCCGGTGCCATTGCGAACACATAAACGCTGCCCGTGGTGCCTACGTCCTGCGCTCGGAAACGCACGTCCGCGCTGGCTGTGCCCGTGTCGCCCGTGGCAACCAGCAGGAATACGGGAATCTTGTCCGTTGGGACCTCGTTCGGCGCGGCCGGGTCAAGATCCAGGAACCAATTGGCGGCGGCGATGCTTCCCGCGCCGTTTTCGCGCAGCGTCATCACGGACCGAGCACGCTGCGCGATGGTGCCGTCTCCCAGCTGTCCGTAGGAGTTGCGGCCCCAGCCCAGGACAATGCCATCGCCGCGCAAGCCGATTGAATGGAACGTCCCGCCGGCGATCGCGGCGAGTCTTGGCAGCGTAGTAGCAGGCACCGGGCTCGTGCGCGCTGTTGTGGAGCCGTCACCCAACTGACCATCACTGTTGGCGCCCCACGCCATGATTAGGCCATTGGCGTTCAGCGCCAGAGAGTGATACCCGCCCGCAGCGATAGCCACGATTCCGGAAAGGCCCGGCACCGCGACCGGCGCGGCCCGGAGGAAATTCCCGGACCCGTCTCCGACTTGGCCGAACTCGTCGCTACCCCATGCCCAGACGCTGCCATCGCGCTTGAGCGCCAAGTTGTGGAACCGTCCGGCCGCGATGGCGACTATGTCGGCCAAGGCGCTGACCTGCACAGGTATGCGGCTCGCGACGTTACTACCGGTTCCTAGCTGGAGCATGTCATTGCTGCCCCAAGCCCAGACGGATCCGTCCGAACGCAGGGCCAACCCATGGTCTCGGCCCGCGGCGATCGCCACAACCGAGGTCAAGTCCGCAACACGCAGGGCACGGGGCCCTGCGCGGAACCCCCATTCGAACACCGTTCCATCGTTTAGCAGGGCAATAGTGTCGAGACTTCCGGCCGCCACACTCTTGACGTCGGCGACTCCGGAAACGCGAGCCGGCGTCGATCGGTCGGCAATCGTGCCATCGCCCAGCTGACCCCAGCGATTCCACCCCCAAGTCCATACGGTGCCGTCGTCCTTCACGGCTGCAGTGTGGAACTGCCCCGCGGACAGCGACTTCGTCCCATTCACCGGGCCCGCGGTCGGCGTCGACCTTTGCGTAGGGGCTTCTAAGGCGAGTTGACCGCCCCGATTCGCCCCCCAACCCCACACGCTTCCGTCTTGCTTCACGGCCGCGGCATGTGTCGGACCGGCTTCCAGCGAACGCACTGCGGCGAAGCCCGGCAGGGCTTGTGGCGTGGAATGGCTGGCCAAAGTACTGTCACCCAATCGACCGTCCTCGTTGCCGCCCCACGAAAGTACCGTGCCGTCGTTCTGGAGGGCCAATGAGAACCCATTGCCTGCAGCGATCGCTTCCAGCGTTCTGGGGACGCCGGAGAGAAGGACGGGCGCAAGCCTGGCCGTGGTGGTGCCGTCGCCCAGCTCGCCGTAGTCATTCCGGCCCCAAGACCACAACGTCCCGTCGCGCTTGAGCGCAAGCGTGTGCCCTACCCGGGTACTGATGGCAACCACGTCCGAGATGCCGTTCAGGCGGACGGGCTCTGCACGCGTGATCCGTGTGCCGTCGCCCAACTGTCCGTATGCGTTGCTTCCCCAGGCCCAAACGTCGCCGTTCGCCGTCAGAGCAAGCGTATGAACGCAACCCGCAGCGATGGCAACGATATCCCGCGGCGCCCCAAGCTGTGTCGGGGGATGGTCACCAGTCGTGATACTGCCCAAACCGAGAGCGCCGTATCCGTTCCAGCCCCAGGCCCAAACAGTGCGATCCGCGGCCAGGGCGACCGTGTGGAAACATCCCATCGAGACCGCGACTATGTTTTCCACGCCGGGCACGCGGGTGACAGTTCCCCGCGGAGGCGCTGGGCCGTGACCGAGAAAAGCACCCGGACTATCTCCCCACGTCCAAACCGTGCCATCCGCCTTGACGGCGGCAGCACCCGTCCATCCCGCGCTGATTGCCGTGACCCCGGCCAAAGCCGCGATCCGCCGGGGATCCGGGCGTGACGAAGTAGTGCCATCGCCCAGCTCTCCCTCGCGATTTGCCCCCCAGGAATAGACGTCGCCCTCCTGAGTCAGGGCCAGCGTGAAGCCGCCGCCCGTGTAATCGTCGAAGTAGGTGCCGAAAACAAGAGGCTCTCCCCCCACGGCAACCTTGCGCACACCGCTGACGCCATTCACGCGTAGGGGCACGGTCGAATACAGCGAACGCCCGAGACCGAGCTGTCCGAGACTGTCGCTGCCCCACACACGGGTTGTGCCGTCGGCCGCAACTGCAACCGTGTGCGAGAGTCCACCGCTGACTTGGGGACTCGCCGCGAGCAGGGGCGAGGTTGCCGCAAGGAACACCAGAGTCGCGAGACACAGGGCGCGCATGGGCGAAGTCTACTAAAAGCTGCGTCCATCTGGCCGGCCGGGTCATTCATTCGTAGGAGACGCGCGCGGCGGGTCAAGCTGGCAGACAAACCGCACCGGGTTGTCACTACATCGACAACCTGATGCCCTTGCGCCCGTAGCTCTGCCCCCAGCGCAATCATCATCGCGTCTCGACGCATAGTCGCCTCGGCCAAGGACGGCAATGTATCGGTGCGCACCCTCGAAGTTATCGCTTGGCATTCGGTTGTCCACTGCCGAGACGACAACTCGGAACGAACCCGGCGAGCCTTGGGTAATATTTCCCCAAATTCGGAAGCCCGCCATTACCCGCGCTCGGTCAAAGGTCGTCGCCTCGTGCGATCACTTCTATCGGGTTCGCGCCCTCGCAAATCCCTTTGAACGACGCATGGCGAAGGCCCTCGGAGGTCCGCTCTAAGTAGGCCACCTCAGCGACTAGCTTCGGGGTCACCCAATGTGCTCCGTCCTTATCCGGGTCTTCCGCAAACGGCGAGGTCTTTCGCTCGATCGCGTCAAGCTGAGTCCCAAGAACTCGCTGTGTCTCCCTGCTGAAGCCCACCTTGACGCGACCGATGTACTGCAGCTTCCCGCCGCTGTACTCGCCCAGGAGCAGAGAGTTAAAGCCGGTGCGGTTTGATGTTGGCCGCGTAAACCCGCCGATAACGAATTGCTCTCGGCATTCGCATTTGGTCTTAAGCCAACGTCCAGAGCGACCCGCGACGTAGCGGGAGTCTGCACGCTTCGAAACGATGCCCTCGATCTTCAGGCTGCAAGCCTCTTGGTAGAACTCTGGCCCCCGGCCGACAAAGTGGCTGCGGTAGTGGACGCCCGGCGGAGCCAGCGCCAAGCTGCTCGAGCCGATCCTTGCGCTTGATTTGCGGCAGCGCTCGGAGGTCCATCCCGTTCAGCCATAGCAAATCAAAGGCATAGTAGAGCAGGGGAAAAGCCGTGCTTGCGCGAGCGAGCCGCGAGCTGCAGGTCCTGGAAGCTGATGCGGCCGGCCTCATCGATGGCAACCAGTTCGCCGTCTAGCCAGGCATCTTCGCGGGAAGCTCGGCTATGGCTTCGGCTACCGGCCCGAATGCCGCGGTCCAGTCTCGCGCATTGCGAGAGATTAGCTTTACGCGCCGCGGTCAATTTTTCGCCAGCATGCGATAGCCGTCGTACTTCACTTCATGTAGCCAGCTATCGCCTTTGGGCGGCACCTTTACGAGCTCGATGAGCTGCGGCTCGATGAGCGCAGGAATCCATCGCTTTGCCGTCGTCATTCTGAATGGTAGCGGTTCGGGTTTCGCCTCCGAGGGCGGCGAATGTGTCCCCCATTTGAAGGATGACGCGCCCAGGTCTACGGCGTAGCTTGCGGTAGTCCTTACCCGATGCTTTACACCAACTTATCCTATGATCGCGCCCCTATCCTTGTCGTCCTTAATTGGGTTTGCGCTCGTGACCTTGACGTTAGTTACAGGGAAAAGCGTTTGGGCTCAGACGGCGATGTGGCCTTTATGCGGCTCGAGTAGCAGTTGCGGGTTTGTCTCGAACAGCGCCAAGTTGGACGACATGAGCAGGTGGGGAACCGGCATCCAAACGACCGATTTTGGTCCATGGGGCGGCGGATTGACAGTCACGTCATCTGGGGCCGTCTCAGGCGAGCTGTTGTCCCCATTGGGAGCGAAGATGGGATTTGCTGGCACGCTCGTGTATAGACCCAGCTTATCTACCAACGACCAAAGCATTTACTCGGGAGTTGGCGCCCTGACGTTGACGATGCCAGCAACCGGAAGCTCTGCGTCATGCAACTACAACTTTAGTATCACGGTTACGGGACGGACTTTTGAGTCCTTGGATCGGACGATTAGTGCGCATGCCGGAGGCAGTAACCAAGGCCAATGCGGGCCATTTCAATTCAATTTCAGCGTCATCGGCGGCCCCGGTTTCGCCGTGCCAGGAACTAGCCCTGGGCCACCAAGCATTACTGGCGTCGCTCCTGGTAACGGCTCGATCAGTGTTTCATTCTCGCCACCGAGTAATCCAGGGAGTAGTCCCATAATTGACTATACCGCCGTCTGCGGAACCGCTAGTGCAAGCTGGAATTTGTCGCCGATCACGGTGACGGGGCTCGTCAACGGACGGACCTATACCTGCACCGTCGCGGCGCGCAATAGCAATGGCACTGGTATTTCGTCAGCGCCTTCAGGTCCGGTGATCCCTGCCGCGGGAGCATCAACGCACACACTGACGATCAGCCGATCCGGGGGTGGCAGCGGTGTCGTTACTTCGAGCCCCCAAGGAATCAACTGCGGAACCGTTTGCGGCGCAACTTTCCCTTCTGGCGCCGCAGTTAGCTTGTCAGCCTCGGCCGCAACCGGGTCACGGTTCTCGGGGTGGAGCGGAGATTGCAATGGTACCGGGGCCGCGGCGGTCACGATGACGCGCAATATGTCATGCACCGCACATTTCAGCAGTACCAGCACTGCGCCTACGAGCTACCAAGGTCTTTGGTGGCAATCGCCAGCGGGCTCGGGATCGGGCTGGGGGCTCAATCTTGAGCATCAGGGCGACGTGCTTTTCGGCACCTGGTTTACATACGTCGAGAACCGGAAACCCATGTGGTTCGTGATAGACGCGCGCAAGCAGGGGGTGGGTGTTTATAGTGGTCCTGTCTATGCAACCACCGGTACCCCGGTATTCAGCGGGGCATGGAACTCAACGGATGTCAGCGTCCGTCAAGTCGGAACTGCGACACTTCAATTCAGCGACGCTAATAACGCGCTCTTTGAGGCCACTGTTTCTGGGTTCGGTACCTGCTGCGGCTCTAACCAATGGCCCATCACTCGTCAGATATTTAGTGAGCCGGTGCCAAGCTGTTCATTAGCATCCAATGGGAATAGTTACCAAGGTTTGTGGTGGCGCTCTCCAGCAGGTTCGGAATCGGGATGGGGAGTCAACATCACTCAGCAGGGCAACTTAATATTTGCTACTTGGTTTACGTATGGGGAGGACGGTTTGCCGCTTTGGTTGGTAATGCCGGCCGGCCAGCGCATGCAGAATTCGTTGGGAGCTCATTATTGGCTGGGTGACGTTTATCGCACCAATGGGCAGCAAGCGAATACCCCGTTCTGGGATTCTTCCCTTGTTACGACAAGACCAGCCGGTCGCTTAGGCTTCATGTTTGACGACCGGGACAGGGGAGTTATGTGGTGGGAGCCCGATGGGCTTTTGGGACCAACCATAGCTGCCAGGAGTTACCCAATCACGCGGCAAGTGTTTTCGTCGCCGCTGACGCGGTGTCAATAACGCCTCGATCGTACGTACGCCGGCAAAAACCAGCGCGCAAAGCGCTTCGCTCCGGGGTCAGCTTCTCGGGGTAATTTTGGGGGTATTGCCAACGTGGCCGCTACTGGTCCGAGGTTGGGGCTGACCTGCCTGGTTTTTTCGGACCAATCGTAACTTGAGAGAATGGCTCCTGGACTCAAAGGGAGCCCATGAAGAAGAGCCGATTCACCGAAGAACAGGATCTTTCTTGGTCGCGACGGCCATCACATGGGGCCGGAGCGCGCCCATCGGCTCTGGACGGCCGCCGGGCTCCAGCTGCCGCGACGCAGGCCGCGCCGCCGTGTTGCTTCGGGGCGGCCGCGTCCCTTGCCGCCCCAGACACCGAATCATGTCTGGGCCTACGACTTCGTGTGAGCGCCAGCGGCCAGCAGATCAAGTGCCTGACCGTGGTCGACGAGTTCACGCGGGAATGCCTGGCAATCGACGTGGCCGGCAGCATCCGCTCCAATCGCGTGATCGAGGTGCTCTCGCGCCTGGTGAGCATTCACAGCGCGCCGACCGCATTGCGCTCCGACAATGGCCCCGAATTCGTCAGCCGCGCGATTCTCAAGTGGCTGGTCGACTCGGGCATCCATACCGCGCACATTGACCCTGGAAAGCCCTGGCAGAACGGCACCGACGAGAGCTTCAACGGCAAGTTCCGGGACGAGTGCTTGAGCTTCGAGTGGTTCCGCAGTCGCGAGGAGGCCCGCGTCGCAATCGAGACCTGGCGCCGTCACTACAATAGCGTCCGTCCGCACGCGAGCCTCACGTACCTCACGCCGCACGAATTCAAGCTGCGCTACGATTCAATCAACCCGGGAGCCGTTTCCAAGTTATGAATGGACCGAGAATCCCCGGGCAGGTCATCGAATACGCTCCTGCAGCCGCTCGCCGCGGTCGTAAGCGCGCACGACGTCGTTATCGTGGATGTGATCGAGGTCCAGCTCCACGACATCCCGCTCGAAACCGGGGCTGATGACCTTGCCATCCTTGTCGCGCTCATCGCCCTTGTCCCGGGCCAGGGTGGAGAAGGCCGAGCGCCAACCATGCGGCGTGTGCTTTCCCTCAAGCCCCAGCGTTACGCGGTAGAGCTTTTCCAGCGATTCCCGGGTGATGTGTTTGCCACCGGCCGGCGAGCGGAATGCGTACCCGCGCCCCGTGCCCTCGTCTTTCCATGTCCGCAGCTCGGCCGCGATCGTCGGGCCGAGAATGATGCGGTGGTCGTGGTGACGATCCTGGGCCTTCATCTTCGCGCGCAGAATCACCCATTCCCGCAACTCGACGTCGAGGTCGAACTCCTTCCATTCGGCCTGAGCGATGTTGCCGACCCGAGCTACTGTGAAGGCGCATAGGCGGTGGGCCATCCGAACGGCCGGCGTGAGTCGCTTCTTCCTCGGCATCGCGCAACACCCCCCAGCTCCGACCACTTGAGGAACGCCGGGTAGCGGCTTCGTTTCTTGCGCTCCGGAGGGACTTCCGGGGCCGGCAAAGCTGGATTCTGGGTGATGGCCCCATGCGCCTTGGTTTGCGCCAGGGCAAAGATGCGGGTGAGGTGCTGAAGGATCTTGGCGGGGGTGTCGGAGATACCACGCTTGGCGATCCGCTCGATCACCTTTGCCACCATCGCCGGAGTTATCTGGTGTACAGGCAGGTGCCCAATATGCGGGAATACGTCGCGTTCGAGCGACCGGACTGACTTCGTGCGGTGAACGTTGCTCCAGTTCTTCCGGGTGGTCAGCCACTCTCGGGCGATGGCCTCGAAGGTGTCCTCGCCTTGCGTGACCTTCCGGGCGTAATCGATGTACCGGGCCTGCACGGGGTCCACGCCGCGGCGGGCCCGCTCCTTCACCGCGTCATGCTCTGCCTTGACCTTGGCGAAGCCTAGGGCCGCGCTCCAGGGACCGTTGGAGAACGTGCGCTCGATGAGCTTCCCATCCTCGGTGCGCCGGATGCGGTAGTAGGTGCGGCCTTGGCCAGCCACTGCTTGATCTCGATCGGCGTGATCTTCCCCGCCTGCGCACGGCCGCGGTACTTCGCATCCCACCTCTCGCGCCCTGCCGGTCCATAGGGTCTCGCCGGTTCGATACCCCTTAGACTACCCCCACGCTAACGTGTTGTTCGCGGATTGGGCTGGACGACGCTTAGAGGGGAGAAACGACAGCGGCGCCCGATCTGGACGCCGCTGGATTCTGCTGGATGGGGGTATTGGTGGAGTGGAAGGGGATCGAACCCTCGACCTTCGCATTGCGAACGCGACGCTCTCCCAGCTGAGCTACCACCCCGAGGGAAGCCCGGAATTATACCGGATCAGGGGGTGAAATAGCCGCGGGCAGGGTCCTACACGCCACCCCGATGCACGCCGACAGATTTGTCATTGCGCGCCATCGAGAATGGATTGCCGGGCCCCCAGGCGCGGCGGACAACCCGGAGCCCCGATGAACAGCAGCTACCGCGGCGCGGTGGTCGTGCTCGCCGTGATCGCGTCGATCTTCCTCCTCTATTGGGGGGCGCCGTTCTTCATTCCGCTGCTGATCGGAGTGCTCATCACCTATGCGCTCTCGCCGGTCACCGACCTGGTCACCCGCTTCGTGCGCTATCGCGTGGCCGCGGCGACCCTCGTGGTCACCGGCGTGATCGCGCTCTTGGGCTGGGGCATCTGGGCGTGGAGCGACGACGCGGTCGCGTTGTGGCAACGCGTTCCGGTGGCGGCGCGAAGCATAGCCGATTCGGTGAAGAAGGTGGCACAGCAGCCGTCGAGCCCGGTGGCCGAAGTGAAGAAGGCCGCCGCCGAGATCGAGGCGATCGCGCAAACCGGCAAGCCTCCTGCGCGAACGCCGCCTGCCGCGCCCAATCCGACACCGATCTCCTTCTGGCAACTCGTCTGGGAGGGCGGAAAAGGCGCCGCGGTCGTGGCCACGCAGGTGATGGTGGTCGTCTTCCTGGTGTTCTTCATGCTCGCCTCGGGCGACATGTTCAAGCGCAAGATCGTGCGCATCGTCGGCGAGACGCTGTCCGAGAAGAAGATCACGGTGCAGATGATCGACGAGATCGACCTGCAGATCCGCCGCTACCTGGGCGTGCTGGTGGTATGCAACCTGCTGGTGGGCTTCGGGACCTGGATCACCTTCCGCATGCTGGGCGTCGAATACGCCGAGCTCTGGGGCGTGGCCGCCGGCATCCTCCACACCGCGCCCTATTTCGGCCCCGCCATCATTGCGATCGCGAGCCTGCTGGCGGGTTTCATGCAGTTCGGCGAGTGGCCCAGGGCGCTCCTGGTAGCCGGCACGACGATCCTCGTCGCCACCCTGGTGGGCTCTGTATTCGCGACCTGGTTGTCGGCCCGGCAGACGCGCATGAACACGACGGCCACCTTCATCGGGCTGCTGTTCTTCGGCTGGATCTGGGGCTTGTGGGGGATCCTGCTGGGAATCCCGCTGCTGGCGATCGTGAAGACCATCTGCGAGCGCTACGACGGCTGGCAGCCGGTGGCCGAGCTCTTGAGCCGAGAGGAGCATCCCGCCGTGCGTCTCGCGCAGCAGCAGGAAAGAAACGCGGCCGAATCGACGCCGGGCGGAGTACCCAACGCCTGACGGAAGAAACTTTCATCGCGCCGGTATGCCTGTGCGGTACGAGGTAACACATCGGAGACAGGCATGACCAAACGCATCATTCCGGCCGCCATCGCGACGCTGGGGCTCCTCGCCCCGGCCGCCGCCCTGGCCCAATCGACCTATAACGCCCCCTGGCGCGGCGACTTCTGGGGGTACATCGGCGCGAGCGCCGGCGAGTCCAAGTTCCGCAGCGACTGCAACCGCACCATCACGCAGTTCGAATGCGACCGCAAGGACACGGGATTCAAGATCTATTCCGGCGGCAAGATCAACGAGATCATCGGCCTGGAAGTCGGCTATACCGATTTCGGGCGCATCCGAGCCGGCGCAAGCGAGGTCGAGGCGTGGGCGATACCGCTCACGCTCACGGTCGGCGTGCCCATCGGGGAGCGCTTCAACGTCTTCGCCAAGGGCGGTGGCCTCTATGCGCGAACCGACGTGCGCGTGGATATCGACGACTCCATCAGCGCGCGCCGCGACCGCGACGGGTGGGGCTGGACCTACGGCGCCGGGGCGACCTTCGCCATCACGCCGAACATCCAGGTCCGCGCCGACTGGGACCGCCACAAGCTCGACTTCGTAGGCGGCCGGCGGGACGTCGACATGCTCTCGGCCGGCTTGCAGTTCCGTTTCTGAAGTCCCATCAACGACCCGAGGAGGCGATCACCATGACAACGATCATCGCAGGCGGCTTCGACGTCTACAGCAAGACCCAGGCAGCGCTCGAACGGCTGCGCGCCGCCGGCGTGGCCGAGGAGTACATCTGCGAGTTCCGCGTCAACCCGGCGGGTGAGCATGACCAGACGCCCATCGGCGGTGATCGCCACAAGTCCCCGGGCTCCGAAGACGCCGACGAGGGCGCCGTGAAGGGCGCGGCGATCGGCGCGGCCATCGGCACCGCGGCGGGCGTCACGGCGACGCCCTTCCTCGGGCCGGCCGGCATCGTCGCCGGCGCCGCGGTCGGGGGCTACACCGGTTCCCTGGTAGGCTCGCTGAAGGAGGAAAGCGACGAGCCGCGCACCGACCATGCCGATGTCCGTCCCGCCGAAGCGATGATCGCCGTGAATGCGGATGCTAGCACCCTCGCGGAAGAAGACATCGTGCGCATCCTCGAGGAGTGCGGCGCGCACCAGGTCGAGCGCACGGACGGCACTTGGGCGAACGGCGAATGGGCGGATTTCGATCCCGTCTCCCGCCCGCAGCTCATCGGCGGGAAGGACTACCGGGAGCACCGCGCGCGGTAGCTCGTGGGCCTCTCGTCCCTCATCGCTCATCCCTCGAGGACGTTGACCAACCTGACCGCCGCTCCTTCGGCCCGCATCGTCGCATCGAGCAGCTTCGTCGCCTGGTAGATCGCCCGGATGGTGGGCGTGGCAATGCCCACCATCTCGCCGAGCTCGACCACGGACCCCGTCAACGCGTCGATCTCGAGCGCGCGCCCGGCTTCCACGTCCTGAAGCATCGACGTCTTGTGCGCGCCCACGCGCGCGGCCCCCTCGATACGTTGCTGCATCGAAGCGCGCATCTTCACCCCGAGGCGCTCGGCGACCGCCTGGGCCTCCCTCATCATCTGTTCGGCAAGGCTGCGGCCTTCCTCGTGCCCGCACACTCGGGCAAGCGTCGCATGCCCCAGCGCCGAAATCGCGTTGAAGGCGAGGTTGCCCCAGAGCTTGAGCCACACTTCCGCGCGAATGTCGTCGAAAACCGGCGCATCGAAACCCGCGCGGGTGAGGCTCGCAGACAGCGCTTCAACGCGCGCGCTGCGTGATCCGTCGAGCTCTCCGAGAAAAAGGCGATTGCCGCCCATGTGGCGAACGCTCGCGGGTCCGGCGCGCTCGGCCGCCATGTACACCACGCAACCGATCACGCGCCGCGGATCGAGCGCCTCGAGCACCTTGCCGCCCGGATCGACGCATTGGATGGCTCGCCCGGCCAGCTCCGCGCCATGCTGGTGGAAGTACCAGAACGGCAGCCCGTTCTGCATCGGCATCACGAGCGTGTCCCGCTCGAGCAATGGCGCAAGTCGCGGCGCGACGCCGGGAAGTTGGTTCGCCTTGAGCGCAAGCACCAGGACGTCGCACGGGCCCGCCTTGGCGCAATCATCGGTCGCCCGCAGCGGCCCGGTCGATTTCTTCGCCCCATCCTGGAGGATGAGCTCGATACCGCGCCTGGAGATGGCCTCCAGGGCCGGTTCACGGGCGACCACGCACACATCCTCGCCGGCGAACGCAAGGCGCGCAGCCACCAAACCGCCGATCGCCCCGGCGCCGAAGATGCAGTAACGCATGGCGGAAACCCTACATGAAATAATCGCGCTTGCCCTCCGCCGGATCCCCCTTATGCGCAGCCTGATGCTGGCCCTCGCCGTGCTCCTCGTACTTCCGTGCCTTGCGCAGGACGGCGAAGCCGAGCAGGCCCGGCGCACCATCGCCGCCATCGAGAAGCTCCTCGAGCAACGACCCGGGGACGCGACGCTCTATTTCTACCTCTCGCGCTTCCGTTCCCAGCTGGGCGATACGCGCGGCGCCATCGCAGCGATGGAAAAGGTGCACGAGCTGGGCGACGGCTTCCTTCCTTCACGCCGCGATTTCGCAAAGGTGTGGGGCGACACCGGCTTCCAGGCGGTGCGCTCGAAGCTCGAGGCGAAGCTGCCCCGCCTCGACTACGCGCCGACCGCACTGGAACTGAGCGACCGCACCCTTCTTCCCGAAGGTATCGCCCGCGATCCTGCTTCCGGAAGCTTCTACCTCGGCAGCTTCTCCGGGCGCGTGCTGAAGGTCACCGACGGCGCTGCCGAGGAATTCGCGGGCGCGGCAGCGAAGATGGACGCGGTCCTCGGCCTGGCCATCGACGGGCCGCGCCGCATCCTCTACGCAGTCAGCACCTCGGCGCTCACCACCGCGGGCCAGAAGCAGCCGCGCAATGCGGTGGTCGCCTTCGACCTCGATACGCGCCGCCTGCTGCAGCGCTACGACGTTCCCGCGGCGGTCCAGCTCAACGATGTCGCGGTAGCGATCGGTGGCCGCGTGTACGCCTCGGATTCGGGCAGCGGCGCGATCTACGAGATCGCGGTGAAGGGACCCGGGCCTTCGCGCGAGGTCGTGCCGCCGAATCGCATCCGCGGCAGCAACGGCCTCGCGCCCTCGCCCGATGGGAAGCGCCTCTACGTCGGCCACTCGACCGGTCTCGCCGTGGTCGATCTGGAAAGCCGCGAGCTCAAGCGGGTGGAGAATCCCACGCGCGAATCGGTGGCCGGCATCGATGGCCTGTACCAGTGGCAGGGCCAGCTGGTCGCGGTGCAGAGCCTGACCACGCCTGGGCGGGTGATCCTGATCTCGCTCTCGGGCGATGGCGGCGCGATCACGAAGGTCCAGACGCTGCTCTCTCACCACCATTCGGCCCTCGCCGAGCCGACCACCGGCGTGGTGGGCACCGACGGCTTCTACCTGCTCGCGGCCACGGGTGTGAGCCATTTCAACCGCGAGGGCAGGATCGAAGACCCCGAGAACGTCCCGAACCCCCTGGTGCTCAGGATCCCCTTGCCGCGTTGAGGCGGTACGCCCACGCCATCATGGCCAGCCCGATGGCGATCATCGGCAGCGAGAGCCACTGGCCCATCGACAGGCCGAAGGCGAGCAGGCCGAGGAAGTCGTCGGGTTGGCGGCCGAACTCCGCGATGAAGCGGAATGCGCCGTAACCTACGAGAAATGCGCCGGACACTGCGCCCGTGGGACGCGGCTTGCTCGAATAGATCCACAAGATCACGAAAAGCGCGATGCCCTCGAGGGCGACTTGGTAGAGCTGGGAAGGGTGGCGGTAGATGGGTGTGGCATCGATTTGCGGGAACCACATTCCCCAGGGGACCGTTGTCGGGCGGCCGGGCAGCTCGCCATTGATGAAGTTGCCCACGCGGCCCGCAGCGAGGCCGACAGGCACCAGCGGCGCGATGAAATCCATCGTCGCCAGCCAGTGCCGCTTGCGTATCCAGCAGAACAGGGCCACGCCGAGCATCACGCCGATGAATCCGCCATGGAAGCTCATGCCGCCGGACCAGATCTGCAAAATCTCGCCGGGATGCTGGAGGTAGTAGCCGGGCTTGTAGAACAGCACGTATCCCAGCCGCCCGCCGAGGATCACTCCGAAGACGGCGTAGATCAGCATGTCGTCCACGTCTCTTACCTCGAGCCCATGACCCAATCCGCGGCGCACGCGGTACTTGCCGAGCACGATGTAGGCGACGAAGCCCACCACGTACATGAGACCGTACCACCGTACGGCGACGGGCCCGACGCTGAAGAGGATGGGATCGAACTGGGGGTGGACGAGCAAGGCGGCTTTTCCCGGGCGGCGTTGTGCGCGCCGATTATCCCAGAGGAAGCCGCCGGACTGCGAAGGCGCTTACATCCAGGTGCGCATGTCGCGTTCACCCGTCGAAGGCGGGAGGACGCCGCGGCGACGCGAGACACCGATGGCGATGCCGACCAGGCCGGTTACCAAAAACAGCACGCTGCGCACCGTGTCCATGGGGATGACGTTGAACAACACGCCGTCGGCAGTGAATGCAGGAACGAAGCCCGCAACGCCTATGGCGAGCAGGACGACACCGATGAGAAGGGCGAGCACCTTCATATGAAGCTCCAGGATTCGTGGGAATGACGCTTTGATGCCTGCTCGGGGGGCGAGTGCCCCGGGAGGATGTGCCGCGGAGACCATGCACCCGCGCGTACCGCCTATCGGAGCATTCCTACGTCGTCATGCCGTTCGCGGGCGAAGAAGCCGAGGTACAGGGCCAGCGCGGCCACGGCGCTGTGCAGCGCGTGGTCGGCGGCGTTAGCAGACATGCCGAGGACCTCGCCACTGCGCGCCGTGACCAGGCCCACGACCATGAGCAACGCATACACGATCCCGACCAGCCGGAACCATGTGCGCGCCTCGACTTCCCCCGAAAAGGCCAGCGCCAACCCGAGCAGCCCGGTAGCGATGCGGAACATGTTCTGCATGGGATCGACGGCGAAAACGCCCAGCACCAGGTCCCCGGGCGACAGCGCCGGGACGAAGCCCGCGACGCCAAGGCCCACGAAGGCGCAGCCCGCCGCAAACGCGAGCGCCTTCATGCTCTAGAATGGCCGTGCAGGTTCACTCCGCTTCGCCCCCGCCATGACCGAAAAGTTCCGCTCCTTCACCATCACCAAGGGCGTCACGCGCTCGCCCAATCGCTCGATGCTGCGCGCCATCGGCTACCGCGACGAGGACTTCGACAAGCCCATCGTCGGCATCGCCAACGGCCACTCGACGATGAACCCTTGCAATGCCGGCATCCAGCCGCTGGCCGATGCGGCGGATGCCGCCGCGCGCCGCGCGGGTGCCATGCCGCAGATGTTCGGCACGATCACGGTGACCGACGGCATCTCCATGGGCACCGAGGGCATGAAGTATTCGCTCGTCTCGCGCGAGGTGATCGCCGACGCCATCGAGACCGCGGCGCAGAGCCAGTTCATGGACGGCGTGCTCGCCATCGGCGGCTGCGACAAGAACCTGCCCGGCGCCATGATCGGCATCCTGCGCATGAACGTGCCTGCGATCTGCGTCTACGGCGGAACCATCAAGCCGGGCCGCCACAAGGGCCAGGACCTGCAGATCGTCTCGGTGTTCGAGTCGGTCGGCGCCTACACCGCCGGCAAGATGTCGCAGGAGGATTTCGAGTGCATCGAGCGCAAGGCGCTACCCGGCGTGGGCGCGTGCGGCGGGATGTACACCGCGAACACGATGTCGTCATCGGTGGAAGCCGTGGGGATGTCGCTGCCTTATTCGTCGACGATGGCCGCCGAGGACGAGGAGAAGCGCGAGAGCGCCGCCAGGAGCATGGAAGCGCTGGTCGCCGCCGTGAAGGCCGGATTGAAGCCGCGGGACATCGTCACCAGGAAGTCCATCGAGAACGCGGTCGCCGTGATCATGGCGACTGGTGGTTCCACCAACGGCGTGCTGCACTGGCTCGCCATCGCGCATGCCGCCGGCATCGAATGGAAGCTCGACGACTTCGAGCGCATCCGCCAGAAAGTGCCGGTCCTGTGCGATCTGAAGCCCTCCGGGCGCTACGTCGCGGTGGACCTGCACAAGGCGGGCGGCATCCCGCAGGTCATGAAGATCCTGCTCGCCAACGGGGTGCTGCACGGCGACTGCATGACGATCACCGGCAAGACCGTGGCCGAGAACCTGAAGGACGTTCCGGCCGAGCCCCGCGCGGACCAGGACGTGATTCGCCCGTGGTCGAACCCGATGTATGCGCATGGCCACCTGGCGATCCTTCGCGGCAACCTGGCGCCCGAAGGTTGCGTGGCCAAGATCACCGGCCTCAAGAATCCTTCCATCACCGGTCCGGCGCGCGTGTTCGATTCGGAACCCGAGTGCATGGAGGCGATCATCTCGGATCGCATCAAGGCGGGCGACGTGCTCATCATTCGCTACGAGGGGCCCAAGGGCGGGCCGGGCATGCGCGAGATGCTTTCGCCCACGGCCGCGCTCATCGGCAAGGGGCTGGGTGAAACCGTGGGCCTCATCACCGACGGGCGCTTTTCCGGCGGCACCTGGGGCATGGTGGTGGGCCACGTGACGCCCGAGGCGTTCGACGGTGGAACGCTCGCCCTGGTGAAGGAAGGCGACTCGGTCACCATCGACGCGCACAAGCTGCTCATCCAGCTGAACGTACCGGACGAGGAGATCGCGAAGCGTCGCGCCGCATGGAAGCCGCCGCAGCCCAAGTACACCAGCGGCGTGCTCGGCAAGTACGCCAAGCTGGTGAAATCCGCGAGCATGGGAGCGGTGACGGACTGATAGATGTCGCCCCGGCCGCCGCGCTGCGGCGATGGGCCGGGGCCCAATGGAGAATTCCGATGAAAATCTCCAGCGCCACGCCTGTCCTCTTCGTCGACCGCGTCGAGCCCACGCGCGACTTCTTCACCAAGCTGGGCTTCACCGTGCAGTTCGACGTGCCGGACGGGGACCTCCTTGGCTTCGTGGCGCTCGAGAAGGATGGCGTCCAGGTGATGGTCGAGACGCGCGGCAACTCCCATGAAGGCGATGCGGTGCGGGAATTGAGCCGCCAATCGCGTGCGAGCGCCGTCTTCATGGAGGTGGACAACCTCGATGCGGCGATCACCGCGCTCGCCACCGAGAAGGCGATCGTCGAGCGGCACACGACGTTCTATGGCGCCGACGAGATCTCCTTCATGGAGCCGGGCGGGCACATCGTGACTTTGGCAAGGTTCGATAGATAGATCGGGCCCCGAGCCATCGCTGCGACCGCGGCGTCCGGGGTGACAAGGAGAGAGCAATGCCGCTCGACACCCCCAAAAGGGGCCAGGGCGACGCGATCCTCGACCTCATCGGCCACACGCCGATGGTCGAAGCCACTCGCCTCGATGCCGGCCCCTGCAGGTTGTTCCTGAAGCTCGAGTACCAGAACCCCGGCGGCTCCATCAAGGACCGCATCGCGCTCTCGATGATCGAGGCCGCGGAGGGTGACGGGCGGCTCGCGCCCGGCGGCACCATCGTCGAAGCCACTGCCGGCAACACGGGGCTGGGGCTCGCGCTCGTCGCCGCGCGCAAGGGCTACAAGCTGGTGCTGGTGATCCCCGACAAGATGAGCCGCGAGAAGGTCTTCCATCTCAAGGCGATGGGCGCGGAAGTGGTGATGACGCGCTCGGACGTGGGCAAGGGCCATCCCGATTACTACCAGGACGTGGCGCAGAAGATCGCCGAAGACACCGGTGGCTTCTTCGTGAACCAGTTCGGCAACGAGGCCAATTCGCTGGCCCATGAGACCAGGACCGGCCCCGAGATCTGGCAGCAGATGGAGGGCGACCTCGATGCAATCGTGTGCGGGGTGGGCAGCGCGGGAACCCTGGCCGGGCTCACGCATTACTTCCGCAAGGTGGCGCCGAAGGTCGGCATGGTGCTCGCCGATCCCGCGGGGTCGATTCTGGTGGACGTGGTGAAGACCGGGAAGCACGGCGAGGCGGGCTCGTGGCTCGTCGAGGGCATCGGCGAGGACTTCATCCCGTCGATCGCCGATCTGTCCAATGTGCGCGAGGCCTACAGCATCACCGACGCCGAGAGCTTCGAGGCCGCGCGCGAGCTGCTCGCGAAGGAAGGCATCTTCGGCGGCTCCTCCACGGGCACGCTGCTGGCGGCGGCGCTCATGTACTGCCGCTCGCGAAAGGCTCCCGAGCGGGTGGTCTCGCTCGTGCCCGACAGCGGCAACAAGTATCTTTCCAAGATGTACAACGACTACTGGCTGGCCGACCAGGGTTTTCGCGAGCGCGCGCGCCATGGCGACCTGCGCGACTACATCGGCCGGCCCATGGAAGAGCGAGCCACGGTGAGCGTCGGCCCCGACGACACGCTTCTCACCGCCTACGGACGGTTCAAGCTGAACGACGTCTCGCAGCTGCCGGTGCTCGAAGGCGAGCGCATCGTCGGCCTCATCGACGAATACGACGTGCTGCGTGCCGTGACGCGCGGCGAATCGCATTTCCGGGACCTGGTGCGAAAGCACATGACGGCGGATCTGGAGACGCTCTCGCCCGGCGACTCCATCGACCAGGTCATCGCCATCCTCGACCGCGACCACGTCGCGATCGTCGCCGACGACAAATTCCACGGCCTCATCACCCGCATCGACCTCCTCAACAGCCTGAGGCGCAAGCTCAAGTGAAGAATCCCACGCAGCCGCCACGCTTTGCCACGCGCGCGATCCATGCCGGCCAACCCGCCGATCCCCAGACGGGCGCCGTGATCACGCCGATCTACGCCACGTCCACCTTCGCGCAGGAGAGCCCCGGAAAGCACAAGGGCCTCGACTACGGACGCTCGCACAACCCGACGCGCTGGGCCTACGAGCGTTGCGTGGCCGACCTCGAGGGCGGCACGCACGGATTCGCCTTTTCCTCCGGGATGGCGACGACGTCCGCGATCCTGGAGCTGCTCGATTCCGGCGCGCACGTGGTGGCGCTGGACGATCTCTATGGCGGAACGAGACGCGTCTTCGAGCGCGTGCGGCGCCGCTCGGCGGGCCTCGACTTCTCATACTCGCCGCTCGCGAGCCGCGAGGATCTCGAGCGGGCGATCAAGCCGGGCACCAAGATGATCTGGGTGGAGACGCCCTCCAACCCGCTGCTCAAGCTGGTCGACCTCGCCTTAGTGGCGGAGGTGGCGAAGAAGCGCGGCATCGTCACCGTCGCGGACAACACCTTCGCATCGCCGTGGGTTCAGCGGCCCCTCGAGCACGGCATCGACATCGTGATGCACTCGGCCACCAAGTACCTCAACGGCCACTCCGACGTGATCAGCGGCGTGGCCGCGACTTCCCGGGACGACCTCGCGGAAAGACTGGGCTTCATCCAGAACGCCGTGGGCTCGGTGCCGAGCCCCTTCGATGCGTTCCTCGTGACGCGCGGCCTCAAGACGCTCGCCGTGCGCATGCAGCGTCACTGCGAGAACGCGGCGCGCATCGCCGAGTGGCTCGCGATGCACCCGAAAATCGAGAAGGTGTTCTACCCGGGTCTGGAGAGCCATCCGCAGCACGCGCTCGCGAAACGCCAGATGGCCGCGGGCGGCGGGATGGTGTCCGCGATCGTGAAAGGCGGCGAGGCCGCCTCGCTTCGCATGCTCGAGCGCTGCCAGGTCTTCACCCTCGCCGAAAGCCTGGGCGGCGTCGAGAGCCTCATCGAGCACCCGGCGATCATGACCCACGCCTCCGTGCCCGCTGACGTACGCAAGGAGATCGGCGTGAGCGACGCGCTGATCCGGCTTTCCGTCGGCATCGAAGACGTTGACGACCTCATCGCCGACCTCGAGCAGGCGCTTGAGTAGAATGCGTCTCCCCCGCGGGGCGGGGGCCCATTTTCCGTTCCTTTGGAGCCCAAGTGCCGCGCCTTATCGCCTTTCTTGCCGCAAGCCTTTTCCTCGCATCGCAACTCGCGCACGCCGAGGCCCCGCCGCCGCGCGTGAAGGCCCGGCAGGGCGACTCCCCCACCCGCGTGCTCTTCGTAGGCAACAGCTACTTCTATTACAACGACAGCCTGCACAACCACGTGCAGCGCATGGTCATCGCAGGCGATGCCGCGCTCCAGGGCAAGCTGCAATACAAGTCGGCCACCATCGGCGGGGCGGAGCTCTCGCACCACAACATCGATCACCTCACCACGCCGGGGCGCATCGGAGTGAAGGAGCCCTTCCAGCTCGTGATCCTGCAGGGGGGTAGCGCCGAGCCATTGTCGGACGCGCGGCGCAAGCGCTTTCACGACACGGTGCTCGAGTTCGACAAGGTGATCCGGCAACGCGGCGGCCGCACGGCGCTCTACATGCCGCACGCCTACGTGAAGCCGCACAAGCAGGCCAAGCCCGAGAACATCCGCCTCACCGAGGAGGCCTACCTCAAGGCGGCGAACGAGATCGATGCGCTGGTAATCCCCGTGGGGCTCGCCTTCGAGGAGGCGTACAGGCGCAAGCCGGGCATCCAGTTGCACAAGGATTTCGACGGCTCGCACCCGGATCTCATCGGCTCATATCTCGCGGCATGCACCGTCTATGCGGCGGTGTACGGCAAGTCGCCGGTCGGCAACGCCTACGACTACTACGGGAAGATCGACAAGGGAACGGCCGCGTTCCTGCAGCAGGTCGCGGCCGATACCGTGAAGAAGTTCTACGGGCGCTAGCCCTTCGCCTCACTCGGGCGTGATGTTTGCCGCCTTGACGATCTTGCCCCACTTGGCGGCTTCGCGCGCCGCCGCGGGTGACCTGGCCGCGAAGGGTGCTAAGGCGAAGGCGCGGCCACGTCCGCCTCGCGGCCGCCGCACAAGCGCAGTAGCTCCGCGTACGTGAGGGGGAACACCGTGTTGGGATGGCCCGCGGCGGCCCACAGCTTCGGGTAGGCCGCGAGCGATCGCTCGACGTAGGCGACTATTTCCCCGGTGTGGCCTGCGGGCGCCACGCCGCCGATCGCGAACCCCGTGGCGTTGCGGACGAAATCGGCGTCCGCCTTGCCGATCGGCTCGCCCACTACTTGCGCCAAGCGCGCAGTGTCGACACGCCGCGCGCCGGAAGACATCACCAGTACCGCGCGGCCGCTCTCCACCGCGCGGAAGACGAGGGAGTTTGCGATCTGCCCGACGTCGCAGCCGAGGAAGGCCGCGGCGGCCTTCGCGGTGTAGGCGGCGCCGGGCAGCTCGACGATTTCGGGATCCAGACCGGCCGACTCGAGGGCCAGGCGCACTCGCGTCACGGCTGGCGAGCGCAGGATGGCTGTTGCTGCCATCACGAAGAAAGCCCTGAAGTGGCCGCGTCGATTCGCTCCAACACGTCGGGCGTCAGCTTCGGAATCACCTCCGCCGCCTTCATGTTCTCCTCCACCTGCGACACCTTCGAGGCGCCCGTGATCACGCTGGAGACGTTCGGGTTGCGCGCGCACCACGCGATGGCGAGCTGCGCCACGGTGCATCCGAGCTCCTTCGCGATCTTTTCGAGCTCGGCCACCGCCGCGTTGCGCTTCGCATCGGTGAGCTCCGCCACCATCCACTGCATCCGCGGGATCGATCCGCGGCTGCCGGCCGGAACGCCATTGCGGTACTTGCCGGTGAGCAGGCCCGAGGCGAGCGGGCTCCACGTCGTGAGCCCGATGCCGATCTCGTCGTAGAGCCGCTTGTATTCCTCCTCGACGCGCTTGCGTGCGAAAAGGTTGTATTCGGGCTGCTCGACCACGGGCTTGCGCAGGTGGTGACGTTCGGCGATCTGCCACGCCGCCATGAGCTCGGCCGCGCTCCACTCCGAGGTCCCCCAGTAGAGCGCCTTGCCGCGCTCGACCATGTCGTGCATCGCCCACACCGTTTCCTCGATCGGCGTGTTGGGATCGGGCCGATGACAGTAGACGAGGTCGACGTAATCGAGTTGCAGGCGCTTCAACGACGCGTCGATGCCGTGCAGCAGGTACTTGCGGTTGAGCGTCGCTTTCTCGTTCGGTCCCTCGCTGATGCCCCAGTAGAACTTGGTCGAGACGATGTACTTGAGGCGAGGCCAGCCGAGCTTCTTCAGCGACTCGCCCATCAGCTCCTCGCTCTTGCCCTGCGCGTACACTTCGGCGTTGTCGAAGAAATTGACGCCCTTGTCCCACGCCGCGGCCATGCATTCGCGCGCGGCGTTGCCGTCCAGCTGGTTGCCGTAGGTGATCCACGAGCCGTACGAAAGCTCGCTCACCTTGAGGCCGGAACGGCCGAGTCGCCGGTAGTTCATGGTTCGTTGCCTTTCGTCACGGGGAATTGAAATGAGGTTCGGGATCGCCGCAGCAGCCCTGCTCTTCTGGGGATTCTCCCACTTCGCCAGGGCGCAGGACGCGCCGACCACTCCGCCGCTGGCACGCGTAACCGACGTCGCCTGGATCGCGGGCTACTGGGAGGGTGAGGGGCTCGGCGGCAGGATCGAGGACATCTGGATGCCGCCGCTCAACGGCGTAATCCTCGGCGCCTTCCGGCTCACCAAGCCCGACGGCAAGGGCTTCTACGAGCTCTTCGCCATCGAGGAGGCCGAGTCGAGCCTGCAGTTCGTCGTGAAGCACTTTCATCCCAACTGGGTGGGCTGGGAGGAAAAGGACAAGGCGCTGCGCCTCAGGCTCACGAAGATCGGCCCCGACGAGGCGGTGTTCGGAGGCGTGGGCTTCCATCGCGAGGCGCCGGACTCCCTCGTGGTGCGGCTCACCATTCGCATGAAGGACGGGACAACCCGCGATGAGGTTCTGCGATTCCGGAAGCGCGCGCTTTGAGCCACCGCAACGTCTGGCTGCTCGCCTGTTGCCAGGCGCTGCTGCTCACGAATGCGGTCACCCTGATCTCGGTGGGCGCGCTCGCGGGCTACGCGCTCGCGGACAACAAGGTGTTCGCGACCGTCCCTTCGGCCATCTACGTAGTGGGCGCGGCGGTCGCCACGATCCCCGCTTCGCTCTGGATGAAGCGCGTAGGCCGGCGCAACGGCTTCCTCACCGGCGGCGCACTGGGGCTATCGGGCTCGGTCATCGCAACCATCGCGATGGCGCTCGGAAGCTTCTGGCTCCTGTGCCTGGGCACCTTCCTGCTGGGCGGCTTCAACGCGTTCGGCCAGTACTACCGTTTCGCCGCCGCCGATGCGGCACCGGCTGACTTCAAGGCGAAGGCGATTTCGTACGTGCTCGCCGGCGGGCTGGTCGGCGGCATCGTAGGCCCCGAGATCAGCAAGCTCACGCGCGAGTGGATGCAACCGACATACGTGGCCACTTACGCATCGCTCTTCGTGTATTGCCTCGCCTCCATGGCGATCATCTCGCGCCTCACGCTGAAGGAACAACCCTCCGATGCCACGCAGGGTCCCGCGCGGCCGCTCCCCGAGATCGTGGCGCAACCGACCTTCATCGTGGCGGCGAGCGTGGCGGCGCTGGGCTACGCGACCATGAACCTGTTGATGGTCGCGACACCGCTCGCGATGGGCTTCTGCGGCCATCCCTACTCCGCGGCCGCCAGCGTGATCTCCGCGCACGTGGTGGGCATGTTCGCGCCATCCTTCTTCACCGGCTCGCTCATCAAGCGCTTCGGCGTGCTCCCGGTGATGGGCAGCGGCGTGGCAATCCTGTTCGCATGCATCGGCGTCGGCCTGTCGGGCCAGCTCGTGCCCCACTTCTGGTGGGCGCTCGTCCTGCTGGGCCTGGGCTGGAATTTCACCTACATCGGCGGCTCCACGCTGCTCACCGAGACCTACCGCCCTTCCGAGAAAGCCAAGGCCCAAGGTGCGAATGAGATGACCATCTTCACGGTGCAGGCGCTTTCGGCGTTCACCTCGGGCGTGCTGGTGAACGCGCACGGCTGGAACACGCTCAACTACGTTGCGTTGCCGCTCGTCACCGTTGCCGGGATCGCGCTCGCGTGGCTGGCTTTTTCGCGGAGCCGCGGGGAGAGTTCTGCCGCTTGACGCCTTTGCGCATCGCGGCACGCAGCGCGGCACCGTAGGCGAGCCGCGCCCAATGCGCCATCACAGCCGGGGTGTCGAGCGCTTCCTCGGGCACCCCGCGGTAGTGCATGACGACCGGCTCGCGTCCCTCGATTTCGTAGACCACCGGCTCCAATCCTGCGGCCTCGAACGCCGCCAGGTTCTCGGCGTCGGTCTTCATGTAGAGCGCATCGTCCATGACGAGCGCGAAGAAGAGGCCCTGGTGATAGATGCCCCAGCCCCCGAACATGGCGCGCGGCTCCACGGAGCCGAACTCGGCCGCCATGAGCTCGACCACGTGCTCGACCAACTGGGTGGGGGTGGGCACGCGGCTAATCTACCCCCCGGCTTCCATGTCCGAAAACGGCGAGCAGCCATGGCGTGAGGAGCCGATAATGGCCCGATGCTGCTCGACCAGGACCAATGCTACCGGGCGCTCCGCAGCCATGACGCCCGCTTCGACGGCCGGTTCTTCGTGGGCGTGGCGACGACGCGCATCTACTGCCGCCCGGTGTGCACCGCGCGCACGCCCAACCGCGCCAACTGTCGCTTCTTCCCGAGCGCCGCGGCGGCCGAGGGGGAGGGCTTTCGACCCTGCCTGAGGTGCCGGCCGGAGCTGGCGCCGGGCTATGCGGTGGTCGATGCGAACCGCCGGCTCGCGCAATCGGCGGCGAGGATGATCGAAGACGGCCGCCTGGGCGATGCGCGCCTGCCTGACCTCGCCGCGACGCTCCGAGTGACCGACCGCCATTTGCGCCGCGTGTTCCAGCAGGAGTTCGGTGTCTCCCCCGTCGAGTACGCGCAGACGCAGCGCCTCCTGCTCGCCAAGCGGTTGCTCACCGACACCGACATGGCGGTGCTCGAAGTGGCGCTCGCAAGCGGCTTCGCGAGCCTGAGGCGCTTCAACCACCTGTTTCGCACGCGTTATCGCATGACGCCGGCAGCGCTGCGCAAGAGCGCGCCGAGTAAGCGTCCGCAGGAGCGGCTCGCGTTCGACCTCGTGTACCGGCCGCCTTACGACTGGGACGCGATGCTCGCCTTCCTCGCCCGGCGCGCGATCCCCCGCGTCGAGGCGGTCGAAGGCCGGACCTACCTGCGCACGTTGCGCATCGTCCGCGACGGGCGCGAAGTGTCGGGCGTGATCTCGGTGGCCCCGGCGACGAGGCGACCGGCCCTGCGCGTGAGCGTGAGCGCGTCCCTCGCGGGCGCATTGCCGGCGACGCTCGCGCGCGTGAAGCACCTCTTCGACCTCGCCGGGCATCCCGACGATGTCTGCGCCACGCTGGGCGAGCTCGCCTCGGCGCATCCGGGACTGCGCTTGCCCGGCGCTGCCGACGGTTTCGAGATTGCGGTGCGCGCGGTGCTCGGCCAGCAGATCACCGTGAGGGCCGCCGCGACGCTGGCGGGACGGTTCGTCGCGGAGCTGGGCACGCCCATCGAGACCTCTCACGCCGCGCTCGATCGCCTTTTTCCCTTGCCCGCGCAAGTCGCCGCCCTCGATCCTTCGCGCATCGCAGGGCTGGGGATCATCGCGAGCCGCGCGCGCGCCATCGTGGCCCTCGCGCGCGAAGTGGCCGATGGTCGCCTGGCTCTCGACCCCACAGCACCGGTCGATGCCACGCTCGAGGCGCTCGAGTCGATCCCGGGCGTCGGGCGCTGGACCGCGCAGTACATCGCCATGCGCGCGCTCGCCTGGCCCGATGCGTTCCCCAATCCCGATGTCGCGGTGATGAAGGCGATGGACATCCGCTCCGCGCCGCAGGCGCTGCGCGAGGCCGAGCGCTGGCGGCCCTGGCGCTCGTACGCGGTGCTGCACCTCTGGAAATCCCTCGAAAGGCAAACATGACTCGCTACCTTGGCATCGCAACACCCCTGGGCTCGCTTTTCGCCACAAGCAGCGGCGACGGGCTCACCGGCATCTACTTCGAAGGCGGCCGCCATGCGCCCGCCATCTCGCCTCAGTGGATCGAGGACCGCCTTTGCGCGCCGCTCGTCGAATGCCGGCGGCAGCTCGGGGAGTACTTCGCTGGAGCGCGCCGGGATTTCGACCTCCCCCTCGCGCCGGAAGGTACCGCCTTCCAAAGGCGCGTGTGGGCCGAGATCGCGCGCATTCCGTACGGGACGACGATCACCTACGCCGAGCTCGCGCGCCGCGCGGGCGCGCCCGGCTCCGCGCGCGCGGCGGGCGCGGCCACCGGGCGAAATCCACTTTCGATCGTGGTGCCGTGCCATCGCGTGCTCGGCAGCAGCGGCAGCCTCACCGGCTACGCCGGCGGCCTCGGCCGCAAGACCTCGCTGCTCGGGATCGAAGGCGCGCTCGTGGAAGCGGCTTGAGGACACAGGACCTCGCGCGCCTCGTCGCCCTGGCGGCGATGTGGGGCGCGTCGTACCTTTTCATGCGCTACGCCGTGCCCTATTTCGGCCCGGTGTGGATGATCGAGATGCGATTGCTGCTGGGCGGCGCGGCGCTCGGTGCGTTCGTCCTCCTGTCCGGCGGGTCGATCGGCTGGCGCAGTCACTGGAGGCCCTGGCTCTTCGTGGGCGTGATCGGGACCGCCGTGCCCTTCCTGCTGATCGCGCAGGCCGTCACGGTGATCGACGCGTCTACGGCGGCGATCCTCAACTCGCTCTCGCCGCTCTTCGCCTCCATCGTCGCGGCCGTGTGGATTCGTGAGCCGGTCACTGCAACGAAGGCCGCCGGCATCGGGCTTTGCCTGGTGGGCACCGCCGTCCTGGTCGGATGGACCCCTACGCCCATGACAGGACGGGAGCTTCTCGCCGCCGCCATGTCCGTGGGAGCAACCGCGATCTACGGGTTTGTCATCGTATACGCCAAGGTGAAGCTCAAGGGCGCGAGCCCGATCGGCACAGCTGCGGGCACGTTGCTGTTGGCGGCCGCTGCGGTAGTGCCCGTGCTGCCCGCAGCCGGTCCCCTTCCGGCTTCCTTGCCGGGGATGGCCTGGCTGGCACTGCTGGGCCTCGCGCTCGTTTCCACCACCGTGGCCTTCATCTTCTACTACCGGCTGATTGCCGACGTGGGGCCGGTGAAGGCGGTGACGGTCACGCTGCTGGTGCCGGTGTTTGGAATGGTCTGGGGCGTGATGTTCCTTGGCGAGCCGGTGACTCCGGGACGGATCGCGGGGTGCGCGATCATTCTTTCCGGCTGCGCCCTGATCCTGGGCTTGGTGAAATTTCCCTATCGCCATGCGGCAAGTTAATGCGCGGGCACGGATAAAGCGTATGGAAGCACGGATGAAGGCGGATAAAACCTTTGGATGATTTCGTGGACTATCCGTGATGCAACCATGCACACCAACCAGAGTTGGGGGTTATCCGCAAAGGGTTTGCTCCCGGTCAACGCCCCGATGCCCAACCGCCTAGCCCGGGAAACCAGCCCGTACCTCCAGCAGCACGCGCACAACCCCGTGGACTGGTACCCGTGGGGCGAAGAAGCGCTCGCCGAAGCCAGGCGCGCCAACAAGCCGATCCTCCTCTCGGTCGGCTACTCGGCGTGCCACTGGTGCCACGTCATGGCCCACGAGTCCTTCGAGGACCAGGCCACGGCGAAGGTAATGAACGAGCTCTTCGTCAACATCAAGGTCGACCGCGAAGAGCGCCCGGACATCGACCAGATCTACCAGCTCGCGCAGGCGCTGCTCACGCAGAGGAACGGGGGCTGGCCGCTCACGATGTTCTTGACGCCCGACCAATTGCCGTTTTTCGGCGGCACTTACTTCCCGCCGACGCAGCGGTACGGCATGCCGGCTTTCACGGACGTGCTGCGTCGAGTGCGCGACTTCTACGACCGCCATCCCGACGAGATCCGCGCCCAGGGAACGCAGGTCGCGCAGGCGCTGGCCCGCACCGGGCCGCGCGGAAGGCCGCAGCAGGCTGCGGACTTCTCGCGCGAGCCTCTCGAAGACGCGGTCGAGCACTTGGCGGCCAACTTCGATTCGACCCATGGTGGCTTCGGTAGCGCGCCCAAGTTTCCGCATCCCGATTCGATCGAGGTGCTCCTGCGCCATCACGCCCGGACAGGCGATCCGCGGGCGCTGGAGATGGCCACCTTCACCCTGCGCAGCATGGCCCGGGGAGGAATCTACGACCAAGTCGGCGGGGGCTTCGCGCGCTACAGCGTGGATGCGCGGTGGGCGATCCCGCATTTCGAGAAGATGCTCTACGACAACGGCTGGCTGCTGCGCGTCTATGCCGACGCGTGGGCCGCCACGCGTGATCCGCTCTTCGAGAAGGTGTGCGCGGAGACTGCGGGCTGGCTGGTGCGCGAGATGCAAGCTGCCGATGGCGGCTACTACTCCTCCATCGATGCCGATTCCGAGGGAGAAGAGGGCAAGTTCTACGTGTGGACGCCGGGCGAGGTGCAGGCGCTGCTTTCGCCGGAAGAATTCCAGGTGGCTTCGCTCGTCTTCGGCCTCGACCGCGAGCCGAACTTCGAAGGCCATGCGTGGCACCTCGTCATGGCACGTTCGATCGAGGAAGCGGCCCGGGCGCTGGAAATCCGCGAAGGCGCCGTAGAGCTGCACCTCGATGCCGCGCGCCGCAAGCTGCGCGAGGCCCGCGAAAGGCGCGTGCGGCCGGGGCTGGACGACAAGGTGCTCACGTCGTGGAATGCGCTCGCCATCGCCGGCATGGCGCGCGCAGGACGTGCGTTGCGCCGTCCCGAGTGGATCGCGTCGGCGCGCCGCGCGCTGGCTTTCATCCGCTCGACGCTCTGGCACGACGGCAAGTTGCTGGCCACGGCCAAGGACGGCCGCGCTCACCTCGATGCGTACCTGGACGACTACGCGTACCTGTTGAACGCCTTGCTGGAGATGTTGCAGGCCGACTTCGACGTGGCGGACCTGGATTGGGCGCAGGAACTGGCCGATGCGTTGATGGAGCGTTTCCACGATGCGCAGGCCGGGGGCTTCTTCTTCACCGCGCACGACCACGAGACGCTCATCCACCGGCCCAAACCGGGACCCGACAATGCCACGCCCTCGGGCAACGCCATGGCGGCGCTCGGCCTCAATCGACTTTCCTTCCTCACCGGCGACATGCGCTATTCCCAGGCTGCCCGCGGGACGCTCGCCCTGTTCCAGCAGCCGCTCGAGGCCCAGCCCACGGCATTCGGAACGATGCTGGCGGCGTTGGAGGAGCAACTCGAGCCGCCTCGCACGATCATCGTGAGCGGCGCGCGCGACGCCCTCGACCCCTGGCGGGAAATGCTCGACCCGCAGCTGCTGCCCTCCACGATGGTGGCCTGCATTCCCGCAGGCACGCCCGGCCTTCCCCCGGTCCTTGCCAAGGGCGCAAGCGACGCGGTCAACGCATGGGTATGCGAGGGCGTTACGTGCCTTTCACCCCTCGATACGCCGGAAAAATTGCGCGAAACCCTGAAGTTGCCCAGAATCGCGCCTTTCGCCGAACGACAAGACACAGGAGCTCCACGATGAAGAAGCATCTCCCCGCGATCGCCCTGCTCGCCCTGGCCGCGGCCGCGACGCCCGCCCTCGCCAACGAGGCCCTCGCCAAGAAACACGCCTGCACGGCATGCCATGCGATCGACAAGAAGCTCGTCGGGCCGGCCTACAAGGACGTCGCCGCGAAGTACAAGGGCGACGCCAAGGCCGAAGCCATGCTGGCGGAGAAGGTCAAGAAAGGCAGCGTGGGGGTCTGGGGCCAGGTTCCGATGCCGCCGAATGCCGGGGTGCCCGATGCCGACGTGAAGACGCTGGTGAAGTGGGTTCTGTCCCTGAAGTAAGCCCCTCGCCCATTCCCCGAAAAAGCCGGCGCGTGCGCCGGCTTTTTTCATGCGCCTGCGGAAAATTGACACCGGTCAACCCGCTACCCATAATTGCGCCCTTCCTCGGCACCGCCGGTGCCAACGCTGTCCCACAAACCAGATTCCAGGAGAGTCCATGAAGCGCTCCCATACCCTGAGCCTCGCCGTCGCGCTCGCGCTCGGGCTGGCCGCCTGCGGCCAGAAAGAAGAGCCGAAGAAGGCCGCCACCGCGCCCGCCACGCCTGCGGCGCCCGCCGGCGTCAAGGTCACGATCGCCCACGCCGGCCCGCTCACCGGCTCCATCGCGCATTTGGGCAAGGACGACGAGAACGGCGTGGCCCTCGCCATCGCCCAGGCCAACGAGAAGAAAGTGACCATCGACGGCAAGCCGGTCACGTTCCAGATGCAGAGCGAGGACGACCAGGCCGACCCCAAGGTCGGCACCACCGTCGCGCAGAAGCTGGTGGACGCCAAGGTCGCCGCCGTGATCGGCCACCTGAACTCGGGTGTCACCATCCCGGCCTCGGAGATCTACAACAAGGCCGGCATCCCGATGATCTCGGGCTCCGCCACCAACCCCCAGGTGACCGAGCGCGGCCTGAAGACGGTGTTCCGCACCGTCGCCCGCGACGACCAGCAGGGCCCCGCGATCGCCGCCTTCATCGCCGGCGAGCTCAAGGGCAAGAAAGTCGCGGTGATCGACGACAAGACCGCCTACGGCGAGGGCCTCGCCAACGAAGTCGAGAAGACCCTCAAGGCCGGCAAGGTGCAGGTGGTCGGCCGCGAGCGGACCACCGACAAGGAAACGGACTTCAAGGCGATCCTGACCAAGATCAAGTCCCGCAACCCCGACGTGATCTTCCACGGCGGCATGGACGCCACCGGCGGCCCGATGCTCAAGCAGGCACGCGAGCTGGGCATCAAGGCCGTATTCACGTTCGGCGACGGCGCGTGCACCGAGGAGATGGCCAAGCTCGCCGGCAATGCCGCCGAGGGCATGGTGTGCTCGCAGGCGGGTTTGCCCAAGGAAGCGGCCAGCAAGGAATTCGTCGACGCGTTCAAGGCCAAGTACGGCGACATCAAGCAGTACGCGCCCTATTTCTATGACGCCACGAACGCCGTCATCGAGGCGATGAAGAAGGCGAACTCGACCGACCCCGCCAAGTTCACGCCGGAGATCTTCAACGTCTCCTTCACCGGCGCGACGGGCAAGGTGGAGTTCGACCAGAAGGGCGACCGCAAGGGCGCCGAAGTGACGATCTTCAGGATGCAGGGCGGCAAGATCAACCCGGTGGCCATCGTGAAGGAGGGCGTCTCCAGCCCGTTCAAGGCCGACGCTGCCGGCGCCGCTGCCGCGCCCGCCGCGGCCCCGGCCCCCGCCGAAGCGAAGAAGGACGAACCGAAAAAAGAAGAGCCGAAGAAAGAAGAGAAGAAGAAATAGCCCCTCGCGGCGACGCGGCGGCCCTCGGACGGCACCGGAAACGGTGCCGTTTTTACTGGGGCGGGCGGGGACGGACCCTGGTTCATGCCTTCGCCTGGTTCAGGGTCCGTCCCCGGCTTCGGCTCGAGACCGGGGACAGACCCAAGACCAAGAAAATACGAAAACCTGGGTCTGTCCCCTTAGAATCCACCTACCGTGGACACCCTCCTGCAACAGATCATCAACGGCCTCACGCTGGGGTGTGTCTACGCCGTAGTGGCGCTCGGCTACACGATGGTCTACGGCATCATCCAGCTCATCAACTTCGCCCACGGCGAGGTTGTGATGATCGGCTGCATGGTCGCCTTCTCGGTCATCGTGGCCCTTGCCCCGAGCGGCATGCCCCCGCTGGTCATCGTGGGCGCAGGCATCCTCGTCGCAGTGCCGGTCTGCATGGTCGTGGGCTACGCCGTGGAGCGCGTCGCCTATCGGCCGCTTCGCAACGCGCCGCGCCTGGCCCCGCTCATCACGGCGATCGGCATGTCGATCGTGCTGCAGCACCTGGCGCTCATGGTGTGGAGCCGCAACATCATCGCCTTCCCGCAGATCATCGAGCTCAAGCTCTACCGCTTCGGCACTGCGGAGCATGCGGCCGCCATCTCGAACATCCAGATCGCGATCATCGTCACCTCCGTGGCCATGATGGCCGCGCTCATCGTGCTGGTGTACCGGACCAGGATGGGCATCGCCATGCGCGCGACCCAGCAGAAGCCCGAGGTGGCCGGGCTCATGGGCGTGGACATCAACAGGGTGATCTCCTTCACCTTCGTGGTCGGCGCGGCGCTGGGCGCGGTCGCCGGGGTGATGGTGGGAACCTATTACGGCATCGCCCATTACCAGATGGGATTCCTGCTGGGGCTCAAGGCCTTCAGCGCCGCGGTGCTGGGGGGCATCGGCAACATCGCCGGCGCGGTGCTGGGCGGCATCCTCATGGGGCTCATCGAGGCGCTCGGCGCGGGCTACGTGGGCGACTTCACCAACGTCTGCCTGCTCGACCGATTCCTTCCAGGATTCTCGGAGGTTTGCCTGGCGAGCCCGGAATCGAGCCTCTTCGGCAGCAACTACAAGGATGTGTATGCGTTCATCGTGTTGATACTCGTGCTGGTCTTCCGGCCGCAGGGATTGCTGGGCGAACGTGTCGGCGACCGGGCGTAGGTTTGCGTTGAGGAGTGATGCGGGCGGCAAACCTTTGGAACCACCTCGTAGAACAGCAGAAGCCGATGGACGTCTGGTATCAGGGTGAAATGGTGGGCCAATACATGGCAGATCTGGTCGTGGACGATGAGGTGATTGTCGAGCTCAAGGCCCTTCCTTGCCTGGATCGCATCCATCGTGCCCAATGCCTCAATTACCTGCGGGCAACCGGCAAGGAGATCGGCCTGGTCATCAACTTCGGCCGACCGCGGATCGAGGTTCAACGCGTGGTCTGCTTTTGCCCGGCGTGATCCGTGTTCATCCGTCACCATCCGCGCACATCCGTGTTCCAAGGGTTTACTGACCGATGAACTCGTTGGCCGCCTTTCGTACGCACCCCTACGCGAAGTGGATCGGCCTCGCACTGATCGCGGTGGCGCTGATCGCCCTGCCCTTCGCGCTGGCGATGGCCGGCACGGCCTGGGTGCGCATCACCAACCTCGCGATCCTCTTCGTGCTGCTCTCCCTCGGGCTCAACATCGTCGTGGGCTTCGCCGGGCTTTTGGACCTCGGCTACATCGCCTTCTACGCGGTGGGAGCCTATGTCTACGCGCTCCTCGCATCGCCGCACTTCGACCTGCATCTGCCGTGGTGGGCCATCCTGCCCATCGGGGCGGCGGTGGCATGCCTCTTCGGCGTCCTGCTCGGAACGCCGACCTTGAAGTTGCGGGGCGATTACCTCGCGATCGTGACCCTGGGCTTCGGCGAGATCATCCGCATCTTCCTCAACAACCTCTCGGAGCCGTTCAACCTCACCAACGGGCCCAAGGGCATCACCACGATCGACTCGATCAAGCTCTTCGGCATGGACTTCGCCAACACCACGCGCATCGGGGATTTCGCGCTCTCGGGGACGATCAAGTATTACTACTTCCTGCTCGCGGTGCTGGTGGTCGTCATCGTGGTCAACCTGCGGCTGCAGGATTCGCGCATCGGCCGCGCGTGGGAGGCGATCCGCGAGGATGAGCTCGCCGCCCGCGCCATGGGCATCAACACGACGCACATGAAGCTGCTCGCCTTCGCCATGGGCGCATCCTTCGGCGGCATCGCCGGCGGCATGTTCTCCGCGATCCAGGGCTTCATCAGCCCCGAAAGCTTCATCCTCACCGAAAGCGTCATGGTGCTCGCGATGGTGGTGCTGGGCGGCATGGGCAACATCTGGGGCGTCGTGCTCGGCGCAATCCTGCTTTCGTTCGTCCCGGAGATCCTGCGCTACACCGTGGAGCCCGCGCAGCGCGCGCTCTTCGGGCGCTCGCTCATCGACCCGGAGGTGATCCGCATGCTGCTCTTCGGGCTTGCGATGGTGGTGATGATGCTGTTCCGCCCGGCCGGCCTGTGGCCGTCGGCGGTGCGCAAGCGGGAGCTCGCGCGGCCGGAACCCGTCCAGTGAGCCGCCCGTCCCCACAACCCGCGACCAACGGGGAGGAGTCGCCACCGATCCTCGAGGCGCGCGGCATCACCAAGCGATTCGGCGGCTTGACCGCGCTTTCGGAAGTGGACGTCCGCATCGATCGCGGGCAGATCTACGGCCTCATCGGGCCCAACGGCGCGGGCAAGACCACGCTCTTCAACGTCCTCACCGGCCTCTACCGCCATGACGAGGGCACCTTCCGCTTCCAGGGCCGCGACCTCGCGAACACGTCGCCCGACCGCATCGCCGCCCTCGGAATCGCGCGCACCTTCCAGAACATCCGCCTGTTCGCCAACCTCTCGGCGCTGGAAAACGTCATGATCGGCCGCCACGTGCGCACCAAGGCGGGCGTGGTCGGGGCGATTTTCCGCGGCCCGGCCACGCGCGCCGAGGAAGAAGGCATCGTCAAGCGCTCCCGCGAGCTGCTGGAATACGTTGGCATCGCCCGCCGCGGCGACGAGCTCGCCAAGCACCTGTCCTACGGCGACCAGCGCCGCCTCGAGATCGCCCGCGCCCTCGCGACCGATCCCGTGCTGCTCGCGCTCGACGAGCCGGCGGCCGGCATGAACGCGACCGAGAAGCTGGACCTGCGCAAGCTGCTCGAGGCGATCCGCGCCGACGGCACGACGCTGCTGCTGATCGAGCATGACGTGAAGCTCGTGATGGGCCTGTGCGACCGCGTGCTCGTACTCGATTACGGCCGGCGCATCGCGGAGGGGCTGCCGAAGGAAGTGCAACGCGACCCCAAGGTGATCGAGGCCTACCTCGGCACCGGCGCTTCGCAGGCAGGCGCGCGGCACGCATGAGCGGCCCGGCACCGGCGCCAGGCGCGCGTCTGCTCGCACTCGAGGGCTTGCAGGTCTCCTATGGCGGAATCCGCGCCGTGAAGGGCATCGAGCTCGAGGTCCTGGAAGGCGAGCTCGTCTGCCTCATCGGGGCCAACGGGGCGGGCAAGACGACGACGCTCAAGGCGATCACGGGCCTGGTGCGCAGCGCCGGCGGGCGCATCCTCTATCGCGGCGAGGACATCGCGGGGCTGAAGGTGCACCAGATCGCGCGCCTGGGGCTCGCGCTGGTTCCCGAAGGCCGGGGCGTCTTTCCGCAGCTCACCATCGAGGAGAACCTCGCGATGGGCGCGTACGCCCGCCAGGACCGCGCCGCCGTGCCGCAGGACCTGGATCGCGTGTTCACGCTCTTTCCGCGCCTCAAGGAGCGCCGGGTGCAGGTCGCCGGCACACTTTCCGGCGGCGAGCAGCAGATGCTGGCGATGGCGCGCGCCATGATGAGCCGGCCCAAGCTGCTGCTGCTCGACGAGCCGAGCATGGGTCTCGCCCCGCTGATGGTCGAGCGCATCTTCGAAGTGGTGCGCACCATCGCCGCCGAGGGCGTGACGCTCCTGCTGGTGGAGCAGAACGCGCGCCTCGCCCTGGAAGCGAGTCACCGCGGCTACGTCCTGGAAGGCGGCCAGGTCGCCTTCGGCGGCGAGGCGCGCTCCCTGCTCCACGACCCCCGCATCCGCGAGGCCTACCTCGGCGAGTAGCGCGGCTTACACTTGCAATTGCCCGAGTGATCCGCCGCACAGTGGCCGCGCATCGCGCGGCCGAGAATCGCCTCCATGACTCCAATTCGGTTGTCCCGACCGGCACTGATGGGCCTCGCGGCGGCTGCGCTGCTGGGAACGCTGGTGTTTCTCTTCCTGCGCACGGAATCGGCCAACTACAAGGCCGAGGCGCATGCCCTGTCGCTGGTCCGCGAGCTCAAGGACCACGACACCCGCTGGGACATCGATGCGTTGCGGCTGGCGGACAGCCTGGCCACGCCGGCGCCGGCCGTGCCGGATCGATCGCCCGTCTTCATGCGCATCCTGCAGGAGCTGGAGCAGCGGGAGACGCGTAGCGTCCTCGGGAACATAGCGCCCACCCTGCGTGCGGGCATTCTCGAGAAGCAGGAAGCCTTCCGGCGCCTTCGCGACCTGCACGGGCAGACCCTGCAGTCGCTGCTCGCGGCACGCGAAGCGCTCACCGCGCTGGCCGCGGAGGCGCCCGCGGCGAGGGCACGCAACCCGAGGGCCGGTGAAGCGGCCATCGCGCTCGCGACGCAGGCCGAGGCCATCCGCGCAGCCATCCGCGTAGCCGACGTGGAGCAGGCCGTCGAGCTGCAGCGATCGATCGAGCCGCCGCTGTCGACATTGGTCCCCGCCGCCCAGGCGGTCGACCCGGCGCTGGCAACCGCCGCGGCACGGGCCGAAGCGGCCACGCGCGCTTTCCTTCGCGCCCGGGGCGCGGAAGCCGACGCCTGGAACCGCTTTTCCCGCCTCAGCGTCGGCGCACGCATCGACCTGGCCGCGCGCGATCTCACGACGGCCATCGACAACGCGTTGGTCGAGAAGGACCGCTGGCGCGCTTACCTCATCGCGTACGCGGCGGCGCTGCTCATCGGGCTCGCATACCTGGCGATGCGGCTGATCCAGGCCGATGCCGCCCTGCGAAAGGCGAACCAGGAGCTCGAGCAGCGGGTCATGGAGCGCACGAGCGACCTGTCGAGCGCCCTCAGGCAGCTCAAGGAATCCGAGGCCCAGCTCGTGCAGACCGAGAAGATGTCGTCGCTCGGCCAGCTGGTCGCCGGCGTGGTCCACGAGATCAATACGCCCCTCGCCTACGTGAAGAGCAACGTGGGCAGCGTCCAGGACCGGATGCCCGAGGTACGGGAAGTCCTCGGCCAGGCGAGGTCGCTGCTGGCCATGCTCCAGGACGGGGAAACCGACCCGGAGACCCTTCGCGCGGCCTTCGCCGACCTGAGCGAACGCCTGCGCCGGCTGGAGGAGGAGGCTCTGCTCGAGGACCTCGAGGCCCTCATGCGGGACGGCGTCCATGGCATCGACCAGATCTCCGAGCTCGTCACCAACCTTCGCAACTTCTCGCGCCTCGACCGCAGTAAGATCGCCAGCTTCAACGTGAACGACGGCGTGACCACCGCGTTCCTCATCGCAAGGCCGCTGCTGCGCAAGATCGACGTGGAAAGGAACCTTGCCGAAATCCCCGCCATCACCTGCTCGCCCTCGCAGGTGAACCAGGTCGTGCTCAACCTGGTTACCAACGCGGCCCAGGCGATCGACAAGCCGCGGGGATTGATCAGCGTCACGACGCGCCGCGAAGGCGCCGACGCCGTGGCCATCGAGATCGCCGACAACGGCAAGGGCATCGACGAGGCCAGCCTGCCGCGCATCTTCGACCCGTTCTTCACCACCAAGGCGCCGGGCAGCGGCACGGGCCTGGGACTTTCCATCGCCTACAAGATAGTCGCGCAACACGGCGGCCGCATCGACGTGCGCTCCGCAGTGGGATTGGGCAGCACCTTCACGGTTGTCCTGCCGATCGAGCCGCCACCGGACCTGGCGCAAGTCGAGGCGGGGGCCGCGACCAGCGTCGCATGAGCGAATCCCGGCTCCTCGGCAAGTACGAGCTGCAAGCGGCGATCGGCAAGGGTCCGCGCGCGGTCGTGTACCGCGGCGTGCACACCGACACCGCCAAGGCCGTCGCCATCAAGGTGTTCGCCCCGGATGCCCTGCGACCCCAGGCGCTGGACTCGTTTCGCAAGTACGCGCCGGTACTCGCGCGCGTGCGCCATCCGGGAATCACCGGCTTCATCGAGATGGTCGAGGCAGACGGCCAGGTCGCGCACGTTTGGGAGCTTTTCCAGGGAGCGCCGCTCTCGTCCCTCCTCGTGGATGGGGCCTACCCCGAGCCCAAGAAGGCCTGGGACGTCATCCGCGTTTGCCTGGAAACACTGGCTTACCTGCACCAGCAGGGTGTCGTTCACCGGGACATCAAGCCCTCGAACGTGCTGGTGTCGCCCGAGGGCGCCGTGGTGCTGACCGACGTGGCGGTGCCCAAGCTGTACGCGCAGAGGCACGGCGTCGAGTATTTCTCGCCCGAGCACTTCGCGCGAACGAGCCTTACCGACCGCTCGGACCTCTACCAGATGGGCGTGCTGGTCTACCAACTGGTGACGGGCAAGCTGCCGTTCACGGGCACGCCCGCGGAAATCGAGCAGCGGGTGGCACAGGAACGCCCCACCGATCCGTCCTCGCACAACAACCACCTCGCCTGGCAACTGGACTGGGTGGTGCAGAAGGCGATGTCGAAGGATCCCGCGGAACGTTACGCGGGCGCCATCGATTTCGCGAACGGCGTGCGCCTGGGGTTGCAGGACACCGTCGGCCGCGGCCTGGTCGAGGCGAGGGCGCCGGCAGCCGCACCGCTGCTGCAGAACGCCAAGGTGCTCGCGGCCAAGCCCGCCGTCGAGGCGAAGGTTGCGACACTGCCACCCACACCTCCTCCGCCCAAGGCCGCGCCGGCTCCCGAAACGCCGGGACCCGTGCCAAGGCCGGTCGCCGTCGCTGCCGCTTCGGATACCACCGCGAAGGTCGCGAGCGACAAGCCGGGGGTGCTGTTCGTGGACGACGACCCACGCATCCTCACCAGCCTGCGCGCGCTTTTTCGCCAGGACTACGACGTGCAGACGGCCGAAGGGGGCGAGGCCGCATTGGCGATCCTGGCGCGCGGCGGCATCCGGGTCATCGTGAGCGACCAGCGCATGCCGGGGATGACCGGCGTGGAGTTGCTGCGCCAGGTACGGACCAGCGCCCCGAACGTCGTGCGGCTGCTGCTCACCGGCTACACCGACCTCGCCTCGCTCGTGGGCTCGATCAACCAGGGCGAGATCTTTCGCTTCGTGATGAAGCCGTGGGAGAACGACGAGCTGAAGAAATCGCTCGCCGAGGCAATGGCGGAGGCCGCGAAGCTGTCGGCCGCGGCGCAGGCTGCCCCGCAGGCGCCGCGAAGCGCGGGCTCCCTGCTCGTCATCGACCGCACCGAGGGCGTGGCCAGGGGCTTGGAGCGCCTGCTCGCCGGCGCCGCCCGGGTGATCCGCGTGGAGACCGCCGCCGAGGCGGCAAAGGTCATCTCGCGCGAGGAGGTCGCAGCCCTCGTGGCGGACATGGGGTCGGGAATGGAGGGGCTGGTGGCGCTTTTCCGCGAGGTGAAGGCGAAGCGCCCCGGCGTCCTTTCGATCCTGCTCACCGACGAGCCCGATTCGGAGCTCGCCATCGAGCTCATCAACCGCGCGCAGATCTTCCGGCTGCTGCCCAAGCCCGTGAGCGCACGCGACCTGCGAACGCAGGTGGCCGATGCGTTGCGGCGTTATTCGGTATTCAAGCAACGGGTAGTGGCCAGCGCCGCGGGAGCCGACGCGCTCGCGGCCTCGCAGAAAGCCACCGGGGCGGGCTAGGAAAGCTCCGCGCTCGACCGCCCGCGCGCTCCTTCGCCCACCAGCGTCTCGCGCGCGGTCCGCAGCCACGTCTCGAGGGATTCCGCGTTCATCGGCCGCGCGCAGCGGTAGCCCTGCACCACGTCGCAGCCGAAGCGGCGCAGCTGGGCGATCTCGTGATCCGTTTCGACCCCCTCCGCGACCACCGTGAGGCCGAGGTTGTGGCCGAGCTCGATCGTGGAGCGAACGATCGCCGCGTTGCGCGCGTCGGCCTCCATCCCGCTCACGAAGGTGCGGTCGATCTTGAGCTCGTTCACCGCGAGCTGCTTGATGTAGGCGAGCGACGAATAGCCGGTGCCGTAGTCGTCGATGGAGGTCGCCACGCCCAGCTCGCGCAGCTTGCGAAGCGTCGACTGGCAGCTGCGCGGATCGTCCATGAGGCCGCTTTCCGTCACTTCGAGGCAGAGCATGCCGGCCGGCAGGTCTGCCCTTCGCAACGCCTCGGCGATGAACTGGACCAGGGCATCCTCAAGGCGCAGGTCGCGTGCGGAGACGTTCACGCTCATGCGCAAGTCGAGCCCAGCGCGATGCCACTGGCCACACTGCTCGATGCCCCGGGCGAGCACCCAGCGGGTGATCGCGCTGATGTAGCCGGTCTGCTCGGCGAACGGGATGAACTCCGACGGCGGCACGAACCCGCGCTGCGGATGGCGCCAGCGCACCAGCGCCTCCACCGAGCGCACGCGGTTTTCCGCCAGGGTGAGCTTGGGCTGGAAATGAAGCACCAGCTCGCCCGCCTCGACCGCGTGCCGCAGCTCGCCCAGCAGCGTGAGGAACTCCTGGCGGCGCTCGTCGTGCGCCGGGTCGTATACCGCATAGCCGCTCTTGTTGCGCTTGGCCGTGTACATCGCCACGTCGGCCGCGCGCATGAGCGCACTCGCGTCGTCTCCATGCTCGGGAAAGCGCGCGATTCCGATACTGGCCGCGATGTCCATCGTCTGCCCCTCGATCACCAGCGGGGCTTCCAGCGCCTTGAGGATCTTCTCCGCCACGACACGCACCGAATGGTCGGAGCACCCGGTCGGCATCAGCACGGCGAACTCGTCCCCGCCCAGCCGCGCGACGATGTCGGAATCCCGCAGGGCCTGGCGCACCCGCAGGCCCACCTCGCGCAGGGCCTGGTCGCCCACGGGATGCCCCAGCGTGTCGTTGATCGCCTTGAAGCGGTCCATGTCGAAAAGCAGTACCGCGAGCGGCTGGCCGGCGCGCCGCGCGGTTCGCACGGCCTGGCCCAGCTGTTCGTTGAACATGGCGCGATTGGGCAGCGCAGTAAGCCCGTCCTCGTAGGCGAGCCGCAGGATCTCGCGTTCGCGGCTCACGATGCCATCGAGCATGTGGTTGAAGCTCGTGGCAAGGCGCCCGATCTCGTCCTTCTGCTCGATCTCCACGTGCCGCGTGTAGTCGCCGTCCTGCACGCGCTGCGCGGCCTCGGCGAGGCGCTGCACGGGGCGCGTGATGCTGCGGGCGATGAGCAGGCTTCCGCCCACGAGCACGCCGAGGCTGCAGAGCGTCAGCCAGAAGAACGCCTGGCTGATGCGCCGGAAGGGTGCGAGGCCGACGGCGAGGGGCTTCTGCAGCGCGGCGATCACCCGCGCGTCCCCGGCCGAAGTGAGCGTCGTGAGGCGGGTCTCGTACTCTTCACCGGCGAGCTCGAACTCGCGGAAGCCGCTCGCCAGTCCGAGGCCCGTGAGCACGGCGCGCAGCGGCTCGCGCAGGCGAGGCTCGAGCGTCGAGGCATGCAGGCGCCAGTTCTCGCCGGGCTCCCGGCTGAGGAAAGACACCTCGAGCGCGGTGAGCTCGTTCAGCTCGCGCGCGGCGCGATCGTCGATCACGAAGGCGAGCGCCACGTGGGCGATGGGCTCGGGGGCGAGCACGGACACCACTACCAGCTGGTGCAGGCGCCCACCCAGCATCGCGATGGACGTCGCCGCCTCGCCGGCATCGAGCAGCCGAGGAAAGGCGAACGGCTTGGCAACCCGCGACGGGTCCTGGGTGTCGGCGAGGACGATGCGCTCCAGCGAGACGAGCGTCATCACGTTGGCGCCCAGCCTCGCGCCGTGGTTGCGCAGCACGGAGTCGATTGTCGCAACGTCGCGCGAGGCGATGGCCTGCCGGAACGCGAAATCCGCCGACAGGATTCCCGCGCCCTGCTCCAGGCGCGCCTGGTTCTGCGCGAGCGTGCGCAGGAAGAGGCGCTCGCCCTGCTCGAGCTCCTGCGCGATCGTCTGGCGCGCGATCTGCGAGTTGGCCTGGATCACCAGCACCGCGCCCAGGCCCTGCACGAGGACCAGGAGCAGCACGAAGAACACCACGATCTTGGCGCCGAGGCTGCTCAGGCGCGCGGCGCGCGCCGAAATCCGCGCGGGCATCAGTAGCGCAGGCGCTCGAGGGGCGGCTTGTACTTGGGCTTGCGCGGCGCCACTTCGAGCCCGAAGCTCGCCTGCGCCGCGGTGGAGGCCTCGAGCGCCACGGCTTGCGCCTCGGCGCCGGCGCGCTGCTGCGGGTGCCAGGTGCGCACCTCGTAGGCTCCGGCCGGGAGGTCTCGCAAACGCGCCACCCCGGTGGCGTCGGTCTTGGCGAAATGCGGCGTCGACACGACCGCGATGTAGGCGATCATCCAGTCATGGATGTTGCAGCCCAGGGTGACGATACCGGGGCGGTCGAAAACGACTTCCGTGGGGGACTTTCCGGTGTAGAGCTTGATCTCGAACGGCTTGGCCTGGGAGAACGAGTAGACGTGGTGCAGGATGGGATCGCGGTTCGGAAAGGTGACCGAGGTCCCCGTCTGGACGACGCTCACATAAGGGATGAATTCGCGATCGACCTGCTCGACGGCGGCGTGCCGCGCGCCGCGTGCCTCGGCGGGCCCCGAGGCGGGCGTCGCATGCACCACCGCATCTGCGATTGGTTGGCCCGAAGCATCGCGCACGGACACCTCGAGGGAAGCGGCAGCGGCCGCGCAGGCGCAAGCCGGGATGGCCAGGAGGGCGAGGACTTTTGAGCGTCTGGACATGGGGTGCGTCCTGCGGGAGACTCGGCCGATGGGCCGTTCCGCCGGTTGCCTGATTGTAGCGTCCCTCCTCGCGACGGCAGCCGCAGCCGTCCATGCGGCCGACGACATCGGTAACGACTCAGGCATCGATGCCGCATTCCGGAACGGACGCCTCGTCTTCGAGCTGCGCCCCCGGTACAACCACATCGCCGAGGACGAAAAGCCGCTTACCACCGAGGGTGGCACCATTCGCGCGCTTTTCGGCTGGCACACCGCGCCCTGGAATGGCTGGCGCCTTTTTCTCGAGGGCATCCACGCCGACCGCATCGGCGCCAAGCGTTTCAACGACGACCCGGCCGAGTTCGCCGCCTCGCCCTATCCGCTCCTGCCCGATCCGCGGCACACGGGTGTGAACCGGGCATTCGCAGAGGGCCGATGGTCCGACCTGCAGGTTCGATTGGGGCGGCAGGTCTTGCGGCCCGACGGCGGCCGGTGGGTGAGCGACAACGACTTCCGCCAGGTGCCGCAGCTCTTCGACGGTGCCATCGCGACCTATGCCGGCCTGCCCGAAATGGCGCTCGCCGCCGGGCATTTCCGCCGCATCCGCACGACCTCGGGCGATACGCAATCGCTGCGGCTTCGGCTGTTGCATGCGGCATGGAACCCGAGGCACGGGCACGCGCTCGCGGCCTACGGCGTGTTCCACGAGCAGGCGCAGAACGGGGCGTTCACGGGCTTTGCCGACAACTCCTACCGCGTGGCGGGCGCGCGCGCAGAGGGAGCGTTCGGAACCGCCGCCGGGCTGGAGCTGCCGTACCACCTGGAATACGCCGCCCAGCGCCCGTACGCTCGCGGCGACGTGCGCATCGAGGCCGATTACTGGCGCGCGGGCGCCGGGATTGCAACGCGCGACTGGACGCTGCGCTACGACCATGAAGTCAAGGGAAGCAACGCGGGACACTATGGCGTGCAGATGCCCCTCACCGATTTCTACGCCTTCAACGGCTGGACGCTGCACTTCTTCAACACGCCGCGCCAGGGGTTGCGCGACCGCTGGCTCACGGCACGCTGGTCGATCGGGCCGGTCACGCTCTATGCCGAAGCACACCGCTTCCGTTCCGATTTCGGCGGCCTCGATTTCGGCCGGGAGGTCGACGTGGGGCTGACCTGGCACGTGCATCCCGATGCGGCGCTGCGCCTGCAGCACGCGCATTACGAGCCGGGCAGCGGCGGCATTGGCGGCGCAGTCAGCAAGACCTGGCTGACCCTGGGCTACGCCTACTGATGGGCCTGTCCAAGGAAGAGCTCGAGGAGCTGCGCCGCGCCAAGGCGCTGCTCGAGAACCCCGGCCTGGCTGCGAAGCTCTCCTCGGCGCTCGGCTCGCCGATCGAGAAGGGCATGAAGATGCTTCCCGCAAGGTGGCAGAAGACCGTGCATGGCGCGACCGAGGCGGCGCTCATGAAAGCGCTGGACGTGGCGGTAAAGTCGCTGGGCGAGAAGCGAAGCATCGGCTCCAGCGACCGGCTGCACAAGATCGCCGCGGCCGCCTCCGGTGCCGCCGGGGGCGCTTTCGGCATCGCCGCGATCGGCATCGAGCTGCCCGTGTCCACCACGCTCATCCTGCGATCGATCGCCGACATCGCGGCGGCCGAGGGCGAGAACCCGCGCCACATCGACACCAAGCTCGCTTGCCTCACGGTGTTCGCGCTGGGCAGCACGAAGGACCAGGACGACGCCGCCGAATCAGGCTACTTCGCGGCGCGCTCGGCGCTGGCCACCGCGGTGAGCGAGGCGGCGAAATACCTGGCCGAAAAGGGCATGTCCAAGAGCGGCGGGCCGGCGCTGGTGCGCCTCATCGCGCTCATCGCCTCGCGCTTCGGCATCGTGGTCTCGCAGAAGACGGCGGCGCAGATGATCCCGGTGCTGGGCGCGGCGGGCGGGGCGCTCATCAATACGCTTTTCATCGGGCACTTCCAGGACATGGCGCGGGGCCATTTCATCGTGCGTCGGCTGGAAAAGGTGCACGGAGCCGAGCCGGTGAGGATCGCTTACCAGAAGCTGTAAGGAGTTTTTCCCTTCCTACGGATAATCCACCCACCTCGGCGCCTTGTCCGGCAGCGGAATGAACTCGTCGTCGCCCGGCACGCGCGCGAAGCGGCCGGCCTTCCAGTCCTCCGCGGCCTGCACGATGCGCTCGCGGCGGCTGCTCACGAAGTTCCACCAGACGTAGCGCGGGCTCTCGAGCCGCGCCCCGCCGAAGATCATGATGCGCGCGGCCGCGGGTGCTTCGATGAGGACATCGGCGCCCGGCTGCAGCACGACCATCTCGCCGCGGGCGATTTCCTTTCCGCCGATGCGCACCGCGCCATCGACCACGAAGACGCCGCGCTCCTCGTGCCGCGCCGGCACGGCGAAGCTGCGCGTCGCGGCGATCGAGACCTCGGCATAGAAGGTGGGCGAATGGATGGGCACCGGTGAGGACAGGCCCAGCAAATCGCCCAGGATGAGCGTGAGCGCGATGCCGCCCTCCTCCACGACGGCCAAGTTGGCGTGGTGAGAGAAGGCGGGAGCGCATTCTTCGTCGGCCGCGGGCAGCGCGATCCAGGTCTGCACGCCGAAGAGGCGCGGCCCGGCCGGGCGCGCTTCCGGAGGCGAGCGCTCCGAGTGCGCGATGCCGCGGCCCGCCACCATCCAGTTGACCGCGCCGGGTCGGATCGGCTGCACGCTGCCCAGGCTGTCGCGATGCAGGATCTCGCCTTCGAAGAGCCACGTCACCGTCGCGAGGCCGATGTGCGGATGCGGGCGTACGTCCAGGCCCGCGCCCGGCGAGAGCACGGCCGGCCCCATCTGGTCGAAGAAGACGAACGGCCCGACGCTGCGGCGTTGCGCATCCGGAAGCGCGCGGCGCACCTGGAAGCCATCGCCCAGGTCCCGCGCGCGCGGGACGATGTGGCTTTCGATCATGGGATTTGGGCTAGCATCTGCGCAGGACTCCGTTGGATAGCGAAAGGTGGAAAAAGATGCGCGCGTACGTCTTTGCCGAAGTCGACATCACCAACCCCGAAGGCTACAAGGAATATTCCGCCCAGGTGCCGGCGACGCTGGAGAAATACGGTGGGCGCTTCCTGGTGCGCGGCGGCAGGGCCACGCCGCTCGAGGGCGAGTGGCCGCAGGTTCGACGCGTGATCCTCGAGTTCCCGACGCTCGAGGCCGCGCAGAAGTGGTGGGATTCCCCCGAGTACGAGAAGCCGAAGGCGCTGCGGCAGGCGAACAGCAAGGGGCGGTTGTTGTTGCTGGAAGGGGTTTGAGGACTTACCAGTCGCGCGGCACCAGGAAATCCGTGTAGAGCCGGGCCTCGGGCGAGCCGGGCTCGGGGCGCCAGTCGTAGCGCCACTTCACCTGCGGCGGCATGGACATGAGGATCGATTCCGCGCGTCCGCCCGACTGCAGGCCGAAAAGCGTGCCGCGATCCCAGACAAGGTTGAACTCCGCGTAGCGGCCACGGCGATAGAGCTGGAAGTCGCGCTCGCGCTCGCCATGCGGAGTGTCGCGCCGGCGTTCGACGATCGGGCCATAGGCGGGAAGAAACGCGTCGCCCACCGCGCGCATCACTGCGAAAGCCTGCTCGAAACCGCTCCCGGAGAAATCGTCGAAGAAGGTGCCGCCGATGCCGCGCGGCTCGTTGCGGTGCTTGAGGAAGAAGTACTCGTCGCAGGCCTTCTTGAAACGCGCATGCAGCCCGGGGAAGGGCGCCAGCGCATCGCGATTGGCGGCGTGGAAGTGCACGCAGTCCTCCACGAACCCGTAGTAGGGCGTAAGGTCCATGCCGCCACCGAACCACCAGGTCTCGCCAGCCATGAAGAAACGCACGTTCATGTGCACCGTCGGCACGTAGGGATTGCGCGGGTGGAACACGAGGGACACACCCATCGCCTCCCAGGGGCGCCCGGCGATCTCCGGTCGATGCGCGCTCGCCGAAGGCGGCAGCTTCGTGCCTTTCACGTGCGAGAAGCCCACGCCCGCACGCTCCATGAGTGCACCGCCCTCGAGGATCCGCGAGATGCCGCCGCCACCCTCGGCTCGCGACCAGGGATCCGAGAGAAATCGGCCACCGTCGAGCGCCTCGATCCGGGTGACGATGGTTTCCTGCAGTCGCTTCAGGTAATCCGCGACCGCCTCGACGATCATCATGCGACCGGGGCCCGGGCCGATAGCGTGAGCAGATCCTCGACCTCGTGTGCCCAGCGCGAAGCGTTAAGCGCCCGGTCCCAGGCGCGGCGCTCCACGCCCAGCAGGTCGCAGGTGTGCGCGAATGCCTGCGACCACTGCGACTCGCGCGCGGTGAGCGTGTGGTACAGGTCGAAGATGACGCCGCGCGCTTCGAGCATGCGGCCGCTAGCCCGCGACGATCTCGAAGATCGCCTCGACCTCGACCGCCACGCCCCCGGGCAGCGAGGCCACGCCGACCGCCGAGCGCGCGTGCTTGCCGGCCTCGCCGAAGATTTCCACCATCACGTCCGATGCCCCATTCACGACCTGCGGCTGGTTGGTGAAGTCCGGCGCGGAATTCACGTAGCCCGTGAGGCGCAGCACGCGCACCCGGTCGAGGTCGCCGTCCGCGGCCACGCGTGCGTGCGCCACCAGGTTCAGCGCGCAAAGTCGCGCCGCCTGTTGCCCTTCGCTCACGCCGAGCTCCGCCCCCAGCTTGCCGATGAACTTGCGCTCGCCGTTCCATTGCGAAACCTGTCCCGACACGTAGACGATGTTGCCCGTGCGCGTGAACGGCACGTAGTTCGCGGCCGGCGCGCTCGCGTTCGGCAGGTCGATTCCCTTCGCCTTCAGGTGTGCGTCGATGCGTCCTGCCATGAGCTCCTCCTTGCCTGGTTCCTCGTAGCTACCGCCGCCCGAAGGCGCGATGGCCGATGTCCCTGCGGTAGTGCATGCCGTCGAAATGGATCTTCGCGGCGACTTCGTAGGCCCGCGCGGCCGCGATCTTCACCTTGTCGCCGAGGGCTGTCACGCACAACACGCGCCCACCGCTCGTGACGACCCGGCCGTCCTTCGCTGCGGTGCCCGCATGGAAGACATGGACATCGTCCTCGGCCTCGGGCAACCCCACGATCGCGTCTCCCTTGCGCGGTGCATCGGGATATCCCGCCGCGGCGAGCACGACACCCAGCGCCGCGCGCCGGTCCCACTCCGCCTCGATCCGGTCGAGCTTGCCGTCGATGGCGTGGTCGACGAGCGTGAGCAGGTCGGTCTTGAGGCGCATGAGGATGGGCTGCGTCTCGGGGTCGCCCAGGCGGCAATTGAATTCCACCACGCGTGGCGCGCCTTGCGCGTCGATCATGAGACCCGCGTACAGGAATCCCGAGAAGGGCGCGCCATCCGCCGCCATGCCCTTCACCGTGGGCAGGATGATCTCGCTCATCGCGCGGTGGTGCACTTCCGGCGTGACCACCGGCGCCGGCGAATAGGCGCCCATGCCGCCGGTATTGGGACCCTTGTCGCCGTCGAAGACACGCTTGTGGTCCTGGCTCGAGGCGAGCGGCAGCACGTTGTGGCCGTCCACCATGACGATGAAGCTCGCCTCCTCGCCCTGCATGAACTCCTCGATGACGACGCGGTGCCCGGCATCGCCCAGCTTGTTGCCCGAGAACATCGTGTCGATCGCCTCGTGGGCTTCGGGCAAGGTGGACGCGACCACCACTCCCTTGCCTGCGGCGAGCCCGTCGGCCTTGACTACGATCGGCGCGCCATGCCGGTCGACGTGAGCATGCGCGGCCTTCGCGTCGGTGAAGGTCTCGTAACCCGACGTGGGAATCCCGTGGCGCTTCATGAACCGCTTGGCGAAGTCCTTCGACGACTCGAGCTGCGCTGCCGCCTGCGTGGGCCCGAAGATCCTCAGCCCCGCCGCGCGGAAAGCGTCGACGACACCTGCAGCCAGAGGCCCCTCGGGACCCACGACGGTCGCATGGATGTTGTCGGCGCGGGCGAACTTCACCAGCTCGGGAATCGAGGCGAGGTCCAGGTTGGTGAGCCCGTCCTCGCGCGCGGTGCCGGCGTTGCCGGGCGCCACGAACACCCGCGAGACCCGGGGAGATTGCGCTAGGCGCCACGCGAGCGCGTGCTCGCGGCCGCCGGAGCCGATGACGAGGATTTTCATGTTCGGGGCGTGTGGAGCCGCGATTATAGGCGGCCGGTCAGGGCGAGGAGCGCGAGGCCCGCCACGAAGCCTGCAACCAGCACGCCGGTCGGGGCATTGAAGGCGCCGGCGGCCGAAGCGCCCACTCGCAGCCTGGCAAGCATCACGAGGAGGGCGGCGCAGGCGAGGGCTGGAAGCACGGTGCGCATGCCGCGCTCCGTGAAGACGACGTGCTCCATGCGCACGAGCAGCGTCACGATCAGGCCGAGCAGCGCCGGGTCTGCGTTGATCCACTCGACGGAGGATTCACGGCGCCGCACGAAGGGCTCTCAGTGCCGGAAGTGCCGCATCCCCGTGAACACCATCGCGAGGCCCTGCTCGTCGGCGGCGGCGATGACCTCGTCGTCGCGGATGCTGCCGCCGGGCTGGATGACTGCACGCGCGCCGGCTTTCGCCACCACGTCCAGGCCATCCCGGAAGGGGAAGAAGGCATCGGAAGCCGCCACCGAGCCGCGCAGCGAAAGGCCGGCGTTTTTCGCCTTGATCGAGGCGATGCGCGTGGAATCGACGCGGCTCATCTGGCCCGCGCCCACGCCGAGCGTCCTGCCATCGCGGCAGAAGACGACGGCGTTCGACTTCACGAACTTCGCCACCCGGAAGGCGAACACGAGATCGTTCATCTCCGTGGCGGTCGGCTGGCGCCGCGTGACGACGCGAAGCTCCGCCAGGTCCCACGCGTCCGCGCCCTGCACCAGGAGGCCTCCGCCCACGCGCTTCATGTCGAGCCGGTTGAAGCTGCGCGCCGTGTCCACCGTCAGCAGCCGCACGTTCTGCTTCGCGCGGAAAACTTTCAGCGCCTCCGTGCTGTATTCGGGAGCGATCACCACCTCGACGAACTGCTTCGACACCGCCTCGGCGGTCTCGGCATCCACCGCGCGGTTGAAGGCGATGATGCCGCCGAAGGCCGACGTGGGGTCGGTGAGGAAGGCGTTGCGATAGGCATCGCGGATCGCCTGCGCCACCGCCACGCCGCAGGGGTTCGCGTGCTTCACGATCACGCACGCGGGCACCTCGAAGCTGCGGCAGCATTCCCAGGCGGCATCGGCGTCGGCGATGTTGTTGTAGCTGAGCTCCTTGCCCTGGTGCTGGACGAAGCCTGCGAGCGCACCCGCGGGCGGATGGCGCTCGACGTAGAAGGCCGCCGGCTGGTGCGGGTTCTCTCCGTAACGAAGGGCCTGCTGCAGGCGCCACTGCATGTTGAGGCGGTCGGGAAACGCCCGCGCGTCGCCGTCCGGACCACGCGCGGTGAGCCAGTTCGAAACCATGCCGTCGTATTCGGCGGTGTGGCTGAAAGCCTTCGCAGCCAGCGCGTAGCGATCGGCGAGCGCGAGGCTGCCGTCGGGCCGCAGCTTCGCCGCAAGCGAGGGATAGTCGGCGGGATCGGTCACCACCGCCACGAAGGCGTGGTTCTTTGCGGCGGCGCGCACCATGGCGGGCCCGCCGATGTCGATGTTCTCGATCGCGTCTTCCATCGTGCATCCGGGCTTAGCCACCGTCTGCTCGAAGGGATAGAGGTTCACCACGACCATGTCGATCGGGGGAATGTCGTGGTCTTCCATCGCGCGCACGTGCTCGGGCTTGTCGCGGCGGGCAAGGATGCCGCCGTGGACCGTGGGATGCAACGTCTTCACGCGGCCTTCCATCATTTCGGGAAAGCCCGTGTGCTCCGAAACTTCCTTCACGACGAGCCCGTTCAGCCGGAGCAGCTGCGCTGTGCCGCCGGTGGAAAGGATCTCGACGCCGTGCGTGAGCAGCGCACGCGCGAAATCGACGACGCCCGCCTTGTCGGAGACGCTGATGAGCGCGCGGCGGATCTTGATCGAGGACAGGCCCTGGTTCACGCCTTTGCTCGGTTCGGGGCCTGTCCCCGGTTTCAGTCCAGGCCGTGGTGCTGCAGCTTTTTCCTGAGCGTGTTCCGGTTCAGGCCCAGCAGCTCCGCAGCACGCGTCTGGTTGCCCTGGGCCTGGTTCATCACGACTTCGAGCATGGGGCGCTCGACGGCATTCACCACCATGTCGTAGATGCCGGAAGGCTTCTCGCCATCCAGGTCCTTGAAGTACTGGCGCATGACCTTGCGCACCGTAGTCGACAGCTCGTTCTCGCGAACGTCGGCGCGCTCGGGCTTGTGCTTAGGCTGCAAGGGCGACCTCTGCTTCATCTTCGTATTCCAGGCAGCGCGAGCTCTCCCGCAGTCCGTCGAAGAATTCCGCGACGGCCGCGAGCTGCTGCGCCGCATCGTCCAGGGTGTTCATGCGGGCGCGGAACACCGCGGAGTGGCGCAAGCCCTTGGTGTACCAGCCGATGTGCTTGCGCGCCACTCGCGCACCGCGTTCGTAGCCATAGAAGGCGTAGAGGTCGTGAAGGTGCCCCACCAGCACCTCGCGGATCTCCTCGACCGCCGGGGGCGGCAAACGCTCGCCGGTAGCGAGGAAGTGGGCGATTTCGCGAAAGATCCACGGCCGGCCCTGCGCGGCGCGGCCGATCATGATGGCATCGGCGCCGGTGTAGTCGAGGACGAACTTCGCCTTCTCCGGGGAGGTGATATCGCCGTTGGCCACCACCGGAATGCCCACCGATTGCTTGACCGCGCGGATGGTGTCGTACTCCGCATCCCCCGTATACATGCAGGCGCGCGTGCGCCCATGCATGGCGAGCGACTGGATCCCCTGCTCCTCGGCGATGCGCGCCACGCGCAGCGCGTTTCGGTTGTCCTTGCTCCATCCGGTGCGGATCTTGAGCGTGACCGGGATGTCGACCGCCTTCACGACGGCATCGACGATGCGGGCGACCAGCGGTTCGTCCTTGAGGAGCGCGCTTCCCGCGGCCACGTTGCAGATCTTCTTGGCCGGGCAGCCCATGTTGATGTCGATGATGTGCGCGCCCTTGTCGGCGTTGTACTTCGCGGCCTCGGCCATCATCTCCGGATCCGCGCCCGCGATCTGCACGACCTTGGGCTCGACCTCGCCCTCGTGGTTGCCGCGACGGATGGTCTTCTCGGAGCCCCACAGCAGCGAATTGGACGCCACCATCTCGGAAACCGCCATGCCGGCGCCCAGGCGCTTGCAGAGCATGCGGAACGGACGATCGGTCACGCCCGCCATGGGCGCGACGATGAGGTTGTTCCTGAGCTGTACGGGGCCGATTTTCACGTTGGGTGGGGGCTCACGGCGCGGCGCGCGATCGAGCGGGAGGCAGGAGCGCTATCCGTCGAGAGGGTGCTCATTTTATACGCGGCGATATTCGCGGCGAAAGTTAATTTTCGCACAGGCGAGTCGTATGACTTCCTTACGGGTGAAAAAGTCAAGCCGGCTGCTGCTCCACCCGGCATCTCACCTGCCACCCGGACGATTGGCTACTTCCCGAAGCCGCCGCCGCCGGGCGTTTCGATGACGAAAACGTCGTCGACGGCCATCGCGGTTTCGTCTGCGTAGGAAAGCTCGGTGCGCGATCCGTCGGCGCGCTCGACCCAATTGCGCCCGACCGCGCCGGGAGAGCCACCCGCCATGCCGTAAGGGGGAATCCGCCGATGTCCCGCCAGGATCGCCGCCGTCATCGGTTCCAGGAAGCGCACGCGGCGCGTCGCGCCGTCGCCGCCACGCCAGCGGCCCGACCCGCCGCTGCCCCTGCGGATCTCGTGAGCGTCGATGCGGACCGGAAAGCGCCACTCGAGGACCTCCGGGTCAGTGAGCCGCGAGTTGGTCATGTGCGCCTGCACCGTGTCGGTTCCGTCGAAGCCCTCGCCGGCGCCGGTTCCCCCGGAGATCGTTTCGTAATACTGGTGGCGTTCGTTGCCGAAGGTGAAGTTGTTCATGGTGCCGTAGGAAGCCGCCATCACGCCGAGCGCCCCGTAGAGGGCATCGGTGAGGCATTGCGAGGTCTCGACGTTGCCCGCCACGGTGGCCGCGGGCGGGCGCGGGTTCAGCATCGAGCCCTCGGGAATGATCACCTCGAGCGGTTTCAGGCATCCCGCGTTGAGCGGGATGTCGTCATCGACAAGGGTGCGGAAAACGTAGAGCACCGCGGCATGCACCACGGCCGAGGGGGCATTGAAGTTGCTGGCGAGCTGCGCGCTGCTGCCGGTGAAATCGATGGTGGCGCTGCGCCGGTCGGCGCCGATCGAGATCTTCACGCGGATCACGGCGCCGTTGTCCATCTCGTAGGCGAATTCGCCGTCCTTGAGGACGCCGATGACGCGCCGCACGCACTCCTCGGCGTTGTCCTGCACGTGGCCCATGTAGGCGCGAACGACGTCCAGGCCGAAATGCGCCATCATGCGGCGCAGCTCCTGCACGCCTTTCTCGTTTGCCGCCACCTGCGCGCGCAGGTCGGCGACGTTCTGGTCGGGATTGCGCGCCGGATACCGCGCCGAGGTGAGGTGCCGGCGGATTTCCGCCTCCAGCATTCGCCCGCCCTCGACCAGCTTCACGTTGTCGAGCAGCACGCCTTCCTCCTCGACCGTCTTCGAGAAGGGCGGCATGGAGCCTGGCGTGATGCCGCCGATGTCGGCGTGGTGGCCTCGGCTTCCGACATAGAAGAGGATGTCCCCGTCCCCCGCCCCCCGTCCCCCGTCTCCTTCGCCGAACACCGGCGTTATCACCGTGACGTCCGGCAAGTGCGTCCCGCCGTTGTACGGATCGTTCAACACATACGTATCGCCGGGCTTCATGCGTCCCGCGTTCTTGCGGATGACCGTCTTGATGCTCTCGCCCATCGAACCCAGGTGCACGGGCATGTGCGGCGCGTTGGCAATGAGGTTGCCCTCGGCATCGAAGAGCGCGCAGGAGAAATCGAGCCGCTCTTTTATGTTTACCGAGTACGCGGTCTGCGCGAGTCGCACCCCCATCTGCTCGGCGATCGACATGAAGAGGTTGTTGAAGACCTCGAGCATCACCGGATCGGCCCGCGTGCCCACCGCGTAGGCCGTCTTGCGATCGACGGTGCGCTCGAGCACCAGGTGGTCCTGCTCGGTGACGCGGGCCTGCCACTCGGGCTCGACGATGGTGGTCGCGTTCTGCTCGGCGATGATCGCGGGGCCCGGGACGCGCGCGCCGGGGCGGAGGTGGTTGCGCAGGTAGAGGGGCGAATCGTGGGCAGTGGCTCCCGACGTCATCGAGACCCGCGCCGCGGAAGGCGGCAATTCGGTCGCGTCCTGCGACGGGATGACCGGCACGGAGTCGCCTGCGGCGTCCGCTACCCCGGTCGCCTCGGCGGACACCGCTTCGGCGATCAAGGCGCGCTCGGGCATGAGGAAGCTGAAGCGCGCGCGATAGAGCCGCTCGAACTCGGCGCGCATCGCCTCCAGGGTTCCAAGCGGAACCACAAGTGCGGTGTCGGTACCGTCGTATTTCAGGTGGACGCGCTTCTGCACGCTCTCCATCGCCACCGCCTGCTCGCGCAGCTCCCGCTCGCATTCCGCGGCCAGGCCGTCGGCGGTCTGCCGCAGCAAGTCCACGCCGGCGTCCAGCTTGCGCTCGATGGCTTTTTCCCTCAGCGCGCGAACCTGTGCGAGGCCCATGCCGTAGGCCGACAAGACCCCCGCGAACGGATGTATGTAGACGCGCCTCATGCCGAGCTCGTCGGCGACCTGGCAAGCGTGCTGGCCGCCCGCCCCGCCGAAGCACGCCAGCGTGTACTCCGTGACATCGTGGCCGCGCTGCACCGAAATGAATTTGATCGCATTCGCCATGTTCGCCACGGCGATCCGGAGAAAGCCTTCGGCCACGGTCTCGGGCGTCTGCGCCCGGCCGGTGGCCTCGCCGATCTGCGCAGCCAGCGCCGCGAATTTCTCGCGGACGATGCCGGCATCGAGCGCTTCGTCGCCCCCCGGCCCGAAAACCTTCGGGAAGAACGCGGGCTGGATCCTGCCCAGCATCACGTTGCAATCCGTGACGGTGAGGGGCCCCCCACGGCGATAACACGCGGGGCCCGGGTTGGCGCCAGCCGAATCGGGGCCCACCCGCTGGCGCTGCCCGTCGAAGAAGAGGATCGAGCCGCCCCCGGCGGCGATGGTGTGGATCGACATCATCGGTGCGCGCATGCGCACGCCCGCAACCAGCGTCTCGAATTCGCGCTCGAGCTCGCCCGCGTAATGGGAAACGTCGGTCGAGGTGCCGCCCATGTCGAAGCCGATCACCTTGGCGAAGCCGGCGGCCTCGGAGGTGCGCACCATGCCGACGATGCCGCCCGCGGGCCCAGAAAGGATCGAGTCCTTTCCCTGGAAGCGATGCGCGTCGGTGAGCCCTCCGTTGGACTGCATGAACATCAGCCGCGTGTCCGGCAGCTCCGCGGCCACCTGGTCGACGTATCGGCGCAGGATCGGCGACAGGTATGCGTCGACGACGGTGGTATCCCCGCGCGAGACGATCTTCATGAGGGGACTCACCTCGTGGGAAACCGAAACCTGGTCGAAGCCCGCTTCCCGCGCGAGCTGCGCCACGCGCGCCTCGTGGGCGGGAAAGCGATAGCCATGCAGGAGCACGATGGCGAGCGCGCGACAACCTTCGGAGAAAGCGTTCTCCAGATCGCGTCGCACGGCAGATTCGTCGAGGGCTCGCACCACGGCTCCCCGCGCGCCCATGCGCTCGTCGACTTCTACCACTTTCCGGTACAGAAGCTCCGGCAGCCGGATGTGGCGATCGAAGATGCGCGGGCGGTTCTGGTAGGCGATGCGCAGCTGGTCGCGGAACCCGCGCGTGATGAAGAGCACCGTGGGCTCGCCCTTGCGCTCGAGGAGAGCATTGGTGGCCACGGTCGTGCCCATCTTGACCGAATCGATGCGCTCCACGGGGATCGCGGCGCCCGGCGCCACGCCGAGAAGGTGGCGAATGCCGGCGATGGCGGCATCCGGATACTGCTCGGGGTTCTCGGAGAGGAGCTTGTGGGTGACCAGCGAGCCGCCGGGCCGGCGCGCGACGATGTCGGTGAACGTGCCGCCGCGGTCGATCCAGAATTGCCAGCGATCCTGAGAGGCCATGGGAAAGGAAAGAGGGGGAGCGAAGCATTTTGACACGCGGGTACGCCTTTGCTAGCTTCGCCGGACACCCAGAGGAGGCTCCTTCATGAAGCTCGCCAAGCTCGCCGCATTCGCGGCCGCGCTCTCGCTTTGCACCGCCGCTTCCGCGCAGACGAAGTGGGACATGCCCACGCCCTACGCAGCGACCAACTTCCACACCGAGAACGTTGTGCAGTTCGTGGCCGACGTCGACAAGGCCACCGGCGGCAAGCTCAAGATCCAGGTCCACCCCAACGCGTCGCTCTTCAAGGCCCCCGAGATCAAGCGCGCGGTCCAGGGTGGCCAGGCCCAGATCGGCGAGATCCTCATCTCCGGCTACTCCAACGAGGACCCGGTCTTCGGCGTGGATTCGGTGCCGTTCCTGGCGACCAGCTTCAAGGACGCCGAGAAGCTCTGGAAAGCCTCGCGCAAGGCGATCGAGGACCGCTTCGCGAAGCAGGGCATGATGGTCCTCTACGCGGTGCCCTGGCCGCCGCAGGGCATCTACTCCAGCAAGCCGCTCAACTCGATGGCCGACATGAAGGGCCTCAAGATGCGCACCTACAACCCGTACACCTCGCGCATCGCCGAGCTGGCGGGCGCCCAACCGGTCACCATCCAGGCCGCCGAGCTGGCGCAGGCCTTCGCCACCGGCGCGGTGAACGCGAACATCACGTCCGGCGCCACCGGCTATGACACCAAGGCCTGGGAAGTCGTGAAGAACTATTACGACACGCAGGCCTGGGTGCCGAAGAACCTCGTCTTCGTGAACAAGAAGGCCTTCGACTCCCTCGACAAGGCGACGCGGGACGCAGTGCTCAAGTGCGCCCGCGAGGCCGAGACCCGCGGCTGGAAGATCGCCGAGGAAAAGACCAAGTGGTACACCGACCAGCTCGCCAAGAACGGCATGAACGTGGCGCAGCCGAGCGCGCAGCTGAAGGCGGACTTCCAGAAGGTCGGGCAGACGATGACCGAGGAGTGGCTGAAGAACGCCGGGCCCGACGGCAAGGCGATCATCGACGCGTACCGCAGGTAGCGGCGCCGCGTCACCCCCTCCCCGACCCTCCCTACGAGCGGGAGGGAGCGAACGTGGGAGGCGGTTTCGCGATCGCATGAAGCTGCGCCCGTTTCTCGATCACCTTTACGACGCCGCGGGGTACGCTGCGGCGTTTTTCATGATCGGCGTGCTGCTGATGGTGCTGGCAAGCGTGCTCGGGCGCGCGGCCGGCTTCAACCTGCGGGGATCCGACGCCTATGCGGGCTACGCCATGGCCGCGGCGAGTTTCCTCGCCCTCGCGCACACGCTCAAGCGCGGCGAGCACATCCGCGTGACGCTCTTCCTCGATCGCTTCGGTGGGCGCTTGCGCCGGCCTCTGGAAATCTGGAGCCATCTCGCGGGCGCGTTCTTCTGCGCCGCGCTCGCCTGGTACAGCGTGCGCCTGGTGTGGCAATCGCACGCTTTCAACGACATCTCGCAGGGCAATGACGCCACACCCCTCTGGATCCCGCAGCTCGCCATGGCGGCCGGCGCGATCGTGCTCCTCGTGGCCATGGTCGACGACCTGGTGCGCGTGCTGCGGCACAAGCCGATCGCCACCACGCCGGGCGACCTGAAGCACATGGAGTAGCCGCTGGACGCCTTCATCACCACGCTGCTCATCATCCTGCTCTTCGCGTTGCTTGGAAGCGGGCTGTGGATCGGCCTGGCGCTGCTCGGCGTGGCGTGGATCGGCATGGAGCTCTTCACCAGCCGCCCGGTAGGCGACGCGATGGCGGTCACGATCTGGGGATCGCTCTCGTCCTGGACGCTCACGGCGCTGCCGCTCTTCGTCTGGATGGGCGAGATCCTCTTCCGCACGCGCCTGTCGGAAGACATGTTCAAGGGCCTGGCGCCATGGCTGTCGCGGCTGCCCGGCCGCCTGCTGCACACCAACATCATCGGCTGCACCATCTTCGCCGCGGTCTCGGGCTCGAGCGCGGCCACGTGCGCCACCATCGGCAAGATGACGCTGCCCGAGCTGCAGCGGCGCGGCTATCCCGAGGCGATGACCATCGGCACCCTCGCCGGCGCGGGCACCCTGGGACTGCTGATTCCGCCCTCGATCATCATGATCGTGTACGGCGTGACCGCCGAGGTGTCGATCACGCGGCTCTTCATCGCGGGCGTGGTGCCGGGACTGCTGCTCGCGGGGCTTTTCATGGCCTATACGATCGTCTGGTCGCTTTTGCACCCGGCGCAGATTCCGGCGCCCGACCGCGACATGACCTTCTTCGAGAAGGTGCGCGCGTCGCGCCATTTGATCCCGGTGGTGCTGCTCATCGCGGCGGTGCTGGGCTCCATCTACGTGGGCATCGCCACCGCCACCGAGGCGGCGGCGCTCGGCGTCGTGGGCGCCATCATCCTGTCCGCGCTGCAGGGGACGATGAGCACGAAGGTCTTCGCCGACAGCCTCATGGGCGCCACGCGCCTCTACTGCATGATCGCGCTCATCCTGGCGGGCGCCGCCTTCCTCACGCTTTCCATGGGCTACATCGGCCTGCCCCGCCGCCTGGCCGAGTTCATCACCGGACTCGGCATGTCGAACCTGGGCCTGCTCTTCTGGCTGATGGTCTTCTACATCGTGCTCGGATGCTTCCTCGACGGCATTTCCATGGTGGTGCTCACCATGGGGGTGATCCTCCCGACCATCCAGAAGGTCGGCATCGACCTCGTCTGGTTCGGCATCTTCATCGTGCTGGTGGTTGAGATGGCGCAGATCACCCCGCCCGTGGGGTTCAACCTCTTCGTGCTGCAGGGCATGACCAAGCGGGAGATCACCTACATCGCGCGCGCCTCGTGGCCGCTCTTCGCGCTCATGGTCATGGCGGTGGCACTCATCTACTACTTTCCGGGGCTGGTCACGTGGCTGCCGGGGCGGATGAACTGACGAAAACGGCGCCGGTCCACCGTGTCAGAATGATGCATTGGCCGGGTATTCAAGGGGAGACTCGCATGAGCGACAGAACCGTCCGGGACGCGATGCTCGATACCGTCCTCAGCCAGATCGACTCGGGCGATCCGCCCGAGGCGCGCGCCACCTACGACCGGCTCATCGACGGCGGCGCCTCCAACAGCCAGGCGCTGCAGCTAATGGCGGCCGCGCTGCGCGTGGAGATGAACCGCATGCTCACCGAGTCGATCCCCTTCGACAACGCGCGCTACGCCGCGCTGCTCGCCAAGATTCCCTCCGGAGGCCACTGAGGCTTGTGCCTCATCGTCATCGCCTGGAAGGCGCGCGATGACCTTCCGCTGATCGTCGCGGCCAACCGCGACGAGTGGCGCGATCGCCCCGCGGAGCCGGCGCAGTGGTGGCACGACGACCCGGCGCTCCTCGCCGGGCGCGACCTCCAGGCCGGCGGCACCTGGATGGGCATCACGCGTGGCGGTCGCTTCGCCGCCGTCACCAACTTCCGCGATCCCTCGCAGCGGCGCACCTCGGCGCGCTCGCGCGGGGCCATCGTCGCCCGATTCCTGCAGGCCACCGAGCGGCCGCGGCTGTACCTCGAGCGCCTCGCCGCGACCGCCGCCGAATACAACGGCTTCAACCTGATGGCGGGCACCCCCGACGAGCTCTGGTATTTCGGCAGCCGCGAGGGCGAGGCGCGCCTCGTTGATGCCGGCGTGCACGGCATTTCCAACCATCTCCTCGACGAGCCCTGGCCGAAGGTGGTGCGGGCGCGAGCCGAGATGCAGGCTGCCCTCGCCGAGGCCGACCCGTTCCCGCGGCTCTTCGACCTGCTTTCGGATACCGCGGGCGCTCCCGACGAAGTCCTTCCCGACACCGGCGTGGGCCTCGCGTGGGAGCGGCGGCTCGCCGCGACGCTCATCACCGGCGAGGACTACGGCACGCGCTGCTCGACGGTAATCGCCCGCGCGGCCGACGGCACGGTGCGCTTCGAGGAGCGCACGCGCGCGGCCGACGGCTCGGTCGCATCCACGGCGCAACATCGATTCGCGTTGGCCGACGCTTTCCGCGAGAATGGCCCCGTAGCCCCCCCACCCGTACAACCAACCAGGAGCACTTCATGAACCGTCGCAAATTCCTGGCGCAGGGAGGCGTCGCTGCCGCCGGCGCGGCCGCCGTCGCCCAGGCTGTCGCCCAAACGCCGTCGCTGCCGAACATCCGCTGGCGCTGCGCCTCCAGCTTCCCCAAGAGCCTCGACACCATCTATGGCGGCGGCGAGACCGTCGCAAAACGCGTGGAGCAGCTCACCGGCGGCAAGTTCCAGATCCGCGTTTTCGCGGCCGGCGAGATCGTGCCGGCCTTCGGCGTGGTGGACGCGATCCAGCAGGGAACCATCGAGTGCTCGCACACGGCCAGCTATTACTTCGTCGGCAAGAACAAGGCGTTCGCCTTCGACACCACCCTGCCCTTCGGGCTCAACCAGCGGCAGCAGAATGCCTGGATCTACTACGGCGGCGGGCTCGAGCTGGTGCGCGCGTTCTTCAAGGACTACGGCTTCGTCTCGTTCCCCGCGGGCAACACCGGCGTGCAGATGGGGGGCTGGTGGCGCAAGGAAGTGAAGACGGTCGCCGACCTGAAGGGCGTGAAGATGCGCATCGCCGGCCTGGGCGGCGAGGTGATGGCGCGGCTGGGCGCGGTGCCGCAGCAGATCGCCGGTGGCGACATCTATCCCTCGCTCGAGCGCGGCGCGATCGATTCGGCGGAGTGGGTAGGCCCCTACGACGACGAGAAGCTGGGCTTCTACAAGGTGGCGCCCCACTACTACTTTCCCGGCTGGTGGGAGAGCAATTCGATGTACTCCTTCTACGTGAACCAGAAGGAATGGGACAAGCTGCCGAAGGAATACCAGGCCGCGATCGAGGCCGCCTGTTACGAGGCGAACACCGACATGATGGCCAAGTACGACTTCAAGAACCTGGATGCGCTCGAGCGGCTGGTGAAGAACGGCGTGAAGCTGCACTCGTTCTCGAACGACATCCTGCGCGCGGCGCAGAAGGCCGCCTACGAGCTCTACGAGGAGGAGTCCGGCAAGAACCCGGCGTGGAAGAAGATCTACGAGCCGTGGAAGAAATTCCGCGAGCGCGAGTTCCTCTGGCATCGCGCGGCCGAGCACACGTACGCGAATTTCGCGTACACGAACCCGCTCGGCAAGTAGCCGGGGCGGCAGTGCCGAAGGCCCCCCGCGAGGGGGGCCTTTTCATTTCTGTCCGCGCAACTGCCGCTCGAGCTCCGCCGCCGGATCCTCGGGGGCTTTCTCCTCGGCGGGCGGCCCGCTCGAGCCCTGGCCCTGCTGCCGCAGGAGCCTCTCCAGCTCCGAGCCGCTGTCCTCGGCGGGCCTGGCCGCGCCCCCGCCCTTCGGCGCGGGTGCGGCCGGCGCGCCGCCGCCCAGCTGCCGCCGCAGCTCATCGGCGCCGGAGCCCTTGATCGCGCCCGCCGCCGCCGAGATGTTGCCGGTCACCATTCCCGGGAAGGCGATGATGGCGGCGATCATCAGGACCTGGATGCATACGAAGGGCACCGCGCCCCAGTAGATGTCCCACGTCCTGATCACCGGCGGCGCCACGCTGCGCAGGTAGAAGAGCGCGAACCCGAAAGGCGGGTGCAGGAAGGACGTCTGCATGTTCACCGCCAGCAGCACGCCGAACCAGACGATGTCGATACCCAGCGTATGGGCCACCGGCGTGAGCAGGGGCACCATGATGAAGGCGATCTCGAAGTAGTCGAGGAAGAACGCGAGCAGGAAGATGAGGATGTTCACGACGATGAGGAAGCCCAGCGGCCCGCCGGGCAGCGACGTGAGCAGGTGCTCCACCCAGCGGTCGCCGTCGACGCCGCGGAAGACGAGGCTGAAGACGGTTGAGCCCACGAGGATGAACATCACGAAGCTCGTCATCGTGGCGGTGGATTCGACCGCCTGCTTGAGCAGGGACCAGCTGAGCTTGCGCTTGGCGAGCGCCATGACGATGGCGCCGGTGGCACCCATTGCCCCGCCCTCGGTCGGCGTGGCCACGCCGAGGAAGATGGTGCCGAGCACCAGGAAGATCAGCACCAGCGGCGGGATGGTCGCCGTGATCACCTTCATCGCGAGCTTCCCGCCGAAGAGCGTGCGGTGCTCGGGCGGGCAGCCCGGTGCCGACTCGGGCTTGAAGATCGAGACGATGAAGACATAGAACGCGTACGAGCCCGCGAGTGCCAGGCCGGGGATGAGCGCGCCCTCGTAGAAGTCGCCCACGGAGGCGCCCATCTGGTCGGCGAGGATGATGAGCACAAGGCTGGGCGGGATGATCTGCGCCAGCGTGCCGGATGCGGCGATCACTCCCGTCGACAGCCGGTGGGAGTAGCCGTAGCGCATCATCACCGGCAGCGAGATGAGGCCCATCGCAAGGACCGACGCCGCGACGACTCCCGTCGTCGCCGCCAGCAATGCGCCCACGAACACCACGGCATAGCCGAGTCCGCCGCGAAGGCTGCCGAAGAGCTGCCCGATGGTGTCGAGGAGGTCTTCGGCCATGCCGCTTCGCTCGAGGATCATCCCCATGAAGGTGAAGAAGGGGATCGCGAGCAGCGTGGAGTTGCCCATGATTCCCAGCACGCGCTCGGGAAGCGCCTGCAGGAGCGCGGGCTCGAGCGCGCCCACCGCGATGCCGATGATGCCGAAGAGCAGGCCCACGGCGCACAAGGCGAAAGCCACCGGGTAGCCGATCAGCAGCATCACCACCAGCCCAGCGAACATCACGGGTGCGAGCATCTCGAAGGCCATCAGGCGTGCCCCTTCTCGAAGGCGGAGGCGGGCAGCAACCCGCGCAGGAACGCCACGCGCTTGATCAGCTCGGATATGCCCTGCAGGCCGAGGAGCGTGAAGGCCACGGGAATCAGCAGGCGCACCGGCCAGCGGATGAGGCCGCCGGGATCGGAGGAGTATTCCTGCCCGACCCAGGAGTTGTGCAGCGAGGGCCAGCTGTACCACGCGATGATGATCACCGCGGGCAGCAGCATGAAGATCGATCCGAAGACGTCGATCCACGCCTGCGCGCGCGGCGACAGCCGCCCGGCGATCACGTCGATGCGCACGTGCTCGTTGCGCTTGAGTGTCCAGCCCGCCACCAGCAGGAACACCGCCGAATTGAGGTACCACTGCAGCTCGAGCCAGGCATTGGATCCGATGTTGAGCGCATAGCGGGCGAGCGCGTTGCCGGTGCAGACGAGGACCGCGACCAGCCCCAGCCAGGCGACGCCCTTGCCGATCCACGCATTGAGATTGTCGATGAACGCCGAGAAGCGCAGCAGCAGTGCCATGGTCTGTTCCTTCGGATCGTGCGGGGCGGGGGGTCCAGCGAGTGTCGCCAATAGCGCTCGGCCATGCAAGATGATTCAGGTCATTTCCATGCGCGACCCGCGCCTTTATGCTGCAGGCTCGCATCGAACCCGGAGCAGCCCGCCTTGAGCCAACCTTCGCGCGGAACGCGCGGCATGGCCGTCGCCCCCCATTCGCTCGCCGCCCAGTCGGCGCTCTCGGTGCTGCGCGAAGGCGGCAACGCCCTCGAGGCGATGGTCGCGGCCGCGGCAAGCATCGCCGTCGTCTACCCGCACATGAACTCGATCGGGGGCGACTCCTTCTGGCTCGTGCATGTGCCCGGCCACCGGCCACGCGCGATCGACGCATGCGGCGCGGCCGCGTCGGCGGCTTCGATCGACTTCTACCGCGAACGGGGCCTCGCCTCGATACCGTTTCGCGGCGGCGATGCGGCGAACACCGTAGCCGGCACGATCTCGGGCTGGCAGCTCGCCCTCGATTGGAGCCGTTCCGAGCTGGGCGGGCGCATGCCGGTCTCGCGCCTCCTCGCCGACGCCATCCATTACGCCAGGGATGGCATCGTCGTCACGCGCAGCCAGACCGAAACCACGCGCCAGAAGCTCGCGGGGCTCACCGGCCAGCCGGGCTTCGACGAAACCTACCTCGTGGCGGGCGCTCCCCCTGCAACCGGTTCCCGCTTCCGGCAACCGCGACTGGCGGCGACGTTCGAACGGCTGGCTGCCGCGGGCCTGGGCGATTTCTACGATGGCGATCTCGCCCGCTCCATTGCGGCGGACCTCGCGGCGGTGGGCAGCCCTGTCTCGCTGGGAGACCTGCAGGCGCATCGCGCGCAATGGCGCGAGCCGCTATCCCTGCCACTCGCGAGCGGCACCCTGCTCAACATGCCCGCCCCCACCCAGGGCGTCGTGTCGCTGCTCATCCTCGGCATCCTCGAGCGCCTCGGCGTCGAACGCGCGCCCGTGGATGGCGCCGAGTACGTGCACCTGTGCGTCGAGGCGGTGAAGCAGGCGTTCGCCGTCCGCGACCGTCACGTGACCGATCCGAAGTACATGGAAATCGACGCGCAGGCGCTTCTGGCTCCCGCGCGCATCGACGCCATGGCGCAGCGAATCGACCGCCGGCGCGCTGCGCCCTGGGGCGCGGGCCGCGGCCCCGCCGACACGGTCTGGATGGGCGCCATCGATGGCGAGGGCCGCGCCGTGAGCTTCATCCAGAGCGTCTATCACGAGTACGGCAGTGGGGTGGTGCTGCGGAATTCGGGCATCACCTGGCAGAACCGTGGCTGCAGCTTTTCCCTCGACGAGCGTGCGCTCAACGTCCTGCGCCCGGAACGCAAGCCCTTCCACACGCTCAATCCGGCGATGGCGCTACTCTCGGACGGCCGGACCATGGTGTACGGCAACATGGGCGGCGACGGGCAGCCGCAGTCGCAAAGCGCCGTATTCACCCGCACGGTGCTCTACGGGATGAATCCCCAGGACGCCATCGCCGCGCCGCGCTGGCTGCTCGGGCGCACCTGGGGCAACCCGAGCGAGACGCTCAAGCTCGAATCGCGCTTTGCGCCCGAGGTGGTAGAGACGTTGCGCGGCATGGGCCACGAGGTCGAGCTGCTGGAGCCATTCGACGAGATCGTGGGGCACGCGGGCTGCATCGTGCGCCACCGCGATGGCGCGCTCGAAGGGGGATCGGATCCGCGCTCCGACGGCGGCGTCGCCGCCTGGTAGCGCGCGGCCACGCTACTTCCGCGCGCGCGCCACGTCCGCCGCCAGCTCCTCGCCGCTCTTGTAGTGCGGCACGCGGAAGACCATGCGCTTGCTGCGCTGGAAGAAAGCGTTGCTGCCGTTCACTTCCTCGTTCCAGTACTTGTTGGCGAGCGACACGTTGCGCGGCACGTCGAGCATGAAGGCGTCGTGCGAGCCCTGGCCGCCGAAGATGTAGAGCTTGCCGTCGATCATCTCCCAGCGGTTGGCGTCGCCGCCCCACGGAATGCCGTAGACGATCCCGTTGGCGCAATAGCCGCCGTATTGCGGGATGTATTTTTCGGGCGCCGCGTCGAAGAGCGCCTTGTGCTCGGCCTTCGAAAACCGGAACGTCACGCCTTTGTACACGCTCTTGATCGCGGGGTTGCCCGGCTTGTGCGTGCGCTCGGTGAAGTAGCTCACGACGTCGTGGCCGAAAAGCATCAGGTGCTTGTCGCCTCCCTCGGCCACGGCGTTCACGGGGCTCAGGCCCTCGCCCGGGCTTTGCGCGACGAGCGGCGCGCAGCCGAACAGCATGAATGCCGTGAAAACGAGAGGGGCTGTCCTGTACATGGTTTGCATGATGGCCTCCAGGGATCCAAGAATACCCGTTAAGGCTCGTCGTCGAGCGAACCTGCCGCTGCGCGGCGCAGGCGGTCGTTGACGGCTTCCCATGCGGGCTCCGCCGGCGGCGCCTCGACGAGGATGCGATTCGCGCCCGACGCATCGAGGCTGCGCAGGTTGGCGTAGAGATCATGCCCATAGCGGGTGGGTTCGGCGGGGGCCGCGATCCATGCCGTGGCGTGCGCTCCAGGGGGTTTGCCGCGCAACGCGAGGATGGCGACATCGGGCCGCACCGCGGCTGCGTCCAGGGCATCGCCCGCGACGAGCGAGAGCGCGGTACGCGGCGCGTAGTGCGCCTCGAGCGTGCCGGAAACGCGCGGCGCCCCGGCATCGCGATCGCGCAACGGCCGGGCGAGCGCCGCCTCGAGCTGCGCGCGCGAGATGCCGCCGGGCCGAAGCAGCACCGGTTCCCCCCTTGAAAGGTCCACGATGGTCGATTCCAGGCCGACATCGCACGACCCGCCGTCGATGAGTGGCAGGCTCGGGCCGAACTCCTCGCGCACGTGTTGCGCCGTGGTCGGGCTCACGTGACCGAACCGGTTTGCCGAGGGCGCGGCCACCCCACCGCTGCCGATGCGGGCGAACGCCTCCAGCAGGGCGCGCGCGACGGGATGCGCCGGGTACCGGATGGCGACAGTCGCTTGGCCGCCCGTCACGCTGTCGGGAACCCGCGCCGCTTTCCTGAGCACGAGCGTGAGCGGGCCCGGCCAGAAGCGCTCGCCGAGCAGGCCGGCTTCGGCCGGGATGTCGACGGCCCAGTCGGCGATGCGCACGCCGGGGGCCAGGTGGACGATCACGGGATGGTTCGAGGGCCGGCCCTTCAAAGCGTAGATGCGGGACACCGCCTCGGGGCGCGCGGCGTCCGCGCCCAGGCCATAAACCGTCTCGGTGGGAAAGGCGACGACCTCGCCCGCGGCCAGCAGGCGGGCCGCGCGCGCGAGGCCGGCCTCGTCGGGATCGATGCAGGCATCCATCAGGGCACGTAGCGCCCGCAGAGCACGTGCAGCGGCATGACCACGCTGCGTGGTCCCACGCCGCCCCAGGCTCGGCGCAGCGCAGCCTCGGTTGCTTCCATGACCTCGCCGCCGTGCGCGGCGATGTAGCTGCGCGTTGCCGACCAGGTTCCCGCGTAGGCGAGGTACTGCTCCACCGTCCACGACATCTCGATGCGCATCGGCGCAACATCGATCCGCTCGAACGGAAACGGAAGATCCCGATAGCCGCCCTGGAGCACCGCGGTCTGGCGCGGCCAGAAGGGCTTGATGCGCGCGAGCAGGTGCCGCTCGAGGGCGAAATCCACCGCGGGGGTCACGTGCGACCAGCCGTATCCCGAAATTGCGAGCACCCCGCGCGGCCGCAACACGCGCCGGACCTCGGCGTAGAAGCGATCGAGGTCGAACCAGTGCACCGCCTGCGCCACGTTGACCGCGTCGAACGACGCGCTCTCGAAGTCGGTCGACTCCGCCAGCTGCACCGAGTAACGGACGTTGGCGGCGGGCAAGCCATTGGCGACTTGCTGCGCGCTGGCATCCGTCGCCTCGACGCGTGCGAAGTGACGCGCCAATCCGACTGCGGCCTGCCCGCTGCCGGTGGCGCAGTCCCAGGCGCGCTCGCGGCCCGGCGCCGTCTCGGCGATGAAACGGAAAAGCGCGTCGGGGTAAGTGGGACGCGCCGACGCATAGAGCTGCGACTTTTCCGAGAAGAAGTCGGTGAAGGCCACCTAGTGCGCCTTCTCCCAATTCGGCCCCACGCCGGCCTCCACCAGCAGCGGCACGTCGAGCTTGGCGACTCCCATCATCAGCTGCTCCACGTTGGCCTTCACGTCGTTCAGCTCGTGCTCGGGCACCTCGAAGACCAGCTCGTCGTGCACCTGCATGACGAGCTTGGTGGCGAGCTTCTCGCGCTCGATCCAGCCCTGCACCGCGATCATCGCCACCTTGATGAGGTCCGCGGCGGTGCCCTGCATCGGCGCGTTGATCGCCTGGCGCTCGGCGCCCTGGCGGCGCGCCATGTTGGATGAGTGGATGTCGGGCAGCCACAGGCGCCGGCCGAACACCGTCTCGACGAAACCGCGCTCGCGCGCCTCCTTGCGCGTGCGCTCCATGTACTGCGCCACACCCGGGTAGCGCGAGAAGTACTTGTCCATGTAGCTCTGCGCGGCCGATCGCTCGATGTCCAGGTTCTGCGCCAGGCCGAAGGCGCTCATGCCGTAGATGAGGCCGAAGTTGATCACCTTGGCGTAGCGGCGCTGCTCGCTCGTGACCTGGTCGGCCGGGGTGTCGAACACCTCGGCGGCGGTGTGGCGGTGCACGTCCTCGCCGCGCGCGAAGGCGCTCACGAGGCTGGCATCCCCGGAGAGGTGCGCCATGATGCGCAGCTCGATCTGCGAGTAGTCCGCCGAGACGATCACCGAGCCGGCGGGTGCCACGAACGCCTCGCGGATGCGGCGGCCCTCGGCGGTGCGGACGGGGATGTTCTGGAGGTTGGGATCGGTGGACGAAAGCCGCCCGGTGACCGCGACCGCCTGCGCGTAGTTGGTGTGCACGCGCCCGGTGCGGGGATGGACCATGCGCGGCAGCTTGTCGGTGTAGGTGCTCTTCAGCTTGGCGATGCCGCGATGCTCGAGGAGCGCGCCGCAGATGGGGTGGTCCTCGGCCAGCTTCTCCAGCACTTCCTCGTCCACCGAGGGGGCTCCAGAGGGGGTCTTCTTGATGGTGCGCAGCTTAAGGCGCGTGAAGAGCACTTCGCACAGCTGCTTGGGAGATCCCAGGTTGAACGGCCCGCCGGCGAGCTCGTGGGCGCGCCGCTCGAGCTCCATCATCTTCTGCCCCAGCTCGTGGCCCTGGCGCGCGAGCTGCTGGCCGTCGATGAGCACGCCGTTGCGCTCCATGGCGAGCAGCACGCCGGAGACCGGAATTTCGATCTGCGAGTAGATGCGATCGAGCTTCGCATCGCGCTTGATCCTCGGGGCGAGCGCGCCATGGATCTGCAACGTGACATCGGCGTCCTCGGCCGCGTAGGCGGTGGCGCGCTCGATGTCGACTTGGTCGAAGGGTATCTGCGAGGCGCCCTTGCCGGCGACATCGACGTATTGCAACAACCCGCTTGCCCCGAGGAAGCGCGTGGCGAGCGCGTCCATGTCGTGGCGCTGGTGGCTTTCCAGCACGTACGATTGCAGCAACGTGTCGTGCTCGACGCCGCGCACGGTGATGCCGTAGTTGGCCAAAACCTGGCGGTCGTACTTGGCGTTCTGCCCGACCTTGGGCTTTCCCGCGTCCTCCAGCCACGCCCGCAATCGCGCGAGCACTTTGTCCAGCGGCAGCTGCGCCGGCGCCCCCGCGTAGCGGTGCGTGACCGGGATGTAGGCTCCCTCACCCGGCATGGCGGCGAGCGCGATGCCGACGATCTCGGCCAGCATTGGGTCGAGGCTCGTGGTCTCCGTGTCGAAACAGCCGATGGGGGCCGCTTCCATCTTCGCCGCCCAGCGCTCGAGCGCCGCATCGTCGAGCACCGTTTCGTAACGGCGAGTGTCGACGAAGGGCGTGATGTCGGCCACCTGGTCGATGCCGGCATTGAGGATGGCGAAGTTGCGGCCAGTCTTTTGCTGCGAGCGGGCGCCGGCCGCCCGGGCTTCGTCCGACGACCCTCCCGCTGGCCCCCTCGCAAGGGAGGCGGGAGTGTCGCCACCCTCCGGCGCATCCTCCTTGTTGAGGAAAGCGTCGCGCAAGGTGCGGAAGCCGAACCGCGTGAAAAGCTCGACCAGCTTCGCGTTGTCGGCGCCCTTGTCCAGGAGCGACTCCATCTCGAACGGAAGCTCGACGTCGGTCTTCACGGTGAGCAGCTGCCGGCCGGTGGGCAGCCAGTCCTTCACGCGGCGCAGGTTCTCGCCCACCACGCCCTTCACCTCGCCGGCATGCTCGATGACCGCCTCGAGCGAGCCGTACTGCTCGATCAGCTTGCACGCCGTCTTTGGGCCCACCTTGTCCACGCCCGGCACGTTGTCGACGGCGTCGCCGATGAGCGCGAGGTAGTCGACGATGCGCTCCGGCGGCACGCCGAACTTGCCCTTCACGCCCGCGGGGTCGAGCCTGTCCCCCGACATCGTGTTCACCCACAGCACGTTGTCGTTCACGAGCTGCGTGAGGTCCTTGTCGCCGGTGGAGATCACCGAGCACCAGCCCTGCGCCGAGGCTGCGCGCACCAGGGTGCCGATGACGTCGTCGGCCTCCACGCCGTCTACGCAGACGACCGGCCATCCGAGCGCCTTGATGGTCTCGATCATCGGCTCGATCTGCACCGCGAGCGGCTCGGGCATCGCCTGGCGAGTCGCCTTGTATTCGGGATAGATGTCGTCGCGGAAGGTCTTGCCCTTGGGATCGAGGACCGCGGCGATATAATCCGAGGGGAAATCCTGCTTCAGCTTGCGCAGCATGTTCACCACGCCGAGGATGGCGCCGGTGGGTTCCCCGGACGGGCTCCTGAACTCCGGAAGCGCATGGAACGCGCGGTAGAAGTAGCTCGGCGCGTCGACGAGCAGCAGGCGTTTCTTCGTTTCGTTCATCTTTTCCGCAGGATTCCCATGGCCATCAACGCACCCAAGATCCCGAAACCGTCGGATCCCCAGCTCGTCAGGCGCTCGCAGCACTCGGCGCGTGAATCGTGGCGGATGTTCGAAATTATCTCAGAGTTCGTGCTGGCCACCGAGCGCCTGCCCTCGATACAGCCCGCGGTTTCGATCTTCGGCAGCGCGCGCACCACGCCCGAGCATCCCTACTACAAGGTGGCCGAGGACGTGGCGCGACGCTTGTCCGACGCGGGCTTTTCCGTGATCTCAGGCGGCGGCCCGGGAATCATGGAGGCGGCCAACAAGGGGGCCTACGCGGGCAAGAGCCCAAGCGTCGGGCTCAACATCCAGCTGCCCCACGAGCAGGGCGCGAATGCCTACCAGGACGTCTCCCACACCTTCCAGCATTTCTTCGCGCGCAAGGTGATGTTCGTGAAGCTCTCGGCGGCCTTCGTGATGATGCCCGGCGGCTTCGGCACGCTCGACGAGCTGATGGAGGTCCTCACGCTGGTGCAGACCGGGAAGATCCGCCGCGTGCCGATCATCCTCATGAACTCCGCCTTCTGGTCCGGCCTGCTGGACTGGGTCCACGGGCAGCTGCTGGCCGACGGCATGATCGGAACGGAGGATCCCGCGCTGCTGCAGGTGATCGACGATCCGCAGGCCGTCGTCGACGCGATCTTCGACCACTACCATACGCGCGGCTTCGAGCCGTCTCCGGCGGAGCGGGAGGCCGAGCTGGCTCTCTGATTCCTACGCGGGCGCGCGGCATGCATCCCGAACGCCCAACGGTCGCGCGGAGTCCAAGTGCTACACTCCACGACCTTGCGAGACCAGCCATGAAACGCATCGTTCTAGCCGCGCTCTTCGCCACGGCCTGCCTCGAAGCCGCGGCCCAATCTGGCGCTCGCCCGCTTCCTCCCGGCGCCGTGCCCCTCGATGCGCCGCCCCCGCCGCCCGCGCTGGTCCAGTCCGAGACCACGCTCGAGCCGGAAGTGACAGTGCGCACCGAGGAAGATCGCACCATCCAGGAGTACCGCGCCAACGGCAAGGTCTACATGCAGCGCGTGACGCCACGCAATGGCCGTGCCTACGTGATGATCGACCAGCGCGGCGACGGCACATTCACCCGGCAGGACAACACGCTCGACCAGGGCGTGCGCGTCCCGCAATGGGTGCTGCTGGAGTTCTGAGGGCCGGCCAGGGACTGCATGTCGGTATTCACGCCCGTATCGGAAGCACAGGCCCGCGCCCTCCTTGAGCATTACACCCTGGGTGAGCTGGAAAGCCTGGCAGGCATCGCCCAGGGCGTCGAGAACACCAACTATTTCCTCACCACGACCACGGGTGAATACGTGCTCACGCTTTTCGAGCACATCCCGCGCGCGGACTTGCCGTTCTACGTAGGCCTCATGGACCATCTCGCGCGCCATGAGGTGAGCTGCCCCGTTCCCATGCGGCGCGACGACGGCGAAATGCTCACGGAAGTCTGCGGCAAGCCGGCGGTCATCGTCTCCAAGTTGCCGGGAGCTCCACTGTCGCATTCCAACCAGGACGATTGTCGCAAGGCCGGGCGCATCCTGGGCGACATCCATGCCGCCGCAGTGGAGTACGACGCCTCGCTCGCGAACTGGCGCGGGCGCGAATGGCGCGAGTCCTTCGCCGCCCGGGTTGCGCCCAACCTCTCGCGCGCCGAGAACGAGCTCATCGACGCGGAAAACCGCTTCCAGGCGCGGCATGACGACACCGCGTTGCCGCAGGGTGTGATCCACGGCGACTTCTTTCTCGACAACGTGCTGTGGGACGAGGATGGCAACGGCGGCGTCATCGACTTCTACTTCGCGTGCGATGACGTTCTCCTCTACGACGTGGCGATCGCGGTGAACGACTGGTGCAGCAATCCCGACGCGACGCTCGACCTCCAGCGCGCGCACGCGTTCCTCGATGGCTATCGCCACCACCGCCCGATCGAGGAGGGCGAGCGCGAGCTCTGGCCGGTGATGCTGCGCCGGGCCGCGCTTCGCACCTGGCTCGGGCGGCTGGGCTACAACCATTTCCCGCGCGAGTCGCACATGACGATCGAGAAGGACCACGGCTTCTCGCGCCGGCTCCTCGAGCACCACGTCGCCCACGCGCGCGCGCTGGCGGAAACGCTCGACTGATGGATGCGAGCGTGAAGGTCACGGAAGTGGCCGCGGGCCGCGGCGCGGCGTGGCTCGGCGAGTCCTTCGCGCTGTTCCGGCGCAAGCCCATGGCCTGGATCGGGCTCACGGCCGGCTGGATCGTGATCACCTTCGGGCTCATCATCGTTCCGCTCGTGGGCGGCGTGGTCGCCAACTTCCTGCAGCCCGTGTTCTTCGCGAGCTTCGCCATCGCGGCGTACCGCCAGACGCGCGGGGAACCCGTGGTGATGGGAGACCTCTTCGCGGGATTCAAGCGCAACCTGCGCGCGCTCATCAACCTCGGGGCGCTGCTGCTCATCGCCGAGATCGCCATCTTCGCGCTCATGGCGCTGCTCGGCCTGCCGACGGCGGCCGGCGACGGCTCGGCCACGTTCACCGTGAGCGAATATGTCGAGGTGCTGCGCGGCAAGGAGTGGATCCTCGCCGTGGGCTTCCTGCTCACGGTTATCGTGAAGGGGGCGTTGTGGTTCGCGCCTCCGCTCATCGCCTTCCATGGCATGACCACCGGCCATGCGATCCGCTGGAGCATCTATGCGGCGCTCGCGAACCTCGGCGCGATGATGGTCTACGGCGCCGCGTTACTGCTGATCTTCTTCGCGGGGCTGTTGCCGTGGGCCCTTGGGCTCCTGGTAGTGATCCCGATGATGGTGATCAGCACCTTCATCGGCTACCGGGACGTGTTCGAGTCGAAGGAAGTGGACGCCGCGAACGCTACGCCCTCGGCCTCCTGAAGGCGAACACGCCGGCGGCGAAGAGGCACGCCAACGCGACCAGGGGAAATCTGTCCCAGCGCGAGGACCAAGGCAAGCACGCCCACGGCGGCGAGCGCGACCCCACCGAGGATGCGCCCGACGCGACCGCTCACGCGGGCCCCGATGCGGCGGGGGGCGCGAAGGCTCTCAGGCTGGCGTGAGCTTCGCGTACTGGAGCGCCAGCCACTTGGTTCCTTCGGCCTTGAAGCGCACCTGCACGCGCGCATCCAGCCCACGGCCTTCGAAGTTGATGACCGTGCCCTCGCCGAACTTTGCGTGGTGAACGCTCTGCCCGATCGCGAAGGGCAGCTCGTCGGGCCGCTTGGTCTCCAAGGGCGCGCGCTGCGGCGCAGTGGGGTAGCGATTGCGGTCGGGCGCGGGGGCGCGTCCGCCCCCGGCGCCCCATCCCTCCTGGCTGTTGCCGCGGCCCCAGCCACCGCCGCCAAACTGGCTTTGGCCGCGGTTTTCGAACTGCTTCTCGGGCAGCACGATCCACTTGCACAGCGGGGGCGGGATCTCCTCGACGAAGCGGGAGACGATGCCGTAGCGCGGCTGGCCGTGGAGCATTCGGCTGCCCGCATACGACAGGTACAGCCGCTGCCGCGCGCGCGTGATCGCCACGTACATGAGCCGGCGCTCCTCTTCGATGCCGCCGTCCTCGAGCATGCTGTTCTCGTGCGGAAAAAGGCCTTCCTCGAGCCCGGAGATGAACACCGCCGAGAACTCGAGGCCCTTGGCCGAATGGACCGTCATGAGCTGCAGCGCATCCTGCCCGGCGGCGGCCTCGTGCTCGCCGGCCTCCAGGCTCGCGTGCGACAGGAACGCCGCGAGCATCTGCTGCTCGGGCGTGCCGGCCGCGGCCACGTCCTCCTGCGATTCGCCCGCGGGCTCCAGGCCGTGCTCGAAGTCCTCGACGAAGAGGGCGGCCGCGTTGATGAGCTCGTTCAGGTTCTCGAGGCGGTCCTGGCCGTCCTTCTCCGCGGCGTAATGCTCCTTGAGGCGGCTGCGCTCGAGGATCTCCTCGATGAGCTCCGGCAGGCGCAGCGCCTCGGCCGACTTGCGGATCGAGTCGATGATCGCCACGAACTGAGCGATCGCCGTGCCGCTGCGGCCGGAGACCACGCCGCTGCGCGCCACATGCATGAAGCTGCCCATGCCACGCTCGCTCGCCTCCTGCACCTGCTCGATCGAGCGCGCGCCGATGCCACGCGGCGGGAAATTCACCACGCGCGTAAAGGCGGTGTCGTCGTCGGCATTGGCCGCGAGGCGCAGGTACGCCATCGCGTGCTTGACCTCCTGGCGCTCGAAGAAGCGCAGCCCTCCATACACCTTGTAGGGGACTCCGGCGCGGAAAAGCGCATGCTCGAGGATGCGCGATTGGGCGTTCGAGCGGTAGAGCAGCGCCATGTCGGAGAGCTTCATGCCCTCGCGCTTGAGCGCCCGCACCTCGTCCACGACGAACTGGGCCTCCTCGTGGTCGTTGGCCGCGGCATAGACTCGCAGCTGCTCGCCCTTGCCTTCCGAGGTCCACAGGTTCTTGCCCAGGCGCGCCTTGTTCTGCGCGATGATCGCGTTCGCCGCGTCGAGGATGTTGCCCTGCGAGCGATAGTTCTGCTCGAGCTTCACCACGTCGGTCACGCCGAAGTCGCGCACGAAGTCGTTCATGTTGCCGACCTCGGCGCCGCGGAAGCGATAGATCGATTGGTCGTCGTCTCCCACCGCGAACACGCACCCGTTGGTGCCGGCCAGCATCTTGATCCACTTGTACTGCAGCTTGTTGGTGTCCTGGAACTCGTCGACCAGGATGTACTGGAAGCGCGCCTGGTAGTGCTGCAACAGGTTCAGGTTCTTCGCCAGCGTCTCGAAGGTGCGCAGCAGCAGCTCGGCGAAATCGACCACGCCTTCGCGGTTGCATTGCGCGTCGTAGTCGGCATAGAAGGCCACCATGCGGCGCGTGAACTCGTCCCCGGCCTCCACGGCGTTGGCGCGCAGCCCCGCCTCCTTGCAGTTGTTGATGAAGTTCTGCAGCTGCCGCGGCGGGAATTTCTCCTCGTCGAGGGCCTGCGCCTTGGCGAGGCGCTTGATGAGCGACTGCTGGTCGCCCGAATCGAGGATCTGGAAGAGCTGGGGCAAGCCGGCATCGCGGTGGTGCGTGCGCAGCAGCCGGTTGCACAGTCCATGGAAGGTACCGACCCACATGCCGCGCGTGTTGATGGGCAGCATCGCCGAGAGCCGCGTGAGCATCTCCCGGGCGGCCTTGTTGGTGAAGGTCACGGCGAGGATGCCCGCCGGGCTCGCCTGCCCCGACTGGATCAGGTGCGCGATTCGGGTGGTGAGGACGCGCGTCTTGCCGCTGCCGGCGCCGGCGAGGATGAGGGCGCTCTGGCGGGGAAGGGTGACGGCGCGGAGCTGCTCGGGGTTGAGGCGGGAGAGGTATTCGGCCATGGGAGATGCGGGATGCAGACCCCGATTTTCCCTTAACGCGCCCCGCGCCGAAAGGAAAACACCCAAAAAAAAGAGGTTCTTCAGGGATTTCCGGGGAAAGCAGCCCGGATTCTGAGGAAGAAGTAGCGATCGTCGCGGTATCCGTAGGCCATCCTTTTGATGACCTTGATGGTGTTGTTGATACCCTCGATGAGACTTGTGCTGAGGGGCCACCGGCTGTGCGCGATGACGCCGTCGATGTAGGGGGTAAGGCGCCGCACGAAGGTCTTGAGAGGTTCAAGGCGGCTTCGAATC
>DASPNE010000044.1:0-133171 GCA_035626705.1 Usitatibacter sp. | reverse complement strand
TGCTCGGCGTTCACCGGGGTGGGCTCGCAGTCCACCGGCTGGCCCTGGATCACGTCGTGCCACCACTTGTCGCGCCCGGCCTTCATCGCGACCTGCGTGCCGGTGCGCTTGTAGACGATCACCGTGCGCAGCGCGTCGCAGCCGCCCATGGCGAAGGCCTCGTCGCACGCGGGCTTGAGCGGAATCTCCTTGCCGCCGCGCATCTGGCCGTCGGCCGTCACGAGCGCCACGGCGCCCGCGTCGACGATGCGCTCCTGCACGCTCTTGGCCGAGAAGCCGCCGAACACCACCGAGTGCGTGGCGCCGATGCGCGCGCAGGCCTGCATCGCCACCACCGCCTCGATCGACATCGGCATGTAGATGAGGACGCGCTCGCCCTTCTCGATGCCGAGGCTCTTCAGGCCGTTGGCGAACTGGCAGACGCGGTGGTAGAGCTCCTTGTAGGTGACCTTCGTGACCTTGCCATCGTCGGCCTCGAAAATGAGCGCGAGCTTGTCGGGCTGGGTGGCGAGGTGGCGGTCGAGGCAGTTCTCGGAGGCGTTCAGCTCTCCGTCGTGGAACCACCTGAAGAAGGGCGCGTTCGACTGGTCGAGGATCTTCGTGAAGGGCTTCGCCCACTTGAGCTCGGCGCGTGCGTGTTTCGCCCAGAAGGCCTCGAAATCGGTTTCGGCCTCGGCGCACATGGCGTGGTACGCGGCCATGCCCGCGACGTTCGCGCTCTTCGCGAGCTCGGGCGGCGGCGGGAAGACGCGGGTTTCCTGGAGGACGGACTCGATGGTGCTCATGGGTTTCTCCCGGGATGTCACATGCGGCTGCGGACCATTTTTATAGCATAGCCGCTGGCCTCGCCATCCGGGGAAACCCTTATCGCGCGGGCGATACCTCGAGCATGATCTTGCCGATGTGCGCGCTCGACTCCATCAGCCGATGCGCATCGGCCACGCGCGAGAGCGGGAAGACCTCGTGGATCACGGGCTTCACGCTGCCTTCCTCCAGCAACGGCCACACCCGCGTCTCGAGCGATTTCGCGATGGCGGTCTTCTGCGCATCGGGCCGCGCGCGCAGCGTGGAGCCCGTGATGGTCTGGCGCTTCATCATGAGGCGTGCGAAATCGACCTCGGCCTTCGCGCCCTGCAGGAAGGCGATGAACCCCAGCCGCCCTTCGGTCGCGAGCAGCTTCAGGTTCTTGGGGATGTAGCTTCCGCCCACCATGTCGAGGATCACGTTCACGCCTTTCCTGCCGACGATGGCCGCGATCTCGGCCTCGAAGTCCTGCGTGCGGTAGTTGAAGGCGTGGTCGGCGCCGATGTTCTTGCAGAAGGCGACCTTCTCGTCGCTGCCGGCGGTGGTGAAGACAGTGGCGCCGAACGCCTTCGCGAGCTGGATCGCGGTCAAGCCGATGCCGCTGGTGCCACCGTGCACGAGGAAGGTCTCGCCGGCGGAGAGCTTCAAGGTGTCGAACGCGTTCACCCACACGGTGAAGAAGTTCTCCGGAAGCGCCGCCGCTTCCAGCAGTCCAAAACCCTTCGGGATCGGCAGGCAATGGGCCGCGGGGGTCGCCGCGTATTCGGCGTAGCCGCCGCCGGGCGTGAGCGCGCAAACGGCGTCGCCCACCTTCCAGCGCGTGGCGTCCTTGCCGGCCGCGACCACCTTGCCTGCGACCTCCAGGCCCATGACGGGCGAGGCGCCGGGCGGCGCGTTGTAGCGGCCGGAGCGTTGCGCCACGTCGGGGCGGTTCACGCCCGCGTAGGCGACTTCGATCAGGACATCGGCGGGACCGACCGGCGGCAGCGGCGCTTCGGCGAGCAACATCGCCTCGGGGCCGCCGAAGCTCGGCAGGTCGATGAAGCGCATCTTCTCGGGCAGGTTCGGCACGTGCGGGCCCTCATCGGTTGACGTCCACGATGATACGTCCGCGCACTTCGCCGGCGAGCAACGAGCTTGCCGCGGCGATGCTTTCGGGGAGCGCGATCTCGTGGGCGATGGCATCGAGCATCGCGACGTCGGCCTGGGCGGCGAGGCGCTGCCACGCGGAAAGTCGAACCGGCAGGGGCGCGAAGACGCTGTCGATGCCGGCGAGCGTCACACCGCGCAGGATGAAGGGCGCGACCGTGCCGGGAAAGTCCATGCCCTGCGCGAGGCCGCAGGCGGCGACCACGCCGCCATAACGCGTCGCCGCGCACGCGTTGGCGAGCGTGTGGCTGCCTACGCTGTCGATGGCGGCGAACCAGCGCTCCTTCGCGAGCGGCTTGCCCGGCGCGGCCAACGTGGCTCGGTCGATCACCTCGGCGGCGCCGAGCGCGGTGAGCCGTGCCGCTTCCTGCGGCCGGCCGGTGGAGGCGAGGACGCGGTAGCCCGCGCGCGCGAGGAGCGCCACGGCGAAGCTGCCGACGCCGCCATTGGCGCCGGTCACGAGCACGTCGCCTTTCGCCGGCGTGGCGCCGTGGCGCTCGAGGGCCTGCAACGCGAGCATCGCGGTGTAGCCCGCAGTGCCGATGGCCATGGCCTGGCGCGCGCTCATGCCATCGGGCAGCGCCATCAGCAGGTCGGCATTGACGCGCGCCTTCTGTGCCAGCCCGCCCCACAGCGTCTCGCCCGCGCCCCAGCCGTTCAGCACCACCGCGTCGCCCACCTTGAAGCGATCGTCGGCGCTCGCTTCCACGCGCCCGGCGAAATCGATGCCCGGCACCATGGGGAACTTGCGCACCACCGGAGCCTTGCCGGTGATGGCGAGGGCATCCTTGTAGTTGAGCGTCGAGTAGTCGATGCGCACCGTGACGTTGCCGGCATCGAGCTGCGAATCCTGCAGCCGCGCCATGCGCGCGACGGTGCCGCCCTCGCCCTTCTCCAGCATCACCGCGTCGAAGTCGCTCACGCCTGGGGCTCCGGTGCCTTGTTGCGGCGCCACTCGTGCGCCTCCTCGTACTTGGCCGCGAGGTATTCGGCGAGCTGCGCCATGGCGGCCGTGGCGGCTTCGCCATCGCGGCGCGTGACGCCTTCGACGATGCGCTCGTGGAACGCCGCGATCGCCTGGCGCTCACGGAAGCGCCACGAGAGCAGGTTCGCCGCCGGCTGCACCGCCTCGATGACCGCGTACATGAGGAAGCGCAGGAAGCTGTTGCCGGTCGCGTCCACGAGGGCGCGATGGAAGCGCACGTCGGAGGCGCAGAAGTCGACGTCCGAGATGGCGGCGCTGCGCTGCGCCTGCAGCTCCGCGTTCATGATGGCGAGGTGCCCGTCCTCGCGGTTGGCGGCGGCGAGGCGCGCGCAGATGCGCTCGAGCTCGGCGCGCGCCTGCGCGATCTCGCCCAGCCCGAATTCGCCCATGCTCACCAGGAGCGTCGAGTAGGTGGCGAGGGTGAAGCCCACTTCCTCGATCGAGGGCTTGTTCACGAACGTGCCGCCGGAGGGCCCGCGGCGCGACAACACCAGCTTCTGCGCCGCCAGGCGCTTCAGGGCCTCGCGGATCGTCGGCCGCGACACGCCGAACTGGCGGGCGAGCTCCTCCTCCGTGGGCAGGCGCTCGTTCACCTTGAGGCGACCCTCGATGATGGCGGCGCCCAGGTTCTCGGCGATCTGCTTGGCGAGGCTCTCCGTCACCAGGGCGGGGAAACCTAGGTTGTTCATCGGGCCAGTCCTTCCTCTGCGGATATCGCGCGCCAGCGGGCGGCGCGGACGCGGTGCACGAGGAAGGCGGCGACGAAGATCGCCATGCCGGCCACGTCGCACGATTGGTTCGGGTACACGAGCAGCAGCCCGGCCAGGCCGAGCGCGGCGCTCTCGCCGAGCGTCGTGCGTCGCACCATCCAGCGCTGCAACGCGCAGGCGAGCACTGCGATGCCCGCCGCGGCCGTCGCGGAAACCACGGCGATGTCGACCCAGTTCGCCGTGGCGAGGCCCTTGATCGATCCGGTGAGCAGCAGCCCGCGGCCCGAGGCCTCGAAGATGAAGGCGAACGGCACGACGAAGGCGGGCATGGTGTATTTCCACGACTGCAGCGTGGTCTTGTACGGATCCCCGCCGGTGATGGCCGCGGCGGCGAAGGGCGAGAGCGCGGTGGGCGGCGAGACGTCCGACAGCACCGCGTAGTAGAAGATGAACATGTGCGCCGCGTAGTCGGGCACGCCCATCTGTATGAGGGCCGGTGCGGCGATGACCGCGCAGATGATGTAGCTGGCGGTGATCGGCACGGCAAGCCCCACCACCCACACGATGAGCGCGGTGAAGAATGTCGTGAGCGCGAGCTTGAGCTGGGCCACCAGCCCCGCCGTGGCGGCGATGCCGAACACCGCGAGCACCTCGGCCAGGCCGCGGGCGCCGGCATCGGCGTAACCCAGCACGATGGAGCTGAACTTCAGGCCCAGCCCGGTGAGCGTGACGATGCCGACGATGATCCCGGCCGCGGCGCAGATCGCGCCCACGTTCAGCATGCCGACGGAGCCCGCCTCGAGCGCGCGCACCAGCTTCGACTGCCACAGGCTCTTCCAGAAGGGCGCGCGCCCGCGCAGCGCGTCGTAGGGCACGAGCGCGCAGTCCCGGTGCAGGAAGCTCACCACCAGGGCGACCACCGTGGCCCAGAAGACGCTCAGGATCGGCGAGAAGCCCATCAGCAGGAAGACGATGATCGCAACCAGCGACAGGAAGTGGAATCCGAACTGGCGCGTGAGCCGCCCGAGGGGCTCGCGCGCGATCGCCGCGGCTTCGTGCATGCCGTACTTGCGCGCGTCCAGCTCCACCATCACGAAGATCCCGAGGTAATAGAGCAGCGTGGGGATCGTCGCCATGAGGATCACGTCGAGGTACGAGATCTTCAGGAACTCGGCGATGAGGAAGGCGGCGGCGCCGAGGATGGGGGGCGACATGATCGCGCCCAGGCCGCCGGCCGCGAGGAGCCCGCCCGCGGCATTCTTCTCGTAGCCCGCGCGCGCGAGCATCGGATAGGCCACCGAGCCCAGCGTCACGGTGGTGGCCACGCCCGAGCCCGAGGGTCCGCCCAGCAGGAACGAGGCGAGCACGACGGTGCGCCCGGCGCTGCTGTGCTTGCCGCCCATGGCGGAGAAGGAGAAGTCGATGAAGAACTTGCCCGCGCCGGAGAACTGCAGGAAGGCGCCGTAGAGCGTGAACAGGATGATGAGCGTCGAGGACACGTCGATGGCGACGCCGAAGATGCCCTCGAGCGTCATGTACAGGTGTCCGGTGAGCCGCGAGATGTCGTAGCCGCGGTGCGTCCAGGGCGGCGGCAGCCTGTCGCCGAAGGCGGCGTAGAGCAGGAAGGCGATCACCACCGCCGGCATGATCCAGCCCGTCGACCGGCGCGTCGCCTCGAGCACCAGCAGCACGAGCACGCAGCCGAGGACCTGGTCCATCAGCTTCGGGATCGCGGCGCGCTCGCCGAAATCGTCGCCCCAGTAGAGCACGTACGCCATGATGCCTACCGAGATCACGGCGCAGGCGATGTCCCACCAGCGCAACTGGTGGCGCAGGCCCTTCGTCGCAGGGAAGAGCAGGAAGACGAGGAAAAGCACGAAGCCCAGGTGGATCGGGCGCAGCACGTGCGTGGGCACGATGCCGTAGGCGGCATACAGGTGGAAAACCGACATCACCACCGCGAGCGCGGTGAGGGTGGCGCCGAGCCAGCCGCGGTAGCGGTTGGTGGCGCCCTCCTCTTCCTCGACGAAGCGCTCGGCCCGTGCCAGCGCCGCGTCGTCCACGACGAGACCCGGACTCACGGCTGGGGAGGCGGCGGCCATTTCAGCGCTTGCCGGCGATCACTTGAGCGCGATGCCCTTTTCCTTGTAGAACCGCACGGCGCCGGGGTGGAACGGGATGGGCGACGTCGTCGAGTTCTGGTTGGCCATGTCGATGTTCATGGCCTCCTTGTGCACGGTCACCAGCTCGGGCTGGCTCTCCCACAGGGTCTTCACGATGTCGTAGGCCATCTTCTCCGGCATGCGCTCGTGGGCGACGAGCAGGTTCCACGCGCTCGTCATCTGGTTCGCGGTCTCCTGCCCGGAGTAGCTCTTCGCGGGGATGGTGTCGCGCGTATAGAAGGGGCCGAACTTCTTGCGCATCGCGTCGGCGAGCTCGGCGTGGTCCACGAGGCGCATCTTCATCCCCGGCGTGGCCGCGAGGTCGGTGATCGCCGCGGTCGGGATGCCCCCGGCGAAGAAAAAGGCGTCGATCTTGCCGTCCTTGAGCGCGTTGACCGATTCGGAGACCCCGAGGCGCTCGCGCTTCACGTCGCGCTCGCGATCCAGTCCGGCGGCCTCGAGGATGCGGAAGGTCATGACCTCGGTGCCGCTGCCGGCCGAGCCCGAGGAGATGCGCTTGCCCTTCAGGTCGGCCACGCGCTTGATGCCGCTCGCCTCGGTCGTGACGAGATGCATGCGGCTGGGATAGAGCACCATGAGCGCGCGCACCGGCACCTTCATGTCCTTGAACTTGTCCTGGCCCATGGTGGCGTCGTAGGCGGCGTCGCTCTGCACGATGCCCATCTCGGCCTTGCCGGTGTGCATGAGCTTCATGTTGTCGATGGAGCCGCCGGTCACCTCGGCGCTCGCCTGCACGCCTGGCACCTTCTTGGAGATGATGCTCGCCATGCCGCCGCCCAGCGGGTAGTACACCCCGCCCGTGCCGCCGGTGCCGATGGAGATGCTTCCCTGCGCGAGCGCCGCGCCTGCGACGAGCGCCGCCGCGATGCCAGCCATCCAACCGTGGATCGTCTTCATGGTTCTCCTCCTTTGGGACAGTGCCGCTCTAGGGAGCCCGCATCGCGCCTGCCGACACGAGCTTGTCGATCGATTCGTCGGAATACCCCGCCTCGCGCATGAGCTCGCGCCCGTGCTCGCCCAGGCGCGGCGCCTGTCGCGCGACTTCCGGTGGCGTGGCCGAGAACTTCACCGGGATCGCCATCGTGCGGATGCGCCCTTCCGTGGGGTGCTCCACCATGCGGAAGAAGCCGGTCGCCTCGAGGTGCGGGTCGGTGAGCAGGCTCTCGGGCGTGTGCATGGGCATCGAGGGGATGTCGCCACGCTCGAAGAGCTCCATCCACTCCGCCGTGGTGCGCTCGACCAGGGCGTTGGCGAGGATCTCGTACAGGACACGGATGTTCTGGGTGCGCGCCTCGAGGCTCGCGAAGCGCGCGTCGGCCTTGAGCTCGTGCAACCCCGCCATGTCGAAGAAGGCCTGCCAGTGCTTGTCGAGGTAGGGCATGGCGCAGACGTAGCCGTCCTTGGTCCTGTACGGCTTGCGGTCGGGCGCCAGTTGCCGCGGGTAGCCGGATCCGCCGATGGGCGGATCGAAGGTGAGCCCGTAGAGGTGGTCGGAAAGCACGAACTCCACCATCCGCTCGAACATCGGCACCTCGATCGCCTGGCCGTGGCCGGTGCGCTCGCGGTGGTAGAGCGCGGCGAGCACCGAGTAGATTCCGGTCATGCCGGCGATGCGGTCGGCGAGCGCCGAAGGCGCGTAGCGGGGTTCGCCCGTGGCGCGCGCCGCCAGCGCCGGCAATCCCGCCGCGCCCTGGATCATGTCGTCGTAGGCGGACTTGCCGGCGTACGGGCCGTCCTCGCCGAAGCCGTTCAAGGCGCAATAGATGATGCGCGGATTGCGCCGGGCGACGACCTCGTAGTCGAGGCCCATGCGCTTCATCGAGGCGGGGCGCAGGTTGAAGATGAAGACATCGGCGGTGGCGAGCAGCGCCAGCAACGCCTCGAGCCCCTCGGGCTTCTTCACGTCGAGCACGATGCTGCGCTTGCTGCGATCCATCTGCAGGAAGAGCGGGCCCATGCCGGGATGCCGGCCGCGGCCATTCTGGCGCAGCGTGTCGCCGCTGCCGCTCTCGACCTTGACCACGTCGGCGCCCAGGTCGCCCATGATCTGCGTCGCGTACGGGCCCATGACCACCGAGGTCATGTCGACGATGCGCAGGCCCTGGAGGGGTCCGGCCATGGCGCCTTCCCCTCAGACGGTAGTGGTCTTCTTCTTGCTGAGGTGCGAGGCCTTGTAGCGCGCGATCGAGGCGAGCGTCTCGGGATCGGTGAACACCGCCGCCCACACGTCGACGCTCACGTCGTTGGCGGTCTTGATGCCGTAGTTCTGCCACACCTCGAACATGCGCTTTTGCGCCGCGACCACGGCGCGCGTGTTCCCGACCAGCTTCGCCACGAGCTTGCGGGCGGCGGCATCGAGCTCGGCGCCGGGAACGACGTCGGTGAGCAGGCCCCAGCGCTGCATCTCCTCGGCGGTGTGGAATTCGCCGGTGAGGATCATCTGCTTGGTGCGGCCGAGGCCGATGTACTGCTGCAGCAGCGCGGCATCGAGCGCCGTCGGGATGCCGACCTTGATCTCGGGCAGGCCGAAGCGCGCGTGCGAGGCGGCGATCCGCAGGTCGCAGGCGGCGGCGAGCTCGATGCCCGCGCCGATGCAGGCGCCGTTGATGACCGAAACCGTGGGCAGCGGCAACGTGCGCACCGCATTGAGCATGTCCTTAAGCGGCTCGATGTAGCCGCGGGCGGTCCCGGCATCGAGGTCAAGGAAGGCCACCACGTCCATGCCGGCGCAGAAGGAGCGGTCGCCCTCGCCGCGGAAGACCACGGCCTCGACGTCGCGGGGCACGCTTTCCACCAGTTCCTGGATCGCCCGGCAATCGTCGGGCATGAGCGCGTTGGCCTTGTTGCCCCGCGCGATGGTGATCCAGCGGGCGCGGTCGGCATCCTCGACGCGGACATTGGCTTGCATGGTCTCCTCCCCGGGCCGCTGCGCGGCCTCAACATATATAGGTATGACAAACCGGACTCTACTTCCGGCTAACCAATATTTGTCATACCTTTTGCGCAGGGCAGGGGCGCGTGCCGCGCATGGGAGCTAGGCCGGAACGGCTGCCTTGGCCCGGGCAGCGGCCTCGATGGTGTTGTGCAGGAGCATGGTCACCGTCATCGGCCCCACGCCGCCCGGCACCGGCGTGATGTAGGAGGCCTTGCGGCGCACGCCTTCGAAGTCCACGTCGCCGACGAGCCGCCCATCGGGGAGGCGATTGATGCCGACATCGATCACTACCGCGCCGGTCTTCACCATCTGCGGGACGATGAGGTTGGGCACGCCCGCGGCCACGACGAGGATGTCGGCCAGCAGGGTGTACTGGCCGAGGTCGCGCGTCTTCACGTGGCAGATCGAGACCGTGGCCTCGTTCTTCAGCAGCATCATCGCCATCGGCTTGCCGACGATGTTGCTGGCCCCTACCACGACCACGTTCTGGCCCTCGACCTCGATGCCCTCGTGCTCGAGCAGGCATTGCACGCCGTACGGCGTGCATGGCGGAAAGATCGTGTCGCCGATGACCAGGCTGCCGACGTTGTAGAGATGGAAGCCGTCCACGTCCTTGTCGAGGGACACGCTCTCCAGCACGCGGCGCATGTCGAAGCGTCCGGGCAGCGGCAGCTGCACGATGATGCCGTGGATGCGATCGTCGTCGTTCAACGCCTGGATGCGCGTGAGCACCTCGCCCTGCGAGCAGACCGCGGGAAAACGGTGCAATTCGGAATGGATGCCCACCTCGCGACAGGCGTTGGCCTTGTTGCGCACGTAGACGGCCGAGGCGGGGTCGTCGCCCACCACGATGACGGCGAGGCCCGGGCGAATGCCGCGCTCGGCCAGCGCCCTCACCTTCGTCGCGAAACCCGCCCGCATGTGGCGCGCGACAGCGCGGCCATCGATGATCCTGGCGCCGGCCTCGACGCGCGCGTTCATCAGGCTACCTTCGCTTCGGCGTGGCGCACGCCTTCGGCCACGCGCTCGAGCCAGGGGACGATGTAGGCCGCGCGCGCCTGCGTGACGGCCACCTCCTCGATGTAGCGCGCTTCCTGCGCACGCCGCGCGAGCAACAGCGGATCGGTGAGCTGCAAGGGTGCCAGGCTCTGGTTCACCACCCACGCGAAAGGCTCTATGGAAGCCCGGCGCAGGTCGGCCTGCAGGGCGGCGGCCTCGTGGACCGGCGTGGCCTCCGCGAGGGTGCACAACACGATTCGCGTGAACTCGGGGTCGCGCAGGCGCGGCAGCAGGTTGCGAACCGCCTCGCTCACGCTCTTCGCCTGGCGCATCACCTCGCGATGGAACGCCTGCGCCGCATCGAGCAGCAGGATGGTGTGCCCCGTGGGCGCGGTGTCCACGACGACGAAGCGGTCCCGGGCCTGGTCCACCTCGCGCGCGAAGGCCTGGAATACCGCGATCTCCTCGGTGCAGGGCGAGCTCAGGTCCTCCTTGAGCAGCGCGAGGCCATTGGCATCCAGCTTCGCCCCCGTGGTGGCCATCACCTCGTCGCGATAACGCTCTACCTCGGTCGCGGGATCGATCTCGCCCAGCGTGAGGTTGGGCGGCAAAACGCCCACGGCACCTGCCACGTGGGCGGCCGGATCGGTCGTGGTGAGGTGGACCTTGTGGCCGCGGCGGGCGAGCTCGAGCGCGATGCGCGCGGCGATGGTGGTCTTGCCCACGCCGCCCTTGCCCATCGTCATCACCACGCCGCGCTTGGCGCCCTCGAGCCGGTCGATGAGCGCCTCGATCGGCGGCAGCATCCGTGGCGCAGCGGTCTTGGTGGGCGCGGTCGGCAACGCCACGTCGCGGTCGAAGAAGCTGCGCAGCGCCTCGACACCCACCACCTGGCGCGGGCGAAGCGGCACCACGGTGCGCGCCAGCGAAGCGAGGCGCGCGGGCATCGCCCCCACCGCGGAGCGCGAGATGCGCTGCATCGCCACCGCGACCGGGTCGTTGCCGTGAGCCTGGAAGACGCCGTTCAGCACCAGCGCCTGGTTGCGCACGCCGATCTCGGCCAGCTCCTCGCTCGTCCGTGCCGCTTCGGCGAGGGCGCCCGACTCGGGACGGCTCACCAGCACCATCGTCGTCGAGGCGGCGTCCGAAAGCGTTGCGACCGCTTTCGCATACAGCTCGCGCTGCGCCACCATGCCCTGCAGCGGTCCCAGGCACGAAGTGCCCGCGGCGCTCGCCCCGATGAAACCGCTCCACGCGGCGGGCAGCGCCAGAAGCCGCAGCGTGTGTCCCGTCGGCGCGGTATCGAACACGATATGGTCGAAACGCTCGGTGATGGAGGCGTCGCCGATCAGCTTGGCGAACTCGTCGAAGGCCGCGATCTCCACCGTGCACGCGCCGGCGAGCTGCTCCTCGATGCTCGCCACCGCATCGGCGGGCAGCAGGTTGCGATAGGGACCGACGACGCGCTCGCGGTACGCCGCCGCCGCGGCTTCGGGATCGACGTTCATCGCCTCCAGCCCCGGCACCGCGGCGATGGCCACCGGACCGCCGACGAGCGACGTATCGAACACCTCGTCGAGATTCGAGGCCGGATCGGTGCTCACGAGCAGCACCTTCCTGCCGCGCTCGGCGAGCGCCACGGCCGTGGCGCAGGACGTCGAGGTCTTGCCCACGCCGCCCTTGCCGGTGAAGAAGAGGTTGCGGGTGGGGTGGTCGAGGAAGGTCATGGGCAGGGGGAAAGGAGAAAGGGGAAAGGACCGCGGCTTCAGCCGCAGCAGGGCTTCGAGTCCTTCGGCGCGGGCGCGCAGCAGGAGGTGGCGGCGGGGGCGGCGACTTTCGCCGCGCCTACGGTCTTGCCGAGCTCGTCGCGCGTGGGGTAGCGGCCCTTGGCGACGATGACGCCGTCGGCGATCACCATCGGCAGGCAGGCGATGCCTTCCTTGTCGATCGTGCCCTTGACCATGGCGTTCTGCACGAAGGCGCCGGGCTGGTGGCCGAGGTTGTAGCGGGAGACCGCGACGCCGTTCTGCTTGAGGCCTTCGAGGGCGGAAGCGAACTGCGCCAGCTCGTCGTCGGCGTCGGGGCCGCAGGCGCCCGTGGCACAGCATTGCGGGGGATCGTAGATGTCGAGGGTGCTCATGGGATCTCCTTGGGAGAGGGGAAAGGGAAAAGGGGAAAGCGCTCAGTGATTGGGCAACATCGCCTCGAGCTCGCCGCGGCAGCAGTTCTGGGTGAGGTAGCCCATGAGGCTTTTCATGCGCGCGAAGCTCGCGGTGTAGATGATGGAGCGGCTCTCACGCCGCGCGCTCACCAACCCCGCCTGCTTGAGGGCGTTGAGGTGGAACGAGAGCGTGGCCGAGTGCATGTCGAGATGCTCGCCGATGCGACCGGCGGGGGCGCCCTCGCTGCCGGCGCGGATGAGGTAGCGGAAGATCTCCAGGCGGCTTTCCTGCGAGAGCGCGCCCAGCACCGCGACGGCGTCCGACATTTTCATGGTTTTGATAATGTCATACTGGAACCCGCCGCGGCTTGCGCAAACGCAAGGCCCGTTTGCGGCGGGCGCATGGCTCGATCGGCGACCGCAAAAGCCTCCATGGAAAGCCTCGATCACTACCTGCGGAAGTATTTCGCCAAGCCTGGTGCCGGCGACCGCCGCGTCGCCGTCGGCGACGCGCACGCCGTCTTCGAGGAGGGCTACGACGTGTCGTACTCCCGTTGGTCGGTCACTTACCGGGACCGCGCGCGCGAATGGGTCGTGCCCGCCGAGCTGGACGAGGAGGGAGACCTGCATCTCGAGGCGCCCGCCTGGCTCGATGCGCGCGCGAAGGAGCGCATCGCCACGGGGCTCGCGTTCCTCGGCGTGAAATTCGCCGGGATCTAGCGCGGCGGCACGCGCGCCGCGGCCGCGGCGACGATCTCGCGTTTCTCCTCGTCGGTGGCGCGCGTCCACTTCCAGATCTCGGCGCGGGTTCGCCCGCAACCGACGCAGTAGCCGAGGCCCTCGTCGAGGATGCAGACCTGCACGCAGGGCGATTTCACTTCGCCGGGCGACCCGCTCTCGCTCATGGCTCCGAGTGTAGCCGCGCGCGAGTCGCGGCGGCTCGGGGGCGCCGACCATCGACGAGCGCCTCCTCGAAGAGCCGCAACACGTCCAGGTGTCCCGCCATCGCGTCGGCCAGGCGCTCCAGGCTCTCATGGCGCAGCGCGCGGTAGTCCAGCACGGCGGGTTTCTCGAGCCCGGCCCAGCTCAGCAACGCCGTGCAGGCCGCCGGCTCGTCGAAGAGGCCATGCACGTATGTGGCGAGGACCTGGCCGTCCCAGGAAAGCGCGCCGTCGGGGAGCCCGTCGATCTCGAGCGCCGGTCGCGCCATCGCCGGCCCGCGGGTGACGCCCATGTGGATCTCGTATCCCCGAACCATCGGCCCATCGCCCAGGCGAAGGCGCCCCTCGATGCGCTCGAGGCGCTTCTCCGGCTCGAGCGTGGTCTCGAAGTCGAGCAGCCCCAGTCCCGGCAGGCTTGCGGCCTCGCCTTCGATGCCGCGCGGATCGTGCAATGCCGTGCCCAGCATCTGCATGCCGCCGCAGATGCCGATCACCTTGCCGCCGTAGCGCAGGTGGCGGCGGATCTCGCGGTCCCAGCCTTGCGACACCAGCCAGCGAAGGTCGGCCTGCACGCTCTTGCTGCCCGGCAGCACGATGAGGTCCGCGCCCGGAAAGCGCATGCCCGGCCCCACGAAGGTGAGCTCCACCTGCGGATGCGCGCGCAGGACGTCGAAGTCGGTGTGGTTGCTGATGCGCGGCACGACGGGAACGACGACGCGCAGGCGCGTGCCCTCGCCGGCCACCTGGGCGGTCTGGATCGCGTCCTCGGCATCGAGGTGCAGGCCGTGAAGGTAGGGCAGCACGCCATACACCGGCTTGCCCGTGCGCGCGGTGAGCCATTCGAGGCCCGGGCGCAGCAGGCCCAGGTCGCCGCGGAAGCGGTTCACGACGAAGCCGCGCACCAGCTCGCGCTCCTCGGCGGCAAGGCAGTCGAGCGTGCCGGTGAAGTGCGCGAAGACTCCGCCGCGATCGATGTCGGCCACCAGGATCACCGGGCAACCCACGGGGAGCGCGAAGCCCATGTTGGCGATGTCGCGGTCGCGCAGGTTGACTTCCGCGGGGCTGCCCGCGCCTTCCACCAGCACCACGTCGAAGCGCGCGCGCAGCCGCTCGTACGATTCCATCACGGCGGCCATCGCGATGGCCTTGTACTCGTGGTAGTCGCGGGCGGTCATGTCGGCCAGCGGCTTGCCATGGACGATCACCTGCGCCGCGGTGTCCGAGCTGGGCTTGAGCAGGACAGGGTTCATGTCGGTGTGCGGCTCGACACCCGCCGCCTCGGCCTGCAGCGCCTGCGCGCGACCGATCTCGCCACCATCGACCGTCACGGCGCTGTTGAGCGCCATGTTCTGCGGCTTGAAGGGCGCCACGCGCACGCCTTCCCGGCGCAGCAAGCGGCACAGGCCGGCCACGAGGGTGGTCTTGCCGGCGTCCGAGGTCGTGCCCTGGACCATGAGCGCTCCGCGCAGCGCGCCGAAGGGCTTCATGTCCGCCTCCTGGCGCGCACCGCGTCGAGCGCCGTGCACAGCATATCGGCGCCGTCGAGGATGCGCGGCGAATGCCGGCTCAACGCGTCCGTGGGCAGCATCACCAGGTTGCCCGCAGCCGTCGGGCGAAAATGCGGCAGGCGGCGCCAGAGCTCGAATGCGTCGGCGTCGCCTTCGGCACCCGTGCGCAAGGCGATCTCGGGCTCCGCGGCGAGGACCGCTTCCACGTCGAGCGTGGGCACCAGCGCCTTCGCCTCCGCGAACACGTTGCGGCCACCGCACAGGCGGATCACGTCGCTGATGATGTGCGTGCCGTTGACGGTGAGGAGCGGGCGAGGCCACACCTGGAAGAACACCCTCACCTCCGGCTTGCCGGCGTTGCGCGCCTCGATGCGACGCTGGCGCGCGGTGAACTCGCGTGCCGCTGCCTGCGCGCGCGCAGCCGTGCCGGCAAGCCGCCCCAGGCGCACCAGCGACGAAGGGATCTCGCCCAGCCGTCCGGGCCGGTCGTAATACACCGGCACGCCCAGCTTCTTCACCTTCTCCACGTGCCGCTCGGAGTTGCCGTCGAGCCACACCACGATGAGGTCGGGGCGCAGGCTCACGATGCGCTCGAGGTCGAGCAGTGTGTAGTCGCCGACTAGGGGCACGCTACGCGCGGCCTCGGGATAGTCGGAATGCGACACGGTGCCGACGACGAGATGGCCCGCTCCGGCTGCAAACAGCGTTTCGGTGATGTGGGGTGCCAGGCTCACGATGCGCCGCGCAGGGGCGGCAAGCACGACTTCCTTGCCGCTGTCGTCCCTGACGCGGACCTCGGCTGCGGCGTTGGCGATCGAGAGGACGAGCGCCGTGCACAGCGCGGCGATGCGGGCGAGGCTCACCGCGGCAGGAACACCGTCCGGCCGCGCACCTGGGTGCGGTCGACCGGGTATCGGAATGCGCTCGACAGCGCCTCGTCGCTCATCACGGCCTCGATCGGCCCCAGGTCCACGCGACCATCGCCTCGATAGAGCATCGCGTGGGTCGCGAAACGCGCCGCGAGGTTGAGGTCGTGCACCGAGAGCACCACGGCCTTGCGCGAGGCGGCCGCAAGCTCCGCCAGGTGGCCGAGGATGGCCACCTGGTGGTGCAGGTCCAGGTGGGCGACGGGCTCGTCCAGCAACAAGAGCGGCGAATCCTGCACCAGCAATGCGGCGATGGCGACACGCTGGCGTTCGCCTCCCGAGAGCGTCGTCACGTCGCGCTCGGCGAGTGTTTCCATCTCGACCGCGCGCAACGCGGCATGCGCCAAGCGGCGTTCGGCCTCGCCTTCCCATCCCCACCGCGACATGTGCGGATGGCGCCCCAGCAGCACGACATCGAGCACGCTCGCGCTGAAGGCATCGTGCAGGGCCTGCGGCAGGAACGCGCGAAGCTTCGCGGCCTCCAGCGCGGGGCACTGGGCAAGCGGCCGGCCGGCGAGCTCGATGCGGCCCCGCGCGGGTGCACGCAAGCCCGCCAGCGTATGCAGAAAGAGCGTCTTGCCTGCCCCGTTGGCGCCCAGGACCGCCCACACCTCGCCGGGCCGAACCGACATCGAAAGCTCCTGTACGAGCGTGCGGCTTCCGGCCTGGATGGCGAGGTCGTGTACGGCGATGGCAGCGCTCATCGCAAACCCCGGCGCGTGAGCAGCAGCATGAAGGCCGGCACGCCGATGAGCGCGGTGATGACGCCCACGGGCAACTGCTGGGGAGAGAAGGCGGTGCGTGCCGCCGTATCGGCGAGCAGCAGCAGCGTGCCGCCGGCGAGCGCGCACGCCGGCAACAGCACGCGCTGGTCGTTGCCGATGGCCAGCCGCAACGCGTGCGGCACTACGAGCCCCACGAAGCCCACGGCGCCCGCGGTGGTCACGGCGATGGCTGTCGCGAGCGATGCCACGAAGAGGATCGTGCGACGCAGGAGCACGACGCGCACGCCGAGCGCGGCCGCGAGGTCCTGCCCGCGCAGGAGCACGTTCAGGTCGCGCGCCAGCGGGAAGAGCAAGGCGACCACCAGCGGCAACGCAACCAGGGCGGCGCCATAGGAATCGGCGCCCGAAAGGTCGCCCATCAGCCAGAAGAGCATGCCGCGCAGCTTTCCCTCGGGAGCCACGGTGAGCAGCACCGTGACGATCGCCGACCAGCCGGAAGCGAGCACCACGCCGGTGAGCAACAGGCGGGGCGATGCATCGACAGCGCCCAGTCCCGCGCGCCGGGCGAAGTCGGCCTGCGCGAACGCGAACACCAGCCCTACGGTCGCCAGCGCGCCGGCGAAGGCGCCGAGATCTACGAAAAAGCTGCTCAGGCCGAGCAGCATCGCGCCCAGCGCACCGACCGCCGAGCCACCCGAGAGTCCCAGCACGTACGGATCGGCGAGCGGATTGCGAAGCAGCACCTGCATGAGCGCCCCCGCGAGCGCCAGCAACCCGCCCGCGGCGAAGGCGGCCAGCGCGCGCGGCAGGCGCAACTCGTGGATCACCTGGGAGGCCGCGCTGTCGTCGCGATCGAGCAGCAGGCGCACCACGTCGCGCGCCGCGATGTCGCTGCTGCCCACCGACAGGGCCACCACCAGCGCCGCGATCGCGGCCAGGCCGAGGACCAGCCAGATGCGCAGCGCTCGCGCAGCCGCACGAGCCCCGGCCTCGAGGTCGGCGCCGGCAACCCGCAGCGGCGCGCTGCCGGCCTTCACGGTTTCGTCATCCTCATGGCCGCGGCGTCCAGCGCACCGACAGCAGCACGTTGCTGCCCGGCGTGTTGAAGCCCTGGATCAGCTCGTAGTCGCGGTCGGCCACGTTGTTCCAGCGCAGGTCCACGGCCCATTCGCGGCCGAAGTCCCGCCCGACCGACAGGTTCACCAGGGCGTAACCGGCCAGGCGCGAAGCCGGCGACTCGTCGGGCGAATCGAAGCGCTCGCCGCTCGCGACCACCTCCGCGCCCACGCGCCATGCGCCAAGGCCGTGGGAGGCGGCCACGCTGCCGTGGCGCCGGGCACGACGCTGCAGCAGCAGGCCGGTGGATTCCGACTCGGGATCCTGCAGCGTGAGCTTGGCGCGCAGGCGCGTGGCCCCGATCGCCCCGTTGTAGGAAAGCTCGGTGCCACGGATGCGCGCGCGATCCACGTTTTCCGGTCGTCCCTCGAACGTCTGGGTGTCGAAGACGAATACGATGAGGTCGCGAATGCGGTTGTCGAAATACGTCGCCGCGAAACGGTGGCCGGCCGCATGCCAGTCGATGCCGACCTCGCGGTTGCGCGAGCGCTCGGGGACGAGGCCCGCGTTGCCGAATCCCGGGAAGTAGAGGTCGTTGAACGAAGGCGCGTGGAAGGCCGTGCCATAGGAGCCCCGCAGGCGCCACGCCGGCGTGAGGTCGAACCCGTAGGCGACCGAGCCGGTGGTGGGCGAGCCGAACTGGCTGTTGTCGTCGCGTCGCAGGCTCGCCTGCACCGCGTGGGCACCGTACTCGCCGTTGACTCCCGCGAAGAACGCGCGGATCGTGCGGCGCGTCACGTCGTAGGGCGTCGAGGTGTCCACCTTTTGCACCAGGTGCTCGTAACCACCCACCACCTTGGTGTGCTCGGCCAGCGTGAACGTGTTCTGCCAGGTCGCCTGCACCTGGTCTGTGCGGAAGTCGGCGGGAAACGGATCGCCCAGACTCGAGCTGTCGTCGCGGCTGGCGCCCACGCGCACCAGGCTTTCCCACGTGGGCAGGAAGCGGTTGCGGCTGTACGCGGAGTACACCGAGAGCTTCTGCTCGGTGCGGTGATCGCCGATGGGCCCGTTGTCGAAGCTCGCCTCGCCGTCGCTGAAGAAGGCGCTCGCGCCGAGCTCGTGGCCGGGGGCCGGGCGATGCGCCACCTTGGCCGAGAAGTTGTCGTTGCGATAGGGGTCGATGTCGGGGTTGAAGCGGCCGAACGAGATCGTAGGGCGCGTCACGTTGAAGTTGTCGGTGCGGAAAGCGCCCGCGGAAAGCGCCACGTCTGTGTCCCCGAAGGTCGTGCTCGCCGACGCTTTCAACGCACGGGTAGCCTGCGTGCCTACGCTGGCGGTCACGCTCGCGCGGGGCCCGGCGCCCCCCTTAGTGAACACCTGGATCACACCGCCGATCGCATCCGACCCATAGAGGCTGCTCACCGGCCCGGGGACGATCTCGATGCGCTCGACCTGCGAAAGGGGGATGTTCTCGAAGGCGGTCGTCCCGACCGTGGCCGACTGCAGGCGGATGCCATCCACCAAAACCAGGGTGTGCGCCGCGTTCGAGCCGCGCATGAGGATCGAGGCGGCATTGCCATGCCCGCCGTTGCTCACCATCTCGAGGCCGCCCAGCTGCTGCAGCACTTGGGCGAGGGTGAGCTGTCCGCTCCTCTCGATCTCCTCGGCCGTGATGATGGTCACGTTGCGCAAAGCCTCGGCGAGGGGTTGCGCGAGGCGCGTGGCGGTGACGATGGTCTCGCCGCCGGGAAATACGGGTTGCTGGGCGGAAAGCGGAAACGAAAAAGCGAGCGCGCAGGACGCGCCGAGTGCGAGGTGAAGCTTGGTGGCCATGATGGACTCCCCAGTGCCCGCGTCCCCGCGAGCCGTTGGTCGGATGAAGCGCCCTCCCGTGGCCGGTCTCCGGGCTGGCGAGCCTTGCGCTTTCCGCCTTCCCGCGGCTTTCGCCGCAGTGGCTGGCATCCTGGGGAGATGCCGATGGAAGCGCCGCGCTCGCTTACCGTTGCGGGGGCAGCACAGGTTGCCGAGGTTCCGGTCCCTGTTTCCCGTTTCACCGCGCGGCTCGACGCCGCGAGGCACCACAAGAGCACGACAATCTTAACTCAGAGGATCTTCTTGATGTCCTGGTGCCTCCTCGTCACGTAGTTTTCCATCGCGGCGCGCGCGCGGGCGGGATCGCGGTTGGCGAGGGCATCGACGATCTCGCGCGTCATCTCCTGGTGCGAAGCCGCGAGGGCATGCCAGCCGCCCAGCTTCTCGGAAATGTAGAACCACAGGCGCAGGTGCAGGTTGAAGATGCGCGGGATCGAATCGGCGACCAGGCTGTTGTGCGCGGCCGCCGAAAGCGCGCGGTAGAAGTCGCGGTCGCCCTCGACGAACTCGTTCACGTCGTCGTCCTCGGTGGCGCGAACCAGGCGCTTGTGTGCCGCGGCCAGCTCGCGCACCTGTTCGGGCGTGGCGCGCGTGGCGGCCAGCCAGGCCGCGTAACCATCGAGCACCGCGCGGAACTCGTAGATCTGCTGCACGCCGTCGGCGGTGATCTCGGAGACCAGCATGCCCCGGTTGGGCAGGTGGTCCACCAGCCGCTCGATCGCGAGCCTCTGCATCGCCTCGCGGATCGGCGTGCGGCCGATTCCCAGCTCCTCGATGAGGACTTTGTCCACCAGCACCGAGCCCGGCGGCAGCTCCAGTCGCGTGATCTTGCGAACCAGCAATTCGTAGGCGCGCTCGGCGAGCGACCGTGGCTCGGGCTCGATGGCGCCACCATTGCCGTTGCGGGCGCCGTTGGCGCCGGTGCTGGCCATCTTGCGCGCCACCAGCGTCACGGCGCACGCACCCCTGCGAAGCCCGCCTCGATCCTCGCGCGATCCATGCCATTGCCGATGAACACCATCGCCTCGGCCTGCGCCTTGCTCGCCGGCGTCACCTCCAGCTGGCCCAGGGAGTACTGCACCAGCGAAGGCTTGCCGTCGATGTGCACGAAGCCCTTGGCGCGCCAGACGTTGTCGGGCAACGCGCCGAAGAAGCGCTCGATGCCCGCGCGGGTGGCATTTCCCGAGCCGCGCACCACGAACGATTGCACCGGCGCGTCGGCGTGGGGATCGTGGTCGTGGTCGTGGTGATGGTCGTGGTGATGGGCGACGGAGGTGGGGGGACGCGGATCAGCCTCGCCTTCGGCCAGCACGCGCTCGATCAAGCCGTCAGCGCGCTTCTCGAAGAGCTCCTCCGGGCGCACACGGCCCTGCTCGGCGAACAGCAGGTCGGCGCCTGGGTTGAGCTCGCGCACCTGCCGCGTCACCTCTTCGAGCTGGGCCGGTGTCACGAGGTCGATCTTGTTCAGCAGCACGATGTCGGCGTTCTCGATCTGGTCGACGTAGAAATCGCCCAGCATCGAGACCAGCTTCGGAAACTTGAAGGCATCGACCACCGTCACCAGCGGGCCGACGGCGAGCCCGTCCCCCATCGACGAGTCGGCCAGGGTCTCCAGCAGCTCCGCGGGCTGCGCGACACCGGTGGCCTCGACGATCACCCGCTCGACCTTCGATTTCTCGCGCAGCTCCTCCACCGCCAGCATGAGCGAGCCGCGCAGGGTGCAGCACAGGCACCCGGAGTTGAGCTCGACCACGTCGACGTTGTCGCCCTTCAGGATCTCGCCGTCGATGCCGACCTCGCCGAACTCGTTCACGATGACCGCCGTCTTCACGTCCGGCGCGCGCTCGGCGAGCAGGTGCCGCGCGAGCGTGGTCTTGCCCGAGCCGAGGAAACCGAAGAGCAGGTTCACTCGCATCGCGGCGAATTTCAGGCGGCTGCGGCGCGCGAGGGCCGTGCGCGGCGCTCCGCCGGGGCGAACGGCGTGCCGGAGAAGTTCATGCCCTCGACGAAGATGTCCTGGAACTCGGGGCGCGCGGCGAGCGCCACGTGCTCGATGGATCGCGCGAGCTCGAAGGCGCGCAGCCTCTCGGTCTCCGACAACAGCGCCATCTGCGCTCCGATGGCGGCAGCGTTGCCCATGTACGTGATGCGCTCGAGCGGCAACTCGGGCAGAAGCCGGATCTTCACCGAGCTCTCGATGCTGATGTAGTTGCCGAATCCGCCGCAGAGCATGAGCTCGGCGATCTGGTCGTTGCCGATGCCCATCACGTCGCGCAGCATGAGGATGCCGGAGTAGATGGCGCTCTTGGCGAGCTGCAGCTGGCGGATGTCGGCCTGGGTGATGCTGATGTCGTGGTCGCGCCCGGCCTCGTCCTTCCACACCAGCACGAACTGCCGGCCACCCTCGCCCTTGACGATGCGTTTCTGCAGGGCCGCCACCAGGGGCTCGGCGCCCTCGCGGCGCAGCAACCCGTTGGAGTCCATCACCTGCGCGTCGAGCATCTTGGCGCAGGCATCGATGAGCCCCGAGCCGCAGATGCCGACCGCCGGCGCGTTGCCGATCACCGCGCAGGTCACGTCCTCGCCGATGGCCACCTTCTCGATGGCGCCGACGGCGCCGCGCATGCCGTGGCGGATCTGCGCGCCCTCGAGCGCCGGGCCGGCAGGGGCGGAGCAGGCGAAGAGCTTGCCGCGCGATCCCATGACCACCTCGCCATTCGTCCCGATATCGACCAGCGCACGGATCTCCTCGCTTTCGTAGATCCTCGTCGCGAGCACGCACGCCATGGTGTCGGCGCCGACGAAGCCCGCGACGATGGGCAGCAGGCACACGCGCGCGTTGGGCGCCGCCTTGAGCGGCAGGTCGCGCGCGGGGTATACGAGCAGGTCGCGCACCGCCGGGGCGTAGGGTGCCAGCCCCACGTAGGTCACGTCCACGCCGAGGAAGATGTGGTGCATGCAGGTGTTGCCGACCACCACGATCTTGTACAGGTGCTCGGGGGAAACCTTCGCCTTGGCGCAGGCCTCCTTGATGAAATCGTTGATGCCGGTGAGGATCTTGGCGCGCAGCGTGGTGAGCTTGGCCTCGTCGAACTGCGCGAAGGCGATGCGCGACATGAGGTCGCCGCCGTACTGCGCCTGCGGATTGAGCCCGCCCACGGCGGCCAGCTGCTCGCCGGTGGCGAGGTCCATCAGCGTGCCCACGATGCTGGTGGTGCCGATGTCGAAGGCCATGCCGTAGGCCTTGTCGCGCGTGTCGCCCACCTCGATGTCGATCACCTCGGAATTGAAGGTGGTGACCGTGAGCCGGCCCTTGTCCTTGCGCAACGCCGGGGGAACCTTGCGCAGCACTTCCAGCGGAAACTTCCGCTCGGTGCCGGCTGGCAGGCAGGCGAGGATCTCCTCCACGTCGGAGGTCTGGTGGTGCTCGCTCACCGGCGCCTTGGCGGTGATGACGTGCTTCACCACGCCCGAGTCGAGCTTGAGGCGCGAATCGGCGCCCACGTCGACTTCGCCCGCGAGGATCTGGTAGCCCGACTCCTCCTTGGGCGGCATCGCCTGCACCTTGCAGTCGTCGATGACGCGCGTCTGGCAGGCGAGTCGGAAGCGCTCGTGCACCTCGTCGTGGCCCAACTGCAGCGTGTCCTGCAGCGTAGGCGGCGGGATCTCGCCCGCGATCACCTTCACGCGGCAGCTGCGGCACCGCCCGCGCCCGCCGCAGGTGGCGTCCATCTCCACGCCCGCGAGGCGCGCGCAGTCGAGCAGGTTGGCATCCGCCGGCGCCGCGACCGAGCGGGTTTCCCCGCCCGCGGTCGCGAACGTGACCGTGGTCGCCGTCGCCACGCTCATGCCCAGGCGACCCGTTCGGTCTTCACCAGGCGAAGCGCGAGCTTGACCGCCTCGACCGCGTCGCGGCCCCAGCCGTCGGCGCCGCAGCTGTCGGCCCATTCCTGCGAGGTGGGCGCGCCGCCGATGAGGATCTTCACGCGCTCGCGGTGGCCCGCCTTCTTGAACTCGTCGATGGTGACCTTCTGGTAGTACACCGTGGTCGAGAGCAGCGCCGAGAAGCCCACCAGGTCGGCCTTGTTCTCGAGGGCCGTGGCGATGAACTTGTCGGGATGCACATCGGTGCCGAGGTTGATCACGTTGAAGCCGGCGTTCTCGAGCATGATGGTCACGATCGACTGGCCGATGTCGTGCATGTCGCCCAGCACGGTACCCATGACGAAGGTGCCCACGGGCTTTTCCTTGTTGGCGGCGAGCAGCGGCCGGATGATCGCGAGGCCCGCCTTCATCGCGCGCGCGGTGATGAGCATCTCCGGGATGAAGATGATCTGCGCGGTGAAGCGGTCGCCCTGCAGGTTGAAGCCGGGAAACAGGCCGTCGTCGAGGACCACGCGCGGGTTGATGCCGGCGGCGACCGCCTCGTTCACGCGGGTGTGCGTGTACTTGTGGTCGCCCTCCTCCACGGCGCTCCACAGGCTCGCCCATTCCCATCCGGCGGGGGCGCGCGATTGCCAGTCCGTCGGCTCCTTGAGTACCGGCTCTGCGATGTCGTTCATGGTTCCCTGGTCCTTTTCTAGTTGAGCGGGTACTTGCCGTAAACGCCGAAATCCTTCTGCGCCTCGAACATCGCCATGATGTTCTGGATCGGCACGTCGGCCATGATGTAGTGCGAGGGCGAGAAGATGTAGCCGCCGCCGGGTGCCAGGTTCTTGAAGCACTCGAAGACGCCCTTCCTCACGTCCTCGACCTGGCCGCGCGGCAGGATCTTCTGCACGTCGAAGCCGCCGCAGAGCACGATGTCGTTGCCGTACTTGTTCTTGATCGCCGACTGGTCCTTGAGGCCACCCGTGGGCTGCATGAGCCCCGAGAGGTCCGCCCCCAGCTCGATCTCGTCGGGCAGCACCGGCGAATAATCGCCGCAGGAGTGGAACTTGATGAAGATGTCCGGGTTTTCCTTGTGGAAGCGCTGGAACATCGACTCGAAGCGCGGCTTGGCGTACTGCCGCCACGACTTGGGCGAGAGCATCATCGACTGCTGCGCGCCGATGTCGTCGCCCACGCGGATCATGTCCACGCCCAGGCGGATGGCGTTGAGGCCCAGCTCGGTGTAGTACTCGGTCAAGCCGTCGAGCACGCCGTTGATGAGCTCGGGTTCGTCGTGCATGTACAGGAAGAAGTTCTGCGTGCCGACGAGGTGCGCGTACGCCGCCTCGATCAGCGTGGACGAGAGGTCCACGATGATGAAGTAGTCCTTCTGGTACTTGTCGCAGAGCTCCTTGATGGGAGCGAGCAGCACCGGGTCAGCCGGGTCGGGCCACTTGTAGTTCTTGAGGTCCTCCAGCGTCTTGATGGGGTGGTGCTTGGGAAAGTTCTCCGGCACCACCTTGGCCGGCCCCCAGAAGTCCTGCGTCTTCTTGAACTCCTGCTCCTCCTCGTGGGTGCGCCCCTCGAGGCCGCTCTTGCCGTAGCCCACGCCGAAGTGGTTGTACCAGGTCTCGCCGATCTCGATGTGGCGGTGCGAGAAGTCGGCGTTGATGCCGATCTGGTAGATGATCGCGTCGTTGCCCAGTCGCAGCTCGAGCGTGGGATCGTGCTTGCGGCCGGTGGCGGCGTTCTCGATGCCGAAGACGCGCGCGATCTTCTGCTTGGCCTCGGCCTTCATGCGGTAGAGGGTGCTCACCCGGTCGACGGGCTCGCGGCGCAGCGTGCGGATGAAGCGTTCGCGGGGAAGAAGCTCTTTCATCTTGTCTCCTATGCCGCCACGGCCGCGGCCTTCTTGGCGGCGGCGATGTTGGCGCGTGTGTATTTGAGGTACTTCACCGAGTACTCGTCCTTGCCGGTGAGGGCGTTGGCCGCGAACATGAAGTCGTTGATCTCCTTCGGCGGGTTCATGATCGGGTCGATCATGAGCGAGTCGCAGCCGGCGAGCACCGAGAGCGCGATGAAGGTGAAGTTGAGCATCTTGCGTTCGGGCAGGCCGAAGGAGACGTTGCTGTGCCCGCCGAAGATGTGCACCTCCGGATATTTCTCGCGCACCGTGCGCACCGCGTCGAGGTAGTGGCGGCCGAAGTCGGGGCCCGCGCCGATCGGGAACACCAGGGGATCGAGGTAGCGGTCGTCCATCGGGATTCCGCCCTTGTCCATCATCGCCATGCACCCGTCGAGGTTGGCCACGCGCTGCTCGGCGTTCTGCGGCATGCCGTTGGAGCCCGAGGCGTTGGCGAAGAGGATGGCGTTCCTCTCTTTTGCCATGTCCACCAGCACCTGGCGGCCGGGCTCGAGGTTCACCGAGTTGATCGCCGGGCGGCTCTTCTTGCTGTCGTGCGCCTCCAGGCCCGCGCGGATCGTCTCCGAATCCGAGGAGTCGATCGAGACGATCGCGTCGGTGATGCCCTGCGCGGTGCGCACGAGCCAGGCCATCCACTCGAAACGCTCCTGCGGATAGACGCTCATCTCGTCCACGCACAGATCGATGATGTGCGCGCCGTGGCGCTCCTGGTTCTTGATCGCCCAGCGGATGTAGCTCATGTCCTTCTGGCGGCATGCCTCCGCGATGTGCGGGATCATGAAGCCCTGGCGCTTGTTCGGGTCCTCGGGGATCACCGAGGTCACGTCGAGCACGCGCTTGTTGCCGTCGAGGTCGGTATAGCCGATGCCGACCTTGCCGCCCTGCTGCACCACCTTCGGACTCGTGATCTTGATCTTGCGCGTGGCGTTGAAGTTCTCGCCGATGATCACCAGGCCGTCGCCTGCAATCTTCATTTGCCTCTCCTCTAGGGGGATGGGGTGGCGGGCGCGATGCCGTAGAGCCCGGAGCGGGACATCTTCGGCAGCATCGCGCAGCTCGCCATCAACTTGACCGGAAGCTCGGCCTCGCCGAAGAGCGAGAAGAGCGTCCGTTGTTCCTCGAGCGGCCAGTCGTGCATCCGCCCGTCGATCTTGTAGCTGTACCCCGGTCCCATCCGCGAGGTGATGCGAAGCCCACGCGCGATCATCGCTTCGCGAAGCCAGCCCTTGAATTGGCGCGTGGCGTCCTCGATCGCGAGCCAGCCCGCGGTCTCGAGCAGCAGGCCCTCGAGGAGGTCCCCCGCCTCGGCGAGGTCGATCACGCGTTGCGGGATCGCCTGCCCCACGGTGAGGGCGAACGGCACGACCTCGCTGCATCCGCGGAGCTGCCGCGCGAATGCCCGGCAGTGCAGCCGCGCGCCACCTTGCAGCTCGAGCACTTCGCCCACCGACGCCACGCGGACGTGCCGGAAGACGACTTCCGGCGCGCTCAAGCGCTCGGCGATGGCGGCCATCGACTCGGCGGTTCGGCGGATCACAGGGCGCACCCGCGTCAAGTCGGAGTAGCCCTGGATGCGCAGGATCCGCTCGAAGTGGAGCCTGGGCGGCACCGGCGTGAAGCGCGCCAGGGCGTTCGCGGCTTCGGCGCGCGCGATCGTCGGGGCGGTGAGGGTCTTCATGCGGCAGGGAGCTGAATATATCGCCTATATATGCCGCTTCACTCCGCCTGCGCGGGCTGCGACTGCTGCAGCGCGGCCGCGCGAATGGTGTCGTACTGCGCCTCCAGCTCGGCGGCCACGGCGCGGGCGACATCGGCCGGGCTCCCGGGACGCTCCGTCTTCGGCCCTTTACGCCACTGGTTGATGTAATCGTCTGAAGAATCGAGCTTTCTCTTCACGGCGATGATGTCGATGAGCTCCTGGAAGCGCTGGCTCAGCATCTGCTTGTCGGGCTTGGCGCCTGGCTCCTTGGCGTCGACCTGCGAAGGGATTTCCTGCCAGTACGTGACTTGGAACGTCGCCATGGGGGCTCCTTTTGCGCGAGAGATCCGGCGGGATCTTGCCGCTTCGATATATCGGCAATATCCCGAACCGGGAGATGAGCGCATTCTGCTCCGCTTGAAGCCCCCGAGATGCGCCATGGGCGCATGGCTCCCCTGTGGGCCGGGCATGCCTCCAATGGCCCTCCCGGCGAGCCTTACTGCTAGATTACAAACAATATATTCGTGATCCCGGAGCCGATGGCGAACGCCCCAGGCATGCGCAAGGCACCCCTCACCGTGGTCGGACGGCCGACGTTCGCCATCGTGGGTGCAGGACAGGCCGGAGCCCAGGCGGCGTTCACGCTCCGCGAGCGCGGATTCCGCGGCCGCATCGTCCTGCTGGGGGCCGAGCCACACGCGCCCTACATGCGCCCGCCTCTGTCCAAGAAGCTCCTCGCGGGGGCGCTTGCGCCGGAGCGGGTGTACTTGCGGCCGCCGGCGTTCTACGAAAGTCACGACATCGAGCTCAAGCTGGGCGTCTCGGTCCAGGGCATCGATGCCGCGGCGAGCCACCTGTTCCTCTCCAACGGCCTGCGCCTGGGGTACGACCGGCTGCTGCTCGCCACCGGAATGCGGCCACGCCGGCTCGAGGTCCCCGGCAGCACCGGGCCGGGCGTCCATTACCTGCGCACGCTCCAGGACTCGCTCGAGCTTCGCGCCGCCGCGGCCTCCGGGAAACGTGTCGCCATCGTGGGCGGCGGCTATGTGGGGCTCGAAGTCGCCGCCACGCTCGCCACCGCGGGCGCGCGAGTGCGCGTGCTCGAGATCGAGGAGCGCGTGCTGGCCCGTGTCACCACGAGCGGCATCTCCGGGTTTTTCGCCGAGGCGCACCGCAAGCGCGGCGTCGACATCCGATGCGCCACGCGCGTGCTCGCCTTCGAGGGGACCGATCGGCTGGAAGCGATCGTGACCGACACAGGCCGCTTCGAGGCCGACCTCGCCGTCGTCGGCATCGGCGCGACACCCAACGTGGAGCTCGCGCTCGCGGCGGGAATCGAATGCGACGACGGCATCGTCGTGGACGCGCGCTGCCGCACGTCGGTAGCGAACATCCATGCGGCCGGCGACAACACGTCACACCCGAGCGCGCTTGTCGGTCATCGGGTGCGGCTGGAATCGGTGCAGAACGCATGCGACCAGGCCGAGGTGGCAGCGCGCGACATGCTGGGCGAAGACGTCGCGTACACGCAGGTGCCCTGGTTCTGGTCCGAGCAGTACGAATACAAGCTGCAGGCGGCGGGCCTATCCGAAGGCCACGACGAGGTGGTCGAGCGCGGCGACCGCGAGCAGGGAAGCTTCGCGCTGCTCTATCGCAAGGCGGGCCGTCTGGTCGCCGTCGACGCGGTCAACATGCCGCGCGAATACCTCGCCGGCCGTCGCGACATCGCGACCCTCGCCGCACCGGCCGCGAATGAGAATGCCCCGGGTCACGTTCGTACAGCCTGACGGCAGCCGCCAGACGCTCGACGCCGCCGAGGGCATGACCGGCATGGACGTGGCCCGCCACCATGGCGTGCGCGGCCTGCGAGGGGAGTGCGGCGGCGAAGCGTTGTGCTCCACCTGCCATTGCTACGTCGACGCGGAGTGGGCGGCCCGCGTGCCGCCGCGCGACAAGAAGGAGGCCGACCTGCTCGATTTCGTCTGGGACCGCCACGAGCGCAGCCGGCTTTCCTGCCAGCTGGTGCTCACCGAAGCGTTGGACGGCCTGGTGCTGCACGTGCCGGAGCGCCAGCTATGAGCACCGCAATCGAGGTGCGGCTGGGGCCCGACGCCGTCCTGTGCCTCGATACCCCCTACATGGATCCCGGGCGCGAGGGCACCACGCTCTTCTTCTTCAAGAACCGCCAGTTCGTCTGCTGGGACGTCGTGAACGAGACGATGCTGCCGGGTTATCCGCGCGACATCGCCGACGCCTGGCCGGGCGTGATGGAGGCCTATCCCGGAAGCCGCATGCGGGGCGTGCTGCACGTGCCGGCCTGGGGCGCGAAGGTCTATTTCTTCTTCGAGGGCCAGGGGGAAGCGCTCGCCTGGGACCTGGCGGCTCGCCGGGTCGAACCCGTGCGCGTTCCGATCCAGGAATTGCTGCCCAGCGCGATCACCCGGGAAGGCGACTTCACTCCCGTGTATGCGCAGCTCGCCGACCGCACGCCAGTGCTCTACGCTTTCCGCGGCTACGACTACACGCGCTGGACGGTGAGCGCCGCCGGACCCGGGCCCGAGGACGCCGGATTCCCGCGCCGCATCGAGCATGACTGGAAGGACGGCCTGGTGCTGGCGCCGCGAGCCGGCGTTTACGTGGACTGGCCCAGCCGCAGCAGCGCGCACTCCAACCGCAAGCTCTATTTCTTCATGGGCAATCTCTACCTGCGCTGGGACGTGCCCTCGAACACGCGTAATTACCGCCTCGACGTCCTCGCCGGATGGAAAGGCTGGCCCGCGTTCGCGTGAGATCGCCCCCAGCCATGCGAGCCGCGCATTCCGGGGTTGCGACGGGTGGGGCGGAGCGGCACGAGTCCCCCCGCTCGAAGCTGCCCGGTATGCCGCAAAAACATATCTCGTGGCATTTCAGTCATTTACGATGGTTGCATGACCATCGCGCTAGAACCGACTCCCGGGAGAACCGCCTTGAAGACGAACGCCGCACCGGCCGTGCAGCGGGACCAGCGACGCGAGATCACCGAGTTCATGTCGGGCTTCTCGCTCGAGACGACTCCCGGCTCGGCGGCGAAGATCGCGGACTTCCGCGAGCACGTGCGACCCGGCGACACGGTCTACATCACCTTCCTTCCGGGCTCGGACTTCAACGACACGATCGCGGTGGCAAGGCGCCTGCGAGACGAGGGCTTCAACCCCGTGCCGCACTTCGCCGCGCGCAGCATCGGCGGGCGCGACGTGCTGGAAGCGACCTTGCGGCGCGCGGCGGAGGAGGCGGGCGTCGACCAGGTGCTGCTCATCGGCGGCGCGGTTCCCCAGCCGCTGGGCGAGTTCAGCGACACCATGCAGATCCTCTCCACCGGGTTGCTCGACAAATACGGCATCCGCAAGATCGGCGTGGCGGGACATCCCGAGGGCAGCCCGGACATCCCCGAGCAGGCGATCCTGCAGGCGCTGCGGTGGAAGAACGATTTCGCCGAGCGCACCGATGCGCAGATGTACATCGTCACCCAGTTCTGCTTCGAGGCCGAGCCGATCATCCGCTGGGACCGCCACATCCAGGCCGAGGGCAACCGGCTGCCGGTGCGCATCGGCGTCCCGGGCCTGGCCACCCTCAAGACGCTGATGGCGCACGCCAAGGCTTGCGGCATCGGCCCGTCGATGCGCTTCGTCTCGCGCCAGGCCATGAACGTGGCCAAGCTGCTCACGGTGTCCGCGCCCGACAAGCTCGTCACCGAGCTCGCCGCGTACCAGGCGAACGACCCGAAATGCGGCATCACCGGCGTGCACATGTATCCGCTCGGGGGCTTGAAGAAGTCGGCCGAGTGGTCGTACGCGGTGGCCGACGGGCGCTTCGAGTTCAATCCCAACGGCCAGGGCTTCACCGTAGAGGCCGCTCCGGCCTGAGCTTGCGGCGCGCGCTTTCGGCGCGCGCACGCGTGTTAGCCTTCGAGTCGAGCCGCGCGATGCGCGATCGACCCGCATTCATCGATACCCATGGCATCGGACGACACTGAGGACGCGCGCGTCGCGCCCCGCGTTTCGCGGCGCGACTTCATCAAGATCGGCAGCGCCACCACGCTGGCGAGCGGCCTGCCCGTGGCCGCGCAGAACCGCCCCGCGCCGAAACCCGACGCTTATCCGGTGAAGGACGTGGCGGAGCTGGCAACGCTCAAGCCCGACGCGCCGGTCGCCTTCACCTACCCCGACGAGGGCTCGCCCGCGATGCTGCTTCGGATGAAGCAGGCGGTGGCTGGCGGCGTCGGTCCCGACAACACGATCGTCGCCTTCTCGGTGTTGTGCACGCACAAGGGCTGCCCGGTCTCCTATCGCCCCGAAAGGAAGCTCCTCATCTGTCCCTGCCACTGGAGCAGCTTCGATCCCGCCAAGGCGGGCCAGATGGTGATCGGCCAGGGAAGCGAGCCGCTGCCGCGAATCGCGTTGCGCGTACAGGGCAACACCATCCAGGCAGTAGGCGTGGAGGGCCTCATCTACGGCCGCCACACCAATATCCTCTAGATGTCCGTCCCGCTCCCGCCGAAGCACGCGCAGCGCTTCGCGACCGTCTGCCAGTTCTGCATCGTCGGCTGCGGCTACCAGGTCTACAAGTGGCCGGCGATGCGCCGCGGCGGGCCCGCGCCGGAGGACAACGCCCTCGGCATCGACTTTCGCAAGCCGCAGCCGCCGCTGGGCACATGGATCTCTCCAAACATGCACACGGTGGTCACCGACCGCGACGGCAGCCGCCACCACATCGCCATCGTCCCCGACCGAGCCTGCCAGGTGAACGACGGCATGGCCTCGGTGCGTGGAGCGGGCCTCGCGCAGACGCTCTACGCGCCCGACCGCCCGACCAAAGCCCGTTTGCACACGCCGCTCCTGGACGACGGGCAGGGGCAGCGCAAGGCCACCTGGACCGAGGCCGTGGAGCTTGGCGCGCGCGTGGTGAAGGCGGTGATCGACCGTTGGGGGGCCGACGCCGTGGGCATGAAGTTCTTCGACCACGGCGGGGGCGGCGGCGGCTTCGAGAACAACTGGGCCATCGGCCGCTTCTTCTTCTCCGGCGTGGGCACGCGCACCGCCTCGATCCATAACCGTCCCGCCTACAACAGCGAGGTGCACGCGGCGGCGGACGCGGGCGTGGCCGCGCTCACGAACTCGTACCTCGATGCCGAGCTCGCCGACACGATCCTGGTGGTCGGCGCGAATCCCTACGAGACGCAGACGAACTACTTCGTCGCGCACATGGCGCCCAACCTGCAGGGCGCGACCCTCGAAGCGAAGAAGGCCACCTTCCCCGGCGAGGCGGTCGAGGCCGGGCGCATGATCATCGTCGATCCCCGCCGCACGATGACGGTCGCGACGGCGGAAGCGGCGGGCGGCGCCGAGCGCGTGCTGCACCTGCAGATCGAGCCGGGCGGCGACATCGCGCTGCTGAACGCCATCGCGCGCGCCGTGGTGCAGCGCCGCTGGCACGACATGGGCTTCATCGGCGAACGTACCGAGACGCAGACCTTCGAGGCGTACCAGCGATCCACGCTGGGCGCCGACATTCCCTACGAGGAGTTCGTGGCGGAAGGCGCGCGCATCGCGGGCGTCACCGTGGCGCAGGTCGAGAAGGCCGCCGAGTGGATCGCCGCGCCGAAGGCGGGAGGCGCGCGCCGGCGCACCCTGCTGCACTACGAGAAAGGCCTCATCTGGGGCCTCAAGAACTACGAGAACATCGCCGCCCTCGTCGACCTCGGCTTGCTCACCGGCAACGTCGGCAAGCCCGGAACGGGGATCAGCCGCCTCGGCGGCCACCAGGAGGGCTACGTGCGGCCGGCGTATCCCGGCGGGCGCCCCGCCCTCAACGTCGACGAGGCGGTGCGCCGCGGCGAGGTGAAGTGCTTCTGGATCGGCGGCTGCAATCCGGTGCTCACCACGCTGCGCGCCGAGGCCTTCGAGGCTTCGCTGCGCGCGCGCCGCGAGCCCGTGCGCGAGGCGCTCGCCCGGACCGCCGGCAAGCCGGTGGGACAACGCGTCGCGGCCATCGTCGAGGCCCTCAAGGCGGGCGGCACGTTCGTGATCGCGCAGGACATCTATCCCACGGCCAGCACGGCGCACGCGCACCTCGTCTTCCCGGCGGCGCAATGGGGCGAGGCGAACCTCACCTCCATCAACGGCGAGCGGCGCCTGCGGCTGTATCCCAAGTTCATGGACGCGCCCGGCGAGGCGATCCCGGACTGGGAAATCATGGCGCGGGTCGCCCGGCGGCTGCGCGCGCTCTACCTCGAGGACCGCAATCCCCTCATGGCGAACCGCTTCCTCGACTACGACTGGAAGCGCGACGAGGACGTCTTCATCCATGCGCGCTACCAGTTCAAGGGCGACGGCCACGACGGCATGGAAGGCTACGCCGGCGTCACCTACGAGCTGCTGAAGAAGCTCGGCAACAACGGCATCCAGACGCCGGTGCGCCTCGTCAACGGCACGCCCGTCGGCACGGTGCGCATGCACGAGGATGGCCGCTTCGGCACGCCCTCGGGCAAGGCGCGCTTCATCGCGGCGCCGCGCCCGTATCCAGGCTACGCCGAAAAGGTGGCGCGCCAACGCCGCAACCACCGCTTCTGGGTGAACAACGGCCGCTCCAACCACGTGTGGCAGACGATGTACCACCATCGCTACATTCCCTTCTACCAGGACCGCTTCCCGCTGCCGTACATCGAGATGCACGCGGCCGACGCGAAGTCGCTGGGCATCTCCGCCGGCGACCTGGTGGACGTCACGAACGACATGGGCAGCGTGCGCGCGATGGCCTACGTGAGCGACGCGGTGAAGAAGGGGCACACGTTCATGCTCTTCGGCCAGCCGCGCGGGGCCGCGGGCGATTTGGTCTCCGACCACGTGGATCCCGCGACCACGATCCCCTGGTACAAGGGCGTCTGGGCCGACATCCGCCGCGTGGGCCCGATGCCCGAGGCGATGAAGGACGTGAGCCTCGCGCCCACGAACGTGGCGTCGTGACGAGCCATCCCTTGCCGCGGTTGTTCGCATGCGCATTCGCGGCGCTCGCACTCGCCGCCCAGGCGCAGGACTTCCGCAACCGCAACCTCGCCGGCGCGGACCTTCGCGGCGCATCGCACGCCGGCGCCAACTTCGATGGCGCGATCCTCACCGGCGCCAACCTGGTCGGCGTGGACCTGGCGAAGGCCACCTTTCGCGGCGCCGACCTGCGCGAGGCCTACCTGCGCGAAGCCGATGCACGCGGTGCCGACTTCAGCGGCGCGATGCTGGGCGGCGCCGACCTCACGCGAGCCGACCTGCGCAAGGCGACGCTCGACCATGCCGACCTCTCCCGCGCGCGGCTTCCACAGGCGCGCCTCGATGGCGCTTCGTTGCGGGCGGCGCACCTGCCGGGCGCCTCGATGGTGAAGGCGCAGCTCGTGGAAGCGCGCCTCGACAACGCGGTGCTGGTCGGGGCTGACCTCACGCAGGCGGTGCTGCGCGGCGCGACGCTTGCCGGCGCGACACTCGGCGCCCGCTCTTCGGGACAGCAGGGCCCATCGCCCGCGACCCTCGCCGGCGCGGACCTTCGCGGCGCGGACCTCAATGGCGCGGACCTGACCAGCGTGAGCTTGCGGGAGGCGCAGCTCGAGGAAGCGAAGCTCGTGGGCGCGCGCCTCGGTCACGCCGACCTCTCGTGGACCCACGCGCGCAAGGCCGACTTCACCAACGCCGCGATGGGCTGGAGCAAGGCCTACGGCGCCGACCTTCGCGGCGCGCGCCTGGCGGGCGCGGTGCTCACGCAGGCGCAGCTCGAGGGCGCCGACCTCACCGGGGCCAGCCTCGCGGGCGCCCTGCTCGAGCGCACCAACTTCAACCAGGCGCGCCTCGCGGACGTAGACTTCGCCCAGGCCCGGGTGAGCCACGTGCTCGCCAATGGCGCGAGCGGGGCGCCGGCCGCGCTGCGCGAGGGGCGATGACATGGCCAATCCCGCCGAGAGCCTCGAGGCGCCGGAACCCGTGACAAGGCCCCGCAGCAGGGCGTTGCCCCGATCCACGTTCTTTCCATCGCTCGCGGGCGAATTCATCGGCACCTTCGTATTGGTGTTCTTCGGCGTTGGCGTGGTGAACGCCGCCGTGGTGACCGGCGCGCAGATGGGCCTGTGGCAGGTGGCGGTGGTATGGGCCATCGGTGTGAGCCTTGGGATCTACACGTCGGCCGCCCTTTCCGGCGCGCACATCAACCCGGCGATCACCGCGGTCGCGGTCGCCTACGACCGCTTCCCGCCGCTGCGCGGGCTCGCCTACGTGGTCGCGCAGGTGGCCGGCGCCATGACGGCCTCGCTCGTGCTCTACGGCATGTTCTCCGAGGCGATCATCGAGTTCGAACGCCGCAACGGCCTGCTGCGCGGCGGCCCTGGCAGCGAGAAAAGCGCCATGGTGTTCGGCGAGTATTTCCCCAACCCGGCGGTCTTCGGCACGGCCGAAGACGCGTGGCGCATCGTCGGCCACAACGCGGCTTTCCTCGCCGAGATGTGTGGCACCGCGATGCTCGCCTTCCTGGTGGCGGCCGTCACGCACCCGCGCAACAGCGCCCGGCCACCGGTCGCCGCCCAGGCGCTGCTCATCGGCCTCGGTGTCGCCGCGATCATCTCGGTGGTGGCGCCGCTCACGCAGGCCGGGCTGAACCCGGCGCGCGATTTCGGCCCGCGCGTCATCTCGTGGTTCATGGGCTGGGGCGAGATCGCCTTTCCCGGCCCGCGCGGCGGTTGGCTCACGGTGTACATCGTCGCTCCCGTCGTGGGCGCCCTCATCGGCGGGGGCGTCTACCGGCTGGTGGCGGGGCGCTTGCTGCCGCCGGAGCACACCGAGCTGGAGATCGCGGGAGAGCCGCCTCGGCGAGAGCCCTGAAGTAGTATTGGGGCGGTCCCTTCCTCGTTTCACGGCCATGAACCTCACCCTCACCTCGGCCCTCGAGGCCCTCATCCGGGCGCGCGTCGAGTCCGGCGCCTACGACTCCGCCGCGCAGGTGGTCGAAGAGGCGCTGCTGCTGCTGGAAGAACGCGACCACCTGCGGGCGTTGAGGCGCGAACGGATGCTGCAGGAGCTGGCAAGCGGCGTCTTCCAGGCCGACAACCGCCATCTCGTCGATGGCGACGAGGTCTTCCGCGGCCTCTTCGACAAGGCGAGCGAGCCCACCGAATGAGCGCCACGGCCGAAGGGCGGGATATCCGCTTCACCTTCCTCGCGGTGTCGGACCTGCGCGCGATCTGCGACGCCATCGCCATGCCCACGGACATGTGGGGCGTGACGGCTTCGCAGAACCTCGCGCGGGCGCAGGAGTTCGCCGGCAAGTTCGCGCGGCATTGCGCTCTCGTGGCCGCAAACCCCGACCTCGGCACCGATCGCGGCGACCTGCTCCACAACCTGCGCAGCTCGACCTTCGGCAAGCTCGTCATCTTCTACCGCTCGCGCGGGGACAGCGTCGAAGTGCTGCGCGTGTTGCGCGCCTCGCGCGACGCCGCGCTGCAGGGCTAGCGAGGCGGGGCCGAAGCTCGCCTCAAGCGCGCGATCGCCAGCACGCCGGGCAGCGCGCCCGCGCCAAGCACCAGCCACGCGGCTCCCCATGCGAGCGTGCCGCGCTCGCCCGAGGCGCGCGTCGCATAGTCGAGAACGAGCCCGAACACCGCCGGGCTCACGGCGCCCAACCCGAACCCCAGCACCGCGCGCAACGAGTAGGCCGCGCCGAGGTAGCGCGCGGGCACGAGCTCGGTGAGCGCCGTGGAATACACCGACGAGTCTCCCAGGGCGCTGAGGTTGTAGGCGATCGCCACGCCGGCGAGGAACCACAGCGGAGCGCTGAAGAGCCAGCCGAAGGTGAAGGAGCAGAAGAGGCTCGTCGCCGTCATGAGCAGCATGACCGCGGTGCGCCCGAAGCGGTCGGATAGGCGGCCACCGACCACGCTGCCCACCGCGTTGGTCGCGAAGCTCACGCCCGATAGCAACGCGCCGATGCTGGCCGCGGCTGCGACGCCGTGATCGCGCGTGGCCGCTGCCGCGAGGTACGTGGGAAGCCACGCCCACAATCCGAGGAGCTCCCAGCTGTGGAACGCATAGGCCCAGATGGCCAGCATGGCCGGCTTGTTGCGGATCACTTCGACGAGCGAGAGCAGCACTCCGGCGCCCGCGTGGCGCACCGCGACGATGTTCCTGGAATCGCGCAGCACGCGATGGGCGATCACCATACCCAGCACGGGTCCCGCGGCGGCGGCGTAGAAGAAGGCCCTCCAGCCTTCCAGCGCGATGAGCACGCTGCCGGCGAATAGCGATATCGCGTAGCCGAGCGAAGATGCCGCCAGGTACCAGCCCATGGCGCCGCCGCGCCGGCGCGGCGCGAAGCGCTGCGAGATGAGGGCGAGTCCCGGCGTATAGGAGCCGCCCGAGCACAGGCCCGTGAGCGAGTAGAGGACGAGCGCCGAGCGGAAGCCGTCGGCGAAGGTCGCGAAGAGGGCCGCGCTCGCGCAGGCCGCCCAACTGGTGGCGAGGAAGACGCGCTTCGCGCCGAAGCGGTCGGTGAGGAAGCCCACGGCGAAGAGCGATACGAGGTAGCCCGCGTGCCAGCCGGTGTGCACCAGGCCCGCCTCGCCCGCGCTCATGTGCCATTCGCGCATAAGCACCGGCACGGCGCCCGAATATGCCATGAAGATGAAGCCGAAGCTCATCCGGCTCGCGCACAGCCACGCGAGCCAGGCGGTGTCGCCGGCCCTACCCGGCGCTGGCGGGCTCGCCGCCGGGCTCGCGCTCATCGCCACGGAAGGCGGCCTCGCCCACGGGCAGCGCCTCGATGGCCGCGATGCGCTTGTCGGCCAGGGCGCGGGTGAACTCCAGGCAGAGCGAGGCGAAAACCTTCGCCGGCTGCGAGTCGGCGAAGTAGTAGCGCCCGTCGAGGCAGCCGTTCTCGCGGTTGTTGCGCGCGAGCTGGCTGCTTACCTCGAGCGGCGTGGCGGGGATCGCCTCGGGCGGCATGGCGCAGCGCTCGATCGCCTGCACCAGGTTGTGCTCGACCACCACGACCCAGGCCTCACTCATCGCCCGTGGGCCGGCGATGGCCGCGGCAGGTGCCGAAGCAGTACGGCTTGTTCTCCGAGCGCTTGCAGCCGCACATGTGGAAAACCGCGGTGAGGGGCGCCACGAACGTGATGGGCTCCATGCCGGTGCCTTCGTGTGCGTCGTCGCACCACGGCTGCGTCGCCGAAAGGCCGCAGCTGCACCAGCGGTAGGTGCGCCCCTCGATCACCTCCACCTCGTAGGGCCCGGGACGCGCCATTACCGGCACGGTCGGCGGCGCCTTGGGCGAGGAGCTCACGCGCTCAGGGTTCGACCGTCGCCGGCACGCGCGCCACGGCGCCCTGCTCCTCGGCCACCTGCTGCAGGAGGAAGTCGCGGATGACGGCCACGCGCTTGGACCAGCGAAGCTCCTCGGGATAGACGAAGTACGCGTCGAACGACGGCCCCTGGACTTCGGGGAGCACGCGCACCAGGTCGGGGGACTCGTCGAGGATGTAGTAGGGCAGCGCCGCGATGCCCAGGCCGCTCTTGACCGCCCGGTACATGCCATAGACGCTGTTCACGCGCAGCGCCGGACGGCGAACCTTGCCGGGCTCGGCGCCCAGCTCGAGGATCCAGTCGATGTTCTTGAGCGGGGCGTCCACCTCGTCGCCGAAGGCGATGAGCTCGTGGCTGTCGAGCTCCTGGGCGCTGCGCGGCGCTCCGCGCCGGCGCACGTACTCGCGGCTCGCGAAGAGCTGGTAGTGGATCGCCATCAGCTTGCGCTGGATGAGCTTGGCGTTGGTCTGCTCGGCGAAGCGGATCGCCACGTCGGCCTGGCGCGTGAAGAGGTCCAGCTCGGGAGAGTCGACCAGGATCAGCGACACCGCGATGTCCGGGTACTGCTGGTGGAAGAGGCTGATGCGCGAGGTGAGCCAGGCCGAGCCGAACGTGACGGTGGTGGTGATCTTGAGCGGGCCCTCGGCCTGGGCGCGGCTCTCGGTGATGCGCGCAAGGCCCTGGGCGAGCTGGTTCTCCATCTCCTGCACGGCGCGGAAGAAGCCCTCGCCCTGCTCGGTCAGTACCAGCCCGCGCGCGTGCCGGTAGAAGAGCGGCACGGTGAGCGACTCCTCCAGCGAGCAGATCTGCCGGCTCACCGCCGATTGCGAAAGCTGCAGCTTCCTGCCCGCCTTGGTGAAGCTGCCCGCCTCGACCACCGCGTGGAAGACCCGCAGCCGGTCCCAGTCCACGAACTTGTCACGCTTGCTCATGGCCTGATTGTAGGGCGTCGGCGCCGCGAACGGGCCGGGCAGGCGCATCTTCACGCGGGCGCGCGCACCTTGACCGCCTTGAAGCCGCCGAAGCTGTCGGCCACGATGTCGAAGGCGACTTCCTGGCCGGGCTCGAGGTTGGGCAGCTCCCCCAACGCGGACTTGTGCACGTAGATGTCCTTGCCGCTCCTTTCATCGGTGATGTAGCCGCCGAAGGGTGGCTGCTTGGCGGTATAGCGGCTCACCTTTCCCTTGGTGGGGCCGGGGGAGATGCCGCGCGCCGCAGCCTTGTCCATCACGGGCTTGTGGGTGACGACCTGGATGCCGGACTTGGCCTCGAAGGCCTCCCACACCTGGAGCGCCACCTCGACCGCGGTGCGCGAGGACGTGTCGATGTCGTGCACCGGCTTCACGCCGCCGTCGATGCCGCCGTAGAGCCTCTGGCGCAGCGCCGCATCGTCGCGATCGCGCGCCGCGACGCTCTCGCCCAGCTGGCGCGTGCGGCCGCCGGCTTCCTCCTTGCGCTGGGTCCAGCGCTTCTGGCGCACCTCGTCGCTGCTGCGAAGGCGCACCCAGTAGACGTTGGGCACGCCCTTCAGGACCGCGTCCATGAAGGTGCTCTCGAACACCATGAGCTCCTCGTCGCGCTGCGCCATGCGGCGCGTCTCCTCGTCGAGCTCGCGGTGGAACTCGTCGGCAAGCGCGTGCGGCGTGGGCTTGCCGGTGTACTTGGCCCAGGTGACGGCCCATTCGCCGCGGTTGGCGACCTTGAAGCCGGTGATCACGGAGAGCTCCTGGGCGACCTCGGTCTTGAGCGTGCAGGTCGGGCCGTAGATGGCGATGATGTTTTGCATGGTTCTACCTCGGCGGGATCGTGGGGTTCGGGGTGGCCATGCCCTGGCCTCGCAGCAACATGGCGCCGATGACGCCACGCTTCTTCGCCGCGAGCAGGCCTTGCTGCGAATACATGAGCCGCCCCAGCGGGGTGGCGCAGGTGTGGATGAGCCGCTTGAGCGGCACGTAGGCGATGAAGGCGAGCGACCCGCCCACGTGCACCAGCCAGGCGGCCTGGTAGCCGGCAGCGCCCACGCCCATCGCCGAAAGGGGCCAGGCGAACGCGTTGCCGACGAAGGATGCGGCATGCGCCGCGTCACCCAGCGTGGGCGCGATGCGCAGGCCTTCGACGACGAAGCCCGTGACCACCACGAAGAGCAGGAAGATCGTGGTCGGCGTGTCCGCGTACTTGCGCTCCGGGGTGTTATTGACCATCGCGCGCCACACGAGCGCGAGCACGCAGCCGGCAAGCATCATGAGCCCGGTGAGGTCGAAGGCGAAGTCGAAGGCGAAGCGCAGCGGATGGCCCGGCTCGCGCCAGACGTCGCGCCAGCCGAACGCCGGGACCGCCTCGCGGAAGAACACGGCGACGAGCTCCACCGCGAACATGCCCACGAAGCCCCAGAAGATGAGGGTGTGGCGCAGCCAGCGCAGCTTGCTCACGCGCAGCAGGCTGCGATGCACGATCACGTCGTCCACGAGCGTGCGCCGCATGGCGGCCGGGTCGGCGTCCTCGCGGCGGATGTATTGCCGGTAGCGCTCCCAGGTCGGCAGGTTGTTCCTCACCAGCTTGCGATAGAGCCCCAGGTCCAGCACCACGAGGGCGGCCACTGCGAGCGGGCCGAAGGCGATCCAGTGCCACTCCATGCGCCCGGCGAGCGTCTCGCCGGCGAAGTGCGCCGCCAGCGCCGCGATCGCCGCGACATAGGCCGCCAGCCCTGCCCAGAAAAGCGCCAGCGCCCCGCGGCGCAGCGTGGCGGCATTGCCCGCCTTCGACAAGGTGAGCACGCCCAGCAGGCCCGCGCTCGAGGCGAGCGACAGGGTGGCCGCCGCGAAGAGGCCATAGCCCCACGCCGCGGAGAGCCACCCCGCGTGCATCACGCCGCCGCGGCCGCGGCCTTCGCCTTCTGCGCCTCGCGCTCGGCGTCGATCGCGAGCATGTTCGAGTGCAGCTGGGGATCGCCGCCCTTGATGGCCTTGAACTTGAAGATGCAGGCGCGCGCCTTGTCGACGGCGATGAGCGCGTCGGCGGCATACGCATCGGCGCCGATCTTGTCGCACCACGCCTGGCTGATGGGCGCGCCGCCCACGAACACCTTCACCTGGTCGCGCAGGCCCTCGGCCTTGATCAGCTTGAGCGTCTCCCACTGCATGTTCATGGTGGTGGTGAGCAGCGCGGAGAAGCCGACGATCTGCGGCTTGTGCTGGCGGATGGCGGCGATGAAGTCCTCGGGCGGCACCGACACGCCCAGGTCGATCACCGTGAAGCCCGCCGCTTCCATCATCATGCCGACGATCTTCTTGCCGATGTCGTGCAGGTCGCCCTGCACGGTGCCCACGACGACGGTGCCGATCTCCTCGGTCTTCTCGGCCACGATGAGCGGCTTGAGCACGCCGAGCGCCGCCTGCATGCACTTGGCCGACATCATCACTTCGGGCAGGAAGTACTCGTCCATCTTGAAGCGCCGGCCCACCTCTGCGATTCCCGCGGCCATGGGTCCGGCGATGAGGGTGCGCGGCGAGACGTCCTTCTTGAGCAGCCCCTGGATGTACTCGTTGGTGGTCGCATGCTCGCCGTCGATGATGTTCCACTCGAGCAAATGGAAGGTTTCCTTGATGTCGGGCGGCGCGTCCGACCAGCGGTCGGTCTCGCGGGAGTCCTCGATGTCGTACTGCAGGTCCTCCAGGTCTTGTTCCTTGTCGGTATCGATGACCAGCGGCATGGCGTTTCCTCTTGGATTCTCGTGGTGGTGCGTCTTCGTTCAGCCGGCGGCTTCTTCGCGGCGGCGGCGCTTCGGGGCCTTCTCCGACCACGGCTCGTAGCCCTCGCCGGTGTCGGCTCCGGGCGGCGGCGTGTCGGGCAGCGGGTAGACGCCGTATTCATGGCATTCGTCGATCATCGCGAGCACGTTCTCCGTGGGCACGTCGTGCTCGAGGCGGTGCGAAGACGACAGCAGATACCCGCCCCCCTTGGCCACTTCCCAGATGCGCGCGCGCACTTCCGCCCTCACCTGCTCCATCGAGCCCCAGGGCAGCGTCTCCTGCACGTCGATGCCGCCGTAGAAGAACATCTCCTTGCCGAGCAGGCGCTTCCTCGCGGCCGGGTTCGAATGGCGCGCGACCTTGGGCGGCAGGCTGTCGTGGCCGTCCACGCCGCACTCCATGAGGCCGCGCATGAACGGCTCGGCGAGCGCCCCGCAGGTGTGGAACTGGATCTTGCCCTGCGGGTTCTTGCGCAGGTAGTACTCCTTGGTCTCGCGGATGGCGCGCATGTAGTGCGGCTTCAGCTGCTCGTTGAACATCGCGAGCGACTGGAAGGCGGTCTTCTCGCTCGCCAGGTCCTCGGGGCTCATGCGCAGCCAGTCGAGGTACTCGCCGCACTGGTCGATCATCGCCTTGTTGGTCTCGATCTCGATGTCGACCAGCTTGGTGAGGAGCGCGTCGAGGAACTGGGGCGACTCGATGAAATCGGAGAAGATCTTCGCGTAGCCCACCATGTACTTGGCCTGCTCGTAGAGGCCGCCGCGGCCGGCCTGCCCCATCAGCGCGAAAGGCGTGTCCTCGCGCACGTGCTTGCAGTATTCGCGCAGCGACATGCCGGGGATGGGAGAGTCCTGCCACATCGCCGGGTCGCGCGGATCGGGCCACGGATAACCCTCGAGGATCTTCAGGCCTTCCTCCAGCGGCGCGCTGGTCGCGTGGAAGAGCGGATAGCCGATCATCTCGTAGTAGCCGCCGCGCTCGTGCGGCGTCCACTTGCGCACCACGCCCCACTCGTCCACGTTGATCTCGGCGTTGGGCGGCGAGATGCCCATGTCGAAAGGCACCTCCTCGAAGCGGATCGGGCGGAACCCCGGCGAGCCGCCCGAGGGGCCCATGGAGATGCGCAGGAAGTCGAGGTCGAGGCGCTCGGCCACCTCGATCTCGAAGCTCACGTCGGTGGTCCACGTGGTGGACCCCGTGCGGTAGTCCTTGGTGTCGGCCTTGTAGTCCATGCCCAGGTGCTTGCGCAGGTTCTGGTAGCCCTCGATCGTGCCCCACAGGCCGATGGGCACCCGGTCGGGCTCCCGCAGGTGCAGGGCATCCAGGACGCGTTTTCTCTGCGGGGGGATTGCCTTGCCGATGATCGCTGCCATGTCTTCCTCTCGAATTAACGCATGCCTCGATGGCCGCCGGCGCCGCTTTCCGCACCGCGCACCGGGGCGCCCTTCGCAGAGTGAAATCTAACCTGTGGGCCTACCGCGAACGAGTCGAGCCGCCGCAAGCCCGTCATGCCGGCAACGCATGGCTCGACCGGAACAGGCCGCGGGCCGGCTTCCACCGGACCCGCGGCGAGGACCCTTACTTCTGCCAGGGCGGGATGAACTCCTGGAACTTGCCGTCCTTGTAGACCACGTACGACATGCTGCGCACCAGCAGGTGTTGCGGGGCGTTGCCCTTGTCGATGCTCACCGCGGGCACGACGCTGCCCTTCCAGTCCTTGATGCCCTCGAGCGTGGAAACCAGGCGGTCGCGCGTGAGGTTGTCCTTGCCCATGCGCTTCAGCGCCTCGGTGAAGACCTGCGCGCCGGTGAACCCCCAGAGGTGGATCGCATCGGGGTCTTCCTCGGGGTAGTACTTCTTGAGGATCTGCAGCGCTTCCTTCATCTGCGGCGCCTGCGAGTCGAAGTCGCGGAAGATGGTCGCGAAGTACACGCCCTCGACCGCTTCCTTGCCCGCGAGCTCCGGCACCTTGGGGCTCTTGCCGAAGAACACGTTCACCACGGGGATGTTCCAGCCGAGCTTCTTCCTCTCGGTGTAGAACTTGGCCGCGGGCTCCGGCGCGCAGGAGCAGATGATCGCGTCGGGCTTGGCGTTCTTCATCGCCAGCACCTGCGAGCTCACGTCGACTTCCTTCGGCTCGTAGCCCTGCTCGGCCACCAGCTTCACGCCGTGCTGGTCGAGCACCGCCTTGATGCCTTCCATGTGCGTCTTGCCGGACGGGTCGTTCTGGTAGAGCACGGCGATGGTCTTCGCCTTGAACACTTCCTTGGCGAACTTCACCAGGTCCTTGCCCTCGTCCTTGTAGCTGGGATAGAGCGGGAACACCCAGTTGCTCGGGTACTCGAGCACCTTGCCCGCGCCCGTGCCGGGGCCGATGAGCGGCACCTTCTGCTCCACGATGTAATCGATCACCGCCACCGTCGGCGCGGAGCCGAGCGGGGCCACGATCGCGTAGCAGTTGTCGCGCTCGACGAAGCGCTTGACGATGCCCGCGGTGCGTGCCGGCTCGTACTTGTCGTCCACCATGTTGAAGTTGATCTTGCGGCCGTTCACGCCGCCCTTCTCGTTCACGTGCTTGAACCAGGCGTCCGCCCCCTTGCCCATGCGGAAGTAGCTCGAGGTGCTGCCGGTCATCGGCTGGTACGAGCAGATGAGGACTTCCTTGTCGCTGATTCCGGGCCCGTTCTTCTGGGCGAGCGCGGTGCCGGAACCCAGGGCGAGCAGCGTGGCACCCGCCAGGGCCCCTCCCAGCTTGATGAATCGTTTCATGTGCGTTCCTCCTTTGAGTGCTGCGATGACTACCCTTGGGCTCCCATGTACGACTCCACGACTTCCTTGTTCCGGCGCAGCTCCCCGGAGTCCCCGGAAACCGCGACCTTCCCTACCTGCAATACGTATCCGAACGTCGTGTTCTTGAGGGCGACGTGGGCGTTCTGCTCCACGATGAGCATCGTCGTCCCGTGCTCCTTGTTGATGCGCCGCAGCGCTGCGAAGATGTCGGCGACCAGGATCGGCGCGATGCCGAGCGAGGGCTCGTCGAGCAGCAGCAGCTTGGGCCGCGCCATGAGCCCGCGGCCGATGGCAAGCATCTGCTGCTCGCCCCCGGAGAGCGAGGAGCCGTGCTGCCGATAGCGGTCCTTCAGGCGCGGGAACAGGTCCAGCACCATGTCCATGTCCTGCTTGATGCCCGCGCCGTCGCGCCGCGCGTACGCACCCATGCGCAGGTTCTCGAAGACCATCAGGTCCTTGAACACCTTGCGCCCCTCGGGCACGTGCGCCACGCCCATCTTCACCACCTCGTTGGGCGGCTTGCCGTTGAGGGGCTGGCCCTCGAGCTGCACCGACCCCGCGCTCGGCCGCACCATGCCCGAGATCACCTTGAGGGTGGTGGACTTGCCGGCGCCGTTGGAGCCCAGCAGCGCCACCATCGCGCCCTTGGGGACATCGATGGAGACGCCGTGCAGCGCGCGCACCGCGCCGTAGCTCGCCTGCAATCCCTCAAGGCGCAGCATCGTCATGCGGCTTCGGCCTCCTCGCCCAGGTACGCCTTGATGACCTCGGGGTTGGAGCGGATCTCGGCGGGAGTACCGTCGGCCAGGTTGGCGCCGAAGTTGATCACGTAGATGTGGTCGCAAACGCCCATCACCATGGACATGTCGTGCTCCACCATCAGCATGGTGATGCCGAGGTCGCGGTTGATGTGCCGCACCACCTCGCGCAGCTCGGCCGTCTCCTCGTCGTTGCAGCCGGCGACCGGCTCGTCCAGCAGGATCAGCTTGGGCTCGGAGGCGAGCGCGCGGGCGATCTCGACGCGCTTCTGGTAGCCGTAGGGGAGGTTCTTCACCGCGTTGTCGAGCTCGTCTTCCAGGCGAAGCATTTCCGCGATCTCGATGGCGCGGGTGGTGAGGGCCTTCTCGCGCCGGCGGGCGGCGCCCAGGGAAAGGATGTTGCCGAGCGGCCCGCCCGTCAGGCGATGCGCGCCCACCAGGATGTTGTCGAGCGTGGACTGCTCGCCGAAGAGGTTGATGTTCTGGAAGGTGCGCGCCATGCCCATCTCCACCATCTCGTGGCACTTGCGCGAATCGATCTTCTCGCCGGCGCAATACACGTGGCCCGAGTCCTGCGGCTGGAAGCGCGTGAGCACGTTGAAAAGCGTGGTCTTGCCGGCGCCGTTGGGACCGATCAGCCCGACGATCTTGCCCTGCTCGACCTCGAGGCTCACGCCGTTGCACGCGGTCACGCCGCCGAAGCGCACGTTGACCTTTTCGCAGGCGAGCAGCGTGGCCATCAGGACTTGCCCTCGAGCGCGACCACGGGCGGCTCGCGGCGCACGGGCTCCTCGCCCGCCGCGGCGCGCTCGAGCCTGCGGCGCCTCCAGGCGCGGAAGGGGCGCGCGATCACGTCGCACACGCCCGCGGGCGCGAACATGAGCACGGCGATGAGCGCCACGCCCTTCAGGATGAAGGCGAAGTCGGCGAGCTTCTCGAGGAAGAAGGGCAGCATCGCCACGAAGATGCCGCCCACGATCGGCCCCATCAGCATCGCCGAGCCGCCCACGACGGCGGCCACGAGGAAGTCGACCGAATACCAGATGTCGCCGAAGACCTCGGCCGAGACGTAGCGCGTGGTGAGCGCGGAGAGCGCGCCCGCCAGCCCGGTGATCGCGGCGCTGATGGTGAAGGCGAGCGTGCGGTAGAGAAGCCGGTTCACCCCGCAGCTCTGCGCCGCCTTCTCGGCGTCGCGCAGGCCCTTCAGCGCCCGCCCTACGCTCGAGCGCACCAGGCTGTAGATGAAAAGCGTCACCAGTGCCAGCAGGATGATCGAGATGTAGTAGAAGCCGATGTCGCCCACGGGCAGGCCAAGCGCATGGTTGGCGGGCACCGAGATGCCCTCGCGGCCCTCGAAGAACTTCACGTTGTTCACCACGGTGCCCACGAAGAAGGCGAAGCCCAGCGTGCCGATGGCGAGGAAGGGCCCGGCCAGGCGCAGGAACACCAGCGCCATCAGCATGCCGATCACCCCGGCCATCGCGGCGCCGGCGATGAGGCTCAGCACGATGTCCGCGTTGGCGTGCTTTACCAGCAAGGCCGCGGTGTAGGCGCCGATGGCGAGGAATCCGCCGTGCCCCACCGAGACCAGGCCGGTGTATCCGGTGAGGATCGAAAGGCCCTGGGCGGCGAGGATGTACACCACGACCAGGGCGGCCTGGCTCGCCATCCATCCCTTGAAGCCCGGGATGAGCGGCACCAGCAGCAAGGCCACGAAGAACGCCACCACGAGAGCCACGTTCTGCACCTGGAACTTCGCCTTGAGCGTGGCCACCGCCGCGCGGTCGCGCACCGGCGCCGAGAGCGAGCCCGCGGGATTCTTGTTCACCATCTAGATCTCCCGCCGTTTCTGGATGCCGAACAGGCCCTGCGGCCGCAGCGCCAGCAGCGCCACGATCATCACGAAGGCGGTCGCGGTCTTGTAGTGCGAGCCGAGGTAGCCGCCGGCGAGGTTCTCCGCCACGCCGATCATGAGCGCGCCGACGATGGCGCCCGGGATCGAGTAGAGGCCGCCGAAGACCGCGGCGACGTAGCCCTTGATGAGCACCTCGTCCATCATCTGCGGCGATACATAGAGGATGGGCGCGATGAGGATGCCGGCGAAGGCGCCGAGGAACCCCGCCATGCCCCAGGTGAGCATGACGATGAAGCGCACCGGGATGCCCATGAGCTTGGCCGTCTCGGGATCGTCGGTCACCGCGCGCATGGCGATGCCCTGCTTGGTGAACTTGAAGAAGACGAACAAGACCACGCCGATGGCCGCCGCCCACGCCATGTTGATGAGGTGCCCCTCGCTCACGATGGTGCCGAAGAGCTTGATCGGCGTCGGATCGAAGGTGACGGGGAAGGCCTTGGTGTCGCGCCCCCAGATCCAGCCGGCGACGCCGTGCATGATGTAGTACACGCCCAACGTCGCCGTGAAGAGCGTGAGCCAGTCCGAATCGGCGATGGGCCGCATGACCAGCCGCTCCACCACGATGCCCAGGAGCATGGTCGCCGCCACCGTCATGGCGATGGTGGCGTAGTAATTCATGCCCGACTTGAGGAAGAGCACCGCGAAGAACGCCGCCAGCATCGAGAAGTCGCCCTGGGCGACGTTGATGGTGCGGGTGTTGCGAAAGACAACCACGACGGCAATGGCGGTGAGCGCGTACAGGCTGCCCGTCGCCAACCCGCTGATGATCTGCTGGCTAAGCAATCCATCCTCCGGAAGTGGGCCCGTGTCCCGGGCGATGGCACGTCCGGTGGGGAGCTCTTGTTCGCGTTTGCGCGGTATCGTTTTTTGTCGGGCAAGAATAACCCTGCGCAGCGCCCGGCATCACGGCCAATCGTCGCTATCAGCATGCAAATAAGGCATACCTCTCATGCGCACGCGTGGTGGCTTTCCGGCGCATGACTGAGCGCGCGATGCAAGGCGACTTCGATTCGTTCCTCGCGCACGCCACCCGCGTGCAAGCCACCGCGTTGTGTCCGGAAGTGCGCCTGCACCTCGCCGGCGACCTCGACGAGTTGTGGCGCGCCCAGGAAAATTGGCTCGGTCGCCGCGGACTGCCGCCGCCTTATTGGGGGATGGCCTGGCCGGGCGGCCAGGCCATCGCGCGACACCTCCTCGACCATCGCGCGCGCATCGAGGGCCGCTCGGTCCTCGATCTCGGAAGCGGCTCGGGACTCGCGGCCATCGCAGCGGCGATGATGGGGGCCTCGCACGTGGTGGCCAATGACATCGATCCCTTCGCCTGCGAGGCGATGGCGGCCAATGCACGCTTGGCGGGCATCGAACTGGAGACTTCGGCCGACGACCTCATCGGGACGACGGGCCGCTGGGACATCGTCCTCGCTGGCGACCTCTGGTACGAGCGTTTCCTCGCCGCGCGGCTCATGCCCTGGCTGCGCGGGCTCGCAGCCGGGGGCGCCATGGTGTTGGTAGGCGACCTTGGACGCGCCTACTTTCCGCGCGCCGGGCTGGTCGAAATCGGCCGCTATGACGTGGACACGGGGTCCTGCGAACGCGGGAAGCTCACTACCACCCCTCTTTTTTGCATACCTCCCCATCCGAACTAGCATGGGTCGCGGGGCCGACGGCCAAACGCCCTTGTTGCAATATTCGGGGCTAGGACAGCGCCGAGGAACGCCATGAGCAAGCGATTTCCCATCCCCGAATTCGACCGTGACCAGTACAAGAACATGGCGTGGCAGCAGCCCCGGCTGCTCTCGCGCGAGGAGCAGGCGAAGCTGATCGAGGCCGCCCGCGCCGGCAAGCCGGAGGCCTTCGGATGCCATGCGGTGGAGGCCGACGATGCCTTCTACGATCGCTTCGCCCTCAAGGGGCCCCACCGGCATGCGGTGATGTGCCTCACGCCACCGGGCAAGGTGCGCCTCGTGGGCCGCTCGTGGGCATGGCCCATCCAGCGCGCGGTCGTGGTCGATTCGCTCGATGCCGGCAAGGCGCAAGTGCTGCAGGAATGGAAGACGCCCCGCCCGATGAACACGCGCCTGGGCCCCGACAATGGAGTCGAGATCGAAGGTGGCGTGACGTATGCCGTCTTCGGCCACCGTTATTCGGATTACTGGATCGCCAACCGCACCCTCGCGGACACCCGCGCGGCGAACGGCCGCGGATTCAGCGTCGTCTCGGCGACCGGCGACGAGAACAACGACTTCCACGCCTGCAACCTTTCGTTCAGCTGGGCGTGATGGGCGACACGCTGCAGCGCCTGCTGTCCGAGCGCGAGGTGCTCCTGCTCGACGGTGCCATGGGCACGAACCTCTTCGCGCTCGGCCTGGCGAACGGCGCGCCCGGGGAGCTCTGGAACGTCGAGCGCCCCGCGGACGTGCGCACCGTGTACCAGGGCTTCGTCGACGCGGGCTCCGACATCATCCTCACCAACAGCTTCGGCTCCAACCGCTTCCGCTTCGCGCTGCACAAGCTGCAGGGACGCGTGCGCGAGCTCAACATGGCGGCCGCCGCGCTCGCCCGCGACGTGGCCGACAAGGCCGGGCGGCCCGTGGTGGTGGCGGGCTCGATGGGGCCCACGGGCGACGTGCTGGAGCCGCTGGGTCCGCGCACGGCCGCGGAAGCCGAGGAAGCCTTCCACGAGCAGGCGCAGGCGTTGCGCGAGGGCGGCGCGGACGTGGCCTGGATCGAGACGATGTTCGCCGAGAACGAGCTCGAGGCGGCGGTGCGCGGCGCGCAGCGCGCCGGCCTGCCCATCGTGGCGACCATGACCTTCGATACCGGCGGGCGCACGATGATGGGCGTGAAACCCGCCGACGCGATGCGCCTTTCGAAAACGCTGCCCGCGCGGCCGATCGCCTTCGGCGCCAACTGCGGCATCGGCCCGTCCCAGCTCATCGATTCCGTCCTGGGCCTCGCCCAGGGCTCGGAGCCGGGCGACGTCATCATCGCCAAGAGCAACTGCGGCTTGCCGGTGATGGGCGACGACATGCGCGTGCGCTACGACGGCACGCCGGAAGTCATGGCGACCTACGCGCGCTTCGCACGCGACGCCGGCGCGCGCATCATCGGCGGCTGCTGCGGCACCACAGCCACGCATGTGCGCGCGATGGCGCAGGCGCTGGCCGGCGGCCGCAAGGGTGCCGCCCCCACCTACGAGGAGATCGAGCGCAAGCTGGGGCCGATCCGCAAGAACACCACGCGGGCGCAGGAAAAACGCGCGGCCCGCCAGGCCTAGAGCCTCGCGCCCGCCCGCCCGAGGGAGGAAAGATGACCATCGAGATCGACAAGCCCGCCGTGCCGAGCGCAGCGGAACCGAAGGCGCTCGGCCAGCGCCTGGCCGACGTGAAGGGCGCCAAGCTCATCAAGAGCTTCTGCTACACCTGCCCGTGGCAGTGCCCGACCGAGGTGATGGTGCGCGACGGCAAGGTCGTCTACCACAAGGGCAACCCCGAGTCGCCGAACAACATCGGCTCGCGTTGCGCCAAGGGCATGGCGAGCGCCTACCTGCCGCGCGATCCCGATCGCCTCAAGTACCCGATGCTGCGCACCAATCCCAAGGGCCAGCCGGGGCAGTTCAAGCGCATCTCCTGGGACGAGGCGTTCACCTTCATCGCCGACAAGCTGAAGACGATCCGCGACAAGTGGGGCCCGGAAGCCGTGGCCTACACCTGCCACCACGACCCCAACACGGTCTTCTTCCGCCATTTCCTGGGCGACCTGTACGGCTCGCCCAACAACTACGCGCACACCTCGGGGTGCGAGCAGGACCGCCGCGCCGCATGCCTCACGCTCTTCGGCCACGTCTTCCCCATGCACGACTTCGCCAACTCGAAGTACGTGATGCTCTGGGGGATGAACAACCTCGGCGCCAACCAGGGGCTGTGGGAGAGCCGCGCGCTCATCGAGGCGAAGAAGCGCGGCTGCAAGCTGGTGGTGGTCGACCCGAACTTCACCGAGACCGCGCAGAAGGCCAACGAGTGGATCCCCATCAACCCCGGCACCGACGGGGCGATGGCGCTGGCGATGTGCAGCGTCATCATCGAGGAAGGGCTCCACGATCGCGAATTCACCAGCCGCTACTGCGAAGGCTTCGAGGGCTTCCGCGAGCACCTGGTCGCCAAGGGCTACACGCCGGCATGGGCCGAGCCGATCTGCGGCGTGAAGGCCGAGACCATCACCCGCCTCGCGCGCGAATTCGCGACCACCAAGCCCGCCATGTCGGCGATCTTCAAGGGCTCGGGCTTCTACACGAACGGCGCCGACGCGGGGCGCGCCTGCTACATCCTCGATGCCATCTGCGGCGAGGTCGACAAGCCGGGAAACCTCAATCTCAAGGATTGGGCCCCGCTCGCGGCGCCCGTGAACATCCCCGAGTCGGCGAAGGCCAGGCCCACCAAGCCGCCGCTGCACATCGCGATGGGCTACCCGCTGGCACCCGACCTGCCCAACTCGCGCCTGCCGGACGCGGTGATCGACGGCAAGCCGTATCCGGTGAAGGGCCTCTTCGTGCAGTCCACCAACCCGGTGATGAGCGATCCCAACCGCGACCGGGTGCAGGAGATGTTCCGCCACCTCGAGCTCGGCGTGGCGATCGAGCTCTTCATGAGCGAGACCGCCCTCGAGTGCGACATCGTGTTGCCGGAGACCTCGTTCTACGAACACGCCGAGATCAGGAACGGCATGTGGCTGGGGCCCGAGGTGATCCTCTGCCAGCCGGCGGTGCCGCCGGTGGGCGAGGCCAAGCCGCTCTACGACATCGTGAAGGGGCTCGCCGCCAAGATGGGATGGGCCGAGCACTTCCCCTACCAGAAGTGGGAGGACTGGGGCGAGCTCATGATGAAGGACATCCCCATGACGCTCGAGGAGCTCAAGGAGCGCGGATTCTGGGCGGGGCCGGTGCGCTACAACCGCGTGCCCGAGGGGCTCGCCACGCCCTCGAAGAAGGTCGAGATCCGCTCGCAGGCCTACGCCGACGCGGGCTTCGATCCCTATCCCGTGTATACCGAGAGGAGCGTGAAGCCCGATGCGCAATACCCGCTGCAGCTCACGCACTCCAAGCTCAGCATGCATTGCAACATCGTCACGCAGAACAACCCCTTCCTCATGGAAATCTGCGGCGAGAACTGGGTCGAGATCAACCGCCTGGACGCGCAGAAATACGGCATCGTCGACGGCAGCTACGTCTACGTGGAGTCGCCCAAGGACAAGATCCGCATCAAGGCGAAGGTGGTCGAGGGCCTCGTGCCGGGCTGCGTGAGCGTGCGCCACGGCCACGGCTTCGGCCACTGGGCCATGGGCTCGGTCGCCAAGGGCAAGGGCGCGCATTCGAACAATTTGATGGACACGTACACCAGCCCCATCACCGGCGCCAACTGCTACAACGAGTGCAAGGTGCGGGTCCGGCCGGCCTGAAGACTGTCGTCCCCGCGCAGGCGGGGACCCAAGGAGGCGTCATGCAACACGGCTTCTATTTCGACCACGAGCGCTGCGTGAAATGCCACGCCTGCGAGATCGCCTGCAAGACCTGGAACGAGGTCGAGGTCGGGCCCCGCTGGCGCGAGGTGGTGAAGATCGAGACGGGCACCTATCCTGCGGTCAAGGCGATGAACGTCTCGATGGCCTGCATGCATTGCGGCGACGCGCCGTGCCGCAACGCCTGCCCGGTTTCGGCGATCACCAAGAGCGCCGAGAACGGCATCGTCACGGTCGACCAGAACAAGTGCATCGGCTGCGGCTTCTGCGCCTGGGCCTGCCCGTTCGGCGCGCCGCAGCTCTCCGCGACGGCCGGAAAGATGGAGAAGTGCAATTTCTGCCAGACGCCGGGCAAGACGCGGACCCTCGACATGCCGCGCGCGTGCGAGGAGATCTGTCCCACGGGTGCGATCCGCTCGGGGCCGGTCACGATGCTGGCCACCATGGGCCGCGAGCGCGCGGCCTCGCGCGCGGGAACGGTCCAGGCGCAGGGGCTGCCGGCGCTGATCCTCGATGCCGAACGCAGCTTCGGCGTGGCGGCACCGGTCTAGGAGCACGGCTCAGGCGGCGTCGCGCTCGCGCGGCGCCTTTCGCGCGATGCGCACCGCGCGCGCGTAGCTCGCGAGCGCACCCACGCCGAAGGCAGCGAGGATCGCCAACGTCGCGTGGCGCCCGAGGCCGATCGCCAGCATTCCCGAGAACGAGGCCGGCGCCACCGCGCGCGAATACTGGCCCGCGCGTGAAAGGTGTCCGAGCACCGCGCCGAGTCCCCTGCGTCCCCACAGCTCCACGGGCGTCGTGCCGCGGATGATGGTGAAGATGCCGTTGCCCCAGCCGTAGGCGGCCACGAAGATGAAGGCGGCGAGCCCCAAGCCGTCCACCAGCATGAGCGCCACCGTCGCCACCACCAGCAAGGCGAAGGCCAGGTGGCCCAGGGCGATCACGCCCACGCGCGCGGCGAAGCCGAACTCGGCGATGCGCCCCGCGACCTGCATCGGGCCGATGAGCATCGCGATCCAGATCGCCTGCGACTGCGTGAGGCCGGATGCGGTGAGCAGGCTCACGACGTGAACCGCCACGAGTGCCGAAACGAACGAGCCGACGGCCACGGCCAGGGTGAGCCATGGCATTCCGGGCCGCGGCGGCGACGCTTCGGCCGTGGCGGCCGTCGTGCGCATCGAGGTCGCGGGTCCCTCCTCCACCTTGTTCGGCAGCAGGAACATGTGTACGGGCAAGCAAACGAACAAGTGCAGCGCCGCGTGCACGCCAAAGGCCACGCGCCAGCTCCACGCATCCATGAGCAGCTGCGAGACCGGCCAGAACACGGTGCTCGCGAGGCCGCCGAGGATGGTGAGCGCGGTGACCGCGCGCCGATACGGCGTGCCGGCCATGAACTGCGACAGCGCCGCGAACGCCGGATCGTACAGGCTGGTCGCCATCGCCGCGCCCACGACGACCCAGCCGACGACCACCTGGACCGGATGCGCGGCGGTGGCCAGCAACGCCATGCCGGCAGCGCCCAGCAGCGAACCGATCGACATCACGAAGCGGCCGCCGCGCCGGTCGAGCAATTTGCCGGCCCAGGGCGCGAGCGAGCCCGAGACGACCAGGGCCGCGGTGAAGGCGCCGAAGACGAAGAGCTCGCTCATGCCCAGCTCCGCCCCCATCGGAGCACCGAGCACTCCCACGGCGTAGAAGAGCGTGCCCCAGGAAATCAGCTGAGCAACCCCGACCGCGAAGACGAGGACAACGAATCGGGACATCAATGCGCGCGGTGGCGGTTGACCGCAGGCCTGTGGACCAGCGACATCCTAACGCACGCCCCGAAAGCCTCCCTCAACAGGGCGTGAACACGGCGCTCCACGCCGGCCGACCACGCAATGTGTCCGCGATCAGCCTCACACCCGCGCCCACGGCAGGGGCGATCGGCGGCTCGATGCGTCCCAGCACCGCGTTGTCGGCGCCTTCGACCGCCACCAGCGCCAGGACGAGAGTGCGTGTTGGTTCTTCCCCCGGCAAGCGGCCCGGCCCGGCGGTCACCGCGCGGACGATTCCCGAACCGGGGAGCGTGCGCCATTGCAGCTCGACGCGGCCGCAGGTGCATGCCAACCGGGGCGGGAACCAGGTCCGGTGGCATCCCGGGCAACACGTGGCGCGCGCGATGCCGGCGCCCAGGCCCTCGAAGTACGGCGCGAGCCCGCCGGTGCCTCGCGCCCATTCCAAACAGAGCCGGAGATCGTTCACGGCAGTTTCTCGAGCACGTGTGTCACGCTCACGCTGGCGACCCCCGAATGGGCATCAGCGACACCGAAGCGGCGCTCGCCGCCAGGCTGCAGCCCCGGCCAGTACCTTCCCTGCAGCACCTGCGCCAATGTCACGACCTGGGCTACGCCGGTCGCACCCGGTGGTCCGCCCTGCCCCAGCAGCCCGCCCGAGAGATTCACGGGTAGCACGCCACCGCGGTCGAACCGCCCTTCGGCCAGCGCCCTGGCCGCCTGGCCGGCATCGCACAGGCCCAGCGCCTCGATTCCCTGCAGCTCCGCGCCGGTGAACGCGTCATAGACCTCGGCAAGCCCGACCTCCCGCTTCGGCTCCGTGATACCGGCCTTCTCGTAGGCCTGGTGCGCCGAGCGCGCCTTGCCCTCGAACGCATAAGGCCGCGCGCGATCACCGAGACGGCTATGGTCGGATGCGCAACCCCACCCCGCGATGCGCACGCGCGGGCGCCGCGGCGGGCCGAAGCTTTCCGCCGCCAGCACCACCGCCGCGGCGCCGTCGCTGATCATGCTGCAATCGAGCAGCTTGTACGGCGAGCTCACCGGCCTCGAGGCCAATACGTCCTCGATGCTGACCTGCATGGGCTTGTGTGAAAGCGGGTTGAGCACCGCGTTGCCGTGGTTCTTCACCGACACGCGCGCAAGGTCGCGCTCCGTGATACCGAACTCGTGCATGTACAGGCCGGCGGAGAGGGCATAGAGGCTCGCCGCGCTCGCGCCGGCCATGCCTTCGAGCTCCGCGTCGAAGGAGAGCCCATAGAGCGTGCGCACGTCGTCGCCCGGAAGGCCGCTGGCGGCCTGCTCGTAGCCGACCACGAGCACGTTGCGATGCATGCCGGACAGGATGTGCATCGTGCCGGCGCGAATCGCCATGGCGCCGCTCGCCCCGCCCATCTCGACGCGCATCACGGGCCGAGGCACGAGCCCGGCCTCGTCCACCAGCAGGGCGCCGGGGCAAAGCTGCGGCCAGAAGAAATCGCTTTCGGTCGCGACGACCAATGCATCGACCTGTTCCGGCCCGATGCAGGCATCGCGGATGGCTTCCTGCGCCACCTGCCGGACCCAGTCCCGTGGCGACGTGCCGTCCGAGCGACGCCCGAACGCCGTCATGGCGCATCCGGCGACGAAGACATCGGCCGGACGCTGTGCAGGTTTGGCCATGCCCGATCGTCAGCGCGCGGAGACGCCCCGCGCCTTCGCCTCGGCGTCCCGGCGCCGCAACTCGCCGCGACGGATCTTGCCGGAGCTGGTGAGCGGGAAATCGGTGACGAACTCGATTTCACGCGGGTACTTGTAGGCCGCGAGCCTCACCTTCACGAAGTCCTGCAGCTCGGCGGCAAGGGCATCGCCGGCGACGGCGCCTTCACGCAGCCGCACGAAGGCCTTGACGATGGTGCCGCGCGAGCGGTCCGGGCTGCCGATGACGGCGGCCTCGGCCACCTGCGGATGCATGACCAGCACGTCCTCCACCTCCGCAGGGCCGATTCGGTAGCCGGCGCTCTTGATGAGATCGTCGTTGCGTCCCTGGTACCACAAGTAGCCGTCGGCATCGCGCGTGGCCAGGTCTCCGGTGCGCAGCCAGCGCTCGCCCAGCTTGAGCCGCTGCGGGATTCCGGGATCGCCCCAATAGCCGAGGAAAAGCGTCGGGTCGTCGGTGCGCGCCACGATCTCTCCGACGATGCCCGGCGCGACCTCGCGCCCCTCCTCGTCCACGAGGCAGGTGCCATGGCCCGGATAGGGCTTGCCCATGGATCCCGGGCGAATTGGGTAGAGGCGCTCGCAGTTGCCCACGAGGTGGTTGAACTCCGTGAGCCCGTAAAACTCGTTGCAGACGGCGCCCAACTCTTCGCGCGACCAGCGCACGATCTCGCTGGGCAAGCTTTCCCCGCCGGTGCAAACCACCCGCAGGTGCAGGTCGCGGCGGGCACGCGGTTGCTCCACCTCCGCCAGGCGCTTGAGCGCGGTGGGCGTCATGAAGGAATGGGTCACGCGATGCCTCGCCATGAAGTCCATCGCCCATGGCGCATCGAACCGATGCTGCGTCGCGACCACGGTCTGCCCCTCTGCCCACGCGGGCAGCACGAGGTCCAGCAACCCTCCCACCCAGGCCCAATCGGCCGGCGACCAGAACACGGCATCGGGCTCCTGGGTTGCGAGGTTGTAGAAGAGCCGGACCGTGGGCATGTAGGCATGCAGGATGCGATGCGCGTGCAGCAACCCCTTCGGCTTGCCGGTCGAACCCGAGGTATACATGAGCAGCGCGGGCTCGTTCGCCGACGTCGTCACCGGTGTGAACCCGCCTGCCGGTGACGCGGCCAATCGCGACATGTCGATGCACCCATCGTGCGGGCCAGGCGTGACCAGCGTGATCCTCGTGGACAGTTCCTCTGTCAGCTCCCGGAAAGCCGCCACAAATCGCGACTGCGTCACGATGAGCGCGACTCCGCAATCGCGTACGATGTGGCGCAGCGTTTCGGGGCCATACATCTGCGACAAGGTGACCGCCACCGCGCCCAGCTTGTAGAGCGCGAGATGCGCGATGGCGGTCTCGGGGCTCTGCCCAGTGTGGATCCCTACGGGCTGCCCTCGCTCGACCCCGTGCGCACGCAGGCCGACGGCCACTGCCGTGGCCTCTCGATCCAGCTGCTCGAAAGTCCAGCGTCGCAACGCTCCATCCGCGTCCTCGAAAACCAGCGCGACATGTCCCGCGCGCGAGCCATGTGCGTGCCTGCCGACCGTATCGGCCGCGATGTTGGCATCGCTCGGCACAGGAATCCGCCAGGTGCCGTCTGGCTCCTGTCGGAATCCGGCGGCGGCGAGCTCCGTCATGCCCTCGGCAGCTCCAGCGCCGCGCGCGCCTCCGTTCGGATGCACTCGAGCACCTCGCGCTTGAGCGCCATGAACCGGTCGCTGGTGAGGACGTCGAGCGCGCGGGGGCGCGGGATGTCGACGGCGAGCTCGAGCTTGATGCGGCCCGGCCGAGCGGTCATCACGTACACGCGGTCGGCCAGCAGGATCGCCTCGTCCACGTCGTGCGTGATGAAGAGCGCCGCGCGAGGGCTGGTCTGCCACAGGTCGAGCAGCCACTCGTGCATGGTGGCTCGCGTCTGCGCATCGAGCGCGCCGAAGGGCTCGTCCATCAGGAGCACTTCAGGCGCGTTCATGAGCACGCGCGCGATGGCGACGCGTTGCTTCATGCCTCCCGAGAGCTCGTGCGGATAATGGTTTTCGAACCCACGCAGTCCGACGATGCCGATATAGCGCTCCGCCAGCTCCTCGTACTCGGCGCGGGGCCGGCCACGGATCTTCGGGCCGTAAACGATGTTCTCGTAGATCGAGCGCCACGGGAACAATGCCTGCTCCTGGAACACCACGCCGCGGTCCGGCCCCGGACCGACGATGGGCCGCCCGTCGAGCAGCACCTCGCCGCCGGATGCCTGCTCGAAGCCCGCGACCACGCGCAGCACGGTGGACTTCCCGCACCCCGACGGTCCCAGCAGGCACACGATCTCGTGCGCCTCGATCGTGATGGAAACGTCGCGCAGCGCTTCGGTTTGCTTGCCGGAGCCCGGTTCGGCGAACACCTTCGTCAGGCCGCGAACCGCGACCTTCGATCGCGCCATCAGCGGAAAAGCCCGGGCGACCAGCGCAGCGCGCGCCGGAAGCCGTAAACCACCAGCATGTCCGAGGCATAGCCGATCAGGCCGATGAGCAGCATCCCGACGATGATCAGGTCCACGCGGAACAACTCGCGGGCATCCGCGATGGCCGATCCGAGACCGGCCCCTACGCCGGTCATCTCGCCCACCACCAGGCACACCCAGGCGAAGCCCAGCCCCACGCGCATCCCGGCCAGGATGGACGGCAGGGACGCCGGCAAGTACACACGGTAGAAGAGCTGGCGGGCGCTGGTGCCGAGCATCTGCGCCGCCTCCACGAAGCGGCGGTCCACCATCTTCACGCCGGTGGTGGTGCTGATGAGGATCGGGAAGAAGGCCCCGAGGAAGATGAGGAAGATCGTCGCGCGATGGCCCAGCCCGAACCAGATGATCGAAAGCGGTAGCCAGGCCGTGATGGGTATGGGGCGAACGACCTGCAGGACGGGATCCACGAAGCGCTCGAGGGTTCGGCTCATGCCGAGCATGAGCCCGAGCGAGACGCCGGCCACGACCGCCAGCGAGAATCCGTGAAGGACTCGAAGCGTGCTGACCCAGGCGTGCTTGGCGAAACTGCCGCTGAAGGCATAGGCGCCGGGGGAATCGGCATTGCCGAGGACGAAATCGTATGCGGTCGTGGCGACGGCGAGCGGCGAAGGCATCATGCGCGGCGGCAGGGCCCCGGAAGCCACCGCGGCCTGCCAGGCGGCGATGACCATCGCCGGCAGCGCCAGGGCCCGCGCAACGCGCCCGAGGAAGCGCAAAACCTTCGTCGTGATCGAAGCCGGCAGCGCAGCCGCGCGGCCGGGGACCTCCGGCGACGCTACTTGCACCCGCCGGCCTTGGCCACCTTGTAGAAGCGCTGGTCGATCATGGCGGCGTAATCGGGCTCCCGGTCGATGATCTTGAGGTCGAGCAGGGCCTTGCCCATCGCCTTGAAGCTCGCAACATACTCGTCGGAGAGCTCCCAGCCGATTCCCACGTTCACCATCGAAGCTTTCGTGACCTTGGGATCGAAGCCGAACAGGCGCCGGCCTGTCTCCACCCACACGTCGGGATTCTTCTGCATGTATTCGTACGCGGCTTTCTGCGCGCAGACGATCGCCTGGACCAGCTTGGGCTCCTTCTCGGCCAGCTCCTTGCGCGTGGCGAGCGCGCTGTTCAGGCTGCCGATCGGCGTGTCGTACGGATAGGACAGTATCCGCCCGTAGCCCTCGGATACCGCCAGGGTCGGGTGCGGCTCGGATCCGGAGTACGCGTCCACGTCGCCGCGCTGCAGTGCGATCGGCATCTCGGCCCAGTTCACCTTGATGAGCTCCACGTCCCGGTTCGGGTCGAGGCCCGCCTTCTGCAGCGTCGCCCTCAGGAGCACGTCCTGCAACGCCCCCGGGAAGTTCGCGATCTTCTTGCCGCGAAGGTCGGCAACCGTCTTGATGCTCGAGGTCTTCTTCACGACGATGGCAGCGCCCTTGCGCGCCGCGTCGCCGATGATGAGTTGGGGATCGCCCTGGGCCCCGGCGATCAGCGCAGCCGTCGTTCCGTACTCGCCGAAGTCGATGTTGCCGTTCACCACGGCTTTCTCGATGTCGAGGCTGGAAGCGAAATAGACCAGCTCGACCTGGATGTCCTTCGGCAGGAATTTCTCGTAGAAAACCGGCGCCATCATGTGCACCAGCTTGAACGTGCCGACCTTCACCTTCCTGGGCTGCTGGGCCGCGCTCGGGATGGCCAGGACAAGGCTCAGCGCCGTGGCCAGCGCTGCTGCAATCGATATCGGACGAAACCCTTTCAAGGCACTCTCCTCATGGATCGCCGCGGCTTGCGTGGCGTCCTACGGTATACGGCGGCAAAATCGGCGTCAAACGAAAGCCCGGCGACAATCGCATGGAGGCCATGCGGTGGGCGCGCCCCGGGCGCGGCCATGCTAGCTTGGGCGCCATGAGCGCGATCCGCCCCGTCCCCTCCCAGGCCGTGAAGCCGACCACGGACGCAACCGCCTCGGCCGACCTCCTCGGCAACTACTGGCCGGGCATCCAGATCTACTACCCGCCGGTCAAGTACGCGCCCTCGCTCGGCCTCTACGAGGACCTCGAGCAGGCGGCGCAACGCTTCCGCAAGCACGCCTGGAACACCACGGCCCACACGCTGCTCTTCGACCTCGAGGACGGCTGCCGGCAGAAGGAGATGAGCCGCGAGCTGCTGCGGCGGGAGCTGCCGCGGATGCCGCGCCGCAAGGGCCTGCAGGTCGCCGTGCGCATCAATCCCTTCCGCACCGACGAGTACGAGCAGGACCTGGCGCTGGTTCGCGACCTGGCGGGGCACTTCGACGCGGTGATGCTCGCCAAGGCGGGAGAGGCCTACGGCGCTCCGGAAATCCGCGACCTCTCGGCGGTGCTCGCCGGGCTCGACCACCGCATCACCATCCAGCCGATCATCGAGCATCCCAAGTCCCTCAAGATCGCGCCGGAGCTCATGCAGTACGCGACGGTCAAGCACGTGGTGTTCGGCATCCACGATTTCTCCAAGGCGATGGGCATCGCGATCACGCCGCGCAACTGGACCGAGGAGCTCAAGTTCTACCTGCACGACATCCTTTTCGAGGCGCGCATCGCCGGCAAGGGCGTGATCGGGGCGGTGGAGACGCTGATCGGCCAGGCGGCCATGCCGGAGGAGTACGTCGAGCCCCACGACGTGCGCCGCTGGCTCGACCTGCATGGCGACGACGAGTCGCGCGTGGTCTACCGCCATGCGCTCGAGGAGGCCTCGATGGGCCTTTCGGGCAAGCAGGTGATCCATCCCTCGCACATCCATCCCTGCAAGGTGGCCTTCACGCCTTCGCCCTCCGAGGTCCGCACCAAGATCGCCATCCTGCGCGCCGCCATCGACGCCGATGCGCTGCTGGGCGGGGCCATCAAGTTCGAGGGCGAGATGCTCGATCCCCCGATGTTCGGCAAGGCGCTGCAGACGCTGCTCAAGGCGCACGCCCTGCACGCGCTGTCCGAAGCCGACACCGCCTTCGCGATCGAGGTCCTCAGGAAGCTGCCCGAGCAGGTGGTGCGAGAGAATTGGCCGTACGGAGTCATCCTGTGACGCAGCGCCCGCTCGACGGCATCACCGTCGTCTCGCTCGAGCACGCCATCGCCGCCCCGTTCTGCACGCGCCAGCTCGCCGACCTGGGCGCGCGCGTGATCAAGGTGGAGCGCAACGGCGAGGGCGATTTCGCGCGCCACTACGACCAGCGCGTGAAGGGCCTTTCCTCGCACTTCGTCTGGGTGAACCGCTCGAAGGAGAGCCTGGCGCTCGACCTCAAGTCGAAGGTGGCGGGCGAGGTGATGCGCCGCCTTGTCGCGCGCGCCGATGTGTTCGTGCAGAACCTGGCTCCCGGCGCGGCCGGACGGCTCGGCCTGTCGGCGGCCGCCCTGCGCGAGCGCCATCCGCGGCTCATCGTGTGCGACATCTCCGGCTACGGCAACGACGGACCGCACCGCGACCGCAAGGCCTACGACCTGCTGATCCAGGCCGAGGCGGGCTTCCTCTCGATCACGGGCACGCCCGGCGAGCCCGCGAAGGCCGGCAGCTCGATCGCCGACATCGCCGCGGGCATGTACGCCTACTCGAGCATCCTCGCCGCGCTGCTGCTGCGCGAGCGCACCGGCGAAGGCGCGCACATCGACGTGTCGATGCTGGAATCGCTCGCCGAGTGGATGGGTTACCCGCTGTATTACTCGTTCGACGGCGCGGAGCCGCCGCCGCGCGCCGGCGCGGCGCACGCGACCATCTATCCCTACGGGCCGTTTCCGACCGGCGACGGCCGCACGATCATGCTGGGGCTGCAGAACGAGCGGGAGTGGCAGGCTTTCTGCGACGGGGTGCTCGCGGAGGCGGCGCTCGCGCGCGATCCACGTTTCGCCAGCAACGCGGCGCGCAACGCCCATCGCGAAGCGCTGCGCGGGATCATCGTCGCGCGCTTCTCGGCCCTGCGCGCCGAGGAAATCCGCGAGCGGCTCGACCGCGCGCAGATCGCCAACGCCGACGTGAACACGATGCACGACCTGTGGCGCCACCCGCAGCTTGCCGCGCGCGGGCGCTGGGTGGACGTGGGATCGCCCGTGGGTCCGGTGCCCGCGTTGCGCCCGCCGGGAATCAGCGATCGCTTCGAGGCGCGCATGGACGGCATCCCGGAAGTAGGCGAGCACAACGCCACGATCCTGGACGAGCTGGGTTTCGACGAGGCCACGATCCGCTCGCTCGCCAATCGCGGGTAAAATTGGTGTGGCGCAGGATCACGCGCCTTCCCCGGAATCCACTCCCGCATGAAACCATCGACATCCTCGCGCTCAGGGGCGCTCAAGGCCCTGGGCGGCTTCATGTTCTGGTCGCGCTGGCTGCAGGCGCCGCTCTACGTGGGCCTCATCGTGGCCCAGGGCGTGTACGTCTACCACTTCTGGGTGGAGCTGGTGCACCTGGTCGAGGCCGCATTCGGCAGCAAGCCCGCGCTCATGATGCTGATCGACAGCATCGGTTATTCGCTGCCCACCGGCCCGGACGGACAACCGCTGCCGCCCAAGCTGAACGAGACCGTGATCATGCTGGTGGTGCTCGCGCTCATCGACGTGGTGATGATCTCGAACCTGCTCATCATGGTGATCGTGGGCGGCTACGAGACCTTCGTCTCGCGCCTGGAGCTGCAGGGCCACCCCGACCAGCCCGAGTGGCTCTCGTCGGTGAACGCCTCGGTGCTCAAGGTGAAGCTCGCCACCGCGATCATCGGCATCTCCTCGATCCACCTGCTCAAGACCTTCATCAACGCCGCGCACTACGACGAGAAGACGCTCATCGCGCAGACGGTGATCCACATCACCTTCCTCTTCTCGGCCATGGCCATTGCCGCGGCCGACCGCCTCATGCCGCACGGCAGCCCCGCCAGCCACGGGGCCGACAAGCACGCCTAGGAACTCCATGACCGTGATCCGCCAGGAAGACTTCATCCAGTCGATCGCCGACGCCTTCCAGTACATCAGCTTCTACCACCCCGTCGACTACATCCGCGCGCTGCACGAGGCCTACGAGCGCGAGGAATCCCCCGCGGCCCGGGACGCCATGGCCCAGATCCTGGTGAACTCGCGCATGGCCGCCGAAGGCCGCCGCCCCATCTGCCAGGACACCGGCATCGCGATCGCCTTCATCCGCGCCGGCATGGACGTGCGCTGGGACACGAAGCTCTCGCTCGAGCAGCTGGTGAACGAGGGCGTGCGCCGCGCCTACACCGACAAGGCCAACCCGCTGCGCGCCTCGATGCTCTCGGATCCCGATGGCAGCCGCCGCAACACCGGCGACAACACGCCTGCCGTCACGCATGTCGAGCTCGTGCCCGGCGACAAGGTGGAAGTGATCGTGGGCGCCAAGGGCGGCGGCTCGGAGAACAAGAGCAAGTTCGCGATGCTGCTTCCCGGCGATTCGATCGTGGACTGGGTGCTTTCGGTCGTGCCCACCATGGGCGCGGACTGGTGCCCCCCCGGCATGCTCTCGCTCGGCATCGGCGGCTCGCCCGAGAAGGCGATGCTGATGGCCAAGTGGGCCATGATGGAGCCGCTCGACATCCACAAGCTTCGCGCCCGCGGGCCTTCCAGCCGCGCCGAGGAGCTGCGCCTGGAGCTCTACGAGAAGGTGAACGCGCTGGGCATCGGCGCGCAGGGCCTGGGCGGGCTTTCCACGGTGCTCGACGTGAAGGTCGTGGACTACCCCACGCACGCGGCCTCCAAGCCGGTCGCCCTCCTGCCCAACTGCGCCGCCACGCGCCATGCGCACTTCGTGCTGGATGGCACGGGACCGGCGAGCCTGCAGCCGCCGTCTCTCGAGGACTGGCCGAGAATCACTGTCGATGCCTCGGCGAGCCGCCGCGTGAACCTGGACGGCATCACCAAGGCCGAGATCGCGACGTGGAAGTCGGGCGAGCGGCTGCTGCTTTCCGGCAAAATCCTTACGGGGCGCGACGCCGCGCACAAGCGGCTGGTCGAGATGATGGCGCGTGGCGAAAAGCTGCCGGTCGATTTCGCCGGGCGCTTCATCTACTACGTGGGACCGGTCGACGCGGTGAGGGACGAGGCCGTGGGCCCGGCCGGCCCGACGACCAGCTCGCGCATGGACAAGTTCGTAGAACCGTTGCTCGCGAAGACGGGTCTCATCGGCATGGTGGGCAAGAGCGAGCGCGGCGCCGCCGCGACCGAATCGATCCGCAAGCACGGCGCGGTCTATTGCATCGCCGTGGGCGGCGCGGCCTACCTCGTTTCCAAGGCGATCCGCAAATCCCGCGTCGTGGCCTTCGCCGACCTCGGCATGGAAGCGATCCACGAGTTCGAGGTGAAGGACATGCCGGTCACGGTCGCGGTGGACTCCACCGGCGAGGCGGTGCACAAGACCGGCCCGGCGCAATGGCGAGCGAAGATCGGCAAGATCCCTGTCGCCGTCGTTTGAGGAACCCGGGACGGCCCCGGATTCGAAACCCGGGACGGACCTGGATTTCCCGCTGCGCAGCAAAGCCGCGAGCCCGGTGGTCGTGAGCGGAAATCCAGGTCCGTCCCGGGTTTTCCAGACGGGGTCGTCGGATGCGCTCTGGCTGGCGCGCGAGGCGGTGCGCGAGCGCCCGTTGCTGGTGCTGGCGGCCTCGGCCCAGGATGCCGAGCGGCTGCGCGAGGAGATCGCGTGGTTCGATCCGAAGCTGCGCGTCTTCCGCCTGCCCGACTGGGAGATCCTGCCCTACGACCAGTTCTCGCCGCACCCGGACCTGGTCTCGGAGCGCCTGAAGACGCTGTGGCAATTCAGCCAGGGCGATTTCGATGCGGGCATCGTCCCGGTCACCACGGCGCTGCAGCGGCTGCCGCCGCTCGCCTACCTCGCGGGGCGCACCTTCCACCTGCGCGCGAGGACCGCGCTCGACCTCGATGCGATGAAGGCGCAGCTCGCGCTCGCGGGCTACAGCCACGTGCAGCAGGTGATGAGCCCGGGCGAGTTCTGCGTGCGCGGCGGACTCATCGACCTTTACCCGACCGGAAGCGCGGTGCCGTACCGCATCGACCTGCTTGGCGACGAGATCGAGACCATCCGCACCTTCGACGTCGACACCCAGCGCTCGATTTATCCCGTGTCGGAAGTGCGCATGCTGCCTGCGCGCGAATTCCCGCTGGACGAAGAAGGGCGCGCGCAATTCCGCAAATGCTTCCGCGAGCGCTTCGAGGGCGATCCCTCCAAGAGCCGCGTCTACAAGGACGTTTCCAACGGCGTGGCCCCCGCCGGCGTCGAGGCCTACCTGCCGCTCTTCTTCGAGGAGACGGCCACCCTCTTCGAATACCTCCCGCCCGCCACCCGGACGATCCTGCACGGCGACGTCTCGGACGCGGCGCAGGGATTCTGGAAGGACCTCAAGTCGCGCTACGACCTGCTGAAGGGCGAGCGCGACCGGCCGCTGCTCGAGCCGCGCGAGCTCTACCTGCGGGTCGAGGACCTCTTCGTGGCGATGAAGCGCTTCGAGCCGTTGCGGGTGGCCCGTCCGATGGTGGCCCAGCCGCTTCCTTCGGTCGACATCGACCGGCGCCACGTGGAGCCGCTTCGACTGCTCAAGCGCTTCGTCGAGCCGTTCGAGGGACGCGCGCTGATCGTGGCCGAAAGCGCCGGGCGGCGCGAGACCCTTTCGCAGCTCTTCGCCGAGCACAACTTCCACCCCGTGCTGGTGGACGACTACGAGCGTTTCCGCGACGCGGCGCACCCGGTCGCCATGACCTACGCGCCGCTCGCGGCCGGCTTCCTGCTGCCGGAGGAGAAGCTCGCCATCATCACCGAGGCCGAGCTCTACCCCGGCCAGGTGCGGCAGGCGCGGCGGCGCGATTCGCGCGCGAAGTCGAGCGCCGAGGGAATGCTGCGCGACCTGGCCGAAGTGAAGCCGGGCGATCCGGTGGTGCACAGCCAGCACGGCATCGCGCGCTACCTGGGCCTCGTCACGCTCGACCTGGGCGAGGGCGAGATGGAGTTCCTGCACCTCGAGTACGAGGGCGGCGACAAGCTGTACGTGCCGGTCTCGCAGCTGCACGTGATCAGCCGCTACACGGGAGCCTCGCCCGAGGCCGCGCCGCTGCATCGGCTGGGCAGCGGCCAGTGGGACAAGGCCAAGCGCAAGGCCGCGCGCCAGGTGCGCGATACCGCCGCCGAGCTGCTCGACCTCTACGCCAAGCGCCTCGCGCGCCAGGGGTTCGCCTTCCCGCTGAAGATGCAGGACTACGAGCAGTTCGCCGCGACGTTCCCGTTCGAGGAAACGCCCGACCAGGCCGAGGCGATCCAGTCGGTGATCGTGGACATGACGCTCGGTCGCCCGATGGACCGGCTGGTGTGCGGCGACGTGGGCTTCGGCAAGACCGAGGTCGCCATGCGGGCCGCCTTCATCGCCGTGGCCGCCGGCAAGCAGGTGGCGATCCTCGTCCCCACCACCCTGCTTGCGGAACAGCACTATGCCAATTTCACCGACCGCTTCTCGGCCTTCCCGGTGAAGATCGCGGAGCTCTCGCGCTTCCGCAGCCCCAAGGAGGTCGCCAAGTCGCTGGAGGGACTGGCCGACGGCAGGATCGACATCGTCATCGGCACCCACAAGCTGATCCAGAAGGACGTGCGCTTCAAGAACCTGGGGCTCGTCATCATCGACGAGGAGCATCGCTTCGGCGTGCGCCAGAAGGAGGAGCTGAAGAAGCTGCGCGCCGAGGTGGACGTGCTCACCCTCACGGCGACCCCGATACCCCGCACGCTCGCCATGTCCCTCGAGGGCCTGCGCGATTTTTCGGTGATCGCCACCGCCCCGCAGCGGCGCCTGTCGATCAAGACGTTCGTGAACCGCCTCTCGAACGGCATCGTGCGCGAGGCGGTGCTGCGCGAGTTGAAGCGCGGCGGCCAGGCGTACTACCTCTACAACGAGGTCGAGACGATCGAGAACCGCCGCTCGGAGCTCGAGGAATTGCTGCCCGAGGCGCGGGTGGCCGTGGCCCACGGGCAGATGCGCGAGCGCGAGCTGGAAAGCGTGATGCGCGACTTCTACCACCAGCGCTCCAACGTGCTGCTGTGCTCGACCATCATCGAGACGGGGATCGACGTGCCGACCGCGAACACGATCCTCATCCACCGCGCCGACAAGTTCGGCCTGGCGCAGCTGCACCAGCTGCGCGGGCGCGTCGGGCGCTCGCACCACCAGGCCTACGCCTACCTGCTCACGCCGCCCGAAGACGCGCTGTCCCCGGCGGCGAAGAAGCGCCTGGAGGCGATCCAGATGATGGAGGACCTCGGCGCGGGCTTCTACCTCGCCATGCACGACCTCGAGATCCGCGGCGCCGGCGAAGTGCTGGGCGAATCGCAGTCGGGCGGCATCCACGACATCGGCTTCGCGCTCTACACCGAGATGCTCGAGCACGCGGTGAAGTCGCTCAAGAAGGGCATCGAGCCCGACCTCTCGCGGCCGATCAACATCGGCACCGAGGTGAACCTGCACGCGCCGGCATTGCTGCCCGAGAATTACTGCGGCGACGTGCACGAGCGCCTCGTCCTCTACAAGCGCCTGGCGAACTGCTCCACCGACGAGGACCTCGAGCGCCTCACCGAGGAGCTGGTCGATCGGTTCGGGCCGCTACCCGAGCCCGCGCGCGTGCTGCTCGAGTGCCACAAGCTTCGCATCCAGGGCGCGCCGCTGGGGGTGCAGAAAATCGACGCGTCGCCTTCCTCGATCACGGTGCAGTTCATTCCCGAGCCGCCGGTGGACCCGAAGCGCATCCTGCAGCTGGTGCAATCCTCGCGCATCTACCGCCTGCCGGGGCCCGACCGGGTGAAGATCGAGATGAAGCACGAAGACCTGAAGCAGCGGTCGAATGAGGTCAGGCAGTTCCTGAAGAAGTTGGCGTGAGGGAGTGATGCGGGCGCTAGCGCTTTCGTAAGCCATTGATGAACCTGATCATCCAGGGCGAAGACGTCGCCACCCCCGACCTCAAGGCGCTGCACGGCATCGCCCGGGGCAAGGACATCGAGCGGGTCGCCGAGAGCGCCTTCCGCATCACGCAGGCCGATCCCGCCACGCGCGACGAGGTCGCCGCCCACTGCGTTCCGGCGCGCCTGGACTGGGGCTTCGTCGAGGAAGGGCGAGCCTTCACCGATTTCCGCTTGCTCGCCATGGACATGGACTCGACGCTCATCTGCATCGAGTGCATCGACGAGATCGCCGACTTCGCAGGCCGCAAGGCCGAGGTCGCCGCCGTGACGGCCTCTGCCATGAGGGGCGAGATCGACTGGCCCGAGAGCCTGCGCCGGCGCGTGGCCACGTTGAAGGGCCTCGACGAATCGGCCTTGAAGCGCGTCTTCGAAGAGCGCCTGCGCTACAACCCGGGTGCCGAGAGGCTCGTGGCGACGGCGCGCCGCTGCGGCGTGAAGACGCTGCTCGTCTCCGGCGGCTTCACCTACTTCACCGATCGCGTGAGGCACGCGCTCGAGCTCGACTATGCGTACTCGAACGTCCTCGTTTCAGAGGGCGGGAAGCTCACGGGCGAGGTGACGGGGCCGCTCGTCGATGCCGCCGGGAAGGCGGCGCACGTGGCGCGCTTGAAGCGCGAGCTCGGCCTCTCGCCGCAGCAGGTGCTCGCCGTCGGCGACGGCGCCAACGACCTGCCGATGCTCGCCCAGGCGGGCACCAGCATCGCGTACCACGCCAAGCCTGTGGTGCGCGAGAAGGCGAGCTACGCCCTCGACCACGTGGGCCTGGATGGAGTGCTCACATTGTTTCCGGCGCCCTAGCTATTTCTTCAGCACCACCATGCCGCCGTACTGGCGACGGCGAACGAGCGTGACCCATCCCAGCGCCAGGTAGCGATAGAGCGCATCGCCAAGGGGCCACCAGGAGGGCGGCACGCTGCGGTAATGCAGCGCGGAGATCATCTTGGGCATCGGGTACGCCGTGGCGCCCGTGAATCCGGCGGCGCGGCCCAGTTGCGCCACGAGGGCCGGCGGCATGTCGCGCTCCATCACGTCGAACTGCGCGACGGCGTTCCTCGCCGCTTCGCTCGCCGAATGGCCCGCGCCGGGCTCGACGGTCACGACGATGCCCCCCGGCTTCAGGGCACGAAAGGCGCCCGCCAGCGAGGCAGCAGGGTCCATCGAATGGTGCAGCGAGTCGTAGAAGACCGCCGCGTCGAATTCCTCGCGGAAGGCGAGCGATTCGTAGTCGCAGACGAGGAAACGCAGGTTGCGCAGGCCCGCCTCCTCGCGGTTCGCCTCGGCAAGCGCGATCATGTCGGCGGCGATGTCCTGGCCCACGACGTCGTAGCCGCGCCGCGCGAGCATGACGCTGGTCCAGCCGCTGCCGCAGCCCAGGTCGAGCACGCGCGCCGGCGGCGGGGGCAGCATCATCAGGATCCCGCCCAGGTCCGCGAGCAGGAGCCCGCAGTCCTGGTCGGTGAACGGTTTGCCACGCGCGTGATCCGAACCGGCGAGGCCCAGCCGGGCGAGGTATTCGATCTCGCCTTGCTTGGCCACGGCGGGCGCAGCGCTGGCTAGGCCGGCCGGGTGGGCGCCGCGACTTGCCCCGCGGTGTCGGGGTCGTCGCCCTTCTTCTTCGGCAGTGGGAAGTAAACGTAGCCCGGTTGCGGCACGGTCGCCTCCGAGCGCTCGCGCCAGGTTTCCAGGTCCTGGGGCTTGTCCCACCAGGTGGCGCGATTCTTCCGCTGCAGCTCGGCGATCTGCGGGTTCCTGGCCTTCAGCTCGCGGATGAAGCGGGTGATTTCGGACTCGTACATGCCTGTGCCACAAGCGATTGATTCCATGGATTTTAGCGGATAATCGAGAGCGATGCGCCTGTCCTATCCGCGATCTTTCCTGTCACTGCTGCTGATCGGCTTCACGATCGTGGCCGCGCCGCTCATCTTCGCGCTGCTCTCGAATGCGATCGCCTTCGAGCGCCTCGCCAACATCTCGGAAAAGGCCGTGCACTCGGCGGTCAAGGTGACGCAGGCGAGCCGCTCGCTGGTGAGCACGATCATGTCGCTCGAGCGCTCCGCGCGGCAATACGCGGTGGCGGGGGAGCCCACGTTCTTCGAGGCGTATCGAGCCCATCGCAACACGTTCCAGCGGCTCGTGCGCCAGCTCCAGGACACGCCGACGATCTCGGAGGCGCAGCGCGGGCACCTGCAGTCGATCGACGACCAGGCCGAGGCCATGCACCAGTTCATCACCCGGACCGGGCCCACGCCGCAACTTTCGCAATACCTGGCACGCGAGTTCAACTCGCTCAACGAGAAGGCGCACACGCTGGTGGAGATGGGCGACCGCGTGATCGACGAGGGCATCGAGCAGCTGCGCGAGCGCGCCGTGCAGTCGCGCAACAGCGTGCTGTGGCTGATGATCGCGCTCATTCCCACCGCGATCCTGCTCATCGCGTCGTTCACCTTCCTCATCTCGCGGCCGATCACGCAGGTGAGCGAGAGCATCCGCGGCCTGGGCGAGGGCCAGTTCGCGCGCCCTATCAGCGTTCAGGGCCCGGGCGACATGGTGCGCCTGGGTGAACAGCTCGACTGGCTGCGCGAGCGCCTGGTCACGCTCGAAGCTCAGAAAACCCGCTTCCTGCAGCACATCTCGCACGAGCTCAAGACGCCCCTTACCGCGCTGCGCGAGGGCTCGGACCTGCTCTCCTCGGGCGTCGTGGGAAACCTCAACGCGGAGCAGCGCGAGATCGCCCGCATCCTGCAGGTGAACTCGATCGAGCTGCGCAAGCTGATCGAGGGGCTTCTCAACTACAGCGCCGTGCACGCCCAGACCTCCTACCTCGATGCCAAGATCGTGCCGCTCAAGGACCTGGTGCGGCGGGTGATCCACGACCGCAAGCTCGCCGTCGTGGCCAAGAACCTGCGCATCGAGATGAACTGCGAGAACGTCGCCGCCTACTGCGACGAGGACAAGATCCGCGTGGTGCTCGACAACCTGCTGTCCAACGCGATCAAGTTCTCGCCCGAGCGCGGCCTCATTTCCTTCAAGCTCTACAAGGACCGCGGCGACGCGGTCTTCGAGGTCTCCGACGAAGGCCCCGGCATCCCGGCTCCCGAGCGCGAGAAGATCTTCGAAGCGTTCTATCGCGGCACCGACACGCCCGTCGCGGCGATCAAGGGTAGCGGCCTCGGCCTTTCGATCGTCAAGGAGTATGTGACGCTGCATCGCGGCGGAATCGAAGTGCTCGACGGCCCGGGCGCGCATTTCCGCATCCGCTTCCCGCGGCGCCAGGCCGGCAAGGAGGCCGCGTGAGGCGCCTGTCCGGCGCCCTGTTGGCGCTGGCGCTTGCAGGCTGCGCGAGCGATGGCCGCGAGGCGCCGGTCACGACCTACGTGCCGCGCAGCCCGCCCTCCGCCGCCGACGAGGTCGCGGCGTACATGGGAAGCTTGCGTTCGATGAACGATGCCGCGCTCGCTGCCGAAGCGCGCAGGCAGCGAAACGCCGCGCGCGGCGAGCGCGATGGCGACCTCGCGCGCGTCAAGGCCGCGTTGGCGTTGTCACTTGCGAGCGCCAGCGAGGAGTCGGAAATCATTTCCCTGGTCGATCCGGTGGCCCGGCGCGAAAAAGGCGACGCCGGGCTCAAGGCCATGGCAAGCTTCTTGCACGGATTGGCCCTCGACCGCCGCCGGCTGAAGGAGAGCGCCGCGGCGGCCAGTGCACGGCTGCGGGAGGAAAGGCGCTCGCAGGAGCAATTGCGCAGCGCCGCCAACGCCGCCCAGGAGCGGGCCGCGCAGCTGCAGCAGAAGCTCGACGCCCTCAGTGCGCTGGAGAAGAGCCTCTCCGACCGAACCGAGCCCACACGCTGAATGACACGCCCCGGAAAAGCCTCGCTGCTGCTGGTGGACGACGACCCGGACCTCCTCCGGCTGCTCGCCATCCGCCTCAAGTCCAACGGTTATCACGTGACCGCGGTGGATTCCGCGCAGCGCGCCCTCGCCTCCATCGCCGCCGCGCGGCCCGACCTGGTGCTCACGGACCTTCGCATGGAGGGCATGGACGGCATGGCGCTCTTCCACGAGATCCAGGCGAGCTATCCCGGGTTGCCCGTCATCATCCTCACGGCGCACGGCTCCATTCCCGATGCCGTGGCGGCGGTCAAGCGCGGCGTCTTCGGCTACCTCACCAAGCCCTACGACGCGGACGAGCTGCTGGCCCAGGTGGAGCGCGCCCTCACCCTTCACGGTGGATCGTCCGCGATGAAGGCGGGGGTGAACGAGATGTGGCGCGAGGACATCGTGACGCGCTCCTCGCTCATGGAAGACCTGCTCGCGCGCGCGCAGCGGGTCGCCGCCGGCGATGCGAGCGTGCTGATCCAGGGCGAAAGCGGCACCGGCAAGGAGCTGCTCGCGCGCGCCATCCATCGCGCGAGCCCGCGCGCGAGCCAGCCCTTCGTCGCCATAAATTGCGGCGCAATCCCGGAGACGCTGCTCGAGAGCGAGCTCTTCGGCCACACCAAGGGCTCCTTCACGGGCGCCATCGCCGACCAGCGCGGCCTCTTCGTCGCGGCCGACAAGGGCACGCTCTTCCTGGACGAGATCGGGGACATGCCGCTCGCGCTCCAGGTGAAGCTGTTGCGCGTGATCGAGACGCGCGAGGTGCGTCCCATCGGCGCCACCAAGTCCACGCCCTTCGACGTTCGCATCATCTCGGCCACGCACCGGGATCTCGCCCGCGAGAAGGAGAACGGAAACTTCCGCGAGGACCTCTACTACCGCCTGAACGTGGTGACGCTCAAGCTGCCCGGGCTCGACGAGCGCCCCGAGGACATCGCGATGCTTGCCGAGCATTTCCTCAACACGCTCGCCCCGCGCTATGGCCGCGACAAGGCCGCCTTCGCCCCGGAAGCGCTCGAGCTGCTGGTGAAGGCCAAGTGGCCCGGCAACGTGCGCCAGCTCTTCAACGTGGTGGAGCAATCGATCGCGCTCTGCCCGACCGAGATCATCCCGCAGACCTTCGTCGAGCAGGCCATCCAGGTGGAGATGCACGAGATGACTTCCTTCGAGGATGCCAGGAAGCGTTTCGAGCGCGATTACCTGACGCGCATCCTCAAGCTCACCCACGGCAGCGTGACCCAGGCGGCCAAGCTCGCGCGCCGCAACCGCACCGAGTTCTACAAGCTGCTGCAGCGCCACGGCATCGAGGCGGCAGTCTTCAAGTCGGACGTGAAGTAGCGGGGTTTCGAGCCTCTCGTAGCTGTGCCGCTACGCGTTGTGGCTGTCGTTCTACAACGACACGCAAATTGCTCGGTGTATCAAAGACTTGTGTGTGGGATGCGTTCGGGTTGTCGCCGCGTAGAGACGTGCGGCTTGCGAGAGGGTATTGGCCAACTTCGGCGCGCCAGGCAAATCCCTGATTCCAAAGAAAATACAAAAGTTGGCATCAGCCTTGCTCTCTAGGCTTTGGCAGCCTCCCCCGGCTGCTGCTCCCTAGCCGGAGCCTCCCTTTTAAAGAGTGCGCCTTGTGGGGCGGGAACTTCCCGCCCCGTTTTTTTTTTGCGCGGCACGGGCGCAGGCCCGCCGCAGCGTCTCGTCCATAATGCCGCCATGGACAAAAGACCCCTCGGCACTTCCGGCTTCAGCATGGCACCCCTGGCCCTCGGCGGCAACGTCTTCGGCTGGACTGCCGACGAAGCGACCTCCTTCTCGATCCTCGACGCGTTCGTCGACGGCGGCTTCCAGCTGGTGGATACCGCCAACACCTACTCGACCTGGGTGCCCGGCCACGTGGGCGGCGAGTCGGAAACGATCATCGGCAAGTGGCTCGCGCGCGCGGGCAAGCGCGATCGCATCGTGCTCGCCACCAAGGTCGGCATGCTGAAGGACGGCGAGAAGGGCCTCAAGCGCGCGCATATCGAGAAGAATGCCGAGCAGTCGTTGCGTCGCCTGCGGACCGATCGGATCGACCTCTACCAGACCCACATCGACGACCCGGACACGCCGGTCGAGGAAACGCTCGAGGCGCTCGACCGGCTGGTGAAGGCGGGCAAGGTGCGCGCGATCGGCGCGTCCCAATACAAGGCACCGAGGCTGCGCGAGTCGCTCGCGGCGAGCGACCGTCACGGCTGGGCCCGCTACCAGACCCTCCAGCCCGAGCTCAACCTCTTCGATCGCGCCACGTTCGAGGCCGAGCTGCAGCCGGTGGCGCTGGAGCATGGCCTCGCGGTGATCCCGTTCTTCGGCCTGGCGAAGGGCTTCCTTTCGGGCAAGTACCGCAAGCTCGAGGACATCGAGGGCCGTCCGCGCGCGGCGGGGCTCAAGAAGTACTTCGAGGGCGACCGCGGCACGCGCATCCTGGACGCGCTCGATTCGGTTTCCTCGCGGCTGGGATCCACGCCCGCCAAGGTGTCGCTCGCCTGGATCATGGCGCAGCCTTCGATCGCGGCGCCGATCGCGAGCGCGACCTCGGTCGCGCAGGTGCAGGAGCTGATGGATGCGGCGCGCCTGGAGCTGGACGCGGCCGCGCTGCGGGAGCTGGACGCCGTCTCGAAGTAGGCGCGCCTACTCGGCTTCCTCGATCCAGGCGGCCTGGATCGCCTCGAGGATCTTTTCGCCCGAGCGGCCCGGCTCGTCGTCGAAGCCCTCGAGCGCCAGCACCCAGTTGCGCAGGTCGACGAAGTTCACCCGCGTGGGATCCACGTCCGGGTGCTTCTCGGAAAGCGCAATGGCGATGTCGCGGGAATCGATCCACTTCATTTCTTGGTCTCGCTTGCGTGGTTGATGGTGTAGCGCGGGATCTCCACGGTGACGTCCTTGCCGGCCATCTTCGCCTGGCACGAAAGCCGCGAGGTGAGCTCCAGGCCCCAGGCCATGTCGAGAAGGTCGTCCTCCCGGTCCTCGGCGGGCGCCAGCGAATCGTAGCCCTCGCGCACGATCACGTGGCAGGTCGTGCAGGCGCAGCTCTTCTCGCAGGCGTGCTCGATCTCGATGCCGTGCTCGAGGAGCGTATCGCAGATGGAAGTGCCCGGCGTGGCCTCGATCTCGGCTCCCTCGGGACACAACGTCTCGTGCGGCAGGACCTTGAGGCGGCTCATCGCAGCTCGTCCACCTTGCGCCCGGCGAGCGCTCCGGCGATGGCGCGATCCATGCGCATCGCCGCGAACGCCTCGGTCGCGCGATTGAGCGATTCGATCGCCGCCTTGATGGCGCGGTGGTCGCTGCCCTCGCGCGCGGCGCGCAACGCCGCCATGGCGGCATCCACCCCGGCGCGACGGCCGGCGTCGAGCAGGTCCGCATCCTTTTCCAATGCCGCGGCCAGGGAGGCCAGCACCGCCTCGGCTTCGACGCGCTGCTCGACCAGCGCGCGCGCGTCACGATCCTCCGAGGCATGCGCGAAGCTGTCCTGCAGCATGCTCGCCACCTCGTCGTCCGTGAGCCCGTAGGAGGGCTTCACCACGATCGAGGACTCGATCCCGGTCCCCTTCTCGCGGGCCGACACCGACAGCAAGCCGTCGGCGTCGACCTGGAAGGTCACCTGGATGCGCGCGGCGCCGGCCACCATCGGCGGGATGCCGCGAAGCTCGAAGCGCGCGAGCGAGCGGCAGTCGGACACCAGCTCGCGCTCGCCCTGCACGACGTGGATCGCCATCGCCGTCTGCCCGTCCTTGAACGTCGTGAACTCCTGCGCCCGCGCGACGGGAATGGTGGAGTTGCGCGGCACGATGCGCTCGACCAGTCCGCCCATGGTCTCCAGCCCCAGCGAAAGCGGGATCACGTCGAGCAGCAACCAGTCCTCGCCGGCGCGGTTGCCCGCGAGGACATTGGCCTGGATCGCCGCCCCGATCGCCACCACCTGGTCGGGATCGAGGTCCTTCAGCGGCGGCTTGCCGAAGAACTTCTCCACGGCGCGCTGCAGGTGCGGCATGCGGGTAGCGCCGCCAACCAGCACGGTGCCGTCGATGTCCTGCGGCTCGAGGTTCGCATCGCGAAGCGCCTTGCGCGTCGGGCCCAGCGTCCTTTGCACCAGCGGCGCGGTGATCTGCTCGAGCTCGGAGCGCGTGAGGTGCAGGTGCAACTTCTGCCCGTACGACAAGGTGACGCTCACGTCGGCCGCCTGCGCCGTCGAAAGGCGCTCCTTCACCTCGCGCGCCGCGGCCAGCAGGCGTCGCGTGTCTCCGCCGCCCGCGTCGGCGAGCTTGTGGCCCATGCGCCAGTGCGTCGCGATCGCCTGGTCGAAATCGTCGCCGCCGAGGGCGGAGTCCCCATTGGTCGAGAGCACCTCGAAGACGCCGCGCGTGAGCCGCAGGATGGAGATGTCGAAGGTGCCTCCGCCCAGGTCGAAAACGGCGAAGGTGCCTTCCGAGGAATGGTCCAGGCCGTAGGCGATCGCCGCCGCGGTGGGCTCGTTCAGCAGGCGCAGCACGTTGAGCCCCGCCAGGCGCGCGGCATCCTTGGTCGCCTGGCGCTGCGAGTCGTCGAAGTAGGCGGGCACGGTCACCACCGCGCCGAAGATGTCGTCTCCGAGCGCCTCGCGCGCGCGCCGGGCGAGCACCCTGAGGATCTCGGCCGAAACCTGCACCGGTGAGCGTGGCCCCGCCACGGTCTCGATGGCGACCATGCCGGGCGCCTCGACGAACCGGTAGGGCAACGCGCCGTAGCGCGCCACGTCGGCCACCCCGCGCCCCATGAAGCGCTTGACCGAGACGATGGTGTTGGCGGGATCGTCCGCCTGCGCCGCGCGTGCCTCGTACCCCACCGTGACGGCGCCATCGCGGCCATATCGCACCACGGAGGGCAGCAGCGCCCTGCCCTCGGCATCGGCGATGATCTCCGCGGCGCTGCTCTTCACCGTGGCGACGAGCGAGTGCGTGGTGCCCAGGTCGATGCCGACGGCGAGCTTGCGCTGGTGCGGATCGGGCGACTCGCCAGGCTCGGAGATCTGCAGCAGCGCCATTACGCCATCGCCTCGGCGTGCGTCACCTGGGCGCTCGCCACCTGGCGGTAGAGATCGTCGCCGCGATGCTGCCACTCGCGCCAGCAGGAGTACGCGAGCTTGATGTCGTGCTCGTCCGCGCAACGCACGACGCGGGCGTGGATCGCCGGCCAGTCGAGGCCGCCGTCGCCTTGCAGCGCCCAGCCGTCCACCGCAGGGGCGCCCGCGCCCATGTACGCGGCCACGACCGCGCCCCACAGGTCGGCCAAGGTGGCGCCCGAATCGCCCGCGTAAGGCGCGAGCAGGCGGAACGCATGCGTGCCGGTGATGCCGTGCAGCAACGTGAAATCACCCGAAGCGGCATAGGCGCGCAGCAGAGCGAGCGCGATCGCATCGAGGGCGAGCTGGTCCGGATCGAGGCTCATCGCATGGGTGTCGAATCCTGCCGTGCGCGTGGCCGCCAGCGTGCGCCCGATGATGCTGCGCCCGGGTAGGCGCTCGCCCGCGTACGCGGGGTCGCGTGAAATCGCCTCGAGCACCTGGTGCGGAGAAAGCGATCCTTCCGGTGGCGAGGGCAGCGGCAAGGTCACATAGGCCGACGCCCAGTACGCAAGCGCGTGGGCGAGCTCATCCTCCGCCTCGGACTCGAGGGCGAACGCGGTGCGGATGGCGCCGTGGAAGGCGCCGGCCGCCAGCGCGGGCGTGAAGCGGTCCACCCAGCGGCGCAGGACGCCCTCGGCGCCGTCGCGGGCGATCGCGGCCGAGAAATAGCGCAGCCACTCGGGAAACGCGCGCGGCGAGCCCAGGTGGGCTGCCTCGTCGCCCTCCTCGATCACCACCACGGCCGCCATCAGCGGCTCGAGCTGCGGAAGGTAGCGCGATTCGAATCGCGCGAGGTCCTCGTCGCTCGCCCCCATTGCGTCGAGCGCGGCGATGGCCATCGGATGGTGGCTCGCGAGGCCACCCCGATAGATCGCGCCGAACCGGTGGGCCTCCTCGATGCGGCGGCGCGCGGCCGGCGACGCGCTCATTCGAGCGCCTCGTCGATCTCGCGCTCGACCTTCTCCAGGAAGCGCAGCTTCCTCACCAGCGAGCAACCGGCGTCGTAGTTGGCATCGGTGTCGATCGCGCGGCCGAGCATGCGCAGCATGTCCGCCCGCGCCTGGGCGATCTCGGCGCGAATCTCCTCCAGCGCCCCGCGGTCGCCGGCCGCGCGCGCCTGGGCAACGGCCTCGCGCCATTCCATCTGCTGTATGAGGAAATCCGGCGGCATGGAGGTGTTGGTTTCCTCGCCGGTGTCGAAACCCTTGATGGCGAGCAGGTAGCGCGCGCGGTCGACCGGGTCACGCAGCGTGCGATAAGCCTCGTTGGCCCGGGTGGCCCACTGCATCGCCACGCGTCGCTCAGCTTCGGAGGCGGCCGCGTACTTGTCGGGATGCACGTGGGACTGCAGCTCGCGGTAGCGCTCCTCCAGCCGCGCGCGGTCGATGGCGTATGCCTGCGGCACGCCGAGGAGGTCGAAATGATTGCTGGAGATGGAGGACAAGGTGAAACCGGGGACAGGCCCTGAAGAGAACCGGGGACGAACCCTAAAAAAACGGAGGCGGACCCTGAATCAGGCAGAGGCGAACACCTGGATCGGTCCCCGCCGCTTATACGTTGAACGACTCGCCGCAGCCGCAGCGGTCCTTCTCGTTCGGGTTGATGAACTTGAAGCCCTCGTTCAGGCCCTCGCGGGTGTAGTCGAGCTCGGTGCCGTCGAGGTAGGCGAGGCTCTTGGGGTCGATGAGCACCGTCACGCCGTTGCTCTCGAAGCGATGGTCCTCGGGCCGAACCTCGTCGGCGAACTCGAGCTTGTAGGCGAGGCCCGAGCAGCCCGTGGTCTTGACGCCCAGGCGAAGGCCCACGCCCTTGCCGCGCTTCTGCATGTAGCGCTTGACGTGCTCGGCCGCGGCATCCGTGAGGGTGACGCCGGCGCGGGGCGCTGCAGCCTCGGGACGGGGGACGGGGGACGGGGTGGCTTGGGTGTTTTCCATGTCAGTCCGCCGCCTTCTTGTCCGCATCGGGCTCGGCCGCGCCGTACTTCTTCTTGTAGTCGGCGATCGCGGCCTTGATCGCGTCCTCGGCGAGGATCGAGCAGTGGATCTTGACCGGCGGCAGCGCGAGCTCCTCGGCGATCTGGGTGTTCTTGATGCCCGAGGCCTCGTCGACGCTCTTGCCCTTCACCCATTCGGTGACGAGCGAGGAAGAAGCGATCGCCGAGCCGCACCCGTAGGTCTTGAACTTGGCATCCTCGATGATGCCGTCCTTGTTCACCTTGATCTGCAACTTCATCACGTCGCCGCACGCGGGCGCGCCCACCATGCCGGTGGCCACGCCTTCCTCGTCCTTCTTGAAAGAGCCGACGTTGCGGGGGTTCTCGTAGTGGTCGATGACTTTTTCGCTGTATGCCATTTCGGTGCTCCTTAGCAGGGGGGACGGGTCACGACTCGAGGGCGAAGCCCGGTGTGCCCTGTCCCCTCAGTGTGCGGCCCACTGCACGGTATTGAGGTCGATGCCGTCCTTGTACATTTCCCACAATGGGGACATTTCCCTCAGTTTTCCAATGCGCTCGCGGATGAGCTTGACCGCGAAGTCGATGTCTTCCTCGGTGGTGAAGCGCCCGAGGGTGAAGCGGATGGAGCTGTGCGCGAGCTCGTCGTTGCGGCCCAGGGCGCGCAGGACGTAGGAAGGCTCCAGGCTGGCCGAGGTGCACGCCGAGCCCGACGAGACCGCCAGCTCCTTCATGCCCATGATGAGCGACTCGCCCTCGACGAAGTTGAAGCTCAGGTTGAGGTTGTGCGGCACGCGGCGCTCGAGGTCGCCGTTCACGTAGATCTCTTCCATGTCCTGCAGGCCCCTCAGCAGCCGGTCGCGCAACATGCGCACGCGCTCGCCTTCGGAGGCCATCTCCTCGCGCGCGAGGCGGAAGGCTTCGCCCATGCCCACGATCTGGTGCGTGGCAAGGGTGCCGGAGCGGAAGCCCTTCTCGTGGCCGCCGCCGTGCATCTGCGCCTCCAGGCGAACGCGCGGCTTCCTGCGGATGTAGAGCGCGCCGATGCCCTTGGGGCCGTAGGTCTTGTGCGCGGAGAAGCTCATGAGGTCCACCTTGAGCTTCGCCAGGTCGATGGGCGCCTTGCCGGTCGACTGCGCAGCGTCCACGTGGAAGATGATGCCCTTCGCGCGGGTGATCTCGCCGATCGCCTCGATGGGCTGGATCACGCCGATCTCGTTGTTCACGTGCATGACCGAGACCACGATGGTGTCGGGGCGGATAGCCGCCTGCAGCTTGCCCAGGTCGAGCAACCCGTCAGGCTCGGGATCGAGGTAGGTCACGTCGAAGCCCTGGCGCTCGAGCTCGCGCATCGTGTCGAGCACGGCCTTGTGCTCGGTCTTCATGGTGATGAGGTGCTTGCCCTTCGTCTTGTAGAAATGGGCCGCGCCCTTGAGGGCCAGGTTGTCGGATTCGGTGGCGCCCGACGTCCAGACGATCTCCTTCGCGTCGCAGTTGACGAGCTTCGCCACCTCGGCGCGCGCGTTCTCCACCGCCTCTTCGGCTTCCCAGCCGTAGGGGTGGCTGCGCGAGGCGGGGTTGCCGAAATGCTCGGTGAGCCATGGGATCATCTTCTGCGCGACGCGCGGATCGACCGGCGTGGTCGCCGAGTAATCGAGGTAGATCGGGTTCTTTCGGGTCATGTCGTCATACCGCCATGGAGTGTGGGCGCACGCGGGTGCCGCGCACGAGGTTCACGGGCTTGCTGCGCTGGCGCTCGACCAGCTGCGACAGCTTCACGCCCTCGAGGAAGTCGTACACCGTATGGTTGAGCTCGACCCAGAGGTCGTGCGTCATGCAGCGCGAGTTGTCGTGGCAGTTCTCGCGCCCGCCGCATTGCGTCGAATCGATCGGCTCCTCCACGGCGCGCACGATATCCGCGACGGAGACGAGCGACGCATCGCGGGCGAGGTGGTAACCGCCGCCGGGGCCGCGCACGCTTTCCACCAGCTCGCGCCGGCGAAGCTTGCCGAAGAGCTGCTCGAGATAGGAAAGCGAAATCTTCTGCCGCTCGCTGATCCCGGCCAGCGCCACCGGCCCCTGCGAGCCATGCAACGCGAGATCCAGCATCGCGGTGACGGCGAAACGGCCCTTCGTGGTCAATCTCATGGAGCCCCCAATCCCGACTATTCCACTCAAGTATACGCAAACCCGAGTGTTTCAGTCAAGTATGACTTGGCATTGTAAATCGAGTCGAATCAAGCGCTTAGTGTCGACCACCGGCGGCCCGTCGCGGCCCTTCGGGTTCGCCCCGCTCCAGCTCGTCCAGGCGCCTCAGGATCTCCTCCAGGCGCCCGTCCAGGTCGTCCGTGCGGGAGCCCAGCGTGAGCAGGACCTTGTTGAGCGGATCGTCGAGGTCCGCGCTCACGGCATAGGCATCGAACGCCATGAGGGCGGCCTCGGCGTGCTCGGCGCGATGCTCGACAACGCGCGCCGGGATGCCGACCACGGTCGCGCCGGCGGGGACCGCTTTCACCACGACGGAGTTGGAGCCCACCTTGGCGCCGTCGCCCACGGTGAACGGCCCGAGGATCTTGGCGCCGGCGCCGATGACCACGCCCTTGCCGAGAGTGGGATGGCGCTTGCCCTTGTTCCAGGAGACGCCGCCGAGCGTGACACCGTGATAGAGGGTGCAGTCGTCGCCGATCTCCGCCGTCTCGCCGATGACCACGCCCATGCCGTGGTCGATGAAGACGCGGCGCCCGATGCTGGCACCCGGATGGATCTCGATGCCGGTGAGGAAGCGCCCGATGTGCGACGACAACCGCGCGAGCCAGCGCAGGCCCGTGCGCCACAGCAGGTGCGAGAAACGATGCAGCTGCAATGCGTGGAAGCCGGGATAGCAGGTGATGACCTCGAACACGGATCGCGCTGCGGGATCGCGCGCGAACACGCACTGGATGTCTTCGCGGATGCGGCTGAACATGCCGCAAAGTCTGGCATTCCCGAGTAAAATTATCAACTATTCACGCCAGCGAATGCCGCGCCTGCGCGGAGAGAATGAAAAGCATCGCCGCCAAGTACGTCGCGTTCCTTCGGCAGCCTCACGTCGCACGCCTCCTCACCGTGGGCCTCGTCTCCCGCATGCCCATCGGCATGGTCGGTTTCTCGATGCTCATGTTCCTGCGCGAGGCGCTCGGCAACTTCGCGCTCGCCGGCACGGCGGTCGGGGTGTGCTTCGTATCGATGGCTGCCGCGGGGCCGATCGTCGGGCGCGCGATCGACCAGCTCGGGCCGCGCAAGCCGCTTTTCGTGACCGGCGTCGTGCAGCCGCTGGCGCTCTTCGGCGTATGGCTCAGCGCCGATCGCGGCGCGCCCTATGGCGTCGTGCTCGCCTTCGCCGCGCTCTCCGGCGTCTTCGCCTCGCCGATCACGACGCTCACGCGCACCATATGGCGAAACCTCTTCGAGCGCGAGGAGGACCGGCGCACGGCGTTCGCGCTCGACTCCGTGACGATCGAGATCAACTTCACGCTGGGCCCGGCGGTGGTGGCCGGCGTGCTCGCCCTCGCCAGCCCGCGCGCCGCTTTCGCGCTCGCCATCGCGGTCGTCGTGATGGCGTACCTGGTCTACCTCGGCTCCGGCGTGCTGGCGCTCTTCCGGCGCGTGGAGACCCAGGAGCGCCATCTTCTCGGCCCGCTCACCGAGCCGCGGCTCTGGCTCGTGTTCATCACGATCTTCGGCACGTGCCTGTGCTTCGGGCTGTGCGAGGTGGGCTATCCCGCGTACGGCACCTTCCGCGTGGACGCCGCGATGGGCGGCGTGCTGCTCGCGCTGAATGCCATGGGCAGTGCCGTGGGCGGCGCGATCTACGGCGGCATGCACTTCAAGGCGCCGGTCGAACGCCAGTACGCCGTCGCCATGGCGATCATGGGCGTGCCCCTGCTGCTGCATGCGCTTTTCCTCGAGCCGGCCTGGTTCTTCGCCGCCGTGGCGTTCCTGCTGGGGGTGTTCATCGCGCCCACGATTACCGCGCACTCCGTGCTCGTATCGCGCTTCGCGCCGGCCAAGTACGCGACCGAGGCTTTCACGTGGTCGTCGACCTTCATCGTGAGCGGGCTAGGCGCCGGCATGGCGCTGGGAGGCGCGCTGGTGGAGAACGCGGGGCTCAGGCCCGCCTTCGCCGCGGGCGCCGCCACCATGGCCGCCATGTCGCTGGCAGCCTTCGTGCTGATGTCGCCGCGCTCGCCGCAGACGGTGCGCGCCGGCGACTAGCGCTTCATCTTCCTCTCGAACGCCGCGAGCATTCCTCGCATCACCCGCACCTCCTCGCGCTCGAGCCCGGCGCGGGCGAAAAGCCGCCGCATGCGCTCGAGGAAACGCCCCGGGTTCGCCGGGTCGATGTAACCCGAGGCGACCGTGGCGGCATCGAGGTGCTCGAACAAGCCGCGGATGTCGTCGCCGGTGGCCGGATCCTTCATTCCTGCGGCCGGAACCCCATGAGCGCCGGCGGTCGTCGCGAGCTCGTAGCAGGCCACCTGCACCGCGGCTGCGAGGTTGAGCGAGGAATACCGCGGGTTGGCGGGAATCACGACGGCGCGTTGGCAACGCAGCAGCTCCTCGTTGGTGAGTCCCGAGGTTTCGTTGCCGAAGACGAGGGCCACGCGGCCAGCCGCAGACGCATCGACCAGCTCGCGCGCGGCATCGCGCAGCGGCACTGGGGGATGTGCCAGGTCGCGCGCGCGGGCGCTCAAGCCCGCGACGAGGGTGCAATCGGCCAGCGCCGCCTCGAGCGTGTCGAACACCTGCGCGCTGGCGAGCACGTCCGCCGCACCGGCGGCCATCGCGGTCGCATCGGGGTCGGGAAAGTGCCGCGGGGCCACCAACGCAAGGTCTGCGAAGCCCATGGTCTTCATGGCGCGCGCGGCCGCGCCGATGTTGCCCGGATGGCTCGTCCGTGAAAGGACCACGCGTAGCGGCATAGTAAAATTCATTATGCATCCCATGCTGAATACGGCCGTCAAGGCCGCGCGCAAGGCCGGCAGCATCATCACCCGCGCCTCCTTCGATATCGACAAGCTCACCGTACGGCGCAAGCAGCAGAACGACTTCGTCTCCGAAGTGGACAACGCCGCCGAGGACGCCATCATCTCGGTGCTGAAGGACGCCTATCCCGACCATGGCTTCCTCGGCGAGGAAGGCGGCTACCGCGACAAGGATGCCGAGTACCTCTGGGTCATCGACCCGCTCGACGGCACCACCAATTTCCTCCACGGCTTCCCGCAGTACTGCGTCTCCATCGGGCTGCTGCACAAGGGCACCTTGTCGCAGGCCGTGGTGTTCGACCCGAACCGCAACGAGCTCTTCACCGCCACCAAGGGCGCGGGCGCCTACCTCAACGACCGTCGCATCCGCGTGAGCCGCACCGACAAGATGGAGGACGCGCTCCTCGGCACGGGCTTTCCGTTCCGCGAGATCGTCAACGTCGACGACTACCTGCGCATGTTGAGGAACGCGATGAAGACCTGCTCCGGGGTTCGCCGGCCCGGAGCGGCCGCGCTCGACCTCGCCTGGGTCGCGTGCGGGCGCATCGACGGCTTCTGGGAGATCGGCCTTTCGCCCTGGGACATGGCGGCCGGCGCCCTTCTCGTGCGCGAGGCGGGCGGTTTGGTGGGCGACCTGGCGGGCGAAGACAAATTCCTCGACACCGGCCGCATCGTCGCGGCGAACGGCAAGCTCTTCGCCGCGCTCCTCAAGCTGCTCGCGGCGAAAAGCTGATGGCGCGCGCCCACCGCATCGTCGTCGTGGGCGGCGGCGCCGGTGGGCTCGAGCTGGTCACCCGCCTCGGTGACCGCTTTGGACGTCGCGGGCGCGCGCACGTGACGCTCGTCGATCGCGGCCGCACCCACCTGTGGAAACCGCTCCTGCACGAAGTGGCCGCGGGCAGCATGGACATCCACCAGCACCAGCTCGATTACCTGGCGCAGGCGCGTTGGCACCGCTTCACCTTCGTCCTCGGGGCGCTCGCGGGCCTCGACCGCGCCACACGGCATGTCGAGGTCGCGCCGGTCCTGGACGACGAGGGCCAGCAGATCCTGCCCGCGCGGCGAATCCCCTACGACACGCTCGTGCTCGCGCTGGGCAGCGAGTCCAATGACTTCAACACGCCCGGGGTTCGCGAGCACGCCTTCACGATCGACACCGCCTGGCAGGCCCACCTTTTCCACCGGCGGCTCGTGAACGCCTGCTTCCGCGCGAACTTCGCGGCCGACGGCCGCACGCTCGACATCGCCATCGTCGGCGGCGGCGCCACGGGCGTGGAGCTTGCCGCCGAGCTGCACAACACCCTGCGGGTGCTCACGGCCTACGGTTTGGAGAGTTTCCATCCGGAGCGCCAGATCCGCATCTCGATCCTCGAGGCCGGCCCGCGAATCCTTCCCGGGCTGCCCGAATACATCGCCGACGGAACGTCGCGCACGCTGGAGCACCTCGGCGTGAGCGTGCTGCTGGGCGACCGCGTGGTGGAAATCACCGCCGACCGCGTGAAGACCGCCTCCGGGCGCGAGGTCCCCGCCGATTTCGCGGTATGGGCCGCCGGCATCCGTTGCGCCGCGGTGCTCGAGGACCTCGGGGGACTCGAAACCAACCGCATCAACCAGCTGGTGGTGCTGCCCACGCTGCAGTGCACGCGCGACGCCGACATTTTCGCGATCGGGGATTGCGCCCAAGCCCCGTGGCGCGAGGGGAAGTTCGTGCCACCGCGCGCGCAATCGGCGCACCAGATGGCGAGCCACATGGCGAAGAACTTCGAGCGGCGGCTCGAGGGCAGCGCGCCGAGGCCGTTCCACTATCGCGATTTCGGCTCGCTGGTCTCGCTCGGCAGCTATGAAACCGTGGGCACGCTCATGGGCTTCGCCGCCGGTGGCACCTTGCGCATCGAGGGACTGCTCGCGAAGCTCTTCTACCTCTCGCTCTACCGGCTGCACATCTGGGCGCTGCACGGCTTCTGGCGCATGGCGCTCGACACGCTCGCGCGTGCGATCCGGCGGCAGACCGACCCGAAGGTCAAGTTGCACTAAGGGAAGCATCGCGGGGCGATTGCGCAGCGCCGTGGGCGGCAAGGCCGCGTGGGCCATCACGGCCCATACAATGGCCGCCATGGAATTCTGGAACACCGCCATCTTCGTGGGCGCCCTGCTGCTCGTGGTGAGCATCATCGCGAGCGACGTCTCGTCGCGCCTGGGAGCGCCGCTGCTTTTCGTGTTCATCCTGCTGGGCATGCTCGCGGGCGAGGACGGGCCGGGCGGCATCCGCTTCGACGACTACGAGACCTCGTACGTGGTCGGCACCCTTGCGCTCGCGGTCATCATCTTCGATGGCGGCATGCGCACGCGGCGCGAGATGTTCCGCGTGGCGCTGTGGCCTGCCGTGAGCCTCGCCACCGTTGGGGTGGTCGCCACGGCGGCCCTGGTGGGCGTGTTCGCGGCGTGGCTGCTCGGCATCGGTTGGCTGCAGGGCATGCTGGTGGGCGCCATCGTCGGCTCCACCGATGCGGCGGCGGTGTTTGGCCTGCTGCGCAACGCGGGCACCACGCTCCAGGAGCGGGTTGCGGCGACGCTCGAGACGGAATCCGCGAGCAACGATCCCATGGCGATCTTCCTCACGCTCGCGCTGCTCGAGCTGCTCTCCGCGCACAAGACCCACGTCGAGGCAGGAGTCATCCTCGCCTTCGTCCAGCAATTCGCGGTCGGGGCGGCGATGGGCGTGGCGGGCGGGCGGCTGCTGGTGATGCTCATCAACCGGCTACGCCTGCACTCGGGGCTCTATCCGCTGCTCGCGGTGGCCGGCGGCCTGCTCGTCTTCGCGGCCACGCAGCAGGTGGGAGGCAGCGGATACCTCGCGATTTTCGTTGCGGGCGTGGTGCTGGGCAATTCGCCCCTGCAGGCGGCGCAGAACATCCTGCGCGTGCACGACGGGCTCGCGTGGCTGAGCCAGATCGTGCTCTTCCTCATCCTCGGCCTGCTGGTCACGCCCTCGGAGCTCGTGAAGGTGGCGCTGCCCGCGCTCGGCATCGCCGCCTTCCTCATCCTGGTCGCGCGTCCCCTGGCCGTCGTCGCGAGCCTCGCGCCCTTCCGCTTTCCCTGGCGCGAGCAGGCCTTCATCAGCTGGGTCGGCCTGCGCGGCGCGGTGCCGATCGTGCTCGCGCTCTTCCCGCTCATGTACCACGTCGAGCTCGCGCGGCTCTACTTCAACGTGGCCTTCTTCATCGTGCTGGTCTCGCTGGTGGTGCAGGGCTGGACCATCGCCAGCGCCGCGCGGCTGCTCAAGCTCGAGGTGCCGCCCTCGACCGAGCCTGCGCAGCGCGTGACCCTCGACATGCCTGGACACTTCGAGCACGAGATCGTGAGCTACGAAGTACAGCCGGGCAGCCGGGTGAACGGGCGATCGCTGGACAGCCTGCAGCTGCCGGAAGGCTCGCAGCTGATCGCCTTGATGCGGGACGGCGCGCCCTTGCCGCTGCAGCCGCAGCTATCGCTGCAGCCGCACGATTACGCGCATTTGCTCGCGCAGCCCAAGGCGGTATCGGCCTTGAACCGGCTGTTCGATCCCCATCTCGGGCCGCAGCGCCTCGACGAGCAGCGCTACTTCGGCGACTTCGTCCTGAACGGCGATGCCCGGCTGGGGGACCTCGGCGCGATGTACGGGATCACGGTGCCGCCCGAACACGCTTCGAAGACGCTCGCGAACTACCTCGACGAGCGCCGCCACGGCCGCGCCGTGGTGGGCGATCGCGCGCCGCTGGGACGCGCCGAGCTGGTGGTGCGGGAGATCGCCGACGGACGCATCACCCGCGTGGGCCTCAAGGTGCGGTGAGGGAAGCGCTCAGGCGAGGACGTCGTCGGTGCTCGTGGCGAGCATGCACATGCAGCCGGTCTCGCTCCACACGCGCTTGTCCCCGCTCGGGGCCTGGGCGCGGTTGTAATCGCCGGGCCGCAGCTTGCGATCGTCGATCCAGAGCTCGCCTTCGAGCAGATGCAGCTCCTCGAGCCCGGCATGCTGGTGGGGTGGATATTCGACGCCGGGCTGCAGGCGCACCAGCATGCTCACGCGATGGCGCGGCGCGTCGTCGGCGAAGATCTTGCAGAGGATGCCGGGCGCAACTTCGTCCCACGGCGGCTCCGACCAGCGCGTGAGCGGCGGAGGCAACGCATCGCGGCCCGAAGCCGCGGCGATCCGGTTGGCCAGGCGCACGTGCAGCTCGAGGCTGCTTCGCGGCACGGCTGCGGCGGCAAAAGATACCGCCCGGTCCGCCGATTTCGCGCCGGGCAACGCGACAAGACAGCGCGAGCGCGCCTGGTTCATGATCCACGCGAGCACGGTGCAGCTCTCGGGGTCGTAATTCCAGGCCCGCCGCCAGATATCGAGGAACACATCCACCGTGACCTCCTCGGCGACATCGGGCGAGGCGCCGAGGTGAACCGCAAGGGCGTAGACGAGTCGATGGGCGCGCTCGAAGAGCTCATGCAGCGCGGCGGCTTCTCCGCGAGCCACGCCGCGAACGAGGCCGGCCCAGTCGGCCTCCGGCACGACGGCGCCGGGTCCGCTGCCATAGAGGACCTCGCCGAGGGTGCCGGGCGCGGGCCTGCCCCCCGGCTGCTGCGTGTGTTCGCCGTTTTCCAGCACCCCTGATTTTGCTCATCCACTGCGCGGTTCGGCAAGGGGGGCGGCGAAAAAAGGCGGATTCGGCAACCGCGCCGCTCGGCGATAATGCCGGGGTGAAACGCGTGACCCAGGGCGAAGTCTCCCCGCCCAGCCACACCCCGATGATGCAGCAGTACCTGGCGCTCAAGGCCGGGTACCCCGACATGCTGCTCTTCTACCGCATGGGCGATTTCTACGAGCTCTTCCATGGCGATGCGGAGCGCGCCGCCCGTCTACTCGACATCACGCTCACGACGCGCGGGCAGTCCGCGGGTGAGCCGATCCGCATGGCGGGGGTGCCCTTCCACGCCGTGGAGCAATACCTCGCGAGGCTGGTGAAGCTGGGCGAGTCGGTGGCGATCTGCGAGCAGGTTGGCGACGTGGCCACCGCCAAGGGGCCCGTCGAGCGCAAGGTCACGCGCATCGTGACGCCGGGCACGCTCACCGACGCCGCGCTGCTGCCGGCTTCGCGCGAGAGTTACCTGGCCGCCGTGCACGTGCAGGATCGGGTGGCGGGCATCGCGTGGATCTCCCTCGCCAGCGGTGGGTTGCGCATCACCGAAGTTTCGGCGGCGCGCCTCGCCGCCGAGCTCGATCGCCTGCAGCCCGCGGAGCTGCTGGCGCCCGTCGAGCTCGAGCTGCCGTCGCGGCACGGCACCGCGGTCAAGCGGCTCGAGCCCTGGCATTTCGATGCGCGCGCCGCCGCTCGCGATCTCGCGAAGCAATTCGGCACGGCGGACCTTGCGGGTTTCGGCTGCGAAGGCATGGACCGTGCGATAGCCGCCGCCGGCGCCTTGCTCGGGTACTGCCGCCACACACAGCAATCCTCCCTGCCCCACGTGACGGCGCTGCGGGTGGAGCGCGGAAGCGAGTTCGTCGCGATGGACGCGCCCACGCGGCGCAACCTGGAAATCACCGAGACCCTGTCGGGGGCGGAGTCGCCCACGCTTTTCTCGCTGCTCGACCGCTGCGCAACCTCGATGGGCAGCCGGCGCCTGCGCCACTGGCTGCATCACCCGTTGCGCGACACGGCCGCGTTGCGCGCGCGACAGGCGGTGATCGCATCGCTTTCCCATGCGAGCTCGCCGCTGCGCCACGACGAACTGCGGCGCGTCTTTTCGGGATGGTCCGACGTGGAGCGGATCACGGCGCGCGTGGCGCTGCGCACGGCGCGCCCGCGCGACCTCTCGGGCCTGCGCGATACGCTCGCCACCTTGCCCACCCTGCAAGCGATGCTGCAGGCCGCGTCGGGACTGGAGGAATTCGCCGCCGCGCTGGCGCCGGTGGAAGGCTTGCACCGGCGCCTCGCCCATACCTTGCTCGACGAGCCGGCGGCCGTCGTGCGCGAGGGCGGCGTGATCCGCGGCGGCTGCGACGCCGAGCTGGACGACCTGCGCGCGATCCAGGACGATTGCGGCGCCTTCCTGCAGCAGATGGAGAAAGCCGAGCGCGAGCGCACCGGCATCGCCAACCTGCGCGTGGAGTTCAACCGCGTGCACGGCTTCTTCATCGAGGTGACCCAGGCGCAGCTGGACAAGGTGCCGGTGGAGTACAAGCGGCGCCAGACGATGAAGAACGCCGAGCGCTTCATCACCCCCGAGCTCAAGGCCTTCGAGGACAAGGCGCTCGCCGCGGGAGAACGCGCCCTCGCGCGCGAGAAGCTGCTCTACGAGGCGTTGCTGGACGAGCTCAATGCCGCGATCGCCGAGCTGCAGCGAATCGCCGACGCGGCTGCGCGACTCGATGCCCTCGCGGCGCTCGCGGCCTCGGCCGAGGCGCTCGGCCTCGCCCGCCCCGAATTCACCAGCGACGACCGAATCGACATCGAGGAGGGACGCCACCTCGTCGTGGAGAGCCAGGTCGAGCATTTTATCCCCAACGACACGTCGCTCAACCGCTCGCGCCAGCTGCTGCTGGTGACCGGCCCCAACATGGGTGGCAAGTCGACCTACATGCGGCAGGTGGCGCAGATCGCGCTGCTCGCCTACTGCGGCAGCTTCGTGCCGGCGAAGTCGGCCTGCCTCGGCCCCATCGACCGCATCTTCACTCGCATCGGCGCCTCCGACGACCTCGCCGGCGGGCGCTCGACCTTCATGGTGGAGATGACGGAGGCGGCCACGATCCTCAACAACGCCACCGCGCGCAGCCTCGTGCTGGTGGACGAGATCGGCCGCGGCACCTCGACCTTCGACGGCCTGGCGCTCGCCTACGCGATCGCGCGCCACCTCGCCGAGGCCACCCGCTGCTACACGCTCTTCGCCACGCACTACTTCGAGCTCACGCAGCTCGCGAGCGTGCTGCCGAACATCGCCAACGTGCACCTCGACGCCGTCGAGCACCGCGACCGCATCGTGTTCCTGCATCGGCTCGAGCCCGGTCCCGCGGACCGCTCCTACGGGATCCACGTCGCGCACCTGGCGGGCATCCCGCGCGAGGTGGTGCGCGCCGCGCGGCGCCACCTGGCCGAGCTGGAGAAGCAGCTGCGTCCCGGCGGCGGCCAACCCGACCTCTTCCACGGCAGCGACGAGCCCGCCGAGGAAGCCGCCGATGGGCTGCGTACGGCCCTCGACGCGATCGACCCCGATTGCCTCAGCCCACGCGAGGCGCTCGAAGCCCTTTACCGATTGAAGAAAAAAGCCGCCGATGAGAATTGACCGCGCGCTCTGCGCCCTGGCCTTCGTGTTCCTGGCCGGATGCGCCGCGAAACCGACGCACCCCGACGCGTTCTCCTTCGCGGTCATGGGCGACACGCAATACAACGCCGCCGAGGAGGCCGTCTTCGTCGAGATGCTCGATCGCATCGGCCGCGAAGACCTCGCATTCGTGGTCCACGTGGGCGACATCATCGGCGGGGTGGACTGCACCGACGCCATCTACGCGCGCCGCAAGGCCGAGTTCGATGCGTCGGCGCATCCCTTCATCTACACGCCAGGCGACAACGAGTGGACCGACTGCCACCAGGCCAGGCGCGGCAATCGGGACCCCATCGAGCGGCTGGCAAAGATTCGCGGGACTTTTTTCGCCGACCGCTTCTCGCTCGGGCGCAAGCGCCTCGAGCTGCTGGTGCAGGGCGGCTGCGTCGACATGCAGCCCGAAGGCTGCCGCTGCGCGGGCCTGCCGGAGAACCGCTTCTGGTCGCGCGGCGGCGTGCGCTTCGTGACGCTGAGCGTGCCGGGAAGCGAGAACAACCGCGGGCGCGACGCAGCCAACGACGAGGAGGCGCGCTGCCGCGACGAGGCCAACCGCGCCTGGCTCGAGCAGGCGGTGCGCCTTGCCGAGCGCGGCGAAACGCGCGGCCTCGTGATCTTCATCCATGCCAACCCGTGGGACTCGAAGAAGGGCCACTACCGCGCGCTCATCCGCCAGGTCGAGGTGGCCGCCCGGCGCGTGGGCCATCCGGTGCTCTTCGTGCACGGCGACTCGCACAACCAGCGCATCGACGCGCCGTTTAGCGAGAACATCCTCGTCACGCGGCTGGAAACCTACGGCAGCCCCCTGATGGGTTGGATCAAGGTGACCGTGGATCCCGACGACCCGATGGTCTTCCGGATGGAGCCCAAGCTCTACAAGGTGGTGAAACCCTAGTCAGTGCGGATGCACGCCCAGGTCGCCGTGGGGATGGCCGTGGCGAAGCTCATCGGGCGTGGCCGCCCGCACCTCGCGCACGTTGCACTTGAACCAGAGGCGCTCGCCGGCGAGCGGGTGGTTGGCGTCCACCACGACGGCTTCCTCGGTGATGTCGGTCACGGTGAAGATGCGCGACTCGCCTTCTTCCTCCCCTGGGACGCCCTCGAACTGCATGCCGATCTCGAGCGTGGCCGGAAAGCGCTCGCGGGGCTCGACGCGCAGCAGCTCCGCGTCGTATTCGCCGAAGGCGTCGTCGGGCTCGAGCGTGAGGCTCATCTCGTGGCCGACATCCTTGCCTTCGAGCGCCTCCTCCACCTTGGGGAAGATGCCGCCGAAGCCGCCGTGGAGGTAAGCGAGCTCCGCGCCTTCGTCCTCCAGGAGCTCTCCCTTGGCGTTCTTCAGCTCGAAGGCGAGCGTGACGACCCTGCCGCGCTCAATTTGCATGCTGCTTGCGGCCGGCTCCCGCGAGGGTCCTGCAGACCTTGAGGACCTCCTCGACGTGCGCGCGCGGGTTCACGTCCTGGAGGATATGGCGCACCACGCCCTTCTTGTCGATCACGAAGGTCGATCGCGTGAGCGTAGAGCGCGGATGGCCGTCGACGATCTTCTCCTGGATCACGTCGTAGAGGCGGCAGACCTCCTCCTCGGTGTCGGCCAGCAGCTGCACGGTGAGGCCGTGCTCGTCGCGGAACGCCTGGTGCGAGAGCACGTCGTCGCGGGAAACGCCGAAGACCACGGTGTCGAGCTTCTTGAACTCATCCTCGCGATCGCTGAAGCCGATCGCCTGGATGGTGCATCCGGGAGTGCCGTCGCGCGGGTAGAAATAGAGCACGACGTTCTTCTTCCCGCGATAGCTGGAGAGGTCCATCATCTCCATGCTCGCATCGGGAAGCGTGAAGGACGGTGCTGGCTGGCCTACGTGTAGCATGGCACCCGCGTTCGCTCGACAGTCGAAAAGATTCTAGCCCATTTTGATGACACGCAAGCGCCTCGGCGCGCTCGATGTCGACGCTTTCATGCGCCGTTGCTGGCAGAGGAAACCCCTGCTCGTGCGGGGCGCGTTTGCGGGCTTCGTCGATCCGCTTTCGCCCGCCCAGGTGCTCGCCGCCGCGACGCGCGAGGAAACGAATTCCCGGCTGGTGGTGCGAACCGGAAAGAAATGGAGCCTGGAGCATGGGCCGATCGCGGCATCGCGCCTGCGGGGCCTGCCGCGGCGCGACTGGACCGTGCTGGTCCAGGACACCAATCACTTCGCGCCGCGGGCCGATGCGCTGCTGCGCGCCTTCGATTTCATTCCACATGCCCGCATCGACGATGTGATGGTGAGCTACGCCACGCCCGGCGGCGGCGTGGGCCCGCACGTCGATTCCTATGACGTATTCCTGCTGCAGGGACACGGGCGGCGGCGCTGGCGCATCTCCTCGCAGGCCGACCACGAGTTCGTGCCCGGGTTGCCACTCAGGATCCTGCGCCGCTTCCAGGCACAGGAGGAGTGGGTGCTCGAGGCCGGCGACATGCTCTACCTTCCGCCCGGCGTGGCGCACGAAGGCGCTGCCGAGACCGAATGCCTCACCTGGTCGATCGGCTTTCGCGCCCCATCCGATGCCGAGGTGGTGCATGGATTCCTCGATCACCTGCGCGATCGCCTGGCGCCTGCCGGGCATTACGCCGACCCCGGTGCCCAGCGCTCCCGCAACCCCGGCGCGGTTCCCGGCGCGCTGGTGTCGCACATCGACAAGGCCCTTCGCACGATCCGGTGGAGCGCGGCCGACGTGCGCGAGTTCGCAGGCTGCTTCCTCTCCGAGCCCAAGGCGGAGGTGGTGTTCGAGCCCCCGCGCCCGGCGCTGCCGCGCGCGCGGTTCGCAAGCCGCATTGCCCGTCACGGCATCGCGCTGGATGCGCGCTCGCGGCTGCTGTTTTCTGGCACGATGTTCTTCATCAACGGCGAGCGGGTGGCGGTGACCCCGGCGGCCCGGGCGATGGCGCGAAGCCTCGCCGACCGGCGCGCGCTCATGGGCCCGTTGCGGGCGGGCGACGACTTCGTCGAGCTCGCCTACGCGTGGTACCGGCAGGGATTCGTCGTACCGGGAAGGGAGGGCCCATGAGCGAGCAACGAACCGAGGCGGCCGCGGCCAGGCCGTCGTATCGACATCTCTTCGGCATCGCCGAGTCGCAGGCCGCCATCGACGAGGTCATCGCGAGCGCCGGGCGCACGCTTCGCATCTTCGACATCACGCTCGCCAATCGCGGCTTCAACTCGCCGGCGCGCGCGGAGAAGCTGCGCGAGCTTCTGGTGGCAGGGCGCGCGCATCGCATCCTCATCGCGTTGCACGAGACCGGGCCGCTGGAGCGCGATTGCCCGCGCCTGCTCACGCTGCTGCGGCAGTTCCCGATGTCGATCGAGATCCACCGCACGATCGCGCAGGCGCGCAACGCCATGGACCCCTTCGTGATCGCGGACGACCATAGCTTGTGGCGCCAGATGCATCACGAGCAGCCTCGCGCCGTGCTCGCCCTGCGCTCGCCCGCGGACGTGGCGCCGATCCTGCAGCGCTTCGAGGAGATCTGGGAGCTTTCCGAGCCGGCCGTGTCGGCGACACGCCTGGGGCTTTGATTCCGCCGGAATTCCTATACAATCGCGCGCTGGCCAAGTTCCTGCTGCACCGCAGCATGGATGGCCGCCCCGAAAAACAATCGCGCAAAGGAAAAAAGAAGATGAAGTCCGCTTACCTGGTTTCCGCCGTCGTCGCCCTGGGCCTCGTGGCCTGCGGCGAGGAAGCCCCGAAGACCCCGCCTGCCAAGCCCGCCCCGAAGGTCGAGGCGCCGAAGCCCGCCGAAGCGCCGGCCACCGCCGCCGCTCCCGCCACGCCCGCTGCCGACACGACGACCGCGGCCGCTCCCGCCTCCGCAGCCCCGGCCGCTACCCCGGCGCCCGCGGCCGAACCCAAAAAAGACGAAGCCAAGAAGTAGGACTGCCCCACCGGGCGCACTTGGAAAACCGGCCTGCGGGCCGGTTTTTTTATGGGGTCAATCAGGCGTCGCGCCAGGCGAAGCCGTCGTCCTGGGTGGCGATGCCGATCCAGGCGGGCTCGCAATTCGCGCCCTGGCAAAGCTCCTGCACGGCGAGCTCGGGGCGATTGTTCTGCTTCGAGAGGTGCGCCGCGATGAGGTGGCGCAGGCGCGCGCGGTCGAGCGCTTCCACCAGGTGGCGCGCGCCGCGGTTGTCGAGGTGGCCGAAGCGGCCCGAGACGCGCTGCTTGAGGCTCACCGGGTAGGGCCCACCCATCAACATGTCGAGGTCGTGGTTCGCCTCGATCACTAGCGCGGTGCATCCCGAGAGCTTCTGCACCACGTGCTGCGTGATGCAGCCGAGGTCCGTCACCACGCCGAGCCGCGCATCGCCGTCGCCGAACGCGTATTGCACGGGCTCGCGCGCGTCATGGGGGACGGGAAAAGGCTCCACACGCAGCGCATCGACCCCGAAAGCCGAGTGCGGATCGATGATGCGCACGAGCACCGCCGGGAAATCGAGCGGCAGCCACTGGGCCGTGCCGCGCGTGAGGTACACCGGAATCGCATAGCGCTTGGCGAAGCGCGCCACGCCGCCCATGTGGTCGTCGTGCTCGTGGGTGACGAGGATCCCGGTGATGTCGGCCGGGGCGAGGCCGCAGCGCCCGAGCCGCGCCTTCACTTCGGAGATGGGGAAGCCGCAGTCCATCATGAGGCGCGTCGGGCCGCTCTCGACGACCAGCGCGTTCCCCGAGCTGCCGCTGCCGAGGGAGGTGAACCTCACCGGCAAGGCGCTACTTGAGCTGGTCGAAAAGAAGCGTGAGGATCTTCTTGCCGGTGGAGGATGCCTCTGGAGTGCCCTGCGAATTCTGCACCTGCACCTGCGACATGCCCGCTCCGGCCTCGGCCACGTGGATGCGGTATTGCGGCTGCGCAGTCTTCGGCGTCGGCCGCCAGAAGGCGAGCTTGTCGAGGATGCCTTCCTTCTTCACGTTGGCGTTATCGGCCTCGGGATCGATGTAGCGCACGAAGAAGAGGCCCTTCGAGCGGTCGCGATCCTCCACGGTGAAGCCCACGCGATCGAGCGCGAGCCCCACGCGGCGCCACGCACGATCGAAGCTGTCGTTCACCACCAGCGGCCCGGCGCCGGAATTCTGCAGCACGGCGTTGCGCGACTCGGGCGTCGTCGACGCGCTCGCAGCCGCGGGCGTCGCTGCGGCCTTCCCGGGCGCGGCGGCGCTCGCCATGCGCACGTCGCCGGCTCCGGTGCCGAGCCTCACCTGGATGCGGGCAAGCATCTCGGCCTCGAGCTCGGGGTCGGCGGGTATCGGCACCCACTTGGTCGTGTCCTGCGCCTGGTTGGTGAACTGCTCCTCCACGGCACGGTTGCTCACGAAGATCTCCGTGGTGCCCCGCTGCGCGCCCTTCTCCAGGCGCGTGCGGAACTTGTCGCGGCGCGCGGTGGACCAGAGCCGATCGAGCACGCGTCCCACGGTACGGCGCACGATGTCGTCGGGAATCTTCGAGCGGTCCTCGTGCCACTCGGTTTCCATGATTCCCGCCTCGGGCATCTCGCGCGCGAGCGCGTACCCCGCCGAAAGCCAGAACTCGCGCACCGCCGGCCACACCTTGTCGGGCTCGCCCTGCACCACGAGCCAACGCTGGTCGCCGGCGCGTTCGAGCCTCACGTTGTCGAACTTCGGCAGCACGGTCGGGCCGCTCGCGACGGGACTGGTCCCGGGGTTGCGCTGGCTGTAGGCCGAGTAAGTCGTCTGCGCGCGGGGATCCGGAATCGCGTAGCGGTCGTCCACCGTGGGGGACGTGAGCTCCGGCGGAACCTCGAGGGGCTTGGTCGAACGCGCCTGGGCGCCCTTGTACTCGGGCGACTTGTCGCCCAGCAGGCCGAAGAAGGTGAAGTTGGAGCAGCCCGGCAGGACGATCGCCGCGGCTGCAAAGAGGAATAGGGCCTTGAGTCGCTTCATCGGGAAACGGTCCTTCGTCATTGGATGCAGCCGGCGGCGCGCAGGGCCCCGGCCACGAGTTCGTGATATTGCGGCGCGAGCGGCGTGAGCGGCAGGCGGATGCCCGTGGCGATGCGGCCCATGCGCTGCAGCGCCCACTTGACCGGAATCGGATTGGCCTCGCAGAAGAGGTGCCGATGCAGCCCGAGCAGGCGGTTGTTGAGCTCGATGGCCTTGCGCGCGTCCCCGGCGCGTGCCGCGACGATCATCTCGTGCATGGCGCGCGGCGCGACGTTGGCGGTGACCGAGATCACGCCATTCGCGCCCAGTTGCGCGTAGGCGAGCGCCGCATCGTCATTGCCGCTGAAGAGCATGAAGCCCTTCGGGGCGCGCGCGAGGAGCTCGGTCGCGCGCTCGATGCTGGAGGTCGCGTCCTTGATGCCCACGACGTTCTTCACTTCCGCCAGTCGCAGCACCGTGTCGTTGGCGAGGTCCGCCACGGTGCGCGAGGGCACGTTGTAGAGCAGCAGCGGCAGGTCGGTCGATTCGGCGATCGCCTTGAAGTGCCGGTAGAGGCCTTCCTGGCTGGGCTTGTTGTAGTACGGAACGACCGAGAGCGCAAAGTCCGCGCCGGCCTTCTTCGCCCGCTTGTTGAGCTCGACGGCTTCCTTGGTGGCGTTGCCCCCAGTGCCGGCGATGACCGGCACGCGCCCGGCGGAGAACTCCACCGCCTTCTCGATGAGCAGCACGTGCTCCTCCACGTCCACCGTCGGCGACTCGCCGGTGGTGCCGACGATCACGATGCCGTCGGTGCCTTCCGCAACGTGCCAGTCGATGAGCGACTTGAGCGCCGGCAGGTCGAGCGCGCCGTCGGCGGCCATCGGCGTGACGATGGCAACGAGACTTCCGGAAAGCATGGGAAAGGCGGGTGGGGAAAGGGCAGATTTTACCCTATGGGGCCTCGTTTCTCGCGCAGATTCTCTGGATTGCGGCCGGCTTCGGGTCCTCCACGACGAGGTCCTCGTAGGCGACGACCCGCAGCTTGCCCCGCGCGACCTCGAGCAGCTCCCCGGGCTTGAGGAGGAAGGCCGGGTTGGACGGCTTGCCGAACCGCTCGTTGCCGGCAGCGAAGGTTTCGTAGAGCAGCAACCCGCCGCGCTCGAGGGAATCGGTCAGGATCGGCAGCAGCGGGCGGTGCAGGTAGTTGGTCACGACGATGGCGTCGAAGCGCCGGCCGGGATAGGGCCATGCGGCCCCTTCGAGATCGGCTCCCATGAGAGCAACGTTCGGCGGAGGATTCTCGAAGAGCTCCGGGGCACGGTCCACGGCGTCGACCTCGAAGCCCAGCTTCGCGAGCAGCCGCGCATGGCGCCCCGACCCGCAGGCCAGGTCGAGCACGGCGCCGCCGGGACGGATCCAGGTGGCCCAGCGTTGCACCCATTGCGAGGGCGCGAGGTCGAAATGCGGCTCCATGGCCCGGTTATGATGCCGCCAATCCCGAATCTGCCGGAGTCCTTGTTGCACAAGGCATTGAAGTACGCGTTGGTGGCGATCGCCGCGCTCGCGCTCGTCGCAGGGACGGTGCTGGCGGCCGGAGTCTGGCTCGGGGGGCGCAAGCTCGCCCGCACGGTGGACGTGCGCGTGGTGCCCGTGCCTTACAGCCGCGATGCGACCGCGTTGCGCCACGGCAGGTATCTTTTCGAGACGCGGGGCTGCGGCGAGTGCCACGGCATGGACGGGCGCGGGCGCAAGCTGATCGACAACGAAGGCATGCAGGTGCATGCGCCCAACCTCACCGCGGGTCGTGGAAGCGCCGTCGCGGCGTACAACGAGGGCGACTGGGTGCGCGCGATCCGCCACGGCGTCGATCCGCGCGGCCGGGCGCTTTTCCTCATGCCGAGCGAGGACTACAACCGCATGACCGACGTGGACCTGGCAGCTCTGGTGGGATACACGCGCAGCCTGCCGCCCGTGGATGGCGAGGCGGCGCTGGTTCGCCTGCCGCTGATGGTGAAAGCGTTCTACGGCCTCGGCGTCATCCCCGATGCCGCGCAGAAGATCGACCATCGCCTGCCGCCTTCGCAACCGGTCCCGGCGGCCGCCACGGTCGAGCATGGCGCCTACGTCGCCAACATGTGCAAGGGCTGCCACAACGCGAGCTTTTCCGGCGGCAGGGTGATGGGCGCGCCGCCCGAGTGGCCCCCGGCGTCGAACCTCACGCCCGGCGAGGGCGGCGTGATGGCGCGCTACGACAGCATCGAGAAGTTCGCCGCGATGCTGCGCACCGGCAAGCGCCCCGACGGCAGCGCGGTGAGCAGCGCGATGCCCTTCGAGAGCCTGCGCAACTTGAACGAGGTCGACGTGCGGGCGATGCACGCATTCCTCCGCGCGTTGCCGGCCCGCCGGACGGGCGAGCACTGATGGCCGCGCGCCCGCGGCCCTGGGTCCTCTTCGACTGGGGCAACACGCTCATGTCCGAGGATGGGCCGCTCGACATCCCGATGGCCCTGTGGCCCGAGGTCAAGGCGGTCGAAGGCGCGCACGAGACGCTTGCCACGCTCTCGCGGCGATATCGCGTCGGCGTCGCAACGAACGCGAGCATCTCCACCCGCGAGATGATCCAGGTCGCGCTGGGGCGCGCAGGCCTGCGCGACTACGTCGACGAGATCTTCTGCTACACCGAGATCGGGGCGCGCAAGGAAAGCGACGAGTTCTGGCGCGTGGCGCTCGACGTGGCGGGCGTGGAGCCCGACGACATCGCCATGGTGGGCGACACGCTCGAGTGCGACGTGCTCGCCCCACGCCGCTTCGGCATCCACGCGATCTGGTTCAGGCCCGGAGAGGAAGATGCCGGGATGCACCAGGGCGTGCCGCGCATCGCGCGCCTTACCGACGCGATCGCGCTGCTGGACGCGCACTTCAAGGCGCGGCGATGAGCGACAAGGAAGTCGTGCTCACGCCGTACTCGCCGCTCTGGCCCGCGGTGTTCGACATCGAGCAGCGCCGCCTGCTGGAAATCTTCAACGACTCCGTCGTCGTCGAGCACATCGGCAGCACCGCGGTGCCGGGGCTGGGGGCCAAGCCCGTCATCGACGTGATGCTCGGCTCTCCCGACCTGGCCGTCGTCGAGGGCCGAATCCCGACGCTCGAAGCCGACGGCTGGCGCTACGTGCCCGAGTTCGAGCGCGCGATGCCCGAGCGGCGCTATTTCACCAAGCTCGACCAGCCCCCGGGCAAGTTCCACCTGCACGCCGTGGTGCTTGGCGGCCTCTTCTGGCAACGCCACCTCGCCTTCCGGGACGCGCTGCGTGCCGACCCGCGCCTCGCCCAGAGGTATTGGCGAGTGAAGCAGCACCTCGCGGCGCGCTTCCCGGACGACCGCGCCGCCTACACCGAAGCCAAGGGCGACTTCATTCGCGCGGTCCTGGAGCAGCGCCCGTGATGCCCCGCTTCTTCGCGAGCGCCGTTGCCTTCCGCGCCTGGCTCACGAAATGCCATGCGCGGCGCGACGAGCTGTGGGTGGGCTTCTACAAGGTGGGCTCGGGCAAGCGCGGGCTTACGTACGCCCAGGCCGTCGAGGAGGCGCTGTGCTTCGGCTGGATCGACGGCATCAAGAAGCGCGTGGACGAATCGGCCTACATGCATCGCTTCACGCCACGCGGCCCCCGCAGCATCTGGAGCGTGATCAACGTGCGGCGCGCGAAGCGCCTCATCGAGGAAGGGCGCATGTGCGCCGCGGGGCTGAAGGCCTTCGAGGCGCGCGACCCGCGCCGTACCGGCGGCTACTCCTTCGAGAACCGCGAGGCCGCGTTCGACGCCGATTCCGGGAAGCGGTTTCGCGGCAACCGCAAGGCGTGGCATTTCTTCGCCACGCAACCGCCGGGCTATCGGCGCCTCGCCACGTTCTGGGTGATGAGCGCGAGGAAGGACCAGACCCGCGAGCGCCGCCTGGCGCAACTCGTCGAGGCGAGCGCACGCGGCGAGCGCCTGGGCGCGGTCACCGGCGGCTGAGCGAGGCGGCCGCTTCCCGGCGTTGCGCGAAGAGCTCCGCGTCCGAATAGATCTGGATCAGCTTGCCGGTCTGAGAAAGGTGCTGCGCGATGGCCACGGTGAGCTCCACCGACTTCGAGCTCACGAGCACGCTCACGCGCTTCAGGCTGTCTCGATTGAGCGCGAAGAAGCGCGTCCAATCCCGGCTTACGCCGACCGTGGGCATCGACGCCTCGGAGGCGTCGATGAAGAGCTCCAGCGGCCGTTCGCGCACGAGCGCCAAGGCCACCTCATCGAGGGTCGCGGTGCCGAACTGGCCCGAGTCGGTGCCGCTGATGGCGATGTCGAGGACGCCGGGCGCAACCCTGCGGTAGGCGAAGCGCGCCCGCGAATCGGCGATCACCACCGAGCCGTCGGGTTCCAGGGTCCGCGTAATGGCCGTGGCGCTCACGCGTAGGCAGATGACTTCACCGGCGCCACCTGCTCGACTCCCATCTCCTTCAGCGTCTCGGCCACGGCGGAGGCGACGTTCCTCATCTCGTTCGCGTCGATGGCGCCGATGCAACCCACGCGGAAGGTCTCGACCTGCGTGAGCTTGCCGGGATAGAGCACGTAGCCGCGCGACTTCACCTTCTCGTAGAAGGGCTTGAACGAATACGCGGGATCGGCCGGCGCGTGGAAGGTGACGATGATGGGCGCCTGGATGGCGCGCGGCAGGAAAGGACGCAGGCCCAGCGCAGACATGCCTTCGATGAGCGTCTCGCAGTTCTTGCGATAACGGGCGCCGCGTGCGGCCACGCCGCCCTCGGCCTTGAACTGGTCCAGCGCCGCGCGGAAGGCAGCCACCACGTGCGTGGGCGGGGTGAAGCGCCACTGCGTGGTCTTCTGCATGTAGGTCCACTGGTCGTGCAGGTCCATCGCGAGGGAGTGCGAGTTGCCCTGCGACTTCTCGAGCACCGCCTGGCGGGCGATCACGAAGCCCATCCCCGGAGGGCCCTCGATGCACTTGCCCGAAGCCGCGACCACGGCATCGATGGCGTACTTAGACACGTCGATGTCGATCGCGCCGAAGGAGCTCATCGCATCGACGATGAGGCCCTTGCCGTGGCGCTGGCAGGCCGCCGCGATCTCGGCGAGCGGGTTGAGGATCCCGGTCCCGGTTTCGCAATGCACCTGCGCCACGTGCGTGAACGACGCGTCCTTCGAGAACGCTTCCTCGATCATCGCCGCCGTCGGATGCTTGTCCTCGGGCAGGTCCATCGCCACGCAGGCGCGGCCGAGGTACTTGAGGATCTTCACGATCCTCTGGCAATAGGCGCCGTTCTGCGGCACCAGCACCTTGCCGCCGCGGGGAACGAGGTTCGCGAGCGCCGCCTCGACGGAAAACGTCCCGCTACCCTGCAGGGGCACGCAGACGTGCGTCCCGGCGCCGTGCACGACATCGACCAGGTCCCTGCAGATCGTCCCGGTGATGGCGTTGAACGAGGCGTCCCAGGAGCCCCAGTCGCGCAGCATCGCCTGCTTGGTCTCGAGCGACGTCGTGAGGGGGCCGGGGGTGAGGAGGATGGGGTCGTTGCCGCGGATCATGAATGCTCCTTATCGTCGCCAGGCCTGGGTGGATCGGTCCAGCCAGAGCTGGATGAAATAGTAGACCAGACAAACCGTGCCGGAGGTGGCGACGATCAAGGTCGCCATCGCCGCCGCCGCCCCGATGTCCCCCGCCTCGTCCAGGTTCACGATGGCCACGGAAGCCAGCGTGGTCTTGGGCGAATACAGGAAAACCACGGCCGAGACGGTCGTCATGGCGTTCACGAAGAGGTAGCGGCTGATGTCCAGCATCGAGGGCAGGCAAACCGGCAGCGTGACCCTGAAGAACGTGCGCCAGAACGGCACCTTGAGCGAGGCCGAGACGGACTCGAACTCGTTGTCGATCTGCTTCAGGGCCGTGAGGGCCGTGAGGTGCGAAGACGTGTAGTAGTGGACCACGGTGTTGATCACCAGGATCGCCATCGTGCCGTAGAGGAAGTGCAGCGGGTTGTCGGCTGCCACGAAGAAGAAGATGTATCCCAATCCCAGCACCATGCCGGGAATGCCCATGGGCAGCACCGCCATGAGTCGCACGAAGGGCCGCCAGGCGTCGAGCCCGCGCGTCTTTTCCAGCAGGTAGGCGACGCCGAAGATGAACGCGGCTCCCAGCGTCGCGCACCACGCGCCGAGCGTGACGCTGTTCACGTAGGCCGTGAAGATTCCCGCCTCGACCAGCCCGGTGCGGTAGTGGTCGAGCGACATACTGAAGTTGTAGGGCCAGAGCTTCACGAATGAGGCGAATACCGCCATGCCGAGCACAGCGAGGAAAAGCGCGCAGATGAGCGCGCAGAACGCGGTCATCGCCCAGTCGAAACCGCGCGAGGGCCGCGGGACGTACGGCACCGAGCGCGCCGAGAGCAGCGCCGACTGGCGCTTCTGCACCCAAGCATCGACGAGGTACGTGACCGCCACGGGCAGCAGCAGGATGATCGCGACCACGGAGCCCTTGGCGAAGTCCTGCTGCCCGATGACGAGCTTGAAGATGTCGGTGGCGAGCATGTTGAAGTTGCCGCCGATCACCTTGGGAATGCCGAAATCGCTGATGGCATAGGTGAAGACCACCATGGCCGCGCTGATGAGGCCGTACTTGGCGCCCGGCACCGTGATCGTCCAGAACTTGCGCACCGTCGGCGTGCCCAGGGCGTCGGCGGCCTCGTAGAGGCGCGCATCCGTGAGCGAGAGCGCCGTCACCAGGATCATGAGCGCGTGCGGGAAGGTCGCGAACACGAGCGAGATCACGATGCCGGGCGCGCCGTAGATCTGGCCGCCGAAAAGCAGCGCCTTGAGGATGCCCTGGTTGCCGAACCAGAAGATGAACGAGATCGCCGCAAGCAGCGAGGGGGCGAGGATGGGCACCAGGGCCAGGTTGCGGAACGCCGCCTTGAAGCGCATGCAACTGCGCGTGAGCGCATAGGCGAAGGTGAAGGCGAGCGGGATGGTGATCCCGGTCACCAGCGCCGAAACCCAGAAGCTGTTCCAGATGGAGCGCGCGAGCGCGGGGGTGCGGAAGTAGTCGGCGAAGTTGCGCAGTCCCACCCAGTCGCCCGCGCGGTCCTGCAGGCTCTTGGCGAGGATCATTACCAGCGGGGCCAGCAGGAAGAGCGCCAGGCCGAGGCCCGCCACGATGAGCAGCAGGTGGGCCACGCGGTCGCTCCAGTGCACGCGCAGGCGCTGGATGTGCACGCGGCCCAGCATCTGCGCCGGCGCGCCGATGGAGCTCGCCGGCTGCTGCACGCTGCTCACGCCTCGGCGAATACCCGCAAGCGCTCGGGCGGCACCGCCACGCGCAGGGTGTCGCCGGGCTTGCAGCCGAACTCCTCCATGTCGTTCAGGGACAGGTCGGCGGTGAGCGCCTGGTCGATGCCATGCACGCGAAACGTCACGCGCGAATACGCGCCGAGGAACTCGATCTTCTCGACAGTGGCCGCGGCCGAGTTGGTCGTCGTTGCGTGGACGCCGCGAACGGTCACGTCCTCGGGACGGAAGAAGAGGCTGAGCGGCGCGCCGTCCTTGCCCAGGCCGTCCTCGAGCGGGCAGTTGAAGCGCTGCGCCCCGACCTGCACGCTGTCGGCCCCTTCGCGCTTCGCCGGCAGCAGGTTGGTCTTGCCGACGAAATCGGCGACGAATGGCGTGGCCGGCCGCCCGTAGACTTCGGCGGGCGTGCCGATCTGCTCGATCTCGCCGTCCTTCATCACCACGATGCGGTCGGCCATGGAAAGCGCCTCCTCCTGGTCGTGGGTGACGAGGATCGTGGTGATGCCCACGCGTCGCTGCAGGCTGCGGATCTCGCCGCGCAAGCGAACGCGCACGCGCGCGTCGAGCGCTGACAACGGCTCGTCCAACAGGAGCAGCCCGGGTGAAGTCGCCAGCGCGCGCGCGATGGCCACGCGTTGCTGCTGCCCCCCGGAAAGCTGGCTCGGGAATTTGGCGCCGCTGTCGGGAAGGCCCACGAGGGCGAGCAGCTCGTTCACGCGCGCCTCGCGCTCGGCCCGTGGCGTGCGCCGGTTCACCAGCCCGTAAGCCACGTTCTCCGCCACGGACAGGTTCGGAAACAACGCGTACGACTGGAACACGATGCCGTAGTCGCGCTTCATCGGCGGCAGGCGCGAGATGTCGCGCCCGCCCTGGATGATCGTGCCGGCCGACTGGACCTCCAGCCCCGCGATGATGCGCAGCAACGTGGTCTTGCCGCACCCCGAGGGGCCGAGGAAACAGATGAGCTCTCCCTGCCGCACGCCCAGCGATACGCCCTTCAGCGCGGCGAACTCGCCGAAGTGCTTGGTGATGCCGGTCAGCTGCAGGAAGTCACTCATCCCTCATCCCTACTTGGCTTCCGTCTTCGCCGCGTAGCGCTTGTTCCACTCGGCGAGGATCTTGTCGCGGTTCTTCGCCGCGAAGGCGAAGTCGTTCTTGATGAGCCTCTTCTCAAGGTCCGCCGGAATGTGCGGCAGGTTGGGCTTGACCGCCGGATGGGCGACGATGGCGAAGTTCTTGGAGTACGCCTGGTTGGCCTCCTGCGTCACGGTCCAGTCCATCAGCTTCTTCGCCGCGTCCATCTTCTTGGTGGTCTTCACGATGCCCGAGGCCTCGATGTCCCAGCCCAGCCCCTCCTTGGGGAAGATGAGCTCGACCGGCGCGCCCTTCGCCTTCACGTCGTTGCCGCGGAAGTCGAAGGAGATGCCGACGACGAACTCGCCCGCTCCCGCTTGCCGGCAGGGCTTCGAGCCCGAGTGCGTGTACTGCGCGATGTTCTCGTGCAGCGCGTCCATGTACTTCCAGCCGCCCTGCTCGCCCATCGTCTGCAGCCACGCCGTCACGTCGAAGAAGCCGGTGCCGCTCGAGGCCGGGTTGGGCATGGTGATCTGGCCTTTGTAGACCGGCTTGGTGAGGTCGGCCCACGAAGTCGGCTGCGGGATGTTCTTCTTCTTGCCCTCGACCGTGTTGTAGCAGACCACCGCGGCGAACACGTCCATGCCCACCCACGACGGAGGGTTGGCCGGATCGCTGAACTTGCGGTTGATGCTCTTGAACCCGGCAGGCGCATAGGGTGCCAGCATGCCTTCCTGCTTGAAGATCTCCATCGACGAGGCGGCCACGCCGAAGATCACGTCGGCCTGGGGATTCGCCTTCTCCGCCAGCAGCTTGGCGGTGATGACGCCGGTCGAGTCGCGCACGAACTTGAGGTCGATGTTCGGGTTGGTCTTCTGGAACGACTCGGTGTAGGCCTTGAGCTGGTCGGTCTCGAGGGCGGTGTAGACGAGCAGCTCGGTCTTCTGGGCGTACGCGGACGTGGCGGCGGCGGCAAAAGCGGCGGCCACGCACGAAATGAGGCGACGACGATTCATTGGGATCCTCTCCTGGTCTTTGGTTTTCGGGGCGGACGGGACGGGCAGCATCCCATTATTACGGCAATGCGCCTTTCGCGCGAGCGCGGCCGGCGGGACGCTCGCCCAGGAGCTCGTGGACGATCTCGAGGAAGGCCTTCACCAGCCGCGCCGCTCGCCGTTCTTCGAGGCAGACCACGTGGGCGTGCGTGAACATCTGGGCGTCGCTCACGCGGACCATCCGCAGCTCGGGGTCGGGAACGTATTCGATCTCGGAAACCACGCCCGCGCCCACCCCCATGATCACGGCCTCGCGGATCGCCTCGCGGCTGCCGATCTGCATCACCACCCGCGGCGTGATGCCCGCCTTGCGCAGCGCGTCGTCGAAGGCCTTGCGCGTGGTCGATCCCTCCTCTCGGAGGATCATCGGCTCGCCCTCCAGCTCCGCCAGCCGGATGGATCGCCGCGAGGCGAGGCGGTGGCTGCGATTCACGAAGACCACGACGGGGTGCCGGCTGTAGGGCGTCGAATGGAACTGCGGGTCGTCGGTGAACTGCGCCAGCACCGCCACGTCGGTGCGGTAATCGAGCAGGTCCTGCTGCACCGCTTCCGAGTTGCCCACGCGCACCGAGACCTCCAGCCCGGGGTGGCGTCGATTGAAGCGCGCCAGCATCTCGGTCACGTGGAAGGGACCCACCGCGCCCACGCGCAGGTGGCCCGACCTGAGCTCGCCCGAGTCCTCCAGCATGTGGATGGTCTCGCTCTCGAGGGCGAAGATCTTCTGCGCCATCGCATAGAGCTGCTCGCCCAAGGGCGTGAGCCTGACCGAGTGGCCGCGCCGGTAGAAGAGCTCGATGCCATAGGTTTCCTCGAGGAAGCGCACCTGCGTCGTGACCGTCGGCTGGCTGATATGGAGCAGCCGCGCGCCACCCGTGAATCCCCCGGCCCGGGCGACGGCATGGAAGGAGCGAAGCTGGGTGAGTCGCATGCGTCCCAGCATAGCTTTCTTGAATGGATCCATGCAAATAAAACAATTTGGTGAATGATGCGCCTTGGCGCACCCTTGCGCGGATCGGCCGCAGAGCCGGCATGGAAGAGGGAGGAGAAGTGTCGCTGCGCTACCACAACCCGGTAGCGATCCGCTTCGGCGCGGGTTGCATCGAGGAGCTTCCCGCGGTCCTGGCCGGGCGGCGCACCGTGCTCGTGATCTTCCCGGAGGCCGCCGGCCTGGGGCTCACGGCGCGCCTGCAGGCGATCCTCGGCGATGCCTTGCGCGCGATCGAAGCCGGCGTCGAGCCCAATCCGGACGTGGCGAACCTCGCTGCGACCTACGAGCAATTCTGGGACGCGCATGGCGAGGTCGAAACGATCGTCGCGGTGGGCGGCGGCAGCGCGATCGACACGGCCAAGGCGCTGATGGTGGGCACCGCGAGCGGGCGCTTCGAGGACCTGGTGGCGCTTCTGGCGACCGGCAAGCCGTTCACGCCTGCCCGCTTGAAGTCCCTCATCGCCATTCCGACCACAGCCGGCACCGGCAGCGAGGTGACGCCCTGGGCAACGATCTGGGACAGGGCCGCCAACAAGAAGCACTCGCTGCACCTGCCGCAGACCTGGCCCGAGGCCGCCCTCGTCGATCCTGACCTCATGCTCACTCTCCCCGAGTCCGTCACGGTGCAGAGCGGGCTGGACGCGCTCTCGCATGCGCTGGAATCGATCTGGAACGTGAACGCCAACCCGGTTTCGGACACCTTCGCCGTGGCAGCGGCGCGCGAGGCGCTCGCCACGTTGCCGGCGCTCGTCGCGAGCCCGCGCGATCGCAACCTGCGGGCCCGCATGGCGCTCGCCGCCCTCAAGGCCGGCATGGCTTTCTCCAACACCAAGACCGCGCTGGCGCACTCGATCTCCTACGAGATGACGCTGCGCTTCGGCCTGCCGCACGGCATCGCCTGCTCCTTCACGCTGCCGATGGTGCTCGAGCGCGCGTTGGGCAAGGTGCGCGAGCGCGACGCCGTGCTGGCGCAAGTCTTCGACGGCGACCTGGGCGGCGCGCCGCGACGGCTGCGCGCCTTCCTCGAAAGCGTCGGCGTGGCGACCGACTTCGAGAGCTACGGCGTGGAGGCCGAGGAATCGGCGCGCATGGTCGCGCAGGCGCTCGACGGCGTGCGCGGCAAGAACTTCATCGGCGCGGACAAGGCCGCATGAACGGCACCATCGCCTGGATCGACCGCGTGACGCCGGTGGTCGATGCGGTGAGCGAGTGGTCCGGCAAGGCGGCCTCGTGGCTCATCGTGCCGATGTTCGCGGTGCTGTTCTACGAAGTGATGGTTCGCAAGTTCTTCACGCCCACCATGTGGGCCAACGACATCGCCACCATGTGCTACGGCGCGCATTTCTTCCTCGCCGGCGCCTACACGCTCAAGCTGCAGAAGCACATCCGCACCGACTTCCTGTCGGCGCGCTGGTCGCTCAGGACCCAGGTGCGCATGGACCTCGCGCAGTACCTGCTGGTGTTCCTGCCCGGCATGGTGATGTTCACCTGGATGAGCTGGACCTTCGCGGCCGAATCGTGGGAGCTCAAGGAAGCGCTCATGACCACATGGCGCCCGCCGGCCTACTGGTACAAGACCGTCATCCCGGTGAGCGCCGCGCTGCTCCTGCTCCAGGGGCTCTCCGAGGTCCTCAAGTGCGTCAAGACGCTCGCCACGGGCGTCGACTATCGCGACCACGAGGGCCCGGGGGAGATCACATGAAGCGGGCGATGAGGAACGGCGGACCGGGGACGGAGGCTTGGCCATGAGCCACGAAGTGCTGGGCCTCGTCCTGCTGGTGCTCATGTTCGTCGTGATCCTCGGCGGCTTCCCGATCTCGTTCACGCTCATCATGCTGGGCACGGTGTTCGGCTACATGGGCATCGGCGACCGCGTCTTCCACCTGATGACCTACCAGGTGTTCGACACGATGACCGACACGGTGCTGGCGGCCGTGGCGATGTTCACCTTCATGGGATACGTGCTCGAGAGCGCGGGCCTCATGAACCGGCTCTTCCACGCGGTGCAGCTCATCTTCGGCCGCGTGCACGGCTCGCTTTACCTCGCCACGATCTTCACCGCGACGCTTTTCGCCGCGGCCACGGGCATCGTCGGCGCCTCGGTCACCATCATCGCGCTCATGGCGGCGCCCGTGATGATGCGCTCGGGCTACGACGTGCGGCTCTCGGCCGGCACGATCTGCGCGGGGGGCACGCTCGGCATCCTCATCCCGCCCAGCGTGATGCTCGTGGTCATGGGACCTGTGCTCAGCGTGTCGGTGGCGCGGCTCTATGCGGGCGCCCTGCTGCCGGGCCTGCTGCTCGCCAGCCTTTACCTTATATATACGCTGGGCCGCGTCTGGATGAACCCGAAGCTGGGCCCACCGCTCTCGGCCGCCGAGCTCTCCGTCTCCAAGGCGCACATCGCGCGCGAGTTCTTCATCGGGCTGGTGCCTCCGGCGGCGCTCATCATCGCGACGCTGGGTTCCATCGTGAGCGGCTGGGCCACGCCCACCGAAGGCGCGGCCATCGGCTGCGTGGGGGCGCTTCTCGTGACCGCGGCCCACGGCAAGCTCACCTGGGCGGTGTTCAAGGACTCCACCTTCCGCACCGCCCAGACCGCGAGCATGGTGATGATCCTGCTCATGGCCTCGTCCTTCCTGGGCTCGGTGTTCTCGGCGCTGGGCACGCCCACGTTCATCGCCAAGTCGCTGGTGGCCATGAACATCCCGCCCGACCTGCTGATCCTTTCGATCCTGGCCATGTGCTTCATCCTGGGCTGGCCGCTCGAGTGGGTGCCGATCGTGGTCATCATCGTGCCCATCTTCATGCCCATCCTCGAGGTGCTCAAGGTGGACATGGTGTGGTTCAGCATCCTGCTCGCGGTCACGTTGCAGACCTGCTGGTTATCGCCACCCGTGGCGCTTTCGGCCTATTACCTCAAGGGCATCATGCCCAAGTGGGACCTGGCCGAGATCTACAAGGGCATGCTGCCCTTCATGGCGATCCAGTGGATCGCGGTGCTGGTGCTGTATTTCTTCCCCAAGATCATCCTCGTGCTTCCCAACATGATGTTCGGCAACCGCTAGCTCGCAGCCCAACCCAAGGAGGAGAACAATCCATGGAACGCAGGAAATTCCTGAAGTCCGCCGGCGCGGGAATCGCGGCCGGCGCCGCAGCCGCACCGTCGATCGCCAATGCCCAGGGCCAGACCCACCGCTGGAAGCTGCAGAGCGCGAACCCCTCGGGCACGCCGCACATGACGCTGCTCAACAAGTTCGCCTCCAACGTGAACAAGATGTCGAACGGGCGCCTGCAGATCGAGGTGCTCACCAGCGGCGCCATCGTGAAGCCCAACGAGATCCTCGATGCCGTGAGCAAGGGCGTCGTGGACTCCGGCCAGTGGTGGACGCACTACGCCACGGGCAAGCATCCGGCGGGCGGGCTCTTCAGCGCGCCCCTGGGCGGCTCGGGCAGCGGCCTCGACCAGATGGGCCAGCTCGCGTGGTACATGCAGGGTGGCGGGCGCGACCTCTACATCGAGTACTACCAGAAGATGCTTCGCGCCGACGTGATGCCTTTCCTCTACGCGCCGGACGGCCCCGAGTGCTTCGGCTGGTTCAAGAAGCCGGTCAAGTCGGTGGCGGAATTCACCAAGCTTCGCTTCCGCATGTCCTCCGGGCTGCCTTCCGACGTGCTCAAGGACATGGGCGGCATCCCGGTGAACCTCGCGGGCGCGGAGCTCATCCCCGCGGCCGAGCGCGGCGTGATCGATGGTGTGGAGTGGATCAACCCCGCCAACGACATCAAGGTCGGGCTGCAGGACGTGTTCAAGTTCTACTCGATCCAGGGCCTGCACCAGGCGATCGACATCGCCGATGTCGTCATCAACGGGGCGAAATGGAAGGCGCTCTCTCCCGACCTGCAATCGATCGTCGAGAACGCGCTCACCACCTCGCTCTTCGAGGCGATCCTCTACTTCCAGTTCGAGAACGCCAAGGCGCTCGCCGAGATCAAGACCAAGGGCGTGACCGTGTTCGACGCGCCGGCCGACTACGCCCCGGCCTTCATCAAGTCGGCCAAGAAGGTGCTGTCCCAACTCGAGGCGAAAGACGCGTTCTTCAAGAAGGTGCTGGATTCGCAGCGCGCTTTCGCCAGGGTCGTGGTGCCGTACACGCGCGAGACCTCCAAGCTCTCGACGCTCATCGCGGGAGCCGCCGAGGTATGAAGCGCCGGGAGCTGATCGCTGCAACCGGAGGGCACTGACGCAGGGCAGGTGCGAGGCGCGCGGCTGGCCTCGCACCCGTCGAGACGATGCCCCCCCAGTGCCAATACAATCGCACGCAACGAGATTGCGTGGAACGCACCATGAACGGGCATCCGAAACCTGGCCAAGCGCGTCTAGAGGACTCGGCCGCCGAAGGCGACGTGAACCTCTCCCCGCTTCGAGCCCAATGGCAGGCGCAGAACCTGCACGAGGCCACGCGTGCCCTCCTCGACGAGGATTCGCGCTACTTCCTGCACCAATCCCTCTCCACGCCCTGCCTCAACGCGCTCGTCGCCGCCGAGGGCATCTGGCTCGAGGACGTCGAAGGCCGGCGGTACATGGACTTCCACGGCAACAGCGTCCACCAGGTTGGCCACGGCCACCCCCGCGTGATCGAGGCGGTCAAGCACCAGCTGGACACGCTGCCGTTCTCGCCGCGGCGATTCACCAACCAGGCCGCCATCGACCTCGCGCGCAAGCTCGCAACGCTCGCTCCTTCCCCGCTCTCCAAGGTGCTCTTCGCGCCGGGAGGCGCGCTCGCGATCGGGATGGCGCTCAAGCTCGCGCGCATCGCGACCGGCCGGCACAAGACGCTCTCGATGTGGGACTCGTTCCATGGCGCGTCGCTGGACGCGATCTCGATCGGTGGCGAGGCCGTCTTCCGCAAGAACATGGGGCCCCTCATGCCCGGCGCGGAGCACGTGCCGCCGTATGATCCCGCCGGTTGCCGCTTCGGCTGCGGGGGCATCTGCCGCCTGCGCTGCGCCGAGTACGTCGACTACGTCCTCGGCAAGGAGGAGGACATCGGCGCCGTGATCGTGGAGACCATTCGATCGACCGACGTGCACGTGCCGCCGCCCGACTACTACCGCACCATCCGCAAGGCCTGCGATCGCCATGGCGCCTTGCTGATCCTGGATGAGATCCCGGTGGGGCTGGGCAGGACGGGAACGATGTTCGCCTTCGAGCGCTACGACATCGTCCCCGACATGGTGGTGCTGGGCAAGGGACTGGGCGGTGGCGTGTTCCCGATGGCAGCGCTGCTGGCGCGCGAAGACCTTGACGTCGCGGCCGACCGCGCGCTCGGGCACTACACGCACGAGAAGAGCTCCGTGGGCTGCGCCGCGGGCCTCGCCACGCTGCAGGTAATCGAGGAGGAAGAGCTCCTTCGACGCTCGGTGGATCTGGGCGCGCAGGCGCTCGACCGGATGCAGCGGATGATGGTCAAGCGACCCCTGATCGGCGCGGTGCGGGGCGCGGGCCTGCTGCTCGGCATCGAGCTCGTCAAGGCCGACGGCAAGCCCGCGCGCGAGGAAGCCGAGCAGGTGCTCTATCGCTGCCTGTCCAACGGCCTTTCCTTCAAGGTGGGCCAGGGCAACGTGCTGGTCCTCGCGCCGCCACTCACCATCACGCCGGAAGAGCTGGAGAAGGCGCTGGATATCGTCGAGGAGGCCCTGGGCGCCGTCGCGGAGGCCTGAGCGATCCCACGCATTGCATCGGTCTTCCTGCCCGAAATCGGGGCGCGACCGGAGTACAATGTTTGCATATTGTCGACAATCGACGCCCGCCCGCGACCGTGCCTCGCAACCCCAATTTCACCGCCATCGGCCTCCTCAAGAGCCAGTCCCTCACGACGCTCGTGCGCCGCGAGCTGGAGCGGCGCATCGTCTCGGGCGAGATCGAGCCCGGGAGCAAGCTGAACGAGGTGGAGATCGCCGAGGAGCTCGCCATCTCGCGCAGCCCGGTACGCGAGGCGTTCCGCGGCCTCGAGCAGGATGGGCTGGTGCGCACCGAGAAGAATCGGGGTGTCTCGTGCGCGAGCTCTCGGTCGGCGAAGCCGACGAGATCTACGAGGTGCGCGCCGGGCTCGACCAGCTGATCGGCCGCCTCGCGGCGGCACGCGTGGGCCCTGCCGAGCTCGAGCAGCTGCGCGCCCTCGTGAAGGAGATGGGCCGCGTCGCCCGCTCCCGCAATGTCGATGCCTATTACCCGCTCAACGTGAAGTTCCACGACCTGCTGGCGCAATTCACCGGCAACGGCTTCCTGCTCGCGACCTACCGCCGCCTCGTGAACGAGCTGCACCTGCACCGCCGCGAGACGCTCGCCCACGGGCCCGACAGCTTCCCCATCTCCACGCGCGAGCATGCCGAGATCGTCGACGCGCTCGCGCGCGGCGACGGCGACACGGCGGCGCGCCTGCTCTACGAGCACGTCCGCGAGAGCCAGGACCGGCTGCACCACACCATGGATAGACCCAGGAAACAGGCATGAAAGGAAACGCCGCATGAAGACCGTTGAAGTGAACCGCCGCACCTATCGCTGGATGAGCGAGCCGCTGGTCGTCGTGTGCGTGGACGGCTGCGAGTACGACTACCTCACCGATGCCGCGCGGGCCGGGGTGGCGCCTTTCATCGCCAAGCTGCTCGCGGGAGGCAGCGCCTTCAAGGGCGACTGCGTGGTGCCCTCTTTCACCAACCCCAACAACCTTTCCATCGTCACGGGCGTGCCGCCCGCCGTGCACGGCATCTGCGGCAACTTCTTCTACGACCGCGAGGCCGACGCCGAGGTGATGATGAACGACCCGAAGTACCTGCGGGCGGGCACCGTATTCGCCGCGTTCTCCCACGAGGGGGCGAAGCTTGCCGTCGTGACCGCCAAGGACAAGCTGCGCAAGCTGCTGGGGCATGGCATGAAGCCCGGCAACATCTGCTTCTCCTCGGAGAAGGCCGCCGAAGCGACCCTGGCCGAGAACGGCATCGAGAACGTGGTGGAGATGGTCGGCATGCCGGTGCCCTCGGTGTACAGCGCCGAGCTCTCGGAGTTCGTCTTCGCCGCGGGCGTGAAGCTCCTCGAGAGCCGTCGCCCCGACCTCATGTACCTCTCCACCACCGACTACATCCAGCACAAGTTCGCGCCGGGGACGGAGGGCGCCAACAAGTTCTACGCGATGATGGACACGTACCTCGCCAGGATGGATGCGCTGGGCGCTGTGATCGCGCTCACCGCGGACCACGGCATGAACGCCAAGACCAAGGCCGACGGCACGCCCGACGTGATCTACCTGCAGGACGTGATCGACGGCTGGATCGGCAGGGAGAAGTCGCGGGTGATCCTACCGATCACCGATCCGTACGTGGTGCACCACGGCGCGCTTGGCTCGTATGCCACGATCTATATCGAGGAGCCCGATCGCGATGCCGTGTCGCAACGGCTCGCACGCACCGAAGGAATCGAGCTCGTGCTCTCGCGCGAGCAGGCCGCGGCCCGGTTCGAATTGCCGGCCGACCGGCTGGGCGACCTGGTCGTGGTCTCGACCAGGCACGTCGTGCTGGGCACCAGCGCGTCTCGCCACGACCTTTCGGGCCTGGATGCGCCGCTGCGCTCCCATGGCGGCATCTCGGAGCAGACCGTGCCGCTGCTGTTCAACCGGAAGGTGCTCGGGTTGCCCCAGGGCAAGCGCCTGCGCAACTTCGACATCCTCGACGTGGCGTTGAACCACCTCGAGAACCGGGCACGGACCCCCAACCAGGAAGAGGCGCAAGCCGGGGTCCGTCCCCAGGCCGCCGCGGATTGAACGGAAAGCCACCATGAACGATCGCGCAAGCAAGCAAGGCATCATCGAAGTCCGCTACCCCTTCACCAATGAGGTCATCGGCACCGTGCCGAAGGCCAGCGTGGAGGACGTGCGCAAGCTCTTCAAGGCGGCGCGCGCGTACAAGCCCAAGCTCACGCGCTACGAGCGCGCCAGCCTGATGCAGAAGGCCGCGGCCCTTCTGCGCGAGCGCGTGGCGGAGGCCTCGGACCTCATCACGAAGGAGTCGGGCCTTTCCAAGAAGGACTCGATCTACGAGGTCGGGCGCGTCTGCGACGTGTTCACCTTCGCCGCGATGGAGACCCTCAAGGACGACGGCCAGGCGTTCGCCTGCGACCTCACGCCGCACGGCAAGAACCGCCGTGTCTACACGCGCCGCGATCCGCTGCTGGGCGTGATCACGGCGATCACTCCCTTCAACCACCCGATGAACCAGGTGGCCCACAAGGTGGCGCCCTCCATCGCGACCAACAACCGCATGGTGCTCAAGCCTTCGGAGAAGACGCCGCTATCGGCCTATTACCTGGCCGAGCTGCTCTACGAGGCGGGGCTTCCGCGCGAGATGTTCCAGGTGGTCACCGGCGACCCGAAGGAGATCGCCGACGAGCTGCTCACCAACGAGAACGTGGACCTCATCACCTTCACCGGCGGCGTGGCGGTGGGCAAATACATCGCCGAGAAGGCGGGCTATCGGCGCATCGTGCTGGAGCTGGGCGGCAACGATCCCATCATCGTGATGGAGGACGCCGACATCGACGAGGCCTCGACCCTCGCGGTGCAGGGCTCGTACAAGAACAGCGGCCAGCGCTGCACCGCGGTCAAGCGGATGCTGGTGCACCAGGCGGTGGCCGACAGGTTCGTGGACCTCGTCGTCGACAAGACCCGGGCCTGGACCTACGGTGATCCGATGAATCCCAAGCTCGAGATGGGCACGGTGATCGACGAGCCGGCCGCGCGCCTCTTCGAATCGCGCGTGGACGAGGCGGTGGCCCAGGGGGCCAAGCTGCTGGTCGGCAACAAGCGCGAGGGCGCGCTCTATTCGCCTACGGTGGTGGATCGCGTGGACCCGAAGATGACCCTGGTGATGCAGGAGACCTTCGGCCCGGTGTCGCCCATCGTTCGCTTCGGCAGCATCGACGAGGCGATCGCGATCTCCAACGGCACGGCCTACGGACTTTCCTCGGCGGTGTGCACCAATCGCCTCGACTACATCCAGCGCTTCGTGAACGACCTGCAGGTGGGCACCGTCAATGTGCGGGAGGTGCCGGGCTATCGCCTGGAGCTCACGCCCTTCGGCGGGATCAAGGACTCCGGCCTCGGATACAAGGAAGGCGTGCAGGAAGCGATGAAGAGCTTCACCAACGTGAAGACCTTCAGCCTTCCAGGGGTGTGAGCCGGCCGGCGGATTCGTTGTCCATCATGCAGAACACGTCCATAATCGGGGAGTAACTACCCTACTTCGCGGAGGTTATTCGCCCGAGGGGCGAGAGCAAGGCATTGCAGACGTTACTGAATCTCCTCGCCAGCGTTGCCCTGCTCGTCTGGGGCACGCACATCGTGCGTACCGGTGTCCTGCGCGTCTTCGGCTCCGACCTGCGCCGCATCCTCTCGCGCAGCGTCGCCACGCGCCACTCGGCCTTCCTCGCCGGGATGGGCGTGACCGGGCTGGTCCAGTCCTCCAGCGCCACGGCCCTCATCACCTGCTCCTTCGTGAGCCAGAACCTGATCGGGCTGCCGGCGGCGCTCGCCATCATGCTCGGCGCCGACGTGGGCACGGCGCTCCTCGCGCAGGTGTTCTCGCTCGACCTGTCGTGGCTGTCGCCGCTGCTCATCTTCTTCGGCGTGGTGTTCTTCCTTTCGCGCAAGAACACCCGCGCGGGGCAGATCGGGCGCGTGGCGATCGGGCTCGGGCTCATGCTGCTGGCGCTGCAGCTCGTGTTCGCGGCGACCAAGCCGATCACCGAAGCCCAGGGCGTGCGCGTGATCTTCGGCACCCTTTCGGGCGACCCGATGCTCGACATGTTCATCGGCGCCGCGGTGACGGTGTTCTCGTTCTCCAGCCTGGCTGTCGTCCTGCTGGTCGCGGCGCTCGCCGCCTCCGGCGTGATCTCGCTCCCGGTGGCGCTGTGCCTCGTGCTGGGCGCGAACCTCGGCAGCGGCATCCTCGCCTTCATCGTGAACGCGCGCCAGCCCGGCGCGGGACGGCAGGTGGCGTTCGGCAACCTCCTCTTCCGCCTAGCGGGCTGCGTGCTGCTGTCCATCGCGATGCCGTGGGTGATCGAGTACCTGCCGAAGCTCGATCCCGACGCGCGGCGCCAGGTGGTGCATTTCCACGTGTTCTTCAACGTGGTGCTGGCGGTGATCTTCCTCGGCCTCACCGAGCATGTGGCGCGCTTCGTCGTGCGCTGGCTGCCGGTGCCGGTGGAGAAGGTGCCGCAGACCGAGCCCAAGTTCCTCGACGAGGGGGCGCTGGAGACGCCGGCGCTCGCCCTCGCCAACGCCGCGCGCGAGACGCTGCGCATCGGCGACACGGTCGAGCAGATGCTGCACGGCATGCTGGCGGCGATCCGCACCAACGACGAGGTCAAGGTGGCCGAGGTCATCAAGCTCGACGACGACGTGGACCGGCTCTACACCGCGGTCAAGCTCTACCTCACCAAGATCAGCCGCGAAGCGCTCGACGAGCGCGACAGCCGCCGCTGGACCGAGATCATCTCGCTCACGGTGAACCTCGAGCACGTGGGCGACATCCTCGAGCGCATCATGATCGACCTGCGCGACAAGAAGATCGCGCACAACCTGTCCTTCTCCGAAGCGGGCATGCGCGAGATCTGCGAGCTGCACGAGCGCCTGGTGTCCAACCTGCGCCTCGGGCTGTCGGTCTTCCTCAACGGCGACGTGAAGAGTGCCCAGCGCCTACTCGCCGAGAAGGAACGCTTCCGCGACCTCGAGCGCGCCTACCACGACACCCACCTCGATCGCCTCTATGGCCAGACGGTGCAATCGATCGAGACCAGCTCGCTGCACCTCGATATCATCAGCGACATGCGGCGCATCAACTCCTTCTTCTGCTCCACCGCCTACCCGATCCTCGAGCAGGCGGGGCAGCTGCGCAAGAGCCGCCTGGTGAGCGCGCAGGCGGCCTCGACCGGCGTGCACGCCGCGCGGCCCGACCTGGCGGGCGACCTTCCCAGCCCAAGCAAGTAGAAGCGGGCGGGCGTGGCACTCGGTATCGGCGACATCGAAAAGCTCTTCCGCGACCATGGCGGCCTGGAATACGCCGGCGCACCCGTGAACCAGCTCGAGCACGCGTTGCAAACTGCGCAGCTCGCCGAGCAGGAGCAGGCGCCCGTGGAGCTCGTGACCGCGGCCTTCCTCCACGACCTGGGGCACCTGCTGAACCGCAAGGCAGACGCTCCGGGCGTCGACGACCAGCACCAGTATTTCGCGATCCCGTTCCTGCGCCCGGTCTTCCCCCCGGCGGTGATCGAGGCGATCCGGCTGCACGTGGATGCGAAGCGCGCGTTGTGCGCCCTCGAGCCCGAGTATCACGCCGGTCTTTCCCGGGACTCGCAGCGCAGCCTCACGCTGCAGGGCGGCACCTTCTCCAACGCCGAGGTCGCGGCTTTCATGGCGAAGCCTCACGCCGCCGAGGCCATCCGCGTTCGCCGCTGGGACGATCGCGCAAAGGTTCGCGGGACCGCGACTGCGCCCCTCGAGCACTACCTGGCCATCGCCGCTCGCTGCGCGGCGTAGCTGCCTGCGGGCGCTTCAGTCGCGCTCGAGCGCTTCCTCGAACTGCTCGACGGCCAGGTCGATCTCGGCACGCCCGATCGTGAGCGGCGGAGCGAAGCGGATCACCGTCGCTTGCGTGTCCTTCGCGAGCACGCCGCGCGCCGCGAGGCGCCGCGACACCAGCGCAGCGGGCGCGCAATCCGCATCGAGCTCGACGCCGGCCCAGAGGCCACGCCCCCGCACTTCGCGAATCCATGGCGAGCCGATCGCCCGCAGCTTCGCGAGCAGGTACTCGCCCATCTCGGCGCTGCGCCGCGCCAAACCCTCGTCGGAGAGCGTCTTCAACGCCTCCAATCCGACGGCCGCGGCGAGCGCGTTGCCGCCAAACGTGGATCCGTGGCTGCCGCTGTCGAACATGGCCATGAGCGGCGCATCGGCCAGGAATGCGGATACCGGCAGCAGCCCGCCGCCCAGCGCCTTGCCGACCACCAGCGCATCGGGCCGCGCGTCGTCGTGCTCGAAGGCGAAGGTGCGGCCGGTGCGACCGAGTCCCGTCTGGATCTCGTCGAGCACCAGCAGCACGCCGCGCCCGCGGCACCAGTCGCGTACCTGCCGAAGGTAACCCGGCGGCGGCACGATCACCCCGGCTTCTCCCTGGATCGGCTCGAGCAGCACGGCGCACGTCCGGGCGCTGCACGCCGCCTCGAGGCAGGCCATGTCGCCGAAATCGAAGTGGCGGAATTTCGGCGCGAACGGGCCGAAGCCATCGCGATATGCCGCCTGCGAGGAGAAACCCACGATCGTCGTCGTGCGCCCGTGGAAATTTCCGCGCGCCACCAGGATCTCCGCCTCGCCGGGGGCGATTCCCTTCACTCGATAGCCCCATCGCCGCACCGCCTTGATCGCGGTCTCCACTGCCTCCGCGCCGGTATTCATCGGCAACGCCCGCTCGAAGCCGCTCGCCGCGCAAAGCGCCTCCAGGAAGGGGGCGAGCACCGTGGAGTGCATCGCTCGCGAGGTGACGGCGACGTGGCCGAGCTGGCGTTGCAGCGCGGCCACGAGCCGCGGATGCAGGTGCCCGTGGTTGACCGCCGAATAGGCGCTTACACAGTCGAGGTAGCGGCGTCCCTCGGCATCCCAGGCCCAGACGTCGCGGGCGCGCTCCACCACGACGGGCAGCGGAGAATAGTTGGCGGCGCAGACCCGGGCTTCGCGTTCGATGGTGTCCATGAAAAAAGAAGCGCCCTCGTGGGGCGCTTTCCAAGCGGCCTCTGGGGGAGGTCTGGGAGAACCTAGTAGTTCATCGCGAACCGAACGGTGAGGGTGCGTCCCGGGGCCTTGAGGTAGTTGTCGTTGGTGTTGAAGCCCTCGGAATAGTTGGTGTAGTAGTCCTCGTTCAGCAAGTTGCGGATGCCGGCCGAAAGCTCCATGCGCTTGCCGATGGGGAAACGCGCGAGGGCATCCACCGTCGTCCAGGAGTTGACCCGGCCCTCGTGGAACCGGCCGGGCACCGTGTTCGGGAACGCGTTGCGCTCGCCCGAATGCAGCGCCTGCACCCGCACCACTGTACCGTTGCCGAACTCGTGCTCGGCGTAGGCGGTGAAGCTGGGCGGGGCGATGCGCCGGTTCTGCAGCGGCGTCTCGAAGCTTCCGTTGTTGTCGTTGTCGGCGTGGCCGCGGCTGCGCGCATACGTCATGCCGAAGTTCCAGTTGGCGATCCCGGTGTAGTCGAGCGTCGCCTCCCAGCCTTTCACCTTGTCCGGTGCCACCACCGCGCGCGGCTCGTTCGGGGTGGCGGCGTTGAAGACGTAACTGATGCCGTTGCTCGACTCGAGCTGGTAGTAGCCCAGCGTCGCGCGAAGCTCCGGCGTCGAGAAGCGGATACCCGCTTCATAGCTGTCGATCACGTTGGCCGGCGGCTTGGTCTGGACCAGGTTGATGTCCACCGGCCAGGCGCGGAAGTTCTGGCTGGTCTGCTGGATGTCGAAGCCTTGCGAGAAGCCGGCGTAGAGGTCGAACGCCTTGGTGAGCGAATACACCGCGCCCACGTTCTTGGGCGTGGTGCTGAACTCGAGCGTGCCGCCGGTGATGCGCGCGCGAGTGAAGACCGAGAGGTAGTCCTCCACCTCGAGGTCGCTCTTCTCGTGCCGGATGCCGGCCGACAGGCGCAGGTTCTGGATCGGCGCGAGCTGCAGCTGCACGAACACCGCCGCGCTCTCGAGCACCTGCGGGATGCCGAACTGGCGTCCATCCACCAGCGGGATCTTGGTGTCGTCGCGCATGAGGTCCAGTCCCCACAGGATGGTGCCGTCCATGGGTGCCAGCGTGCGCAGCGGCGTATTGAGGTCGAAGCGCGCGCCGGTCTTCCTGGTGCGGTTGCCCGACTGGCCGCTGGGTGCTTCCGGGAAGAGCGGGAAGCGATTCAGGGCGTACTGGAACCAGCTCTCGGTGTCGACGTAGTAGCCCTGCGCGCGGAACGAGGTCGTCGTGTTCGCGATGGCGGGGTTGGAGTACACGAGGTTCGCCACGAAAGCGTCATGCTCCTCGGGCACCTGGCCAGGCTGCGGCACCGCGTGGATCGCGGAGGCTGGAATGCCGTTGGCGATGTCGCCGTTGCGCACCGCCCACTTGATCTCGGCTTCCTGGTTGTAATAGCTGAAGGAGCCTTCCAGGCGCTGGCGGCCGGCGAAGTTGTAGCCGACCTTGCCCATGGCGCTCTTGATGGTGGAATTCTGCAGCGCCGAGCCCAGCTGCGGCGGGATCACGTTGCCGTCGGCGTCGTAGAAGTTCTCGACCTGCTTGTACATGCCGGTAAAGCGGTAATCGACCGCGCCTGCCGCGCCCGAGAAGGTCTGGCGGCCGTAGGGGCTGATGCCATCCCGCGTGAACTCGGTGAGAGAGGCCTCCGCCCCCACCTCGGTGCGCATGCCGCGACCACGCTCGCCGGCCTTGGTCACGTAGTTGATGAAGCCCGCGCCGGCGCTGTTGCCGTAGAGGGCCGACGAGCCCGGGATCACCTCGATGCGGCGGATCGAATCGGGGTCGATCAGGTTGATCTCCCGCGCGGTGTCGTTGAGCGTCGAGGTGATGGGCGCGCCGTCGATGAGGATGACGGGCTTCCTGCCGCGCACCGACGTATAGGTATTGACCGCAGTGTTGGAGGCGCGCGAGATGCTCGGCACCAGGTTCTGAAGGATGTCGGCCATGTTTGGCGAGACCAGCGATTGCTTGTCGATGTCCTCCGCCTCGATGATCTGCACCGACTGCGGCATGGTGCGCAGCGACGCGGGAAGGCGCGAGCCGCTCACGGTGATGGTCTCGGTGGGGGGCGGGGCGTCCTGGGCGAACGCCGTGCCGCCGAGGGCGAGCGTCGCGAAAGCCGACTGCATTGCCGCGACCAGGGCGCGGCGCCGGAACGTGTTTCTCATCTTTGTAGCCTCCTCAATGTTTTGGGGCGTGCTTGTCGTTGTCCCAGAAGCTCATGCAATGGCGCATCGGCAGTTCGGCGAGGATCTCGCCCAGCTCCAGCTCCTCGGGGCTCGTGGCCCTCAGGACCGCCTCGCCGACGGCGACCACGTACTCGAATCTCGTGCCCAGGAAATCGCGCTGGACGATGCGCCCGCGCAGGACGTTGCCCGCAGCGTCACCGCTGGCGCGCAGCGCGACGTGCTCGGGCCGGATCGCCAGCTGCAGGCGCTCGCCCGGAGTGCCTTCGGGCTCGGCGCCGAGCGCGATGGTCTGGGCATCGGCCAGGCGAATGGCGAAGCTGCCGTCGCCGCGCCTCACCGGGACGCCGGGCAACAGGTTGCTGTGTCCCACGAAGTCCGCGATGAAGGGCGTGGCCGGCTCGCGGTAGATCTCGCGCGGCGTTCCCAGCTGCACGATCTTGCCGGCGCTCATGACCGCGATCCGGTCCGAGAGCGCCAGGGCCTCGTCCTGGTCGTGCGTCACGTAGAGCGTGGTGATGCGAAGCCGGCGCTGCAGCTCGCGCAGCCACCCGCGCGCCCGCAGCCGCAGCTTCGCGTCGAGGTTGGACAGCGGCTCGTCGAGCAGCAACACCTGCGGCTCGTACACCAGCGTGCGCGCGAGCGCCACGCGCTGCTGCTGGCCGCCGGAGAGCTCATGGGGATACCGCGCGGCGTAGGCCTGCATCTCGACCATCGACAGCGCCCAGTCGACCTTCTGCCGGGCCGCCGCGCCTTCGACCTTGCGCAGCTTGAGCGGAAAGCCCACGTTGGCGGCGACCGTCATGTGCGGCCAGAGGGCATACGACTGGAACACCAGCCCGCAATTGCGCCGCTCGGGCGGCAGGTGCAGCCCGCGCGCGGAGTCGTAGAACACGGTGTTGCCGACCCGGATCTGTCCCCCGGTCGGCCGGTCGAGCCCCGCGATGGAGAAGAGCGTGGTGCTCTTGCCGCAACCGCTCGGCCCGAGCAGCGTGAGCAGCTCGCCGTCGGCCACGGTGAAGGACACGTCGTCCACGGCGCGCACCTTGCCGTAGTCGCGCGTGAGCCGGGTGACGCTGAGCTCTGCCATGTCAGTCTCCTTCGACGGCGCGCGGCAGGCCGCGGCCGAGCCATGCGAGGATCGCCACCAGCGCGAGCGTGAAGGCGAGCTGGATCACGGAAAGCGCGGCGACGGGTCCCACGTCGCCCTTGGCCCAGACCGAGAGCATCGTCGTGCCGATGATCTCGTTGCCCGGCGCGTACAGGAAAACGGCCGAGGCGTACTCCTTGATGAAGGAGATGAAGACGATGAGGTAGCAGGCGATGAGCGCAGGGCGGGCGATCGGCACCACGATCGAGCGCATCGTCCGCCACCAGCTCGCTCCCGAGACCCGGGCGCTCTGGTCGATCTCCTTGCCGATCTGCAGGAAGGACGGCGCCACCGTCGCATAGGCCGTCGGCAGGTCACGCATGGTGAAGGCGATCACCATGATCGCGAGCGTGCCGTGCAGGATGCTCAGGCCCGGGATCCACAGCACCGCCCAGAGGAAGCCGATGCCCACCACCATCCCGGGAATCGCTCGCGGGAACATGGTGAGCATCTCCAGGTGGCGCGCGTAGCGGAACTCCGAGCGCTGCACCACCGCGGTGATGAGCGCGATGAGCGCGGTGCAGACGGCCGCGCCGATCGTGGCGATCACGAGGCTGTTCAGGATCGATCGCACGAAGATGTCCTGCTCGACCATGGTGCGGTAGTGGTCGAGCGTGAGGAACTGCCAGGGCGAGAGCAGCGGCGTGAGGTAGACCACGAAGGAGCGCACGACGAGTGCCGCCATCGGCAGCACCACGGTGAAGGTCAGGTACACCCCGAACGCCCCGAAGAGCACCCAGCGCCAGGGACCTACGTCGATCGGCTTGGGTCTCTGCGACTTGCCTCGCACCGTCACGAACCGCTGGCGGTGGGCCAGCAGCTTCTGCTGCAGCAACACGAGCGTAGCTACCAGTGCCAGGAGCGCGAGCGCCGCGGCGCCGAGCACGCCGTAGTCGGGCTCGGCCCGGCCCATGGTCTCGCGCAGCAGGAAGGTGGTGAAGAACTCGAGCCCCGCCGGCCAGCCGAAGACGAGCGGGATGGAGAGCATCTCGAGCCCCCCCACGAAGGTGAGCAGCACGCTGTAGATGATGGCCGGGCGCAGCAGCGGCAGCGTCACCGAGCGCACGACCCGAAGCGGGCTCGCCCCCGCGCTGCGCGCGGCGTCCTCGAGCGAGGCGTCCATGAGCGAAAGCGAGCTGGTGCAGAAAAGCATCACCGCGGGCGCCATCGCGAGGCCGCCCAGCACGCCCATGCCGGGGATGCTTGCGAGGTTCCACGGCGTCTCGCCCAGCCACTGCTGGAAGAAGAGGCTCACGTAGCCGGCGGGACCATAGAGCACGTACCAGCCGAGCGCCAGCACGAGCTGGGAGATATAGATCGGGCCCAGCATCGCGCCCTCGAGCCACGATCGCCCAGGGACGTCGAAGCGCACGATCGCCACGGCGGATGCCACGCCGACGATCGTCGCCACCACGGTCGCGACCGCCGCAAGGTAGAGCGAGTTGGCGACCGCCTCGCGGAATTCGGCATGGCCGAAAAGGCGGAAATAGCCGTCGAGCGTCCAGGTGCGCGCCGCGTCGTAGAGCGGCGCGCTCTGCAGCGACTGTATGGCGATGACGACGATGGGTGCCGCCACCAGCAGCGCCGTGAACACCAGCACGGCGCCGTGGATCGCGGGCGCCGGGTCGCGCGGGCTCGCCTCAGCCCCGGCGGCGACCATGGCCCCCGGGCTCCTCGCGGCAGCGGCGTGCATGCCGGCGCCCTCCTAGGGCTTCGCGAACCGGTAGGTCGCGCGCCATTTGTCGCTGAAGGCCTTCATCTCGTCGACCATCCTCGGGTCGTACTTGATGAGGATCACGTTCTTCTCCCCGACGCGCCTCACGATCTCGTCGTAGGTGAGGAACGGCACCTCGGAGGCCTTCACGTCGCTTCGGTACGGAGTCATGCCGCCGCGCGCCGCGGCGAGCTGCCCTTCGCGCGAGACGACGAAATCCAGGAAAAGCTGGGCCGAAGCCTTGTTCTGCGATTTCTTCGTGATGCCGATGCCGCGCATCATCACCGGCGTGCCGTCCTCGATCAGGTGCCACTCGAGCACCGGGCTCGACTTCATGTCCTTCATGCTCTTGTAGAACGTGAGCGGCGAGGAGAAGTACACCGTGGTGTACTCGCCCGCGGCCACCTTCTCCACCATGGAGGCGCCGCCTCCCTCCGGACGCGTGACGGGACCGAGCTCCCTGAACGTCTCCCAGGCGAAGTCGCCGCGCTCCTTGGCGTACGTCCAGTGGATGGCATAGGCGAACGGATGCCGCAGCGCGTCGTAGGTGGTCATCCGGTTGGCGAAGTCCTTCGGATGGCTCTTCAGCAGGGCGCGCAACTGCGCGATCGACTTCGGCTGCTTGTCGCCCTTCAGCAGCAGCTTGTTGTAGACGATCACCATCGGATCGGTGGAGAGCGTGTACAACCCCGGAAAGGGACGGCTCCAGTCGGGCAGCTCCTTCGCGCCCGCGGCCTCGTACGGCTCGAGCTCGCCGCGACCGACGAAGCGGATCCACACCGTGGGCGAGGCGGCCGCGATGAGGTCGGCGCTGCGATGGTTGAGCGAGCTTTCGGTGAGGTAGCGCTCGAAGGCCGGCGCGGGGCCCAGGTCGAGGGTCTTCACGCCGATCCACGGGTACCTTTTCCGGAAGGCGTCGACGATGGGCGCGAAGTTGTCGGCGGCGACGTTGCCGTAGATCACGAGCCCCTTTTCCTTCTTCGACTTGTCCACCGCATCGGGTGCGGCGGCGAAGGCAGCGGATGCGAGACAGGCAGCGATCAGGGCGAGAAGGCGCTTCACTTCGGTTCTCCGGAACGTACGCGGAGCTACAGTAGCCAATTTTAGTTACGACTGTCAAGGCACGGCTCGCGCTCCGGAAAATTGCCGTGCTTGAACTCCATGGCATTGTTTTTACGCTGTTTTTGCCGACATCAGAGAAGCGTCGCGGGCGTCTTCGGCGTGCGAGCCGTTCTCATCCGCCTTGTTTTCTGCCGCCGTTACGCCTAGGATTGGCTACTATCTTTGCATCGGGGGAAGCGCGAAAGATGTCGGGTTACCTCACGGGCCGCACGCCGAGCTTCGCCTGCCAGGCCGATCCGCGCTTCTCGTACTGCCTCTACGTCCCCAAGGCCCATGCGGCCGGGCGCGCGCGCGCGCGAATGCTCTTCGCGATCCACGACACGTTGCGCAACAACCAGGCCCTGAGGGACCTCTTCTGCGACTTCGCAGAGGAGAGCAACACCGTGGTGGTCGCGCCGCTTTTTCCGGCCGGCGTCGGCGTGGCCGACGACCTCGACAACTACAAGTACCTGCGATGCGGGGATGTCAGGTTCGACGAGCTCGTGCCGCAAATGGCCGCCGAGGTCGGGGCGCGCTGGGGCGTGGACGGCTCACGCTTCTCGGTGTTCGGCTTCTCCGGCGGCGCGCACTTCGCACATCGCTTCCTCTACGTCGAGCCCGCGCGCATCGAGGCGCTGGTGGTGGCCTCGCCGGGGTCGGTCACGCTGCCGACTGCCGACTTCGACTGGTGGCCGGGGTTGCGGGACTTCGACCGCATCTTCGGAAAGCCGGTGGATTGGGAATCGGTAAAGCGCGTGCCGACCCACTTCCTCGTCGGGGCGGACGACACCAATCCCGCGGGCATCGTGCAATCGCGCGACCATCCCAATTGGAAGGAAGGCGCGACGGCGGCCGGCGGCAATCGCGTCGAGCGACTGCGCACGCTTCACGCGCATCTCGAACGGCTCGGCGCGCGCGCGAGCTTCGAGGAATTGCCCGGCGTGGGGCACGAGCTGGGCCCCGTGGTCGAGGCGGCAATCAGCTACCTGCGAGCGCTGCCGCCGCGGCCTGCCTGAGCATTCCCACGTCGCTGCCCACCGTGGCGAAGCGGTAGCCGCGGGCAAAGGCGGCGCTCGCCGTATCGCCCGGCACCAGCGCACCGCCCAGGGCCATGCCGCTCGCCAGCACGGCGCGCTCGGCCTCCTGCATCAGCGCCTTCACCTCCGCGTGCTGCCACTCGCCCATGCGGCCGATGCTGCCGGTGAGGTCGAGCGGCCCGAGGAAGAACATCGCCAACCCGGCGACCCCGGCCATGGCCGGGATCGCGCTCACTCCCTTCGCGCTCTCGATCATCGCCAGCAGCAGCAGGCGAGACTCGTTCTCGCGGTAATAGCGCTCGCCCGCAGCGCCCCAGGACGCCGCGCGGGAGACGGTAAAGTGCGCGCCACGGCGCCCGTGGGGCGGGTAACGGGCCGCGGCCACGAAGGCGGCGACATCCTCGGCGCTCTCGGCATTGGGAAGCAGCAGGCCCTCGGCGCCCAGGTCCAGGGTGCGCTTGACGCGATCGGCGTCCAGCCCCGGAAGGCGCACGAGGATCGTCGCGTCGGAGGCGGCGCGGATCGCGCGCATCTGGTGCACCGCCGCCTCCAAGCCACCCGGCGAATGCTCGTGGTCGATCACGATCGCGTCGAATCCGGCGCCCGCGAGGATCTCGGCGTTGTCGGCGCTTGCGGTGAACAGGAACGCACCTTGCGCCGGCGCGCCCTCGGCCAGCCGGTCGAGGAGGCGGCTCAAGCGATCGCGTCGAGCGCGCGCTCGAGGTCGGCGATGAGGTCGCGCACGTCCTCGATGCCGGTGGAGTAGCGCACCAGCCCTTCGGGAATCCCGGCAGCGCGCCTCTCCTCCTCGGTGCATTCGACGTGGCTGGTGACCGCCGGCGGCCCCACGACGGTCTCGACGCAGCCCAGGTTCGCCGCCCGGTGCGCGTGCTCGAGGCGTGGCAGGAACGCCTTGATGGCTTCCAGCCCTCCGCGCAGACTGAAGCTCAGCATGCCGCCGAATCCGCGCATCTGCCGCTTCGCCAGCGCATGGTTGGCGTGCGATTCCAACCCGGGATGATTCACGTATTCCACCTCGCGGCGCGCCTCGAGCCAGCGCGCGATGGCGAGCGCGCTCGCGTTCTGCCGCTCGATGCGAAGCGCGAGGGTCTTCATGCCGCGCAGCAGCGCGTAGGCGTCCACGGGCGAGAGGCTGGCGCCGTTGATCTCGCGGAAGTGGTGCATCGCGGCCACGTCGCCCGCCTTGCCGCACGCGACCCCGCCCAGCGCATCGGCGTGACCGCCGAGGAACTTGGTGGCGCTGTGGATCACGATATCGGCGCCGAGCGCGAGGGGCGACTGGTTGATGGGCGTGGCCACCGTGTTGTCAACCACGACCTTCGCGCCCACCGCATGCGCGGCCTTTGCGAGGCGCGCGATGTCCACGACCTTGAGGGTCGGATTTGTCGGCGTCTCGAGATAGAGGATGCGGCATCCCTTCGCCACCTCCCGCTCGACCTGCGCGAAGTCGCCCGTGTCGCACAGCATCACCTCGATGCCGAATTGCGGCAGGAACGACTGGAACAGCTTGTTGGTGCCGCCGTAGCTGTCCCGCGTGGAGACCAGCCGGTCGCCGGGCCGGAGGAAAGCGAAACACGCGTTGCTGATGGCCGCCATGCCGGTGGAAAAGCTGGTCGCCGCCTCGGCCGCCTCGAGCGCACGCACCTTCTCCTCGAAGGCGTGAACCGTGGGATTGCTGTTGCGCGAGTAGATGTGGCCGGACCTGAGCCCGAGCGCCACCTCGCGCCACTCGTCGAGGTCGCTGTAGCCGAACGACACGCTCGGGACCACCGCCACCTGGGTAGAGCGCTCGAAGCGCTCGGCCGCCGTCTCGCCGCCCCAGACGGCGATCGTCGCCTTTTCCATTCGCAGGCTCCCTATTCCGGCTCGGCCGTGGAGATCGGCTTCGAGTACTTGCGCCAGCGATTCAAGTGGCGATAGACCGCCGCCGCGAGGCCGTCGGCATCGCGTCGCTTGAGCATCTGCAGCATCTCGAAGTGGTCCTCGTTGCTCGCCTTGAGCGACTTCGAGGTGTCCCACAGCCCACGCCGGCCGGGGATGCCGCGCTGGCGCAGGTCGTTGATCTGGGCCGCGAGCAGGGGGTTGCCGGTCATCGAATACAGGTGGTTATGGAGCTCGTAGTTGATGGTGCGCATGCGATCCTGCCCGAAGGCCTCGATGCCCTCGTCGAAGAGGCGCACCAGGCGCTCGAACTCGGCGACCTGCGCGTCGGTCGCGCGTTGCACCACCAGGCGCGAAGCGGCTACCTCGAGCAGCGTGCGCACCTCGTAGAGGTGCTCGCGCTCCTCGTTGCTGTGGTTGCATACGCGGTAGCCGCGGTTGGGCAGGTGCTCGATGAGGCCGCGCACCGCGAGCTCGGCGAGCGCGATGCGCACCTCGAAGCGATTCACGTTGTAGGTCGCCTCGAGGTCGGCCTGCTTGAGCCACTCGCCGGGCGAGTACTTGCCCGCGAGCAGGTCCTCGGTGAGCGCCTCCGAGAAACGCGTCGCCTTCTCGAGGCCGCTTTCGTTCTGGATTGCCGTATTCGCCATGGTGAGGTGGGGGCATTGAGCGCGCCGGAAGCGTAGCAGGAGAGGCCTGTTGACGTCCGGGCGCGATGGTATCCATAATAGTAGCCAAAATGGATACCGTCAATCGACTCCGCGTCGCGGTAGTGCAGTCCTGCGCCACGCCCGACCTCCAGGCCAACCTCGCCGACCTCACGAAGCGAATTCGCGAGGCCGGCCAAGCCGGCGCCCAGCTCATCGCCCTGCCCGAGGCGTGCGAATTCCTCCATCCCGAGAACGCGGAGTTCCGACGCCACGCGGGTGCGGCTGAAAACCCCGCCCTGGCCACGATGGCCGCGGCGGCGCGCGAAGCCCGCGCGTGGCTCCTCGTGGGCTCGCTTTCCGTGCGCGCCGACGCGGCCAACCTCGCGAACCGTTCGTACCTGCTGTCAGCCGAAGGCGCCGTCCACGCGACCTACGACAAGATCCACCTGTTCGACGCCGCGGTGGAGAAGAAGGAAAGCCTGGAGTCGCGCATCTACAAGCGCGGCGATACCGCGGTCGTGGCGGACATCGGCCTCGCGCGCATCGGGCTCACGGTGTGCTACGACCTGCGCTTCCCGCACCTCTACCGCGCCCTCGCCTCCCACGGCGCGCAGGTCCTCGCGGTGCCCTCGGCATTCATGAAGGTGACCGGCGAGGCGCACTGGCACACGCTGCTGCGCGCGCGGGCCATCGAGACCGGCTGCTTCGTGATCGCCCCCGCGCAATGCGGCTCGCCGCACGAGGGCCGCGAAAGCTACGGGCATTCGCTCATCGTCAATCCCTGGGGTGAAGTGCTCGCCGACGCGGGGCTCGAGCCCGGGGTGATCGTGGCCGACCTGGACCTCGCCGAAGTGGAGCGCGCGCGGCGACGCATCGCGAGCCTCTCCCACAACTTCGACTTCAAGGTCGTCACCGTCTGATGCTGCCCCGGCGCCGCGACGTGACCCTTTCCTCGGGTCACCGCATCGCGACCTACCTGGCGCAGCCGGCGAAACCGCGGCCCGGCAAGGTGTTGCTGCTGCTCAACGGCGGACCGGGCCTGCCCTGCGACTACCTGCTCACGCCGCACCTGCGCCTGGTGGAGGACGGCTGGACAGTCGCCTCCTACGACCAGCTGGGCTGCGGCGAATCGGACAAGCCCGAGGACACCGCTCTCTGGACGCTGGGGCGCTACGTGGCCGAATGCGAAGAGGTGGTCGGCCTCATGGGCCTGGAGCGCTTCCACTTGCTCGGGCACTCGTGGGGCACCTGGCTCGGTACCGAGTTCGCGTTGCGCAACCAGGGGAGGATCGACAAGTACGTCTTCGCCGACGGCGATTGCGATACGCCGCACCTTGTCGAGCAGCTCGAGCGCCTGCGCGCGGCCCTGGGCGCCGACACGGTGGCGATGATGAAGCGCCGCGAGGCCGAAGGCACGATCGACCATCCCGAATACCAGGCGGCGATCACGTTGCTCAACTATCGCCACGTCTGCCGGCTCGACGCCTGGCCCGAGCCGCTCACGCGCTCGCTCGCGCAGTGGAACATGGGACCGTACGTCACCATCCAGGGGCCCAACGAGTTCACCTATACCGGCAACATCCGCGACTGGAGCCTCATCCCCAAGCTGGGCGAGCTGCGCATCCCCTGCCTCGTGTTCTGCGGCGAGTTCGACGAGCTGCCCGCCGCCTGCAGCGCGCGCATCCACGATGCCCTGCCCGACTCGCGCCTCAAGATCTTCGCGGGCTGCTCCCACATGCCGTTCTACGAGGATCCGCAGTCGTATTTCCCCTTCCTGCGCCGCTTCCTCGAAGGCTGAGCCGGTATCATTCCCGGATCGCGCGCCCGCCAGGAGCCTGCATGACCAAGGTTGAGAAACAAGTGACCGAGCAGGCCTCGGTCCTCGAAGCCGTGCGCAAGACCGGCAGCGGCAAGGTGAAGGTCGCCGTCTCGGACATCGACGGCGTGCTGCGGGGGAAATACCTGCATACCGACAAGTTCTTCTCCGCCGTCGAGGGCGGGTTCGGCTTCTGCGACGTGGTCTTCGGCTGGGACGTGGGCGACCAGCCCTACGACAACGCCTACATGACCGGCTGGCACCTGGGCTTTCCCGACGCGATGGTGCGCCTGGACCTCGCGACATACCGCAACGTGCCGTGGGACAACAACGTCCCGTTCTTCCTCGGCAACTTCGTGAAGCAGGACGGCTCGCCCTATCCGTTGTGCCCCCGCCAGGTGCTGAAGAAGGTACTGGCCCGCGCCGAGAAGATGGGCTTCGGCGTCAAGGTGGGCTGCGAGTACGAGTTCTTCAACTTCCGCGAGACCCCGGAGAGCTGGCACGCCAAGAACGGCGTCAACCCCACGCCACTCACCGAGGGCATGTTCGGCTACTCGCTGCTGCGCGTGAACGCCAACCGCGATTACTTCAACGCGCTCATGGACGA
>DASPNE010000043.1:0-167631 GCA_035626705.1 Usitatibacter sp. | reverse complement strand
AGCTGACCAACACGTTCAACTTGGCGCAAAGTTCACCGTCGTTCCAGTACGGGGGGAGACGCCGAGCGCATTTCGTATACGGTGCTCGTCACGAGTTCTCCACTTCTCGCCACAACCCGAGCAGAGCCCGACTGGCGCAAGCACCTTCATAAGCTGACTCCGGTCCGATCCACGCAGCCGGGCGAATGCAAGCCGATCCTCGGCTAGCCGAGAACCGACCGAACGAATGACGGCTAACAACGCGCTGCAGCGGACGAATGGAAGCCGTGGCCGCGCTGTCCTCGCAATGAATTGCGTGCTCGGCAGCGGGGAACGGGCGGTCTGCCCGGCCGCTGAGCAGGATCGTTAGGCATCACAAAGAGGCGTCCCGCGAAGTGAAAGGAATCCTCCTCGTAGCGCTCGGCGGTGCAATTGGGTCCGTCGCCCCGTACAAGTTATCGGGGCTAGTCCTGCACCACACGATCGAATGGCGGTTTCCGGCGGGCACCTTCGCCGTGAATGTCATTGGCTGTCTCGTAGCCGGCGTCTTAATGGCGTTTTCCGAGAAGGCTCATCTCCTGTCCCCTGAAGCGCGACTGTTTCTGTTCACTGGCCTTCTCGGAGGATTCACGACGTTCTCGGCGTTCGGCGTCGAGACTGTGCATCTTCTCCGTCGAGGGGAGGTACTTGTCGCGGCGCTTTATGTCGGGTTGAGTGTCGCGGTTGGGGTTCTCGCACTGTGGGCGGCCGTGGCAATGATTGGCCCGAAAGGTGCTGTGTGATGCCTAACAAAGCGTTGGAGCGGTCCGGTGGTAGGTGTGGCCGCGCCGTGCTCGCAATGAATTGCGTGCTCGCCGGCGGGGAATCGGCACCGTGCCTGGCCGCTCAACTCAGTCGTTAGCCGACGATGAACCGGCGCCCGCTATAATTTGAAGAGTTTCACCCCGGAGGTGCCCATGGGAAAGATCGAGCGTCTGGAGCAAGAGATCCAAGCCCTTTCCGCCGAGGAGCTGTCGGAGTTTCGTCGTTGGTTCATCGAATACGACGCCGAAGCCTGGGATCGCGAGATCGAGGCGGACGTAAAGTCCGGGAAACTCGACCGCCTCGCCGATGAAGCCCTTCGCGACCACGCGGAGGGCCGGACGAAGCGCATTTGAATCACCACACCACGCCGCGGTTCTGGGCGTGTTACCGCAACCTACCCAGCGACGTCCAGTCGCTCGCCGACAAGTGCTTCGAGCTCGCGAAAGAGGATCCGAAGCATCCGTCGATACATCTCAAGAAGGTCGGGCGATTCTGGTCCGCCCGAGTTGGGCTGCACTATCGAGCCCTCGCCGTCGAAGGAGCAGATGGGCTCGTCTGGTTTTAGATTGGCCCGCATCCTGAGTATGAGCGAATCGTCGGCTAACAACCCGCTGGAGCGTAGCGTGACGCAACGTGGCCGCGCCGTCCTCGCCATGGATGGCGTGCTCGGCGGCGCGGAGCGAGCAGCAGCGGCCGGCCGCTCACCGAAGCGTTAGGCGTCATGAAGACCGTGACTATCGCAGCAGCACTGTTCATAGCAGCCGCCGGACCGGCGTTCGCGGCAACCCCCAATTGCGACGGTCCCCGGGATTGGCCCGCTTTGATGGCGCTTTCTCACTTGAAAGATGCAGGCATTGCGAGCTACGAGAGGCTGGACTTCTCAAAGACCCGGGTCCTTCGGTTAGCCTCCGAGCAAAAGGGAACGAGGCTTCACCGTCAGCTGCACCTGGTTGCATTTGCGGATAAGTCTGGCCAGATCATTCACGTCATCACGAGCAATGAAGCCTCAGAGGAGTTGTGCTCCGAAGGCGCTGTAGATGTGTTTCTAATCTCACGGCAATGGCGCGGAAAATGACGCCTAACAGCGCGTTGGAGCGGACATGAACCAGCGTGGCCGCCGCGTGCTCGCAATGGACTGCGTGCTCGCCGGGGCGCAACAGCAGCGCTGGTCAGCCGCTCAACGGGAGCGTTAGGCTGCAACGGAATGTCATCGCGATGCGGTGAGCGGCGTTAATGAAGGATGCCTCCGAAAGTCGGCGAAATCCTCAAGCAGCTCCATGGTGATGGGTGGTACACCGTGACTACTCGCGGGAGCCACCGCCAGCTCAAGCATCCGACGAAGCCGGGCCGAGTTACCGTCTGGCAAGCCCAGTGACAGCATCGCTCCCGGTACACTTAACAGCATCCTGAAGCAGTCCGGCCTCAAGAAGTGAGGACCTCCATGCGCTATGCGGTCGTAATTGAGAAGGCTGAGGAGAGCTATTCGGCGTACGTGCCTGATCTGCCTGGTTGCATCGCGACTGGAAGCACTGTCGCGGAGGTGCAGCAATCTATTCGCGAAGCAATCGAGCTTCACCTTTCGGGCATGCGTGAAGATGGCATTCCCTTGCCGCCGCCATCGAGCCAAGTCGACTATATCGACGTTGCAGCCTAACAACGCGCTGCAGCGGACCGGGTTGCACCGTGGCCGCCCTGTGCGCGCTATGGATGGCGTGCGCTGGCCAGGGCGGAACCGGCTACCGTGGTGGGTGGGCTTCCTCGGCGGAATCGTCGTTTCCATCGTTCACACCGAGTCAGCCTCGCGGATACGAATCATCTCCCTTCGAAAGGCGACGCGAAATGAAGAAGCGATCCTCTTCAAAGCCCTCCAAGACTGATTGGCCGCGAGTCCGCGCGATGAAAGACCGCCAGATCGAGGTCTCGGCCGAACATCCGGAGGCTGACCTACGGCACATCGTCCGCGGAATCGTGCGCCAAGGCCTCAAGCCCGTCAGCTCGAAAATGTCCATCTCGCTCCGAGTGGACGCGGACGTCCTCGACTGGTTCAAGGCCCAAGGGCCGGGGTACCAAACGCGAATCAATGCTGTACTTCGAGCGTTCAAGGATGCTTCGCTCTAACTACAAGTTGGAACGGTCCGGGAAGCATCGCGGGCCGCGTCTGTCCGCGGCCATTCGGTCGGTGGCCGGCCGTTCAACAGAGCGTTAGGCTGCAATAGAGGCGCCATCGCGAAGCCGTGAAGACAACTCGCTACTGTGATGCGCTTCGGCAGCGCCCGGACAGAGCAGCAATCCTCGACGAATGGATCGAACGGGCCATCCGTGCCCCAGTCAAAGAAGTCATCCAGGCTGACGGTCGCATCAAGCGCCGGGCGCAGATTTTCGAGGCCGAGAATCGCTATCTGAGGGTGGTTCTTCTCGAAGACGGGGAAACGGTTCACAATTTCTTCTTCGACCGACAGTTCGTGCCATGCGAATCCGCAATTTCGAGGACACCGATACGCTGCTCATCGAGCTGAAGGATGCGCCGGCGATGGAGACGCGCGACCTCGACGAGAGCACCGTCATCGAGCTGGACGCAGAAGGGAAGGTGTGCGCCATCACGCTTGAGCATGCGTCCCAGCGAACCGCCCTGTCGCAGTTTTCCTACGAGCGGGTTGCGGCCTAACAAGCAAGTGGAGCGGTCCGGGAGCCACCGTGGCCGCGCCGTTCTCGCCCCCGACTCTGCCTCGGTCAACGAAGCGTTGAGGGTCGTGATCAAAGCGGGGCAAGCACGACGTCTAACAACGCGTTCGAACGGACCGGGCAAGACCGTGGGCCGCAGCGGCGCGCCCAGGAAATGATGCGCGCCACTGCGGCAAACGCATCACAGGCGGCAGTTCAACAGGATCGTTAGATCTCATTGGGAACCAACGTGGCAGTTCAAACAACCTCGGTGCTGACTTGCCCTGCCTGCGGAGCGAGCTCTGAAGAAGAAATGCCGCTGGACGCTTGCGTGTATTTCTACGAGTGCCGCGGTTGTGGGAAGTTGCTCAAACCGAATAAGGGGCACTGCTGCGTGTTTTGTTCATTCGGCACAGTGAAATGTCCGCCGGTCCAGGCATCGGCCCCATGCTGCGGGTCGGCGCAATGACATCTAACTATTCGTTGGAGCGGACGTGAATCAGCCGGGGCGCCCCGTGCTCGCAATGAATTGCGCGCTCGCCGGGGCGCAAAGCCAGCGGTCATCGGCCGCTGAACGAGAACGTTAGCCGGCAACCGAAAATGACATCGCGGCTAATCGCAGCCATTCCGAAATTGGCCTCTCTCGACATCGAGAGAAGTCTGGCCTTCTTCGAGCGGCTGGGATTCAAACGGCTGCATTCCTCTCGCGAGTATGGCGTTGCGAGGCGAGACAGCGTTTCCGTTCACTTCTGGTTGTGTGTCGACCCGCGCACTCCGAAAGAGACCGGATGCCGCATCTCCGTCGAGGGAATTGACGAGCTGTTCGAAGCCTTCTCGAACTTGGGCGTCATCCATCCCAGCGGGCGCCTCGAGTCGAAGCCTTGGGGCACGCGCGAATTCTCGATTCTGGACACTGATGGCAATCTCACATTCAATGAGGCTGCCGGCTAACAAATCATTCGAGGCGGACCGTTGTGCATCGCGGCCGCACCGTGCGCGCGTGAATTTGCGCGCGCGCCGGTGCGGAATCGGCAGCGTGGCGGCCGCTCAATTCAAGCGTTAGACAGCATTTGCAACCATTGGGACAAACATGAGAATCCTTTGCGCGACCAGCTTGCTCTTAGTAGCTGCGGGCTGTGCGGGCCTGGACATGCGCGCCATAAATCAGGAGTGCCAAAGAAAGTACGGCGTCGCGCTTCCGGAGGGCGCAATCCTGGCGAAGCCGGTCGTTCCTATGCGCATCGCTCCTCAGCGTCGAGAGAATTACGCGTATGCCTGCGTTGTCGTCACCGTGAATGAGATGGGTGTAGTCACACAGGCGAGGCTCGCGGAAACGGACTCGCCTGCATTCGGCGAGTATTTCCTGAACCTCGTCAAAGCAACCAAGTTCCACCCCACGATCATTGGCGGGAAGGCTGCTACTCACACGAGCGTGATATCGGCGGGTTACCAGTAATGCTGCCTAACCACCTGTTGCAGTGGACCGTGAACACCGTGGCCGCACCGTGCGCGCATGCACGTGTGCGCGGGCCGGTGCGGAATCAAGGCCGTGCGCGGCCGCTGAACAGAACACTGGAATCGGCGCCTATAATTTGGACATGAGCAGCCAGCTCGACGACCTGACAAAGCGCATCCAAGCTCTCTCCGCACAGGAGAAGGCTGCGCTCGTCCGCGTGCTCATCGACGACCTGGACCCGGGACATTAGAGCGCACCAACAAGATGAAAGCGTTCAGCGTTTCGTCTGTGGCTATCGGATTCTTCCTGGGATTTGTCGTGCCGTATTCGCTCGTCTTCTTCATCGGGCCAGGTATCGCGTTGGCGACCGGCCAGCAAAAAGTGACGCTCGGCATCTGGTTTACTTTCCTATGGCTCACGGTTGCGCTCTTGGCGCCGATCGGAGCTGGTTTTCTAGCCGCGCATCTCGCGAAGGTTCAGCCGCTGCTCCATGGTGCGGCGGTCGGGCTTCTGGGGGCAATCGCGGGTGTCGCGCTTTCGCATCCCGCACAGTCCGCGATTTACGCTGCGCTCACTTGCGGGACGGGCGGAATCGTGGGCGGCTGGTTGCAGCGTCATGTGGCACGACGATCCGGTGCGCTCTAACAAATCATTGGAACGGACCGTGAACCACCAGGGCTGCACCGTGCGCGCGTTTGCAATTCGTCCGCGAGGCACAGGGGCTGTTGACCCCGCCTGGAGCTGCGTGCACCATCTCTCCTCGGGAGGTCGGCCATGGCAAAGCTGCTGGCGTTTGCATTCCTGCTCGCATGCGTCTACGCCGGCTGGCAACAGCTGGGCAGTCCGGCGCAGCCTTCCACCAGGACGTTTGTCGCAGGCAACTACAGCAGCGGCGCGTCTGGGCCGGTCGTCACGGTCTACGGTCGCGAGAGCTGCGGCTACACCCAGAAAATGCTGAACGCGCTCAAGTCCCAGAAGGTCCCGTTCAACTTCCTCATCGTGGACGAGGAGCCGCACAAGACCTACGTGGACAAGGGTATGAAGTCGCTCAACCTTCCGCGGGGCTCCTATAACTTGCCCATGGTGGACGTGAAGGGCGAGCTCTTCGTGAGTGCGCCGCCCGAGACCATCCTAGCCGCCTACCGCGCGGCCAACTGAGCCCGCCTAGGTGCAGGCGGTCGGGTAGTTCGAGAACCCCTGAGTGCCAGCCCCGTCTCGTTTGGTATTTGTCTTCGACCACGACCTTATCCACGTGCTCGCAACGGATTGCGCGCTCGACAGGCCGAAGGCCGTACGTGCCCGGCCGCCATGAACCATCGTGGCGCGCTCTTGTTGCGAATGGGCAGCGTGGCCGGCCGCTCAGGGAAGCGTTAGCCGTGCGAACGCCGATCTCGAGAGCATTGGCATATGGCGGCGGTGCCTTTGTAGGTTCCACTCTGGCAGCCATCCTTCTCACCATTGGCGCCTTGGTAGCGTTCATCTTGGTTCGCCGCACGATAGCGAGCTCGGCCGAAGCGGTTGTCCTGGGAGGTTTGGCGGCTTTGCCAGCGACCTTGCTTGGAGTGTTTTCGATCATCGGCCTGGGGATAGCCGGGGCCGTGGGCGTCGTGGTGCTTTGCTCTGCCGTCGTGGCTGCGCTTGGCGGCGGGGCGCTGCGGCAATGACTACAACCAATACCAAGACAAAACCCACGGGCGTGAGCGTCGATTCATATCTTGCCTCCAAGGCAAGCCCCGAGCAGCTGGTGGACTGCAAGGCCCTCATGGCGATTTGCAAGCGGGTCACCAAGGAATCGCCCAGGATGTGGGGGCCGAGCATCGTGGGCTACGGCTCATACGCGTACAAGTACGAAAGCGGCCACTCCGGGGAGGCGTGCCTCGTGGGCTTTGCCGTGCGCGGCAAGGACCTGGTCGTTTACGTGACCGCTGAAGGTGCGGAGCAAGCCTGCCTCCTGGAAAAGCTGGGCAAGCACAAGATGGGCAAGAGCTGCCTCTACTTCAGGCGCATGGCCGACCTCGATGTCAAGGTCCTGGAATCGCTGATCGCCGGGTCGGTTGCGGAAGTCAGGCGCCGGTATCCGCCGGGCAAGGCCTGACCGTGTTCGACCACGTCAAGTTCGGAGTCAGCGATTTCGCCGCGAGCAAGGCGTTTTTCCTCGCAGCGCTCGAGCCCCTCGGCGTTGTTGTCGTAGCCGAAGGCGTGCCGACCTACGGCGTGGAGATGAGCCCTAAGGGTGGCAAGGTCTCGCTGGTCCTGTACCAGACCGTGGAGAAGCCGGCCCATCTGCACATCGCGTTCGTGGCCGAGAATCGCAAGCAGGTGGAGGCATTTTATCGGGCGGCCCTGCAGGCAGGAGGCAAGGACAATGGGGCGCCAGGCCTGCGCCCGCATTACCACGCGAACTACTATGCGGCTTTCGTCATCGGCCCGGACGGGCACAACATCGAGGTGGTTTGCCACGAGCCCGAGGCTGGCCACTGATCGGGGAGAAGCCATGCCATTCAAGAGCCAGGCCCAGCGTCGCAAGTTCGCGCAGCTTCTTGTCGAAGGCAAGATTTCGCCGCAGACCTTCGAGGAATGGAACCGCGAGACGGGCGGCAAGAAGCTTCCCGAGCGCGCCAAGCCAAAGGCGAAGAAGTCGAAGGCCGGCAAGTCGAAAACGAGGAAGGCGGGCGTCAGGAAAACGAAGGGCCGGAAATAGCGATGTGGAGCGCCTCTTGCGTGAGGCACTCCCGTGGCCAATGACGACAAGAAGCGCAAGGATGGAATCGGCTGCCTGCCGTTCCTTCTCGGCGCCGTAGCCGGGTTTGCGCTTCGGTTCTGTTGGAGCAACGCACAAGTTCACAAGCTGGGCTCGCACACATTGCTAGGCGACAATCGGGGCGTGATCGTCATCGGACACGCCATGGCGGGAGCGCTCGTCGGCGGCTTGCTGGTTTCGCTCATCGCCTTCCTGCGCAGGCCCGTCACAGACAAACGCAAACGGAAAAATGAACAAGACTGACTCCAAGCCGCGCGTGTACGACATCCTCGCCAAGGCCTTTGCGCAGGAAGGCGTGGACACCTGCTTCGCGCTCCTCGGCGACGCCAACATGAACTTGGCGGTGCGGCTGTCGGAGCTCGGCACCCGCATGATTTACGTGCGGCACGAGCATTGCGCGGTGGCCGCCGCGATGGCGTATGCGCGCAAGAGGGCCGACGTAGGGGTAGCGACCGTCACGTGCGGCCCCGGCGTCACTCAATTGACCACGGCGCTACCGGCCGCGGCGCGCGCGCACCTCCCCCTGGTCGTGTTCGCCGGCGAGGCGCCGCTGAAGAGCGGCTGGTACAACCAGGAGCTCGACCAGGGGCCGCTCATCACCGCCACGGGCGCCGCGTACCATCGCCTGCACTTGCCCGAGCGCATGCCGATCGCGATACGCGATGCGTTCCTGCAGGCGCGCCGCGAGCGGCGGCCGGTCGTGCTCGGCATCCCGTTCGACCTGCAGGCCCGTGCTTGGGAAGCACCCGTGAATCTGCCCACGCCGTCGCGAGAGCTCGTACCACGCCTGTCGCCCATCCCGCCGCACGCCGACGATGTGCTGCGGGCGGCGCAGTTGGTCGCGGGTGCCGAACGCGTCGTCGTCTTGGCCGGCATGGGTGCGGTCGAGGCCGGCGCAGCCGCGGCCTGCCGCGCGCTGGCGGCGAAAGTGGGCGGCTTGCTCGCGACCACGCTTCCGGCGCGGGGCCTTTTCCACGACGATCCGTTCTGCATCGGCATCTCGGGCAGCTTCACGCCGGAAGTCGGCCTCGAATACCTGTTGGAGGCCGACCTCGTCGTCGCGGTGGGCTGCTCACTCGCCTATCACGCGGGTGGCGGCGGGCAGCTGTGGCCGAAGGCGAAGATGCTGCAGGTCGATATCGATCCCGTCGCGGTGAACCAGGGGCAGGAGGTGGCGCGCCATCACCTGCGCGCCGATGCGCGGCTGGGCGTGGAGGCCTTGACGGCAGCGGTCCCCGCCCGCGAACGCGGTTGGCGAACCGATGCCATGGCGGCGCGCATCCGCGATTCGAAGCCCGACAGCCAGGCATTCGACATCGAGCCCGGGTTCCACGATCCGCGAAGCGTGGTCGCGGCACTGGAGGCGGCCTTGCCACGCGATTGGGAGATGGTGAACTCGAGCGGCCACTGCTCGTGGTTTTTCGCGCAGATGCCATCCCGCCCGCAGGAGCGGTTCCTCACGATCCGCGAGTTCGGCGCGATCGGCAACGGCACCTCGTTCGCGATGGGTGTCGCGGCCGCGCGCCCGGATCGGCCGGTCGTGCTCTTCGACGGCGACGGCAGCCTCCTCATGCACGTGCAGGAGCTGGAGACCATGAAGCGCCACGGGCTGCGGATCCTCATCGTCGTAATGAACGACGGCGCCTACGGCTCCGAGGTGCACAAGCTGCGCTCGGAGGGCATGGGAGAGCAGGGCTCCGTGTTCGGCTATTGCGATTTCGCCGCCATCGCGGGTGGATTCGGGCTCGCGGGGCGGGCGGTGAAGAATCTCGACGAGATCCCCAAGCTCGTCGATGAGTTCGCAGCAAGCGATGGCGGCGCGGTCTGGGACTTCCACGTCTCGGACAAGGTCTTGTCGCCGTCCATCCGCCGCGCCCATCCGCAGCGCGCGAAGGCCTAGGCGTGGGGCTCGCGATGGCGGGCAGTCCGCTCGCCGGCATGGCAGTGCTCGTCATGGTGGTCTCGCTCGGCGCCGGGTGGGCGTTCCGCATGTTGCTTCTGAAGAGGCTGCGCACGAAATATCCGCAGGAATTCGCGGCGCTCGGCGAACCCAATCGACGGCACCTGAATTCGCTATTGCCCCGGCATCACGAGGTGCAGCTCGGATTCTGGAAATACCTCTGGGGCGAAAGCGCCTTCCAGCTCAAGGATCCGACCGTGTCCGCCCTCACCTGGAGCGCGCGCGTCTCCGATGTGGCGCTGACTGCCGGGCTGCTGGTCCTGCTGCTCACGGTGGCCGCCCGGTAGGGATTTACATACCTAGCACTGCCATGTATGCTGGCTCTATGTATGGAGCCCGGGACATGGAAAAACTCAGCATCAACAAGGACTTGGTCGCCGCCTCGGCCTCGGCGCTGATCCTGGCGATCATCGCCGAAGGCGATACCTATGGGTACGCGATCCTCAAGCGGGTGAGCGAGCTTTCCGGCGGCCGGCTCGCCTGGACGGACGGCATGCTCTATCCCGTCCTGCACCGGCTGGAGCGGCAGGGCCACATCGAGGGAACGTGGGGCGCCGCCGAATCGGGTCGCAAACGCAAGTACTACCGCATCACCGCGCAAGGTCGCGCGCAGCTGGCCGAGCAACGCGAGCAGTGGCAGGCGGTGGACGCGGCGCTGCGCAACATCTGGCTCGCGTTGTCGGTTACGGCGCCGGCGGCTTCGTATGGCTGACATGGCGATGGCACCGCAAGCGCCGGATCCCCTCGAAGCGCAGATCGACCAATGGCGAAGCTTCCTGCGCCGGCGCCAGGCCATCCGCGCGCAGGACGTGGCCGAGCTGGAAGACCACTTGCGCGACCAGGTGGCGGAGCTGCGCGCGGCCGGCCTCGACGCCGACGAGGCCTTCCTCGTCGCGGTGAAGCGCATGGGGGCCCTCGACACGATCTCCAACGAGTTCGCGCGCGAGCATTCGGACCGCTTGTGGAAGCAACTGGTCGTCGCGCCGGTGCACGCCGAATCGAGCGCCGGCGAGCGCCGTGAATTCCTGGTGGTGCTGGCGCTCGCGGTGATCGCGGCGATCCTGATCCAGCTGCCGAAGCTCTTCGGCATCCAGTGGGGCGATGCCGATGCGCCGTTCTGGTTGCGCAACGCGCCGTTCTTCGTGCTGCCGTTGCTCGCGGGCTACTTCGCGTGGAAGCGGGGCGTGGGCCTCGCCACCTGGATGATCCTGGCCGCCGGTTTCGTGGCCGCGGCGCTCGTCGCCAACGTCCATTCCTATCCGAAGGCCAACAGCGACACGCAGAAGCTCGCGATCCTGCACATGCCGATCGCGGTGTGGCTGCTCGTGGGGGTGGCCTATGCGGGAAAACGGTGGCGCGAGGTGGCAGGCCGGATGGACTTCGTGCGGTTCTCCGGAGAGCTCCTCATTTATTACGCGCTGATCGCCCTCGGTGGCGGCGTGCTCATCGCCTTCACCATCGGCATGTTTGAGGCCATCGGCCTCAAGGCCGAGCGCTTCGTCGAGCAATGGGTGCTGCCGTGCGGGGCCATCGGCGCCGTGATGATCGCCTCCTGGCTGGTCGAGGCGAAGAAAAGCGTGGTCGAGAACATGGCGCCGGTGCTCACGCGGGTGTTCACGCCGCTCTTCACCATCGCGCTGCTGGCCTTCCTCGCGGCGATGCTGTGGACGGGTCGCGGCATCGACATCGAGCGCAACGCGCTCATCGTCTTCGACCTGCTGCTGGTGCTCGTGCTCGGCCTGCTGCTGTATTCGATTTCCGCGCGAGATCCGCTGGAACCGCCCGGGCCCTTCGACCGGCTTCTGGTATTGCTGCTCGCCAGCGCGCTCGTGGCCGATGCTTTTGCGCTCGCCGCGATCGCCGGGCGCATCTCCGACTTCGGCTCCACGCCCAACCGGGTGGCGGTGCTGGGCTTCAACGCCATCCTGCTCGTTAACCTCGCCTGGTCGGCGGTGCTCTACGTGCGCTTCCTGCGCGGCCGCGGGACGTTCGCGGTCCTCGAGCGCTGGCAGACGACCTACCTGCCCGTGTTTCCGGCCTGGGCGGCGATCGTGGTGTTGGTGTTCCCGCCGCTCTTCGGGTTCAAGTAACCTCCGGGCAATGGCCAGCCCCGTATCGAACCAAACCGAGGCCGCCTGCCGCCCCTGCGAGCATCGCGGCGCGGTGGTGATCATCGACGACTTTCTCGCCGATCCGCACGCGGCCCGCGCGTTCGCCCTGCGCGAGGAGTATTCCGACGCAGGGGCGTTTCCCGGCATGCGCGCGGCCCCCCGCAAGCACGGCGCCCGGCTTGCGAGGGCATTCGAGGCCCACGTTGGCAAGCCCATCCTCGACCTGGTGTCGATGTTCCAGTACCAGACGGCGGCGTACGAGAGCCGCTCGTACGTGCACCACGACATGTGCGATTGGGCCGCGGTGCTGTACCTCGTGGAAGGGCATGATGGCGAGCCGGGCACGAGCTTCCATCGCCATCGCGAAGCGGGCCTCACGCGCGGGAGCCTGCAGGCCGGTGCTCCCGCGCCCCATCACGACGACGGCGGCGATCCCGCGAAGTGGGAGGTGACCCTGACCGTGCCGGTGCGCTTCAACCGGCTGGTGCTCTACGACGCATTGATGTTCCATCGCAACGCTTCGGCATGGGGCTCGGATGTCCACGATGCGCGCCTGGTGCAGGCCTTCTTCGCCTGCACCAGCCTCGCCGATGGTCCGTACGAGCGCCTGATGAAGCGCGTGGCCAACCAGGAATCGACGACATGAGAATCGCACTCGCTGCATTGCTCCTGCTCTGCCTCGGCACTGCGCGCTCGCAGCCGGGCAAGGCCGCGCCACAGGAGGTGACCGGCCTCGACGTGGTGGCCTACAAGACTGCCGTGGAAAGCGGCTGCCGCCAGCAGGGCCGCCTGCTCAAGCACTCCTGGGAGCAGGTGGGCAAGCGTTGCAAGTGCGTGGTGGAGAAGCTCGAGGCGAAGCTCACCGACGCGCAATGGCGTCGAGCGACGGCGCTCGCGAAGGAGGGCAAGCCGCAGGAGGAAGCGAAGTACCTCGCGCCGCACATGGCGGCCGTGAAGGCCTGCGACCTGCCAGCGAAGAAGTAGGCCTCAGGTCCCGAGGCCCGCGCGTCCACGACGCCGCCACGCCACGGCCGCCGCCTCCTGGCTGACCCGGCGGCCCCGAAGCCACCGCACGACGCCGATCGCCCGCGCCACGGACACGAACTGCCGATAGCCGAGGTTTTCCACGAGCGCGGCGAACGCGAGGCCGCCCGCCTGGCCGAAGCGGCCATAGAGCCGGAAGGTGAGCTCCTCCAGCAGCAGGCCGCTCAACGAGACGAGGAATCCGAGCGAGAACGCCATCACGAGGAACGCGATCATCATCGCGTCCGTCACCTGCGCGGCGAGCCACATCGCGGCCATGAAGAGGTAGCCCGCGACCTCGATGAGCGGCCCGTAGCATTCGAACAGCATGGCCGAGCCGTAGGCGAGCCGGCCCGCGAGGCCGCCGCCGGTGCGAAGCAGGTCGCCGTTGGCATGGAGCACCTGCGCCAGCCCCTGCTGGCGCTCGATGCGGTTTTGCGCGATGCCGAGCGCGGTCGCCGGCACCTCGGTCCAGCAGATCGGATCGGCGACGAAATGGATCGAGCAGGCTTCGCCGCGGCTCCTCAGGAGGTGGTGCACGCGCACCAGCAGCTCGGTGTCGCCGGCGATCGCATCGGCATGGTAGCCGCGCGCCTCGACCACGGGGTCCTTGCGGAAGACCGCGAGCGAGGCGGGCGCCACGATGGCTCCGTTCACGGTGCCCCATCCCAAGCGGCCAAAGGGCATCGCGCGCAGCGATTCGAGCACCTGCACGCGCCCCAGCAGACGCCCCGGAAGCTCAACCGCCTGCAGCTTGCCGTTGGCGAATGCGCAGCCCTCGGAAATGCGCGCCGCGGCGCGGGTGGCAACGGTGCCGGGGTCCTGCACGAACGGCTCGACCAGGCGGCGAAGTCCGTCGCGCAACAGGATCGCGCCCGCATCCACCGGGCAGAAGAGCGGATAACGCGAGACGTTGATGCCGGCGTTGAGCGCGTCGGCCATGCCGCCGGGCTCCTTGTCGAGCACGCGCAGGATCGGCACGGTGCGCGAGCGGTACACCGCGTGCAACGGCTGCGTCGGGATGCGCCGCCAGTACGCCTCGGGATAGGCCTCGAGGTCGAAGGCCTGCTGCAGCGTAACGAGCGTGCCGTCGGCGGAGCCGTCGTTCACCACGACGATCTCGAACTCGGGATAGTCGAGCTGCAGCAGCAGCTTCACGCGGCCCACGATGGTGGCCTCGTCGTCGCGCGCGGCGATCACGAGCGAAACCGGCGGCTGGAGGTCCGGATGCGCGGGTGGAAGGTCCTCGAGCGGGCGCAAGGCGATGCGTCGCAGGCGCGCGATGGCGAGGAGGTTGCGGACGATGGGCCCCAGGTGCGCCACGACGAAATAGAGCAGGACCATCCATTCGAGCGCGAGCAGGAAGGACCTCATCGCCGGCGGCCCCGCTCGGCCAGCGCCAGCGCGAGCATGTCGGACGCGTAGGCGTCGCGCAGGTCCTCGTGGATGATTTCCAGCTCGTGTCCCTCGAGTCCGCGAAGCCGCGTCACCGCCTGCGCCGCGTGGTAGCGCACCCACCACGTGGGATCGCGCAGCAGCTCGAGGAGCGCGTTGAGCTCCTCGCGCCCGCCGACGCGGCCCAGGGCGCGCGCTGCGGCCATGCGCACCTTCCAGTCGGCATGGCGTGCCGCGCTCGTGACCCAGGTGAGGTGCTCGGGCTCCTCGACGTAGCCCAGCGCTGCCATGAGCACTTCGGGCTCGTCGCCGGAGCTCAACCAGCCGCGCACGATGGTGGCGATGCGCGCGCGCTCGCCGAAGCGGGCGAGCTTCACCACGCGATCGAGGCCCCCGCGTGGACGTGCCACGAGCAAGGTGAGCAGCGGAGGTGTCACGACCGAAGGGCCCAGCTCCTCGAGCAGGCTTCCGAGGCGCGCGATCGGCCAGTCGTGGCGCTGCACCATGGCCGGAGCCAGGTGCTCCATCGCGCGACGGGCGTCGATGCGCAACAACGCGCGCGCCGCCGCGAAGGACAGCACCGGGTCCGGCGAGCGCGCGATCGCCTCGAGCGGCTCCCAGGCACGCATGTCCCCCAGGCGGCCGAGGGCCGTCACGGCGATCACCCGCTGCCAGGGGAAGGGCGAGCGCAACAATCCGAGGAGCCGGCCTTCCATGCCGTGGCGCTGCAGCAGGCGCGAGACGTTGGCGGCTGGATCGGGTGCCAGGGGCTCGACGAAGCTGCGATAGCACCGCGCGAAATGCGCGAGGTCGATGGCGCGCACGCGTGGCAACGGGGCCGCCTCGGGATCCTCGGTTGCGGCGCGCAGCACCTCGCGCCAGCGCTCCTCGCGCACGGCAAGCCCGCGCAGGCGCAGGTAGCGCCACAGGCGCAAGAGAACCAGCGTCGAGAGCACGAGCAGGGCCGATGCCAGCGCCGCCGCGGCCACCGCGGATGCGAACGCGAGCTCCAGCCCGTAGGCCATCAGTCCTCGGCCTTGAGCTGGGGAAAGAGGATCACGTCGCGGATGGAGGGGCTGTCGGTGAAAAGCATCGCCAGCCGGTCGATGCCGATGCCTTCGCCCGCCGTGGGCGGCAGCCCGTACTCGAGCGCGCGGATGTAGTCGGCGTCGTAGAACATCGCCTCTTCGTCGCCGGCTTCCTTCGCTCTTGCCTGCGCCGAGAAGCGCGCGGCCTGGTCCTCGGGGTCGTTCAGCTCGGAGAAGCCGTTGGCCATCTCGCGCCCGGTGATGAATAGCTCGAAGCGGTCGGTGACCTGCGGATTGGCGTCGTTGGCCCGCGCGAGCGGCGAGACGTCGGTGGGATGCGCCACGATGAACGTGGGTTGCGCCAGCTTGTCCTCGGTGGTCGCCTCGAAGAGCTTGAGCTGCAGCAACCCGAGGCCGTCGGTCGGATAGACCTTCACGTCGGGGAAGCCGCGCAGCGCCTCGCGCAGGTATGCGGGGCTCGCCAGGTCGGTCGGGGTGTACTGCTTGTTGTACTTCGCGATCGCCTCGGCCATCGTGAGGCGGTCGAAGCGTGGCGCGAGGTCGATGCTTGCGCCCTGGTAGGGCAGCGTGGTGGTGCCCAGCACCTTGCGCGCGCATTCCCGCAGCAGGTCCTCGGTGAGGTCCATCAGGTAGTGGTAGTCCTGGTACGCCTCGTAGAACTCCAGCATGGTGAACTCGGGGTTGTGGCGTGTCGAAATGCCCTCGTTGCGGAAGTTGCGGTTGATCTCGAAGACCTTCTCCAGGCCGCCCACCGTGAGGCGCTTCAAGTAGAGCTCCGGCGCGATGCGAAGGAAGAGCTCCATGTCGAGCGCGTTGTGGTGTGTCTTGAAGGGCTTGGCCGCGGCACCCCCGGGAATGGGATGCATCATCGGCGTCTCGACCTCGAGGTAGCCGCGCCCGACGAAGAAGTCGCGGATCGCCTGCACCAGCCGCGAGCGCACCTCGAAGGTGCGGCGGCTCTCGGGATTGACGATGAGGTCGACGTAGCGCTGGCGATAGCGCTGCTCCATGTCCGTGAGGCCATGGAATTTCTCCGGCAGCGGGCGCAGGGACTTGGAAAGCAGGCGCACCTTCGTGGCCTGCACCGTGAGCTCGCCCATCTTGGTCTTGAAGAGCGTGCCTTCGATGCCGAGGATGTCGCCGAGATCCCAGTGCTTGAAGGCCTCGTGCGCTTCCGTGCCGGTGACGTCGTTGTTCACGTAGATCTGCATGCGCCCGCTCATGTCCTGCAGCGTGGCGAAGGAGGCCTTGCCCATGACGCGCTTGAGCAGCATGCGCCCGGCGATGACCACCGGGCCGGGCTTTTCCGTTTCGAGCGCTTCCTTTGTCTTCTCGCCGTGGGCCGCGTGCAGCTCGGCGGCGAGGTGCTTGCGGCGGAAGTCGTTGGGGAAGGCCTGGCCGCTCTCGCGCAGCCTCGCGAGCTTGGCGCGGCGCTCCGCGATGATCTGGTTTTCGTCCTGGAGGGGAGTGTTATCGGGCATGGATCAAGATCCTTCCAACCACAGGGACCGCAGGGACCACAGGCGAAACGTCGTCGTCAGCGAATGAGTCGCCGGATTCCGCGGCACAGTGGGGATGTATTGAAGTTCAGGAGAACCGGGATCGGCATTTCCGACCGAAAGTCCAGGCCAGCGGATTTCATGGCTTCAAGACCTTGCCTTCCGCGATGTCCATGATCGTCCGCGCGGCGAGGTACAGCCGCGGCTCCAGGTTGTCGAGCACGATGTATTCCGCATTGGCGGTGTGGCCGCCCGCCCCACGCATGCCGTAGCGCTCCACCACCGGGCCCCTGGCGCGCAATCCCGCGTAGGCCGCATCGGTGCCGCCGCCCACCGCGGTCGTCTCGACCTCGAGCTCCTGGCCGACCTCGCGATAGATCTTCCGGGAATGCTCGGCCAGCGCGCGCGATTCGGGGCGCATCACCAGGGGAGGGCGACCCCGCTCGAAGGTGAACGAGACCTTCGATTCGGGAAGGAGCTTGCTCGCGATGCGCTCTCGCACCTTGCCTTCGACCACGTCGTAATCCTCGACCTTCAACACGCGCACATCGGCGACGGCCTGCGCATGCGCGGGAATCACGTTCTGGACGGTGCCTGCCTTTGCGACCGTCCAGTTGAGCTTTACGCCGGTCGCCGGATCGGAAAGGTCGCGCGCCTGCAGGACCTGGTGCGCCATCTCGTAGAGCGCGTTGACCCCGCGATGCGGCGACGACCCGGCATGCGATGCCCGGCCCTCCACCGTGAGGGTGAGGGTGCCTATGCCGGCGGTGGTGAGCGAAAGCCGGTCGTTGCTCACGCCCGTGGCTTCGAAGGACATGGTGGCGTCGTGGCTTGCGCCCAGCGCGGTGAGCGTCTTTCGCGAGGCGGGCGATCCCACCTCTTCATCGCCATTGATGAGCACCGTGATCGTGCCGTGCTTGTCGTAGGCGAGGGACTTCAGCATCGCGACGGCGTGGATGATCAAAGCCACGCCCTGCTTGTCGTCGGAGATGCCCAGGCCGTACGCGCGGTTTCCGTCGATGCGGAAGGGCTGGTTGGCGAGCATGCCCCTTTCGTAGACCGTGTCCATGTGGGCGATGAGGAGGATGGACTTGGCGCCCTTGCCCTTGAAGGTGGCCTTGACCATCTTTCCGGGCCTCGCGGGCCTGCGCTCCGAGCGGGCGATCTCGGCGTCGGGGGCTTCGAGCACGTCCACATCGCCGCCCAGTCCGCGCAGTTTGGCCGCGACCAGATCGGCGATGCGGTCGAGGCCTTCGCGATCGTGGCTGCCGGATTCGATGTTGACCAGGGCTTCGAGGGTTTCGAGGAAGGATTGGCGCTGGGCCTTCGCGGCTTCGAGGACCGGATGGAAGGGTTGTGCGGATACGGCGATGCACCACAGGGACCACAGGGACCACAGAATGAAGCGGGTCCGATTGTTGCGTTTCGAAGTCGCGGGAAGTGGCGGGTTCAAGCTTTCTGTCCTCCGGTGGTCCCAGTGGTCTCTGTGGTTGAACGCTTTCCCATTCCTACACGCCCTGCTTGAGGCTGGCACTGATGAACTGGTCGAGGTCCCCATCCAGCACCGCCTGCGTGTTGCCCACCTCCACATTGGTGCGCAAGTCCTTGATGCGAGACTGGTCGAGCACGTACGAGCGGATCTGGTGCCCCCAGCCGATGTCGGTCTTGGCATCCTCCATCGCTTGCTTCTTCTCGGTCTTCTTGCGCAGCTCCAGCTCGTAGAGCTTCGCCTTCAGCATCGAGAAGGCCTCGGCGCGGTTGCGGTGCTGGGAGCGGTCGTTCTGGGACGCCACCACGATGTTGGTCGGCAGGTGCGTGATGCGCACCGCGGAATCGGTCTTGTTCACGTGCTGGCCACCGGCGCCGGAAGCGCGGTAGGTGTCGATGCGCAGGTCCGCCGGGTTGATCTCGATCTCGATGGACTCGTCCACTTCCGGATAGACGAAGACGCTCGCGAAGGAGGTGTGCCGGCGCGCGTTCGAATCGAAGGGCGACTTCCTCACCAATCGGTGGATGCCGTTCTCGGTGCGGAAATGACCGTACGCATACGAGCCGATCACCTTGATGGAGGCGCTCTTCAGCCCCGCGACCTCGCCCTCGCTTTCCTCCAGGAGCTCGTACTTGAACCCCTTCTTGTCGCAGTACTTGAGGTACATGCGCAGCAGCATCGAGACCCAGTCCTGCGCTTCGGTGCCGCCCTGGCCGGCGTTGAGGTCGAGGAAGCAGTTGTTCGGGTCCATCGGATCGTTGAACATCCGCTGGAACTCGAGGCTCTCGACCAGCTTGCGACTCTCCTCCACGTCGGACTCGACGGCGAGCAGGGTGTCGTCATCGCCCTCGGCCTTCGCCAGCCCGAAGAGCTCGGCGGAGTCCTTGAGGCCCGCGTCGATCTTCTCGACGGTGCCGACGGTGGTTTCCAGGGCGCTGCGCTCCTTGCCGAGGTCCTGTGCCTTCTTCGCGTCGTTCCAGACTCCGGGATCCTCGAGGGCGCGGGAGACTTCGATCAGCCGCGACTTCTTCGCATCGTAGTCAAAGGTACCTCCGCAACTCCGCCGCGCGGGCGGCGAGGTCGGCGAGGGCGGATCCGATGGCGTTGAGGCGGTCGGCTTCCATGGCGTGCGGCTCGATTCGACAGGCAGGCAATTATACGGATCGTTCAGCACGGCCGCGTCTCTTCCCGGAGACACTCCGGCCGGCGCACGCCCGGGCGGACCAGAACCGCCTCGCCCTTGCGTTCAAACTCGCGCGGCAATGTGTGTCCTCGTTTCGATGCGGGGGCGGTGATGACGGCGAAGTTGGTGGCGAAAAGCCTGCTTTCGTGGGTGCCCGGACTGCACCAGGCATTCATCCGTCATGGAAGCGGCACGGCCTCGTCGAGCTACTGCTACGGCGTGTGGCTGAAACACGTCACGTTGCTGTGGGAATACGGAATGCGTTTCGTGCCGCGCGACGTCCTCGAGCTGGGGCCGGGCGCTTCGATCGGCACCGGAATGGCGGCGCTGCTGGGCGGCGCCGAGCGCTACGTCGCCATAGACAAGGTGGACTACACGACGCGGCAGGCGAACCTCGAATCTTTCCGGGGACTGGTGGACCTTTTCCGGCGGCGCGCGCCGCGGCCGACGGCAGGATTTCCGTCCTTCGACGAGTTTCTCGACGAGCGGCTCTTTCCCGCCCACATCCTTACGCAGGAACGGCTCGCCGCGGCGCTCGCTCCCGGACGCATCGAGCGCCTCGAGCGTGCCATCGAGGCGCTGGGCACACCGAAGCCCGATCCGCGCATCCGCTATCACACGTGGCAGGACGCGGGGCAGATCGAGGAGGGCGGGCACGACCTCGTCTTCTCGCACGTCGTGCTGAACCACGTGGAGGACCTCGAGCGGGTCTATGGGCTGTGCGCGCGCTGGCTGCGCCCGGGCGGCTGGATGTCGCACCAGATCGACTTCACCTCCCTGGGCACGACGCCGGAATGGAACGGCCACCGACGCTACGGCGATCTCAGCTGGAAGATGCTGGCCGGGCGCCGCGCCTACTTCGTGAACCGGGAAGTCTTCGGCCACCACCTCGAGCTCATGCGCGAGCAGGGCTTCGAAGTCGTGTGCGCGATTCGCGGCGCCCGCGCCGGCGGCTTGCCGCGCGAAGCCCACGCGCCGCGCTGGCGCGCGTTGAGCGACGAGGAGCTCTCGACGCAGACCGGCTTCGTCATCGCGCGCAAGCGCTAGGCCACGTGCTCGACGATGAGCTGAAGGGAGGATTCGCCCTGGTACTCGTTCACGTCGAGCCGGTAGACCGCCAGGATCGACTCGGGAACCGGATCGGGTGAGCCGAAGCGCATGGCGCTGAAGCGCCGCCCGCCCGCTGCGAGCGACAGGCGCAGGTGCTTCTCGGCCACGACGCGCTGGCCTTCGACGCGGAAGTGCCCGGCGAAGCGCGGTTCCGGGAAACCCTGCCCCCAGACGTGCTCGCGCAACAGTCGCGCGAAATCGTAGGTGAGGTCGCCCGCCTCGAGCTCGCCATCGGTCTCGATCCGCTGCGCAAGGTCCGAGGGCGAGAGCTGCTCGCGCGCCACCGACTCGAACGCCGCGGCGAAGGTCTCGAGGCCCGCGGCGCGCAAGGTGCAACCGGCCGCGGCGGCATGGCCGCCGAAGCGCTCGAGCAACGCGGGATGGCGCTTGTCGACGAGGTCGAGCGCGTCCCGAAGGTGCAGCGCGGGAATCGAACGCCCCGATCCCTTCAGAACATCGCCGTCGGCAGCGAAGGCGAAGACCGGGCGATGCAGCCGGTCCTTGAGCCGGGAGGCGAGCAGGCCCACGACACCGGCGTGCCAGTCCGCGCGGTGAACGCTCAACGTATAACTGTCGCCACCCTCGAAGCCCGCGACCATCTCCAGGGCCGAGGCCTGCATGTCGCCTTCGATCTCGCGCCGTTCCCGGTTGAGCCGGTCGAGCTGGGCGGCCATGGTGGCCGCCTGCGCCGCGTCGTCGCAGGTGAGGCAGGCGATGCCGAGCGACATGTCGTCCAAGCGCCCCGCGGCGTTGAGGCGGGGACCGATCGCGAACCCCAAATCGTAGGCGGTGGCCTGCCGCATCGTCCGCCCTGCCGCCTCGAATAGCGTCGCGATGCCCGGGCACGCCTTTCCGGCGCGAATGCGCGCGAGGCCCTGAGTGACGAGGATGCGGTTGTTGGCGTCGAGGCGAACCACGTCCGCCACCGTTCCGAGCGCCACCAGGTCGAGCAGCGCCGCCAGGTTGGGCTCGTTGCCGGCGGCGAAGCGTCGGCGCGTTCGCATCTCCGCGCGAAGCTGCAGCATCACGTAGAAGATCACGCCCACGCCCGCAAGGCTCTTGCTGGGGAACCCGCAACCGTGCTGGTTCGGGTTCACGATGCAGGCGGCGTCGGGGCGCTGCGCGCCGGGCAGGTGGTGGTCGGTCACGAGCACGCGCATGCCGAGGCGGTTGGCTTCGGCGATGCCTTCGACCGCGGCGATGCCGTTGTCCACCGTGATCAGCAGGTCCGGCGATCGCGCGGCCGCCTCGCGCGCGATTTCCGGCGACAGGCCGTATGAATGGCGGAAGCGGTTGGGCACGAGGAAATCGACCGTGGCCCCCATGCTTCTGAGGGCGCGCACGCCCACGGCACACGCGGTGGCGCCGTCGGCGTCGTAATCGGCGACGATGAGGATCTTCTGCCCGCGCTCGATCGCGTCGGCGAGCAATCGCGCGGCCTCGTCGACCTGATTCAGCCGATCGGGGGAAACGAGGTTGCGGAACGCGGTATCGAGCTCTTCCATCCCCGCGAGGCCGCGGGCGGCATAGAGGCGCGCGAGCCGGGCGTCGCACCCGGCCGCCGAAAGACGCGCGCAAGCGGCGGCGTCGATGGGGCGCGCGACGATCTCAGGCATTGGCGAGGGGCTTCGCGGTTCGCCACCAGCGCCAGCGGGCGCCGGGCGTCAAGGTCGCGACGAGCGTGTCGCCGCCGGTGGGCAACAGCACTCGTACCCTACGGAAACGCGCGAGCGCCTCAGGCATGGCCGAGAACCATCGGGTATCGATCGAGCGCGCCAACGCCTGCCAGGCCCTTTGGTCGCCACTCCGGCGCGGTGCCGTCAGGCCGTCGAGCACCACGAGTACGGATTCGCGGCCGTCGCCCAGCTCGTCGATCGCGGCGGGCACCGCCGCTGCGTCTGCGCCCGAGAGCATCGCCAAACCGCGCGCGTAAGGCTCGTTCGTGTGCACACGCGCGTAGGGCCTGGCCACGGCGGCGGCCACTCCAGCGCCCCAGAACCAAACGCTGTTCACGAGGGGACGCCCCTCGGACTCGCGCCGGCGGTTCACGTCGTGCGCGGCGAAGAGCATCTGCACCTCGGTGAGCGCCGAAGGCCAGTTGATGCGCCCGCCGCCGCGCGGAAGCATGCCGAAGACGTTGCGGCCGAGGGCGTCATCGAGCGTGACGGTGGTCGGAGATTCTTCCACGGGAAGACTCACGTACCAGCGATCCGGCGCCTTCGCGCTGAATTCGAGCGCGTCGCCGCGGAAATGATCGTTGAGCGTGGAGACGAGCGCCTCGGCTTCGGCATCGTCCAGGTCCAGTACCGCGGGATCGTGCAGCAGGACCGCGTCCTGCTCGACGCGCAAATGGACCGGATCGGCACGCAACCAGGCGCCGCCCGCGCTCGCACCCTCACCGACCAGCGCGACCGCCGCGACGGGTGCCGGCGATGGTTGCCCGAACGCATGCGCGAGCCAGCCCACGGCATTCGACGGCTTGCTGCGGGAGGAATCGGCGCGCGCCAGCCAGCGCTCGATCGCCGGTAGTCGGATCGGGTTTTCGGGCGAGCGGGGCAGGGGGAGCAGGTCGCAGACGAGCAGGTCGAGCGGCATCGCCTGCAAGGATACCCGCGTAGAATCCGTGCATGGCGCTGCGGCAGAAAATCCGCTTCTGCACGGCCTCCGACGGGGTGAGGCTGGCGTACGCGAGCGTGGGGAACGGTCCGCCGCTGGTGAAGGCGCCGAACTGGCTCACGCACATCGAGCTCGAGTTGCACAACCCGATCTGGCGGCACTGGATCGAGGCCCTGTCGCAGCGTTTTTCCTATGCCCGCTACGATGCCCGCGGCTGCGGCCTGTCCGACCGCGATCCTCCGGATTTGTCGTTCGAGAGCTGGGTGAGGGACCTCGAGGCGGTAGTGGATGCGCTGGGCCTCGAGCGCTTCCCGCTCCTCGGCCTCTCCGGCGGTGGCCCGATCGCCATCGCCTATGCCACCCGCCATCCGGAGCGCGTGAGCCAGCTCATCCTCTATGGTTCCTTCGCGCGCGGCCGCGCGCACCGCAATCCGGAGGCCCTCGAGGAAGGCCAGCTGCTCTACAAGTTGATGGAGCTCGGCTGGGGCCGGCGCGACCCTTCCTTCCGACACGTCTTCGCGAAGCAGTTCGTGGCCGATGCCACGCCGGAGCTGGTCGAAGCGTTCGACCGGCTGCAGTGCAGCGGCTCTTCGGCGAGCGATGCGCTGCGCATGATGCAGGTCTCGATGCAGGTGGACGTCACGCGCGAGGCGCGCGCCATCCGCTGCCCCACGTTGATCATGCATGCGACCGAGGACGTGCGCATCCCGTTCGAGGAAGGCCGTGTGCTGGCCGGGCTCATTCCCGACGCCCGCTTCGTGCCCCTCGAGAGCCGCAACCATATCCTCCTGGAGGGCGAGCCGGCCTGGGCGCGATTCCTCGAGGAAGTCGAGGCGTTCGTGCCCGGGGTGCGCGCCGTCGCGAGCTTTCCGGCCCTGACCACGCGCGAGCGCGAGGTGCTCGATTTCGTCGCGCGCGGCATGGACAACCACCAGATCGCGGCCCACCTGGGCATCAGCGAGAAGACCGTGCGCAACGTCGTCTCGAGCGTGCTGGACAAGCTCCAGGTCGAGTCGCGCGCGCAGGCTATCGTGCGGGCGCGCGATTCCGGGTACGGAATGCCTTCCACCGCCTGACGGGACGCCGGTCCCGCCCGGGCCGCGCACTTTCCCGCGAATCCCGGGCATCGCCCGGGACAATGGCCCCGTGCGGGTAAAAGCCGATCCGCGGACGATGGTTTCCACCAAACCTTCGGAGACCGCCCATGGACACCGCCCTCCTCACACCCGCCAGCGCCCGCTATGCCAAGTGCATCGAAGCCTCCAGGCGCGTGCGCTGGGACATCGACCGCGACGTGATCCGCGGCCGGCAGTTCGACTACGCGAAGAAGTTCATTCCCGACAAGCTGGCGCGCATGGAGCGCTTCGACTTCGCCGGCGCCGAAGAGAAGCGCCTCATCAGCCAGGTGCAGGGGCGCACCTACGCCAACATGTTCGGCATGATCGAGCGCTACATCGGCGCGAAGATGATGGAGCTCACGCGAAGCCACGCGCTGGGCGACCAGCAGGTGGTCGAGTCGCTGGTGCGCTTCACCGACGAGGAGCTCAAGCACCAGGAGCTCTTCCGGAGGCTGGAAGCGTTGATGGCCGCGCGGATGCCGACGGGCTACCAGCTCGTGCCGCAGCCCAACGACGTGGCCGGCGTGGTGCTTTCCAAGGGCACGTGGGCCGTGCTCGCGCTCACCTGCCATATCGAGCTTTTCACGCTCGACCACTACCGCCAGGGCATCGACGGCGATACCGAGGCGTGCCCGCTGTGGAAGGACGTCTTCCTCTTCCACATGAAGGAGGAGGCGCAGCACGCGATCATCGACGAGCTCGAATGGCAGCGCGAGGACTCGAGGGTGACTCCGGAGCAGCGCGACCGGGGCGTGGACGAGCTGATCGAGCTGGTCGCGGCGATCGACGTGCTGCTGCAGATGCAGGCGGCGGCAGATGCCGACTATTTCGTCGCCATCAACCCTCGCAAGCTCGACGCCACGGAAGCCACGAAGCTGCGCGAGGGGCTGCTCGCCGCCTATCGTTGGCAGTACATCGTCTCGGGGGTGCAGAACGAGCGCTTCATGCAGCTCCTCACGGCGATGGCCACGCCCGAACAGATGAAACGCATCGTGGGCGCGCTGGGGCCGATCCTGGCCAGCGTGTAAAGCCGCCGGGCTCCCCGAAGAGGGGCGGGGAGGGGATAGGCCAGGTGAGATAATCCTCCCTGGCTTCCCCACCGCCCCGCCCTTTGCGACCCTTCGAGCTCTACGTCGGCCTGCGCTACACGCGCGCCAAGCGCCGAACGCACTTCATCTCGTTCATTTCCTTCATCTCCATGATCGGCATCGCCCTGGGCATCTGGGCGCTGATCACGGTGATGTCGGTGATGAACGGCTTCGAGAAGGAGATCCGCGCGCGCATCCTCGGCGCCGCCGCGCACATCCAGGTGATGGGCGGGGAGGCAGGCCTGGCGGGCTGGGAGGCGATCTCGGAGAGCGTGAGGAAGCACCCGGGCGTCGTCGCTACCGCGCCGTTCGTGCAGGCGCAGGGATTGCTGTCCACGGGCTCGGCGGTGCGCGGTGTCTTCGTGCGCGGCGTGGTGCCGGAGCTGGAGGACAAGGTCGCCTCGTTCAGCCAGCACATGGTCGCGGGCAGCATCTCGGCCCTCAAGCCGGGCGAGTTCGGCATCGCCATCGGCGTGGGCATCGCCCGCGGCCTCGGGCTGCGCGTGGGTGACCGCGTGACGCTCATCTCGCCGCAGGGCCAGGTGACCCCCGCCGGGCTCATGCCGCGGCTCAAGCAGTTCACGGTGGTGGGCATCTTCTCGCTCGACCACAACGAGTACGACTCCGCGCTGGCGCTCGCGCGGATGGAGGACGCCCAGCTCCTCTACCGCATGGAGGACAGGGTCTCCGGCGTACGCGTGAAGGCAAAGGAGGTGGACGCCGCGCCGCGCATCGGCCGCGAGCTGGCCGCCGGCCTGCCGCGCGATACGTTCGTCACCGACTGGACGCAGCAAAACGTGAACTACTTCCGCGCCATCCAGATCGAGAAGCGGATGATGTTCATCATCCTCACGCTCATCATCGCCGTGGCGGCGTTCAACCTCGTCAGCACGCTGGTCATGGCCGTGACCGACAAGCATCCCGACATCGCGATCCTGAGGACACTCGGCGCCTCGCCGGCCAGCATCATGCATATCTTCGTGGTGCAGGGCATCGTGATCGGCATGGTGGGCACGCTTTTGGGCGTGGTGGGCGGCATCCTCACCGCGCTCAACATCGACGTGGTCGTGCCGGCGATCGAGCGCGCGTTCAATTTCCAGATCCTGTCGCGGGAGGTCTATTACATCTCAGAGCTGCCCTCGGACCTGCATTGGGGCGACGTGGGTTGGGTGGCGGGTATCTCGATCGCATTGTCGCTGGTGGCCACGTTGTATCCCAGCTGGCGCGCTTCCCGGGTCAACCCTGCAGAAGCACTGCGGTATGAATAGGGCGAAGAATGAAACCACGGAGACCACGGGCACCACGGAGAAGGCAAATATCGGTGCGGCGTATTGGTCTCAGGTGGTCTCTCCTGGCCTCTGTGGTGAATGGCTCCCATGAACAGCCCTGAAGCGATCCTCACCGCGAAAGGACTCACGAAGACATACGGCATGGGCGACGTCGCGGTGCCGGTGCTGCGAGGCATCGACTTCGAGGTCCGCCGAGGCGAATCGGTCGCCATCGTGGGCGCATCGGGCTCGGGCAAGAGCACGCTGCTGCATCTCCTGGGCGGCCTGGACAAGCCCACCACCGGAACGGTGACGCTCCTGGGCCAGGATCTCTTCGCGCTCGACCCGAAAGCACAGGGCGGGCTGCGCAACCGCTCGCTCGGGTTCGTCTACCAGTTCCACCACCTGCTGCCGGAGTTCTCCGCGTTGGAGAACGTGGCCATGCCGCTCACCATCCGCCGCGCCGGCGAGCGCGAGGCGCGTGAGCGCGCCGAAGCGATGCTGGCCGAGGTGGGCCTGGGCCATCGCATCCTGCATCGACCCGGTGAGCTGTCGGGAGGAGAGCGCCAACGGGTCGCGGTCGCGCGCGCGCTGGTGACCGAGCCTGCGTGCGTGCTGGCCGACGAGCCCACCGGCAACCTCGACCGCGAGAATGCCGCGAAGATCTTCGACCTCATCCTCGAGCTCAACCGGCGCCACGGCGCGGCCTTCGTGATGGTCACGCACGATCCCGACTTGGCCGCGCGCATGGAGCGGCGCCTGGCGATCGTGGACGGCAGGATGGAGTGACGGTCAGCGCGAGGCCAGCTGGGCCGGGCGGGAGCCGAGCGGTCGCAGCTCGCCATAGATCGGCGAGCCGTCCTCGGCGCGAGCTTGCGCCACGCGCACCGAAGCGGCGAGGCGCTCGCGCATGAGCTCGAGCAACGCCTGCCGTGCCACCTTCACGTTGGCCTTCTCGCGCTCGAGGCGCGCGTCCACGTCGGGTGTCAGGCGCGTGTGCTGCATGCGCATCGCTTCCAGGGGCGATCCCGCATGGCGGCGCGCTTCGGCAAGCGCGCGCTCGGCTTCGTCGAGGCGCGCGTTGGCTTTCGCGAGCGCCGCATCGCCGTCGAAGAACGTGGGCCCGGGAGGATGTTCGGGGGGCGGATGCAGCGAGGCCTGCACGCTGCCCTTGCCGATGGAGGGGAGGGCGCGCTCCTCCAGGATGCGCGACGTCGCCGGGGGCGGCACGTCGGAAAAGGTGATCACGCCCTTCGCGTCCACGGACTTGTAGAGCACGTTGCCCTGGGCCGCCGCGGGACCGCAGGCGAGCGCCACGATGATCGTGAGGACGCGTATCTGCATGCGACCAGCATGGCTCCCGCACGCGAAATCCTCGCGACAAGCGTCCGCATAAAGCTAGTCACCCTCGATTATTCCCAGAACGATCAGCCACTTGCGCATAGGTGGCCTCCGACGCGCGTGAAGGAAAACGACACCGCCGTGTCGCCGGACGACTACGCGAGCCATGGCGACAATGCGCGGGCGACGTCTTCCTGCGAACGCACGAGCACCGTCTTCATCCCGGCCGCGCGCGCGCCTTCGAGGTTCGACTCGGTGTCGTCGAGGAAGAGGATCCGATCGAGGGCTACTCCGGTTTCACGCGCGACATGCTCGAAGGCTTCGCGTCCCGGCTTGCGGCAACCCATCGCGCACGAGGTGAAGACCTTGCGCAGGGGCTTCAATGCGGCGGCGTAGCGCTGCGACCAGAAGTCGTAGTGCGCCTTGTTGGTGTTCGAGAGCAGGTACTGCGGAACGCGCCCGGCGAGCTGCGCGATGATCGCGACCGTTCCGGGATTCTCCGGCCCGAAGACGCGCTGCCAGCCATCGGTGAACTGCTCATCGGTGAGGTCGATGCCCAGCTCCCGGCGCAGGGACTCGTAGTACTCCTCGAGCGTGATCTCGCCGCATTCATGTCGCTGGTACGCCTCGCCGTGCGAGAAACGCGACTTCACCCGCTCCATCGGCACTCCGGCCAGCTGCGCCCAGCGCTCGAAAATCCAGTCGAAGTCGATCTCGATCACCACGCCGCCGAAGTCGTAGAGGATCGCGTCGATGTCCTCGCGTCCGGCCGCGCTCACGCCTGCTCCTTCTGCAGCTCGCGCACCCATTGGTCGAGCGCCCGCGCGACCGAGAACACCGGCACCACGCGGATGGGATGGGCAAGCCCGTAGAACATGACGAGCTTGGAGCGCGGGATGAGCTTGCCGAGGGCGAGGGTCTCGCCCCAGGGGACGATCTGGTCGCGATTGGCATTGGCGAGCATGACCGGGCAGGCGATCTCGCCCAGGGCCTTGGCGTCGAGCGGGGGGGATTTCGCGAGCGCCTCGAAAAAACGCTGGTTCATCCTCGCCACGTCGCGCCAATCGTTGGGGGCATGGGTCTTCTCGAGCTGCTTCGCGCGCTCGCTACCCTCCAGCCGGCCGACGCTGGCGAGGTATGTCCAATGCTTGAGCGTGGGCGCGTCGAAGACCACTTTCGCCGCGAGCGCCATCACGCCGTCCACGCGCTCGGGATAGTGCCGCGCGAGGTAGAGAGCGATGCTGCCGCCCAGGCTGTAGCCCGCGATCCAGGCGCTTTCGATGCCGTGGCCATCCATCCAGTCGATGAAGTCGGCCGCGAGCGAGGGCATGTCGATGTCGGGCGGCAGGGGCCGGCCGCCGTGGCCCAGCCAGTCGGGCGCGGAAACCTCGAAATAGTCGCTGAGGGCCGCGCGCAGCGGCTCGATCTCGGCGCTGCCGCCATTGGCGCCGTGGAGAAGGACGAGGGGGAGGGACATGGAAAAGGGGAGGGGGGAATGGTGAAAGGGGAGCTCAACCGGCCTTGCGGCGCGTGCGGAAGGTGATCGAGTATCGCAGCGCGGGCGTGGGCGGAATGCTGTGCTGCCATCCCCAGCGCGCTTCGTCCTTGAGCACGTAAGCCGAGCCTGGCTCGAGCTCGAGCACGAAGATGCGCGCGCCCTTGCGCGGGGGGAAGGGGCGGAAGCGCATCCGGGCCGCGCTCCCGAGCGAGACGCCCACCACCATGTCGAACTGCGGCACGTCGCGGTGCCAGCCGAGCTGGGTGCCCGGGCGGTATTCGGAGACGAGCGCGTAGCCGAATTCCGCCGGGACCATCTTCAGCCATTCGGCGATGCGGGCGCGCAAGGGCAGCAGGAAGGGCGCCAGGACCGGCGCTGGCGTGAGCTCGTTGGCATCGAAGTCGTAGCCTGCGCCGAAGCTCGCCACGCGGCGGTGTGCCGTGTACTCCTTGTATTTCGCCTCACGCAGGTCGATGGCGCCGATGTCCGCGAGGAGGCTCGCCTCCTCCCCGGCCGAGACGAAGCCCGGCCGGTAGACCAGCCCGTTGGGCAGCTCGCTTTCGTCCGAGAAGAGCGACACGACGACCTTCCGGCCTCACAAGGCGACGGCGTCGAGCGAGCGCCACAGGTACCAGGTCGCAACCGAGCGGAACGGCGCCCAGGGCTCGCCCAGCACGCGCATCTCCTCGCGCGTGAGCTCCTCGCCAGCGTTGTAGAGGTTCTCCATGGCGCGGCGAAGGCCCAGGTCCCCGACCGGCAAGACGTCGGGGCGCTTCATGTGGAAGATGAGGAACATCTCGACGGTCCACCGCCCGATGCCTTTCACCTGCACCAGCTCCTCGATGATGGCCTCGTCGTCGAGGCGCCGCCAGCGGCGCGGCTTCACGAGCCCCTCGTCGAAGCGCATGGCCAGGTCCTTCACGTACGCGGCCTTCTGTCCCGAGAACCCGCAGCCGCGCAGCGCGGCATCCTCGAGCGTGCGCACGCGGGCCGGCGTCATTTCCCCGGCCAGCGTCGCGAAGCGCGCCCAGATCGATTGCGCCGCCTTGACGGAGATCTGCTGCCCGACGATGGAGCGCGCGAGCGTCTGGAAGGCGTCGCCGCGCGAGACCAGGTCGGGTTCGGGAAAACGCCCGATCAGCTTGCGCAGCACCTTGTCGCGGCGGCCGAGGTGCGCGGTCGCGTCGTGCCAGAAGTCGGGGATCATTTCGCCGGGCCGCCGCGGCACTCGATCGGCAGGTACTTGGGCTCGATGTCGGTCTCGTTGGCGCCCTTCGGCTCCATGCCGTTGGGCACGGGCACGTTGTGGCACACCCAGGCGATCGGCACCGTCGGCTCGCCGGCCACCACCGCCGGGCGCAGGGTCACCTTCTTGTTCTCGAGGTTCTTGCTCGCGTTGTTGCCCAGGGTGAGGGTGATGGCGCCGTCCTTCACGCTCACTTCCTTCACGAGGTTGCCCACGATCTTGTGCTTGGGCGGGATGCCCGCGGCGGCGTTGTTGTTGGGCATCTCGCTGGTGGCGGTCCACGCATCCTGCACGCCCTTCTTGGCGAGGGTGGCGAGCTCGAGCGCCTCCTTGACCTGCGTCTTCAGCATGTTCTCCTGGATGCCGGGCACGGCCATCAGCGAGAGGATGCCGATGATCGCCACCACGAACATGAGCTCGATCCAGGTGAAGCCCCGCTCGCGGGCCAGCATGTAGGACGCGAGGAAGCGTGGCGTGGCGGGCATGCCGCGATGATACCGAATGGCCCTGAACCGACGCCTTGCTCGCGGGTCCATCCGGGAGCAACCGACAAAGGAGAAAACCGCATGCCCCGCCCCCAGCAAGGAGACGTGCCCAAGATCCCGGCCACCAAGACGCCGCCCCTCGACCTCGGCAAGACCGGCTGCGACGAGCACGAGGAGCGCGTGATCGACGAGGCCGTGGACGAAAGCTTTCCCGCGAGCGACCCGCCCGCCATCGCCAGCCCCGACAGCTCGCTTGCCGTGAAGAAGGTGGCCGAGAGCGGCCGCGACGTGGCGCCGGCCGAGCCCGACCCGGCGAAGGAGAACGTGAAGCCGAAGAAGTAAGTCCTCGTTCCCCGTCCCCTAGAATCACGGGATGGAACCAGATCGAAAGACGGCCGCCGTCGCCATCATCGGCGGCGGCGTCCTGGGGTGCAGCATCGCGTGGCACCTCGCCAAGGGTGGCGAGCGCGACGTGGTGGTGCTGGAGCGAAACGAAGTAGGCTCTGGCGCGACGGCTCGCTCGGCGGGGCTGGTTTCGCGCGGCCGCCTGCATCGCGAGACCCTCAAGCTGGTGCGGCGCACGCGCGAAGCGATCGCGGAGCTCGAGGCAGCGCTCGGCGAACCCGTCGGCTTCCACAAGGTCGGCAGCGTGCGCGCGGCGACAAGCCCCGAGCGCCAGGCCGAGCTGGCCGCCATGGACGCGCTCCTGCGCGAAGACGGCGTAGCGGTGAAAAACATCGACGCGAAGGAAGCCCTTGAGCGCCTGCCGTGGCTCGATGCCTCCACTGCCGGGCACATCTCCTACGTCGAAGACGACGGCTACGTCGATGCCTACCAGCTCGCCAGCGCCTACGCGCGCGCGGCACGAGAGCTGGGCGTCACCATCCGGCGCGGCGTGTCGGTCGAGCGCATCGTGCACGACGGCACGCGCGTGCTCGGCCTCGAGACGGGCGCGGGCCGGATCGATGCGCCCGTCGTGGTCGATGCCGGGGGGGCATGGGCGATCGGAATCGCGGCGAGCCTGGGCGTGGCACTCGGCACGACACCCGTCCGAAGCCACTACTACATCACCGCGCCTGCTCCGCTGACGCGACGCGATCATCCCGTGGTCTACCTGCCCGATGCGCGGGCCTACGCCCGGCCCGAGGTGGGCGGCCTGCTGCTGGGCGTGCAGGAGCCGCAGTCGCGCACCTACGACGCGCGCACGCTTCCGCCGGACATCGCCGACTTCCCGCTCTCGGCCGCGGAGGACGACTGGGACGTGCTGCTCGACAACGCGCCGGTGTTGCGCGAATACATTCCGCGGCTCGATGACTTGCCGCTCGCGCACCACATCACCGGCCTTTCCACCTATACGCCCGACGGCAAGTTCATCCTCGGGCGCGCGGGCGAGGTCGAAGGGTTCTTCGTGGCGGGGGGATGCTGCGGCACCGGGGTGTCCGCTTCCGGCGGCATCGGCGATTCGGTCGCGAGCCTGGTGCTGGGCAGGGAGCCCGCGGTGGATCTCACGGCCTTCAGGCCCGAGCGGTTCGGGGTGTTCGATCCTTATTCGGAGGAATTCCGCGCGCGTTGTGCCGCCGCTCGCGCGGGGAAAAGCCGGCGGATTTGAGTCGGATCGCCGATTACCTTCCCAGCACGAGTATCGCGATCCCGAGCGCAACCCCCGCCGAGGCCACCACGCGCTTCGCCCCGAAGGGCTCCTTGAGCACCATCGCGCCCAACAGCGCGGCGAAGATGACGCTCGATTCCCGGAGTGCCGCCACGTGCGCCATCGGCGCCAGCGTGAGGGCATAAACCACGATGGCGTAGCCGGCTAGCATCATCGCGCCGCCCAGAAGGCCGTTGCGCCAGTGCACGCGCAGCGCCGCCGGGAAGGCGGCCCCGCGGCGAGCCCAGGTGAAGCCGCATACCGCGATTCCGGTGACGATGTTGAGGGCGGCCACGTAGGCGATGGGGCTGCCGGAGGCGCGTGCGCCGAGGCCATCGCCCACCGTGTAGACCGCAATGCAGATGCCGACGCCGGCGGCCCAGCACAGTGTCGTGTAATGGCGCTGCGTCGCGCGCCGCTCGAGGCCGAGGGCGAAGAGCGACACGCAAACCACGCCTACCCCCGCCACGGCCGCGGCATCGGGGATCTCGCGCGCCGCGATCCAGGAAAGGCCCAGCACCAGCAAGGGCGCGATCCCGCGCGCCACCGGGTAGGCGAGGCTGAGATCGCCGGCGCGATAGGCGTTGATGAGGAAGAAGAAGTAGAGGCAGTTCACCACCACCGAGAGCGCGAGGAACGGCCAGGAAGGCGGCGCTGGAAACGGCAGCAGCAGCAGGATCGCCCCGGCGATGAAGATGTTCGGCGCCTTGATGAGCGCGACCGCCACCAGCCGGTCGTTGCCCAGCTTGGCGATGAGGTTCCAGCCGGCATGCATCAGCGCCGAGAGCAGCACCAGCCCGATGGCGAGCGGCTCGAGGCTGAGCATCGCGCCGGCGCCTAGAAGCGGCCCGGGGAGTACGGCGCCGGGTCGATGAAGGGCTTGCGCGAAGCGAAGAGGTCGGCCACGAGGCGGCCGGTGACGGGTCCGCTCGTCATGCCGTTGTGTCCGTGGCCAAAGGCGATCAACACGTTGGGGTGCCCCGGCGCGGCGCCGATGGCGGGCAGCGAGTCGGGCAGGCAGGGCCGATGGCCCATCCACTCGCCGAAGCTTTCCGTGCGCACGGCGGGGAAGAGCCCCCGTACCTGGCCCAGCAGCCGGCGCGCGCGTCGATAGTCGGGCGGCGCGGTGAGGCCCGCGAACTCCACGGTGCCCGCCACGCGCAGGCCCTCTTCCATGGGCGTGGCGTAGAACTTGTCTTCCGAGGAGGTCACGGGAAGCCGCAGCTGCACGCCCGCCTCGCGGATGGTCACGTGGTAGCCGCGCTGCGTCTCCAGCGGCAACGAGAAGCCGAGCGTCTTGGTGAGCACGCTGGACCATGCCCCCGCGGCGAGCACTACGCGATCGGCTTGCAGCTCGCCGGTTTCGTGCACCACGGCAATCCCATCCCCGGTTTCACGCAGGCGCCGAACGTTCGCGCGCACGATGCACCCGCCGCTCGCGGCGAAGCGCGTGGCGAGCGCACACACCATGCGATACGGATTGGCCACGTAGCCATGGTCCGGCAGGAGCGCGCCGTGCGTGAAGGCGGGTGACAGCGCGGGCTCGATCTCGCGCAGCGCCGCGCCTTCGAGGCGCCGAACCTCGGCGCCGCGCTCCTCGCGCATGCGCCACTCGCGCTCGGAGCCGCGAAAGGCCGCCTCGCTGCGATACACGACCAGAGTCCCGGTGCGGCGGATGAGGTCCGCGCAGCCGGCTTCCTGCACCAAAGGCTCGTAACACTCGAAGACGTGGCGATGCAATGCGCGCAACGCATCGGAGATCTTCTCCACGCGCTCGGGACGCGCGGCGAGCGTGAAGCGCACGAGCCACGGCAGCGCGCGCGGCAGGTAGCCGGGCCGGATCGTGAGCGGGCCGTCCGGGTTGGCGAGCCAGCCGGGAATCTTGTGGAACACGCCGGGCATCGCGAGCGGCACGCAGCTCCCGGGGCTCAGCGCGCCCGCGTTGCCTCGCGAGGTGCCCTCGGCGGGGCCGGTGCGATCCACGACGGTCACGTCGTGTCCGTCGCGGCGCAGGTACAGCGCGCAGCAGATGCCGACCACGCCCGCGCCCACCACGACGATGCGGCTCATTGGGCCCTCCATGCCTGGCTGCGACGCTGGATCCCGCGCGTGGCGAGCCAGTGCAGCACGCGCGCAACGACGCAGGTGGCCACGATCACCATGGCCATGGCGATCGCGTGGGCGAACTCGCCGGCGTCGTCCATGTTGAGCACCGCGATGGCGGCGAGGTTGGTCTGGGTGGAATACAGGAACACGACCGCGGAAACCGTCGTCATGGCGCTCAGGAAGAAATAGATCGAGACATCGAGGATGGCCGGCAGGCAAAGCGGCACCGTCACGCGCCACATCGTGCGCCAGCGCGAGGCCTTGAGCGAATCGGACACCGACTCGAAGTCGGGGTCGATCTGCTTCAACCCCGTCACCAGGGTGAAGTGCGTCACCGAGTAGTAATGGATCACCGTCACGAGCACGAGGATGCCCATGCTGCCGTAGAGGAAGCCGAAGGGGTTCCTGGGGTGGTTGAAGAAAAAGATGTAGGCCAGGCCCAGCACCAGTCCCGGCACCGCCATCGGCGTGGCCGCCAGTCCCTGGACCAGCTTGCGCGTGCGTGGCAAGGCGCGCGTCTTCTCCACCAGGTAGGCGCCGAGGAACACCACGGCCGTGCCAGCCGCCGAGGTGAGCCCCGCGAGCTTGAGGCTATTCCAGTACGACTGCCAGCCGCCTCCGGCCGCGAGGTCGAAGTTGTAGTGCTTGAGGGTGAGTCCCAGGTTGTACGGCCAGAACTTGATGAACGAGCTCGCCGCCGCCACGACCACGATGCCGGCGACGGCGAAGGCCACGACCATGCAGAAGGCGAACATCGCCATGTCGAAGGCGCGATGGGGCCGCGGCTCATACGGCACCGAGCGCGTGCTCATCATCGCGACCTGCCGGCGGTGCACCAGCTTCGCGCCCGCGAAGGCGATGACGGCCGCGGCCAGCAGCAGCACGCTCACCACGGCTCCGGTCTGGAAGTCCTGCTGGCCGATCACCTTCTTGTAGATGTCGGTCGCGAGCATGTTGTATTGCCCGCCGATGACCTTCGGGATGCCGAAGTCGGTGATGGAGAGCATGAACGACACGATGCCGGCGCTGATGAGGCCGTACTTGGCGCCGGGCAGCGTGACGGTGAGGAAGATGCGCAAGCGCGAGGCGCCCAGCGATTCGGCGGCTTCGAACAGGCGCCGGTCGGCGAGGGCGAGCGCCGTGGCGATGATGATGAAGGTGTGCGGAAAGTGCGCGAAGGTCATGCCGGCGACGATGCCGATCGGGCCGTAGATCGTGTGGCCGAAGAGCAGGTCCTTGAGCATCCCCTGGTTGCCGAAGAGCTGCACCAGCGAGAGGGCGAACAGCAGCGAAGGCGTGACCAGCGGGATCATGGCGATGGCGCGAAAGATGCCCTTGCCCGGGATGCGCGAGCGTGTGAGGGCGTAGGCGTAGCCGAAGGCGAGCGGCAGCGTCACCAGCGTGCTCACGATGGCGATGAAGAACGTGTTCCAGATCGAGGTGAGCGGGGCGGGAGAGGCGAAGTACGCCGCGTAGTTGCGCAGGCCCGCGAACGCGCCGTTCGCGTCCTGGAAGCTCCTCGCGATCATGAGCGCCAGGGGAAGGGCCAGCCCCAGCACGAGGAAGGCCGCGACGGCGATCGTCGCGGCCCCCATCACCTTTTCGTCGAGGCTCCTTTGCTGGGCGAGCCCGGGCGCCCCGAGCGCCAGCGTTGCCGGTGGAATGGCCTCAGCTCTTCTTCGGGTCGGACTTCGAGCCGTAGCGCTTCTCCCACTCGGCGAGGATGCGCGCGCGATTCTTGGCGGCCCACGCGAAGTCCTGCTTCATGATGCGCGCGTCCATGTCCTTGGGCAGGTGCGGCAGGGGCTTGGCGTATCCGGGCATGGCCGCGATGGAGCGCGTCGCGCCGTAGAGGCGCACCGCATTTTCCGAGATGCCCCAGTCCACCAGCTTCTTCGCAGCGTCCATCTTCTTCGTGCCCTTGATGATCGCCATGGCGTTCATGTCCCAGCCCAGGCCGTCCTTCGGCAGGATCACGTCGATGGGGGCGCCTTCTTCCTTCAGCCGCGAGCCGCGCACGTCGAAGCCCAGTCCCACCATGTATTCGCCCTTGGCGGCCACGGCGGCCGGGGCCGAGCCCGAGTGCATGTAGCGCGCCACGTTCTGGTGCAGCGCGTCCATGAACTTCCAGCCCTCGGCCTCGCCGTAGAGCTGCAACCAGGCCGAGACGTACATGAAGCCCGTGCCCGAGGAGGCCGGGTGCGACATCACGATCTGGCCCTTGTACGCGGGGTTGAGCAGGTCCTTCCAGGTGGCGGGCTTGGGCGCGTTCTTCTTCCTCGCCTCGGCCTCGTTGAAGATGATGGCGCAGATCCAGCCCGAGTTGCCGAACCATTCGGGGGGATTCGACGGATCGCGGAAATTGGGCGAGAGCTTGTCCAGCCCCTTGGGCGTGTACGCGGCGAGCTGGTCGTGGTCGTTCAGCACCAGCAGGCTCGTGACCGCCAGGCCCCACACCACGTCGGCGCGCGGGTTGTCCTTCTCGGCGATCAGCTTGGCGGTCACCACGCCGGTGGAGTCGCGCACCCAGTTGATGGTGATGCCGGGATTGTCCTTCTCGAAGGCCGCCTTGTAGGCCTTGAGGTCGTCGTTCTCGTAGGCGGTGTAGACCGTGAGCTCGGTCTGGGCCGTGGCGTCGAAGATGCCCACGGCCGCGCACAGCGCGAGCGCCAGCGCGGGCTTTATCCAGCTACCCTTCTTGAACATGCAGCTCCCCTTTGGAATTGGCGCGCGTCGATTCGCCGCCGACTGCCGCTACTTTACGGAGCGCTCGACCCCGGCACAAGGCAAATAGCGCTGTAAACACGCGGTCGAGCCGCGCGTTGATACGGGATGCGGCTCTTCGTCCTGGCGGCGATCCTCGGTGCTTCCGCATTGCAGAACGCAAGCGTGCTGCCCCTGGAAGCCGTGGCGCCGTGGGGCGTCGTGTTGGTGCTCGCGTGTGCGTTGAACCGAGGCGGCGGCCCGCGGCCTCGGGTGCGAAGCGCGGCACGCCTGCTGGCGCTGGCGTTCGCGGGGTTGCTCATCGGCTATGGGTGGGCCGCCTGGCGCGCCGAAATCCGGCTGGCCGAAGCGCTACCGCATGCGCTGGAAGGCGTCGATGTCGATATCGCCGGTGTCGTCGCCTCGCTGCCGCAGGCCTCGAGCCAGGGCGTGCGTTTCCTCCTGCACGTGGAAGAAGGCGACCGCGTTCCGCGCGTGGTCGCGCTCACTTGGTACGCGGAGCGTCAGGGCGGCGAGGTCCTGCCGACGGTGCCCGTGGTGAGGGCAGGGGAACGCTGGCGCTTCACCGTGCGGTTGAAGCGCCCGCGAGGCCTCTCCAATCCCCACGCGTTCGATTTCGAGCCCTGGGCGCTGCAACGCGGCATTCGCGCGACGGGATACGTTCGAGGGCGAGAAGCGCCAACGAGGCTCGAGGCCCGCGTCGAGGGCTGGCCCTACACCGCCCACCGATGGCGCGGGGAATTGCGCGATGCCATGCGTGCCCGGCTGGGCGGGGCGCGCCTCGCGGGGGTGCTCGTGGCGCTGGCGGTCGGCGACCAGGACGCGATCGGCGCGAGCGACTGGGAAGTCTTCTGGCGCACCGGCGTGGGCCACCTCATGTCGATCTCCGGCCTGCACATCACCATGCTGGCGGCGCTCGCCGCCGGTCTCGTCGCGTTCGCCTGGGTGCGCGTGCCCGCACTTGCGCTCCGGCTGCCGGCACGAAAGGCGGCGATGGTCGCCGCGCTCGCCACCGCATTCGGCTATTCCTTGCTGGCCGGCTACCAGGTCCCGGCGCAGCGGACTTTCTGCATGCTGGCGGTGCTCGCCGCCTGTGTCCTGCTCGACCGGCACTCGTCGCCTTCGCGCGTGCTGGCGCTCGCCGCGCTCGCGGTGGTGGCGCTCGATCCATGGGCCGTGCTCTCCGCCGGGTTCTGGCTTTCCTTCGGCGCGGTGGCATCGATCTTCTTCGTGATGGGACTTCGTTTCGGCCGGCGATCACACATCGTGCACGCGCTGCGGGAGCAGGCCGCCGTGAGCGCCGCCATGGTTCCGATGCTCGTCGCGCTTTTCCAGGAGCTTTCGCTCGTCTCGCCGCTCGCCAATGCCCTCGCGATTCCGCTGGTGAGCCTGGTTGTCGTCCCGCTCACGCTCGCGGGCGCCTTCCTGCCGTTGCCCGGTCTACTCGATGCCGCCCATGCCGTGATGCTGCTGTGCGTGCGTGCGCTGGAGTGGCTCGCGGGTTTGCCCGTCGCCATGCTGGAGACTCATGCGCCGGCGGCGTGGACGGTGGGCCTCGCGCTCGTAGGTTGCGCGTGGCTCCTGGCGCCGCGCGGCTTTCCGATGCGATCGTGCGGGCTGTTGTGGATGGCGCCCATGTTCCTCGTCGCGCCGCCCGTCCCCGCACCGGGGGAGGCGTGGCTGCAAGTCCTCGACGTGGGCAACGGGCTCGCGGCGGTCGTCCGGACGGCGAGCCATTCGCTTGCCTACGACGCCGGGCCCGGCTGGAGCCCCGAGGCCGACAGCGGCAGCCGCATCGTCGTGCCTTTCCTCCGGGGCGAGGGCGTGCGAAGGCTCGATGGGCTCGTCGTCTCCCATGCAGACGACGACCACGCGGGCGGCGCGCTTTCGGTGGCGTTGTCGCGGCGTCCCGGTTGGCTGCTCTCGCCGCTCGACGAGGGCGACTTGTTGCACCTGGCGGTCGATCGCTCCATCGGCTGCGTTGCCGGGCATGCCTGGGAGTGGGACGGCGTGCGCTTCGAGGTGCTGCATCCCGCGCGCGATTCGGTGGCTGCGCGGCGCAAGGAGAACGATCGCAGCTGCGTGGTGCGAATCGAGAGTGGCGGCGCGGCGGCGTTGCTGGCCGGCGATATCGAGGCGCGGGCCGAGGCGGAATTGCTGGCGCGCGATGCGGCCTTGCGAGCCCAGGTCCTGCTCGTGCCCCATCACGGCTCGAAGAGCTCGTCCACGCCGGGATTCGTGGAACGGGTAGCGCCGGAAATCGCGATCTTCTCCGTTGGACACCGCAACCGGTTCCGCCATCCGCACGAGAGCGTGCTCGCGCGCTACCGCGCGCGAGAGGCGCGCGTGCACCGCACCGACCGGGAAGGCGCGTTGTCCGTGGTGCTTCCGGCAGCGGCTTCCAACCGCGTGGAAGTGCGCCGGCTGGTGGACAAGCCCCGGTACTGGAGCGAGCGGCGCCAGGCGCCTTGAGGCAGAATCGCCCATGGCCGAGTCGACCCCGCGCACCCCGCGCGAGCGAAGGATGTTCGGCCTCTTCGCGGCCGCTTTCGGCCTGTTCATCGTGGCTTTCCTGGGGCATTCGGCTTACCGCTGGCACGGTGCCCGGGCGGCCGATCGCGAGCGTCTGCAGGTCTGGCTGCCCTTCGCCGCGGGTGAGCGCGCTCACCTGGCGCAGGGGCCGATGGGCGCGCACACCCATGGCAACGAACACGCGTGGGACTTCGTGCTGCCCGAGGGGCGTCCGGTGGTCGCCGCCGCCGAAGGCCGCGTGATCCGCGTCATCGACGACCGCGCGCGCACCGGCTCCAACAACTTCGACGACACCAACCAGGTCTTCGTGGACCACGGCGGTGGCTTGTTCGGGACGTATCTCCACCATCGCACGGGAAGCGCCCGGGTGGCGCCGGGCCAGGTGATCGCCGCGGGCACCCAGCTCGCCGAAGTCGGCGCTGTGGGCACCACCGGCCCCCATATCCATTTCGACGTGCGCGGCCCTTCGTGGCGCCAGACACATGACTTGCGCTTCCGCACGCGCGCGCAAGCTTCCGGGGAACTGAAGCAGGGGAGCGCGCATGTTTCCTCGACACCCGCACCGGGCGCGCCACCCAAGGCGTTCCGCGACTCGACCCTGGATCGCGACGCGTTCGCCGCGAACGGCGTGCGCTTTTTCTCGAAGCGCGGCCATGTGATCCCGCTCGCATTCCTCGTCGACGCCGAACGCACCGTGACGTATCGCGGCAAGGTCGGCCGGGACATTCGCGGGGTGCACTTCTTCCTGTGGCGGGACAGCCAGCCGAGCGAATACTCCGCCACGGCATGGCTCTACGACGGCGGCCGGTTCGAGCTGCAGGTGCGCGTGCCGGCCGGCTCCCGGGGGCCGCGCTGGTACCGGATCACGACCGAGGGGCCGGATGGCCGGCTCGCGAACGCGGCGACCCTGCCGGTGCTCATACGATGACTGCCAGGCCAGGAGCCGATCGACAACCCTGTTCCGTCGCAGGGCTTGCCGGAGCCTTGGACATCGTCGTTGGCTGAGGGGAGCGACGGGGGGGAGGAAAGCAACTCGCGGCCGAAGCCCCGGTCCAAGGGGCATGGCCGACGTCTATGCGATCAAGGATGGCACGCCGCACCTGGCGAGCGCGCCGCACCGTTTTCCCATCGAGACCGTGGCTGCGAAGCTCACGCCGTTCGAGAAGCGCTACTTCGACGCCCCGCCGGACATCAACCCGGCGCACGGGCCGTCCTCGCGCGATGCGCCCTTCCGCCACGTGATCGTGAAGGTGGGCGACACCGAGACCAACGCGGTCTTCCCCGACGAGGGCTGGTACCACGTGCCCCACCTCACGGCGGAGGATTGCGAGGCGCTTTTCGGGGTGCGGTTCAAGTAAGCAACGGCTGTGGTGAAATAGCGCGTCCCGCGCCAGGAGGGCCGACCATGCGAACTGCCGCGCTCGTGTTTTTCCTTCTTCCCGCCGTCGCGGTGGCCGCGCCGCCCGTGGTGGACCTCGACCGCCCCGGTGTCCTCGAGGCCATCGAGCGCGACAATCCGGAGCTCCACCGGCGCATCGCGATCCTCCTGGACCAGGCGCAGGCGCCCACGTGCGAGCACTTGCCGCAGGTGCTCAAGGCACAACTCGGAGTCGAGGAATACCGCTGCCGCTCGGCGCTGTTCCTCACCAGCCATCCGGCCAAGCGGCGCGTGTTTTTCACGCTGGAGGGCATGGGCTACGCCTCCAACGTGGTGCAGGAACGGCTCGCCGAGCCGCGCCTGCGCAAGGCGCAAGATCGCTAGCGCCGAGGCGCTCGCCGGCCTCACCGCCGTCGAGGCGGTGGAGGCGATGCGCACGGGCGCCATGCGCGCGGAGGAGTACGCGGGCGTGCTCATCGCCCGCGCGGCGGCCAACACCCGGCTGAATGCCTTCCTCGCCTACGAGCCGCAGGCGGTGCTCGAAGCCGCCCGGGATGCCGACGCGCGGCGCGCGCGCGGGGGCAAGCTGGGGGCGCTCCACGGGCTTCCGCTGCCGGTCAAGGACAGCGTCAATACCCGTGCCCTCGTCACTACCAACGGCACGCGCGCGCTGCGCGGCTTTCGCCCGAAGGACGACGCGGAGGTGATGCACCGGCTGTTCGCGCAGGGCGCAATCCTCTTCGGCAAGACCAATCTGCACGAGCTCTCGCGCGGCTGGACGAGCAACAACGGCGCCTTCGGCGCGGTGCGCAACGCCTACGATCCGCAACACGTCCCGGGCGGCAGCAGCGGCGGGTCGGCCACGCTGGTCGCCGCGCGCGTCGCACCCTTGGCCGTCGCCGAGGATACGTGGGGCTCGATCCGCATTCCCGCGGCCTGGTGCGGCACCGTGGGCTTCCGCCCCACGGTAGGGCGTTATCCCAACGACGGCATCATCCCGCTCACGCGCGGGCGCTTCGACCAGGTAGGGCCCGTGGCCCGCTCGGTGGCCGATGTGGCGCTCTTCGATCACGCGCTGACGGGGGAGCCGATCGCGCAAACGGTCGCGCTCGCGGGACGACGCCTGGGGGTGCCGCTGCAATGGCTCGAGGGGCTGGACCCCGAGTTGGCGCGGCTCACGCAGCGCGCGCTCGATGCGTTCGTGGACGCGGGAGCGATCCTGGTCCACTTGCCGCTGCCCTCGCTCGCGCTCGAAAGCGCCGACCTCGCCTCGACCATCATCGCCTGCGAGAACGTGGCCGCCATCGAAGGCTTCCTGCGCGACGAGGGCGCCGGCATGACCTTCGCCGAGGTGATCTCGCAGGCGAGCCCGAACTTGCGCGCCCGCTACGAGGACTCGCCCCCGGACCGCGCCGACCATGCGCGCGCCCTCGGGCGGCGCGAGGAGCTGATCGCGCAGATGCGCGATTTCTTCCGCGAGCAGCGTCTCGAGGCGCTGGTATTCCCGCCCGTGTTGGCGCCCGCGCCCCCGCTGGGCGACAACGCGGAGATCGTCGTGGCGGGCGAGATGGTGCCCATTCGCACGGTGGTGGGCCGCAATACCGCTTTGGGCAACTGCGCTCGCCTGGCGAGCCTCGTGGTTCCCGTGGGCCTCACCCAGTCGGGATTGCCCGTGGCGCTGGAGCTCGACGCCGCGAGCGGCAAGGATCGCGAGCTGCTCGCGCTGGGGCTCGCCGTGGAAAGCGTGCTGGGCCCGCTCCCTGCGCCGCCTTCGGTGCGCGACCGGCTGGCCGCCTCGAGCGAAGCCTAGGACCGTACGGCTCAGCCCGCGGGCTCGGGTCTCCTGCGCAGGTCGAGCGTGAGCGGGATGCTCGGATTGCGCGCTTCTCGCACGACGGACATCGGCCCGGGAGTGTGGCCCATGGCCTGGAAACGCGCCACGCGCCGCGCCTCCGCCTCGAGCGCGTTCACCGGGAAGGTAGAGTAGTTGCGTCCACCCGGATGGGCGACATGGTAGCTGCAGCCCCCGAGCGAGCGTCCGTTCCAGAGGTCCACGACGTCGAAGACAAGCGGCGCGTGGATGCCGATGGTGGGATGCAACGCCGAAGGCGGCGCCCAGGCGCGATAACGCACGCCGGCCACGAACTCGCCGGGGCGGCCCGTCGGCGTGAGCGGAACCGGCCGGCCGTTGCAGGTGATCGCATAGCGCGCGTCGTTCAGCCGCGTGGCCTTCACCTGCAGGCGCTCGACCGACGAATCGACGTAGCGCGAGGTGCCCGCCTGCGTGAGCTGCTCGCCCAGCACGTGCCACGGCTCGATCGCCTGGCGCAGCTCCACCTCGATGCCCTCGTAGGCGACGGTGCCGTAGCGCGGGAAGCGGAACTCGATGAAGGGCGCGAACCACTCGAAGCGGAAGGCGTAGCCGGCGGCGTTGAGGTCCTCGATCACGTCGCGCATGTCCTGGGCCACGAAGTGCGGCAGCATGAACTCGTCGTGCAGGCGCGTGCCCCAGCGCACGAGCTTCTCGCGCCAGGGCCGCGTCCAGAAGCGCGCCACCAGCGAACGCAGCAGCAGCACCTGCAGGAGCGCCATGCGCGGGTGCGGCGGCATCTCGAAGGCGCGGAACTCGAGGATGCCCAGCCGGCCCGTGGCGCTTCCCGGCGCGTAGAGCTTGTCGATGGAGAACTCGGCGCGGTGGGTGTTGCCGGTGAGGTCCACGAGGAAGTTGCGCAGGATGCGATCGACCAGCCACGGCTTCTCGTTGGGCTCGCCGATGGCGAATTGCGACTCGAGCTGCTCGAAGGCGATCTCGAGCTCGTAGAGCGTGTCGCTGCGCGCCTCGTCCACGCGCGGGCTCTGGCTCGTGGGCCCGATGAACATCCCCGAGAAGAGGTACGAGAGCGCCGGGTGGTTCTGCCAGTAGGTCACGAGGCTTCGAAGCACGTCGGGACGCCGCAGGATCGGGCTGTCTGCGGCCGTAGGTCCGCCGAGGGTCACGTGGTTGCCGCCGCCGGTGCCGGTGTGGCGGCCGTCGAGCATGAACTTCTCGGTGGCGAGGCGGGTCGCGCGCGCTTCCTCGTAGAGCACTTCGGTGCGCTCCTTCACCTCGTCCCAGTCGGCCGAGGGATGGATGTTGACCTCGATCACGCCGGGGTCGGGCGTCACCGCGAAGCGCTCGAGGCGCGGGTCGTCCGGTGGCGCGTAACCCTCGAGGCGCACCGGCCAACCGAGCGCTTGCGCGACGTTCTCGATCGCCTTCACCAGCGTGATGAAGTCCTCGAGCAACTGCAGCGGCGGCAGGAAGACATAGAGGTGGCCGGCCCGGGGCTGGACCGTGAGGGCCGTCTTCACGACCTCGCGCGAGGCACCGGGGGGCGCCTTGCGCGGCTTGCCGTGCTTGGCCGCCTGCGCCGCGCGCGAGGGCTTGCGATGGCCCAGCGGGTCTCGCCGGTCGAAGGGATCGCGCGGGATGAAGGGCTCGTCGTCCTCGGGCAGCGTCTCCGGCAACGAGCCCAGCGGCAGCCGGTAACCCATCGACGAGTCGCCTTCGACGAGGAAGACCTTCTCGCGCCGCAACGGCCAGGGAGAGCTCTGCCACTTCGTCTGGTTAGCCGGCTTGGCCCGCGCAACGGGCTTGAGCGGCAGGACATGGCCCGCGGGACTGCCCAGCCCCGCGCTGATGCGATCGGACAGGCGCCGCCGCGCCGGCTCGCTCGTGTCGGCCGTGGTGAGGTCGACGTTGAGCGGCAGGTTGGCCTCGTCGCGCAGGATCTTCCAGGGATCCTCGTAGGCGGGCATGACGTAGTCGGGCGACAGGCCGAGTGCCTGCGCGAGCTCGCTTGCGAAGCGGGCGGCCTCCACGACGGTCGGTCCGTCATCCCGGCGCGATTCGGTGTCCGGGGACCGGGTCTCGGCCCGCGCCGGGACGACGGACGGAGCCTCCCACATGGGCTCGCCATCCCTTCGCCAGAACACCGCAAGCGCCCAGCGCGGCAGCGGCTCGCCGGGATACCACTTGCCCTGGCCGAAGTGCAGCAGGCCGCCGGGGGCGAAGCGATCGCGCAACCGGTGCACGAGCCGCGTGGCGAGCTCGAGCTTCTTCTCCGACATCGCCGTGTAGTTCCATTCGGCGCCTTCCATGTCGTCGACCGAGACGAAAGTGGGCTCGCCGCCCACCGTGAGGCGCACGTCGTTTTCCCGCAGCTCGCGGTCGACCTGGCGGCCGAGCGCATCGATCGCGCTCCACTGCGGCTCGCTGAAGGGTGCGGTCACGCGCGGGTCCTCGTGGATGCGCGTGACGGTCATCTCGAAAGCGAGCGTGCTGTTGGCGATCTCGGTCATCCCCGACACCGGCGCGGCGCTCGTGGGCAGCGCCGCGCTCGCGAGCGGGATGTGCCCCTCGCCTGCGAGCAGGCCCGACGTGGCGTCGAGCCCGATCCAGCCCGCCCCCGGGATGTAGGCCTCGGCCCAGGCGTGCAGGTCGGTGAAATCACGCTCCGGCCCCGAGGGCCCGTCGAGGGACTTGCGATCCGGTGCCAGCTGGATGAGGTAGCCCGAAGCGAAGCGCGCCGCGATGCCCAGGTATCGCAGCACCTGCACCAGCAGCCAGGCCGAATCGCGGCACGAGCCCTGGGCGCGCTCGAGCGTCTCGTCGGGCGTCTGGATGCCGGCCTCCATGCGCACCAGGTAGTTCACGTCCTCCCGCACCATGCGGTTCACGGCGGTGAGAAGGTCGATGGTGCTGGTGCCGCTGCCAAGGTACTGGCGGCGCACGCGCCCGACGAAGGCCATGAGGCGCGGAGTCTGCGGCGCCAGCTCGAGGTATGGGGCGAGCTCACGCGCGTTCTCGCTCGTGTACGTGAACGGGAACGTCTCGGCGGACGCGTCGACGAAGAAGTCGAACGGGTTGATCACCGTCATGTCGGCGACCAGGTCTACCGTGATCTCGAGCTCGCGCGTCTTCTCCGGGAAGACGATGCGCGCGACCCAGTTGCCGTAGGGGTCCTGCTGCCAGTTGAGGAAGTGCTTGGCCGGCTTGACCTTGAGCGAGTAGCTATCGATCGGCGTGCGGCAATGCGCGGCCGGGCGCAGGCGCACCTCGTGCGGCGACAGGCCTACGGGACGGTCGTAGGCGTAATGGGTCTTGTGGTGGAGGGCTACCTTGATCGTCACTAGTGGCTAGCGGAAACAGTAAAGGTGTAGTCACTCGAGCCAGTCGGGGTCGGGCAGCTCCGAGAACACCCGCCGCAAGCCGCCGCCCCAGCGCGAGCGCAGCATGGTGAAGTAGGGATCGCCCTCGCGGATGCGCTGCTGCATGCCCACCCGCAGGCTGTCGCGCGGGTACCAGAGGAGGTCGATGGGCAGGCCGACCGAGATGTTGGACTTCATCGTCGAGTCGAAGGAGATCAGCACGCACTTGGCGGCCTCCTTCTGCGGCGTGGCCATGGAGACCACGCGGTCGAGGATCGGCTTGCCGTACTTGGACTCGCCCAGCTGGAAGTAGGGCGTGTCGTCGGTCGCCTCGATGAAGTTGCCCTGCGCGTAAATATGAAAGAGCCGCGGCGCCTCGCCCTTGATCTGCCCGCCCACGAGCAGGTTCGAGGAGGCCTCGATCGAAGACTGGGCGAGGAACGGGCCGTCGCGGCGGTGCATCTCGCGCAACGCGTCGCCCACGAGCGCGGCGGCGTCGTACATCGAGGCCACGTTCCAGATGCTCTCCTCGTCGTTTTCCTTGCGCGCGTGGCGATCGAGGATGTTGATCACGCCCTGGGTCATCGCGAGGTTGCCGGAGGAGAGCGTGACGATGACGCGGTCGTCCTTCTTCTCGTACACGCGCATCTTGGTGAAAGTGGCGATGTGGTCCACGCCCGCATTGGTGCGCGAGTCGGAGGCGAAGATCATGCCGCTGTCGAGGCGGACGGCGCAGCAGTAGGTCATGGGGACAGAGCCCGGTTTCGGGGCGTCAGCGATTTTCTCATCATGGGGTCTGTCCCCGGTTCTTGTTCCATCTTACTCGACGATTCTCGACGAGAAGAAGCTCTTCTGGATGTGTTGCGACAGGTCCTGCATCGAGTCGAGGAACTCGGTCAGGTACTCATGCAGGCCGCCGGCGAAGATCTCGGAGATGCGCCCGTACTGCAGGCCCGCGAGGACCTGCTCCGCGCGGCGCAGCGTTTCGGCCGATTGCGCGTTCTGCACGCGCCCGAGGGTCTCGACCACCTGGCGCAGGCAGAAGCGCAGGCTCCTCGGGATGTCGTCGCGCAGGATGAGCAGCTCGGCGAGCCTGAGGGGCGTGATCACGTCGCGATAGACCTTGCGATAGGCCTCGAAGGCCGAGACCGAGCGCAGCACGGCCGACCACTGGTAGTAGTCCACCGCGCCGCCCACGTCCTTCACCGAGGGCAGGAGCACGTGGTACTTGACGTCGAGGATGCGCGCGGTGGAATCCGCGCGCTCCATGTGCGTTCCCAGGCGCGCGAAGTCGTAGGCGTCGTCGCGATGCATGGTGCCGAAGGTCACGCCCCGGAAAAGGTGGCTCCTTTCCTTCACCCAGTCGAAGAAGTTGGAGATGCCGCGCGCGCCCATCTTCTCCTCGTCCATCTGCTGCATCTCCAGCCACGTGGAGTTGAGCACTTCCCACATCTCCGAGGTGATCGAGCCGCGCACCGAGCGCGCGTTCTCGCGCGCCTGGCGGGCGCAGGCGTAGATCGACGAGGGATTCTCGGGGTCCATGGCCATGAAGTGCAGGACCTCGCGCGCGCACACGACGTTGTGGCGGCCGGAGAAGGGAAACAACGTGCCGGTGATGTTGAGCGGCGCGAACCATTCCTGGTCCTGCAGCCCGGGCTCCTGCACCAGCAGCGACATGCGCCACGTCACGTCGAGCACACGGGCGGTGTTCTCCGCCCGCTCGACGTAGCGGCTCATCCAGTAGAGGCTGGAAGCGACTCGGCTCAGCATTGGGACTTGTGCGGCATCAGTCCACCACCCAGGTGTCCTTCACCCCGCCGCCCTGGCTGGAATTGACCACGAGCGACCCCTCGCGAAGGGCCACGCGAGTGAGCCCACCGGGAACGAAGTTGATGTCGGCGCCCGTGAGCACGTAGGGCCGCAAGTCCACGTGGCGGTCGCACAGCGTATCGCCGCAAAATGTCGGCACGCACGACAGGTCCAGCGTCGGCTGCGCGATGAAGCGCTCCGGCGAGTCCATGATCCGCGCGCGGAAGCGCTCGCGCTCCTCGCGGCTCGCGGTGGGACCGACCAGCATGCCGTAGCCGCCGGAGCCGTGGACCTCCTTCACGACGAGCTCATCCAGGTGCGCGAGCGCGTATGCGAGGTCCTCGGGCCGGTCGAGGATGTAGGTCGGAACGTTCTTGAGGATGGGCTCTTCGCCGAGGTAGAAACGGATCATCTCGGGCACGTAGGGATAGATCGACTTGTCGTCGGCGACGCCCGTGCCGATCGCGTTTGCCAGCGTGACGCGCCCGGCGCGGTAGGCGCCCAGAAGGCCCGGCACGCCCAGCATCGAGTCGGGGCGGAAGGCGAGTGGATCGAGGAAGTCGTCGTCGATGCGGCGGTAGATCACGTCGACCTTCTGCGGACCCTGGGTCGTGCGCATGAAGACCGTGTCGTTCAGCACGAAGAGGTCGGCGCCCTCGACGAGCTCGATGCCCATCTGCTGGGCGAGGAAGGCGTGCTCGAAGTAGGCGCTGTTGTAATGGCCGGGCGTGAGCAGGACGATCGTGGGCGCTTCGGAAGTCCGGCGCGCGACGCGCCTGAGCGTCTCCAGGAGCAGGTCGGGATAGTGGTCCACGGGCCGGATGGGCTGATGCGCGAAGAGCTCCGGGAAGAGCCGCATCATCATCTTGCGGTTCTCCAGCATGTACGAGACGCCCGAGGGCGTGCGCAGGTTGTCCTCGAGCACGTAGTACTCGCCATCGGAATGCCGCACGATGTCGACGCCTGCCACGTGGGCATAGACGCCGCCGGGCACATCCACGCCCACCATCTCCCGCCTGAACTGCGCGTTGCGCAGCACCATGTGTTCTGGGATCTTCTTCGCCGCGAGGATCTCCTGCCCGTGGTAGACGTCGTGCAGGAAGCGGTTGAGCGCCGCCGCGCGCTGCCGCAGTCCCCGCGCGAGGCGTTCCCAGTCGGCCGCGCGGATCACGTGCGGGACGATGTCGAAGGGGATCAGCCGCTCGGTGCCCGAGGACTCGCCATAGACGGCGAAGGTGATTCCCACGCGGTGGAAAAGGAGGTCGGCCGCATGGCGGTTCTGCGCGATGCGCGTGGGCGGCGTCTCCGCGAGCCACTGTGCGAACGCCGCGTAATGCGGGCGCACCGCGCGCTCGGGCGTGTACATCTCGTTGTAGAGGAAAGGCGGCAAGGGGACGCGTTGTGCTTGTTGTGGGGTGTCCGCCGGATGAGACAAGCGCTTTCCGTGCCAGTTCTAGCACACAAGAAGAAAGCCGGTCCGCGGGCGGTGCCCGGGACCGGCAAGGGCCGCGTCGGTTCGCCTAGGGCCGCGCCGCCTCTGGGCAACCGATGACGCGGAAGAGATACGAGCGCAGGGCGGAAAGCCAGCCGGCGCTGCGCGGCGAAGCGGGGGAGGGCGCGATCTCGAGCGGCAGGGCGACGAACTTCACCTGCGCGATGCGGCGAATGCGGGACGGGTCGGCGTGCCTGCGTTGATTCATGGCGCCCATGGTGCCGCCGCGGGGCCTGCGATGCCCCGGAGAATTACCCCGGGGAAATGCGGAATTGTCGGCACATCGGGCTAGAATTTCCCTTCCAGCCGCACCTTTCCACCGTGCTCAGCCCATCCGCAGCCACCGAGCTCGCGCCTTTCGAGGGCGAGCTTCGCTCCACCTTCGGCGCCGCGCTCGCCGAGGTGCCCGTGCGCGCGCTGCATTTCGCCCGCGGGGCCGCGCAGGCCGCCGGCCGCGCGGAAGCCTTCGAGCGCGCGCTCGCGGTGGCGAGGTTGCTCCTCGTGCAGGGCGCCGATCCGGACACGGTCGCCGCGTCGCTCATCAGCCAGGCCATTCCCGAGCGGGAGCTCGACCTCGAGGCGGTGCAGTCGGCCTTCGGCTCCGAGCTGGCGCTGCTGCTGCGCGGGCTGGCGCGCGCCGGCCGCATCGAGACGCTCGAGGCTTCGGCGGTGGACATCGAGCAGCTGCGCAAGATGCTGCTGGCGATGGCCGAGGACGTGCGCGTGGTGCTCATCAAGCTCGCCGCGCGCGTGGTCTTCCTGCGCACGCTTACGCGCGCCGATGCCGAGCTGCAGCGCGCGGCCGGGCGCCAGACGCTCGAGCTCTTCGCCCCGCTCGCCAACCGGCTCGGCGTGTCCGACATCAAGTGGGAGCTCGAGGACTTCGCCTTCCGCTACACCGACCCGGAGCTCTACCGGCGCATCGCGCAGCTCCTCGACGAGAAGCGCCAGGACCGCGAGGCCTACATCCAGCGCGTGATCGCGCGGCTCGGAGCGGAGCTGGAGGCCATCGGGATCCACGCCACCATCCAGGGGCGGCCGAAGCACCTCTACTCGATCTGGCGGAAGATGCGCGGCAAGAACCTGCCCTTCGAGCGGCTCTACGACATCCGCGCCGTGCGCGTGATCGTGAAGAACATCCGCGAGTGCTACACCGTGCTGGGCGTGGTGCACGACCTCTGGTCGCCGGTCGAGGGGGAGTTCGACGACTACATCGCGAGCCCGAAGGCGAACGACTACCGCTCCCTGCATACCGCGGTCGTGGGCCCGGAGGGACGCACCCTCGAGGTGCAGGTGCGCACCGAGGAGATGCACGTGCACTCCGAGCATGGCGTCGCCGCCCACTGGCGCTACAAGGAAGGCTCGCGGGCGGACCGCAAGTTCGACTCGCGCATCGCCTGGGTGCGCCAGGTGCTCGCCTGGAGGAACGAGCTCTTCGGCGAGGAGGGGGCGCGACGCACCCGGGTCTTCGAAGACACCATCTACGTGCTCACCCCTCAGGGCCGCGTGGTCGAGTTGCCCGCCGGGTCGACCCCGATAGATTTCGCCTACCACGTGCACACCGACCTCGGCCACCGTTGCCGCGGCGCCAAGGTGGACGGACAGATGGTGCCGCTCGACTACAAGCTGCAGAACGCGCAGCGCGTCGAAATCCTGTCGGCGAAGCAGGGCGGACCCTCGCGCGACTGGCTCTCGCCCCAGGCGGGCTACCTCGCCAGCCCGCGCGCGATGGCCAAGGTGCGCCAGTGGTTCCGGCACGAGGACTACGAGCTCGACGTGGCCGCCGGCCGCGCAGCGCTCGACAAGGAGCTGCAGCGGCTGGGCGCGACCGGCCACTCGCACGAGGCAATCGCCACCGCCGCGGGCTTCGCGCGGCTCGAGGACTTCTTCGCGGCGCTGGGCCGTGGGGAAGTGACCTCGCGCCAGGTGGAGATCGCCGTGCGTGGCGAGGTGCCCGCGGCGCCGGCGCCCGCCGCGCCGATGGCACCGGCGCGCTCGGAGGATCGCACCTCTTCAGGCGTGCTGGTACTCGGCGTGAACAACATGGCTACCCTCATCGCCAAATGCTGCAAGCCGGTGCCGCCGGACCCCATCGTGGGCTTCATCACGCGCGCTCGCGGCATCACGGTGCATCGGCAGGATTGCCCCAACGTAACCGGCCTCGGCCCCGAGCAGCGCGAGCGCCTCATGCCCGCGGATTGGGGCAAGAACGCCGAGGAGGCGCCGTTCTCGGCCGACCTCGAGGTGGTCGCCATCGACCGCCAGGGATTGCTGCGTGACATTTCGGAGGCGATCTCGCGAGAGCGCATCAACGTGACGGCCGTGAATACGCTCTCGCGCGGCGGCCATGCCTTCATGCGCTTCACGCTGCAGGTGGGCTCGGGCGACGCCATCGCGCGCGTGCTGCGGCAGGTGAAGGACGTGCCCGGCGTGGATACGGCGCGGCGCCTGTGAAGCCGGCTACCCTCGAGCACCTCGAGGCGCGGCTGCACGAGCCGCTCACCGTGCACGAGCGCGTGCGGCTGCTGAACGAGATGGCCGAGCAGCTCTACGAGCGCGATTCGGCCCGCGGGGCGCAGGTGGCGCGGGAGTCGATCGAGCTCGCGCGCGCGACGGGCGACGCGCTGGGCGAGGCGCAGGCCCTCTACTGCCTGGGCCGAAACCTCTACTCCCAGGCCGATTACCCGGCCGTCTTCGAGACGCAGAACGCCGCGCTGGCGCTTTTCCGCGCGCTCGGTGACGCCAACGGCGAGGCACGCTGCAGCAACCTGCTGGGCATCACCCACCGGCAGCTCTCCGACTACGGGCGCGCGCTCGAGATGTACGAGCTCGCCTTGCGCGGCTTCCGCGAGGCGGGAGACGCGCGTTGGCAGGCGCGAGTCATCTCCAACATCGGCAACGTCGAGATCCAGCTGGGAAATTTCAGCGCCGCGCTCGAGCTCTTCGACCAGGCGCTCGACATTCGCCGCGATATCCACGACACCGAAGGGGCCGGTTTCGACCTCAACAACGCGGCCTTCGGCCACATCCAGCGCGCGCTCCAGCTGCGCGGCGGCGGCGACCGCGAGTCCTGCCAGATAGAGGCTGAAACGGCGCTGCGCCTGCTCGACCGCGCGCTCGCGATCGCGCGACAGTTCGGCTACAAGCGGCTCGAGGCCTTCTGCCTGCAGACCATGGGCGAGGCCTACCAGGCGATGGCGCGCCCGGAAGTGGCCCTCGGCATGGCTGACCAGTTCCTGCAGCTCGCGAGGGAGTCCAACGACAAGTGGATCGAGGCCTATGGCCACGCCTGCGTGGGCGAGCTGCGCCACCAGACCGGCGAGCACGAGGCGGCGCTCGGGCAATTGCGCGAGGCGCTGGCGACTTTCGAGTCCCTCGGCGCGCGCGACCAGCAGGCCCGTGTGCTGCGCGTGTTGTCGCAGGCGCACGAGGCTTTGGGCAACCTCACCGAGGCGCTCGCCTGCATTCGCCGCGCCGGGGAGATCGAGCAGCGGCTGCGCAGCGAGGAGACCGAAAGCCGCGCGCGCGCCATCGCCGCCCGCCGGCGCCTGGAGCAGGCGCGCCTCGAAACCGAGCGTTACCGGCGCCTCGCCATGGAAGACGCGCTCACCGGCCTTGCCAACCGCCGCCAGCTCGACGAGCGGCTGGAAGCCCTCATGCGCGAGGCGCGAAAGGCGGGCCAGGTCGTGACCGTGGCCCTCGCCGACGTGGACCACTTCAAGGGCATCAACGACCGCTTCTCCCACGCCGTGGGCGATGAAGTGCTGCGTTGCGTGGGGGAGATCCTGCGCTCCCATTGCCGGCTGGGCGACATCGTCGGGCGCTACGGGGGCGAGGAGTTCATGCTCGTCTTCCGCAACCTCGAGATGCGCGCGGCCTCCGAGATCTGCGAGCGCGTGCGCCGCACGGTGGAAGGCTGGGATTGGCCTTCGATCCACCCGCACCTGCGCGTGACGCTCTCCATGGGGCTCGCCTCCAGCGCCTCGTTCGACGAGCCGCAGGGGGTGGTGGATGCGGCCGACCATTGGTTGTACGAGGCGAAGCACCATGGGCGCAACCAGATACAGCCGCTGGTTGTGGCTCCGGCTTAGATCGGTGACGTGCTTTTCACCACAGAGGCCACAGGGACCACAGAGAAAAGCACTTCAATGAACCTCCGCCAGATCGAAGCGTTCAAGCCCTCTTCGAGTCGGGAACGGTCACGCAGGCCGCCGCGCGCCTCAACATCTCGCAGCCCGCGGTGAGCAAGCTGCTGCAGGGCTTCGAGACGCGCTCGGGCCTTACGCTCTTCACCCGCGACCGCGGGCGCCTGTCGCCCACCCCGGAGGCGCGGCTGCTGTACGAGGAGGTGGAGCGCATCTTCCAGGGCGCCGGGCGCGTGCGGCAGGCAGCCGAGGAGATTCGCTCGCTGCAGCGCGGCACGCTGGCCGTGGGCGTGATGCCAGCGCTGTCGGTGGGCTTCGCGCAGGAGATCCTGGCCCGGCTACGCATCACGCATCCGGGGGTCGCGGTGATGATCCACGGCCGCGAGACCCCCAAGCTCGTCGAGCAGCTGGTGATGCAGCAGATCGACCTCGTCTATTCGGTGGCGCCGATGGACCATCCCGAGGTGCGCGTGGAGGAGATCTGCCGCGTGCCGCTGGTGTGCATCCTGCCGCCGGGCCACAGGCTTGCCGCGCGCAAGGAGATCGCCTGCCGCGACCTGGCGGGCGAGCGCTTCGCCTCGTTCCGGCACGATTCGAACGTGCGCCGCAACATCGACCAGGCGTTCCACGACGCCAAGGTGCAACGCACCATCGTGCTCGAGGCGCCGATGGCTCCGTCGATCTGCGCTTTCGTCGCCCGCGGGCTCGGTGTCTCGGTGGTGAACCCGCTCTATGTCGGCGCCTTCGCCCCGGCGCTGGTGGTGCGGCCATTCCGCCCGCGCATCGAATCGCCGATCTTCCTCGCCACGCGTCGCGGGCGGCGCAACTCGAAGCTCGCCGAGGCGTTCGCGCAGGCTTCGCGCGACGTGGCCGCGGAAGCGCAGGCCGCCGCCGGCGCCATGGCGTTTCGTTATGGTTGACCACGGAAAACGACTTTGACCCTCGCGCGCGAATTGCCTAGTCTCGACGGGACTCCCGCGCGAGGCACGATGCGAACCACCCAGGTGCTGGCCGAATACGTCCACGCTCTCGACCACGCGTCGTTGCCGCGGGGAAGCATCGATGCGGTCGCGCGATGCGTGCTGGACCTGGTGGCCTGCGCGGCCGCCGGGTTGCACGAAAGCGGCGTGGCGGCGGCGCGCAAGCTCGCGGCCACGCAGTATCCGGGCGGTCCTGCGGAGGTCTGGTTCACCGCGCAACGCGCCACCGCGAGCGGCGCCGTCTTCGCCAACAGCACCGCGGCGATGATCCTCGACTGGGACGACGGCTTTCGCACCGCGCGCGGCCATCCGGGCGCGGGCGTGATCCCGGCCGCGCTCGCCGCCGCCGCGGAAACCGGCGCCAGCGGTGCCGAGGTGGTCGCCGCCATCGTGGCGGGCTACGAGGTCAGCGTGCGCGTGGGTCGAGCCAAGCGCTGGTACACCTCCACCGGCACCTGGTCGCCCCATGGCGCCATCGCAGCGGCGGGCCGCATCCGGCAGACGCCGCCCGAGCAACTCGCCCACGCTCTCGCCATGGCGACGCAATGCGCGCCGGTGCTCAAGGGCAAGGGCGGGTCGCAGTTCGACCAGCTCTCGTGGAGCGACGTGAAGGAAGGCATCGCCTGGGGCGCGCTCACCGGGATGACCTCGCTCTACATGGCCGAGGGCGGGGCTACCGGAGCGCTGGAGATCCTCGACAGCGAGCGTCACTATGAGGTCGCGCGCATCACCGAGGGTTTGGGCGGCACGCCGCTGGTCGCCGGCACTTATTTCAAGCCCTACGCCTGCTGCCGCCACGTGCATGCGCCCCTCGACGCCTTCGACGCGCTGTTGGCGACCCATGCGATCGACCCGGCCGATATCGAGTCGGTCGAGGTCCACACCTATTCGGGCACCTTCAATTTGCCGAACGCCGCGCGGCCACCGGATTACCTCGAGGTGCAGTTCAGCGTGCCCTATTGTTTGGCGATCCGGGCCCTGCATGGGCGCGCCGCCTTGATGCCGATCGAGCATGCCGTCGTGGGCGACGAGGCGCTGGCGGCGTTCGCCGAAAGGATCATGCTGCACCCCGATCCCGCGATCGAAGCGCGATTTCCCGCCGAATCCCCCACTCGAGTCGTGGTGCACTCGCGCCGCGGACGTTTCGAGTCGCCGGTCACGACGCCAAGGGGCGATCCGGACGCGCCGATGGCCTGGGACGACCTGGTGGAGAAGCTTCGCGTGGCCACGCGCCGCACGCTCTCGCCCGAGCGGCAGGACGCCCTCGTCGCGGCAGTCGAGCGCCTGGCCGCCGGCGACCTGGCGCCCTTGCGAGCCGAACTGGCGAAACCCGCGGTATAACCTCCGGTTATGGGCGGGGCAATAAATGTCCTTTGACGCCCGCCGCCGCCCGCTCCTATCCTCGGGGCGTCGACCTTCGCGAGGGCATAAGAAATGATCAGACGCCTCATTCCCAGCGCGGCCCTGGCCGCGGTGCTCGCAACCTCGAGCTTAGGCGCCATGGCGCAGGACAAGGTGCTGCGCGCCGCCGTCCAGGCCACCGACATCGCTACACTCGATCCGCACCGCACCTCTTCCACCCACGAGAAGACGCCGATCAGCTGGATGTTCGGCGGCCTGGTGCGCTTCAAGCCGGGCAGCGCCGATCCCTCGCAGATCGAGGGCGACCTCGCCGAGAGCTGGACCGAGTCGAAGGACGGCAAGGTCTGGACCTTCAAGCTGCGCAAGGGCGTGATGTTCCACGGCAACTACGGCGAGGCGACCGCCGAGGACGTGGTGCACAGCTACACGCGCGGCGCCGATCCCAAGCGCTCCTCGTTCTCGTCCACCTTCACGCAGTTCGAGAAGGTCGAAGCCATCGACCCGTACACGGTGCGCATCACGCTCAAGAACGCGGTTCCGAGCCTGCTGGGCCTCGTCTCCAACTACCACGGCGGCATGATCGTGAGCGCCAGGGCCGACAAGGAACTGGGGGACAAATTCAAGCTGAAGCCCGTGGGCTTCGGGCCCTTCGAGTTCGTCGAGCACCAGACGCAGCGCCAGGTGGTGCTGAAGGCGCACGACAAGTACTACCGCGGCAAGCCGAAGATCGCGCGCATCGAGCTCAAGTTCATCAACTCGGATTCGAGCCGCGACCTCGCCTTCAGCTCCGGGGAGCTCGACCTCATCTACGGCAAGCGCGAGCAGCGCTGGGTCGAGCGCACGCGCCAGCAGAAGGGCGCCAAGGTCGATATCTTCCGCCCCGGCGAGTTCCGCACTCTCATGATCAACCAGCGCATCAAGCCGCTGGACGACCGCCGCGTGCGCGAGGCGCTCTATCGCGCCGTCGACGTGTCGCAGTTGCTCAAGTTCGTGGGCAGCGACGTGGCCAAGCCCGGCCGCTCGGCGGTGCCGCCCGGCTACCTGGGCTACACCGAGGCCGGGCCGCAGTATGCGTACGACGTCGCCAAGGCGCGCGCGCTGCTCGCACAGGCGGGCCATCCCAACCTCGCCATCAAGGCGGTCGTCTCCAACAACAGCTCGCAGCTTCCGGTGATGGAGGTGATCCAGGGCCAGCTCAAGAAGGCCGGCATCACGCTCAACATGGAGGTCGTGGACCACACGACCTACCACGCGCAGATCCGCAAGGACGTGAGCGCGGTGGTGTTCTACGGCGCGGCGCGCTTCCCCATCGCGGACCAATGGCTCACCGAGTTCTACCACTCGGCCTCCGAGATCGGCTCGCCCACGCAGGTGACCAACTTCTCGCATTGCAGGGCGGCCGACGCGGAGATCAAGTACGCGCGCGACGATCCCGATCCGGTGAAGCGCCTGGCGCTCTGGAAGGTGGCGCAGGAGAAGATCGCGCAGGAGATCTGCAGCGTGCCGCTCTTCGAGCTGTTGCAGGTGTGGGCGCGGACGGAGAAGCTCGACTACGGCTACAAGCTGGACGGCTCGCTCAACCTCGCGCCGCCGATCACCGAGAAGACGGTCCTCAAGTGACGGCACCGCTCGGCGCCTGCGACGTCGCCGTCGTCGGCGGCGGCGTGGTCGGCTCGGCGATCGCCCTGGGCCTGGCCGAACGCGGCCAGCGCGTGGTCGTTTGCGACGAGGGCGACCGGGCGCTGCGCGCCGCGCGGGTGAACTTCGGCCTCGTGTGGGTGCAATCGAAGGGGCACGGCCTGCCGGCGTACATGCGCTGGACGCGTCGCTCGGCCGACCTGTGGCCGGCATTCGCGGAGCGGCTGAAGGCGCTCACGGGCGTCGACGTCGAGTACCGCAAGCCCGGTGGGCTCGTCTACGCGCTGGGGGAAGCCGGCTTCGAGGAGCAGCGCCAGCGAATGCTCGCGTTGAAGGCCCAGGCCGACATCTACGACACCCAGATGATCGAGCGCGCCGCGCTCGAGCGGCTGATGCCGGACGTGCGCTTCGGGCCGGAGGTGACGGGCGCGTCCTACTGCCCCCACGACGGGCATGCCAACCCGCTCTTGGTTTTGCGAGCCCTGCATGCGGGGCTCGCGGCGCTGGGCGCGCGTCATCGCCCCGATGCGCCGGTCCAGTCGATGGAATTCGTGGCGGGCGGCTTTCGGCTCCACACGGCCGCGGGGATCCTCGAGGCCAGGCGCGTGGTGCTTGCCGCCGGGCACGGAACGACGGGACTTGCCGGGCAGCTCGGGCTGCCCGCGCCCATCCGCGCCGAGCGTGGCCAGATCCTGGTGACCGAACGCCTGCGCCGCTTCATCACCCTGCCTGCGAGCGGCATCCGCCAGACCGAGGACGGCACCGTGATGATCGGCTCGTCGAAGGAGAACACGGGCTTCGACGATCGCACCACGGTCGCCGTGGGCGGCCGCATGGCGGCGCGCGCGCTCCGGATCATCCCCGAGCTCGCCAACGCGCGCCTCACGCGCACCTGGGGTGGCATCCGCGTCCTCACTCCCGACAACCACCCGGTGTACGCCGAATCCCCACGGCATCCCGGAGCTTTCGTGGCCATCTGCCACTCGGGCGTGACGCTCGCGGCGGTGCATGCCAACGATGCCGCCCAGGCGATAGTCGAGGGCCGCCTGCCTGCATCCATGGAGGATTTCCATTCCAGACGCTTCGATGTTCAGAAAGCCGCCTGAGGCTGCCGGCGCGGTGACGGTGCAGGTGGCCGGGCGCGCGGTGAAGGTGCCCGCGGGCTGCAGCGCCGCGGCCGCCGCGATGATCGCCGGGCTATCGAGCACGCGCACCTCGCCCGTCAACGGCGAGCCGCGGGCGGCCTATTGCATGATGGGCGTGTGCTTCGAGTGCCTGCTGGTGATCGACGGCGAGGCCTCGCAACAAGGGTGCATGGTGCCGGTGCGCGAGGGCATGCGCATCGAGCGCCAGGAAGGGCCTCGGACCCTGTGAGCCGGCACGACCTGGTGGTGATCGGCGCAGGGCCCGCCGGCCTTGCCGCGGCTTCGACGGCGCGCGCGCTGGGACTCGACGTCGCCCTCGTCGACGAGCAGGCCGAGCCCGGCGGCCAGATCTACCGCGGCGTGGAGCGCGCGCAGGCCCAGGGCCGCGCCGCCTCGCTCGGGGAAGACTACTCGCGAGGGCTGTGGCTGGTGCGCGAATTCCGCGCGAGCGGGGCGGCTTACCTTTCCGGACACCACGTCTGGCAGGTCGATCCCGAGGGCCACGCCTATGCGAGCGATGGCAACGCAAGCCGCGAGCTCTCCGGAAAGAAGGTGCTGGTTGCCGTGGGCGCCCTCGAGCGCCCGGTGCCGATCCGCGGCTGGACCTTGCCGGGCGTGATGACGGTGGGCGCCGCACAGATCCTGCTCAAGACCGCCGCGATGTTGCCGGGTGACGATGTCTGGATCGCGGGCAGCGGCCCGCTCGCGCTTTACTACGCCTCCCAGGTGGTGGGGGCGGGGGGGCGCGTCGCGGGCGTCCTGGACACGACCCGCGCCGCCTCGCGGCCTGCGGCCATGGCGCACTGGCGCGGTGCCCTCTCGGGTTGGCGCTACCTCCTCAAGGGGTCCGGCTTCATCAACGCGCTGCGCCGCGCGGGCATTCCGCGCATCGAAGGCGTCGAGGAGGTGGAGGCGGTGGGTGAGGGGCAGCTCGCGCGCATTCGCTGGCGCGTAGGCGCTGCCTGGAGCGAAGCGCCGGCGAAGGGCCTGTTGCTGCACGAGGGCGTGGTGCCCCACGTGCAGATGACGCTCGCCATCGGCTGCGCGCACGATTGGGACGCGCTGCAGCAGTGCTTCCGCCCGCGCGTGGACGCTTTCGGCGCGACCGACCTCCCCGCGATCCACGTTGCGGGCGATTGCGGCGGCATCGCGGGCGCACGGATGGCGGAGCTGCGCGGCCGCGAGGTGGCGCTGGGCATCGCGGCGCAGCTGGGCAAAATCTCCGGCGAGGAGCGTGACCGCCGGGCGGGCGCGATTCGCGGCGAGATGCGCGCGCATGCGGGCATCCGCCCGTTCCTCGATGCGCTGTGCCAGCCGCGCCCGACGCTCGCGGCGCCTCCCGACGACGTCGTCGCGTGCCGTTGCGAGGTCGTGACGGCCGGGCGCATCCGCGAGGCGGTCAAGCTCGGCTGCCTGGGGCCCAACCAGGCGAAGTCATTCACGCGTTGCGGCATGGGTCCTTGCCAGGGGCGGCTATGCGGCCCCACGGTAACGGGGATCATCGCGCAGGCGCGCGGGGTGAGCCCCGCCGAGGTGGGCCCGTATCGCATTCGCCCGCCGCTGAAGCCGCTCAAGATGGGCGAGCTGGCCGCGCTGGCGAGCGAAGGCAACGGCGAGTGATTCGCGAAGCCGACGTCGTGATCGTCGGCGGCGGCCTGCATGGCTGCTCTGCGGCGCTGCAGCTGGCGCTACGGGGGCGCAAGGCGATCGTGCTCGAGCGCCGGCACGTGGGGCGCCATTCCTCGGGAATCAACGCGGGGGGCGTGCGCACCCTCGGCCGCCATCCGTCGGAGATCGCGCTCGCGCTCGAGGGCATGGAGATGTGGCACCGCGTGCGCGAGCTGGTGGGCGACGACTGCGGCTTCGTGGCGTGCGGCCAGGTGAAGGTCGCCGAATCGGACGGCGACCTCGCCAAGCTCGAGGCGCGCGCGGCGAAGGTGCGCGCCCTGGGCTTTTCACACGAGGAAATGATCGATCGCGACGAGCTGCGGCGCCTCATGCCCGCGCTCTCCTCCCACTGCGTGGGGGGGCTCATCGCGCGGCGCGACGGCGCGGCCGATCCCTATCGGACCACTGCCGCCTTCGGCGCGCGCGCGCGGGCGAGCGGCGCGGAGATCGTCGAGGAGGAGGCGGTCACCGGCGTGGCCCACGAGCGTGGCGCCTGGAGCGTCACCGGCTCCCGGGCCACTTACCGCGCGCCGGTTCTGGTGAACGCCGCGGGCGCGTGGGCCTCCAGCCTCGCGCGCCTCGCGGGCGACGTGCTTCCGCTCAAGACGCGCGCCTCGATGATGCTGGTGACGGAGCGCCTGCCGCCCTTGGTGAAGCCGGTCGTCTCCGCGGTGAGCCGCAAGCTTTCGTTCAAGCAGACACCCGCGGGCAGCATCCTCATCGGCGGCGGGCAGCAGGGCCGCGTGGACCTCGAGCGCGAGCTCTCCTGGATCGACGTGCCCAATTTGGCGCGCGCCGCCATCGCGGCGGCCGCGCTCTTCCCGCAAGTGCGCGGCGCGCGCATCGTGCGCAGCTGGTGCGGCATCGAGGCGGAGACGCCGGATGCCATCCCCGTGATCGGTTTTTCCGATTCCGCGCCGGGGCTCATCCACGTGTTCGGGTTCTCGGGCCACGGCTTCCAGCTGGGCCCCATCTGCGGCGTGGCGGTGGCGGAGCTCGCGATGCACGGCAATACGAGGCTGCCGATCGCGGACTTCGCGCCGCGCCGCTTCGCCGCGCAGGAGGCCGCCTAGATGCTGGGCTACCTCGTGCGCCGGCTGCTCTTCGCGATTCCCACGCTTTTCCTGGCGATGACGGCCGTGTTCGTGCTCGCGCGCGTGGTGCCGGGCGACCCGGCGCTGGTGATCCTCGGCGACCAGGCGAGCGCCGAGGCACTCGCCGCGTTGCGGGAGCGCCTGGGCCTGGACCGTCCCCTGCTCGCGCAGTACTTCGAGTTCCTGGGCGGCATCGCGCGAGGCGATCTCGGCACCTCGCTCGTCACCGGCAAGGCGGTGTGGGCCGAGCTCTGGTCGGTGCTGCCCTACACCATCGAGCTCACGCTGGCAGCGATCCTCATCGGCGTGATTTTGGGGGTGCCGCTGGGCGCTTACGCCGCCGTGCATCGCAACAGGATGCCCGACATGCTCACGCGGCTGCTCTCGCTCGCCGGGCTTTCGTTTCCCGCCTTCGTCTCGGCGATCCTGTTGCTGCTCGCCTTCTCGATCCACCTCCAGTGGTTCCCGGTGATCTCGGCGCCGAAGGTGGACGACCCGCTCGATCGCCTGCGCCACCTGGCGCTGCCGGCGCTCAACATCGGCTTGATCATGACCGCCTACGTGACGCGCGTGGCGCGCTCCTCGATGCTCAACGTGCTGAACGAGGACTACGTGCGCACCGCTCGCGCGAAGGGCATCGGCTCCCTGGCGGTGCTGTGGCGGCACGCGCTGCGCAACGCGCTCATCCCGGTGGCCACGGTGGTGGGCCTCTACCTGGGGACGATGATCGGCAACTCGGTGCTGACGGAAATCGTCTTCAACCGCCCCGGACTGGGCAAGCTCATCCTGGGCGCGCTCAACCTGCGCGACTACACCATGCTGCAGGGGCTGATGGTGTTCTTCGCGGGCTTCATCGTGCTCGCGAACGCCGCGACCGACATCGCCTACGGCCTCATCGATCCGCGCGTGAGATACCAATGAGCGCGGTCGCAACCACGCCTCCCGGCCTCGCGCGGCGCCTGCGCGGCAATCCCACGACCTGGGCGGGCATCATCATCGTCCTGCTGGTGGTCGCCGCGGCCCTGTCTGCCTCGTGGATCTGGCCCGTCGATCCCCTCGAGCAGAACATCGCCGACCGGCTGATGGCCCCGTCGGCCGAGCATCCGCTGGGCACCGACTCCTACGGGCGCGACGTGCTCTCGCGCCTGCTGCACGCCGCGCGCATCTCGCTCGCCATCGGCGCGCTCGCCATCGCGCTCGCGATGATCCTGGGATCGGCCATCGGCATCGCCGCCGGATACATCGGCGGCTGGTTCGACACCGTGGTGAGCAGCCTGCTCGACGTGCTGCTCTCGTTTCCCACGCTGCTGCTGGGGCTCATGGTGGTGGCGATGCTCGGGCCCAGCATCGAGAACCTGGTGCTCGCGATAGCGCTCACCGAGCTGGCACCCTTCGCCCGCGTGGCGCGGGCGCCCACCATCGCCCTCAAGGAGCGCGACTTCATCGAGGCCGGCCGCGCGCTCGGCTTCTCCGACCTGCGCCTGGTCGCGGTGCACATCGTGCCGAACCTGCTCTCCGAAGTGGTGGTGGTGGCCTCCCTGTGGCTCGCGACGGCGATTCGCACCGAGGCATCGCTCAGCTTCATCGGCCTCGGCGTGAAGCCGCCGACCGCGACCTGGGGCGGCATGATCCGCGAGGGTTTCGAGAACATCCTCGACGCGCCGTGGCTTGCCGTGGCGCCGGGCCTTGCGATCCTCGTCACGGTCCTGGGCCTGAACCTCGCCGGGGACGGGCTGCGCGATGCCGTCGATCCGAAGGTGCGCCGTGACTGAGCCGGCGCTCGAGGTGCGCAACCTAAGGGTCGAATTCCGTGTCGCGGGCGCATGGCACGCCGCGGTGCGTGGCGTGGATCTCGCGGTGGCGCCGAACGAAACGCTCGCCGTGGTCGGCGAGTCCGGCAGCGGCAAGAGCGTGACGGCGCTCGCCGTGATGGGGCTCGTCTCCGCCGAAACGGGGCGCGTAGCCGCCGATCGCATCCGGGTCGACGGGCGCGACCTCCTGGGCCTCTCGCAGCGTGAGCTCGATCGCGTGCGCGGCGACCGCGTGGCGATGATTTTCCAGGAGCCGATGACCGCGCTCAATCCCACCATGACCGTGGGAGACCAGGTGGCCGAGGCACTGCGCGCCCATCGGGGCATGGACAAGCGGGCCGCGCGCGCCGAATCGCTGCGCCTGCTCGAGCTGGTGAGGGTGCCCTCGGCCGCCTCGCGCATGGACGAATACCCGCACCAGTTCTCCGGCGGCATGCGCCAGCGGGTGATGATCGCGATGGCGCTCGCTTGCCGCCCGAAGGTGTTGCTGGCCGACGAGCCCACCACCGCGCTCGACGTGACCATCCAGGCGCAGGTGCTTGGGCTCCTCGCCGACCTCAAGCGCGAGCACGGCCTTTCGGTGCTCTTCATCACCCACAACCTCGGCGTGGTCGCGTTGATCGCCGATCGCGTCGCGGTGATGTATGCCGGCGAGATCGTCGAGACCGCCACGGTGGAGGCGCTCTTCGCGCGGCCGCAGCATCCCTACACCGAGGCGCTGATGGCCTCGACCCCGCGGGTGGATCGCGACATCGCCGCGTTGGCCCCGATCCGCGGCCAGGTGCCCTCGATCCGGGAGGTCGGCGCCGGCTGCGCGTTCGCGCCGCGTTGCAGCCTTGCCGTCGACCGCTGCCGCACCCAGGGCCCGACGTTGGCGCCGAGCGCGACGGGCGGCACGGTGCGCTGCTGGCTGAGGTCGGCATGAGCATGGCGGCTGCGCCGATCCTCGAGGTGCGCGGCGTCGTCAAGCGCTTCCCGGTGAGCCGCGGCATGTTCGGCGGCAAGGCGACGGTGCACGCGGTGGAGGATGTCTCCTTCGACGTTGCGAAGGGCGAGTCGCTGGGACTCGTGGGCGAATCGGGCTGCGGCAAATCGACCCTGGCGCGGTGCGTGCTGCGGCTGGTGGAGCCGCAGGCAGGGCAGGTGGTCTTCGAGGGCGAGGACATCCTCGCGCTCGAACGGCCCGACTTGCGCCGCGTGCGCCGGCGCATGCAGATCGTCTTCCAGGATCCGTACGCCTCGCTCAATCCGCGCCGGACTGTGCTGCAGACCCTCGCCGAGCCGCTTGCGGTGCATGGCATGGCCACCAAAGCCGAGGCCGGCGGACGTATCGCCGCCGCGCTGCAGGAGGTGGGCCTGCCGGCCGATGCGGCCGGGCGCTATCCCCATGAGTTCTCGGGCGGCCAGCGCCAGCGCATCGGCATCGCGCGCGCCCTGGTGATCGAGCCGCAGTTCATCGTCGCCGACGAGCCCGTCTCGGCGCTCGACGTCTCGGTGCAGGCGCAGGTCCTTGCACTGCTGGAGGCCTTGCGCGCGAAGCGCGGCTTGTCGTTCCTGTTCGTGTCGCACGACCTGGGCGTGGTGCGGCATGTGTGCGACCGCGTGGCGGTGATGTACCTCGGGAGAATCGTCGAGGAAGCCCCGGTGCCCGACATCTTCGACCGGCCGCTGCATCCCTACACGCGCGTGTTGCGGGCGGCCTCGCCGGTGCCGGATCCCGCCGCGCGCTTCACGCTGCCGCGCGTGGAGGGCGAGATCCCTTCGGCCATGGATCCTCCACCGGGGTGCGCCTTCTCACCACGTTGCCCGCACGCGATGCCACGGTGCACGCGCGAGCGGCCGGCGCTGGTGGAGGTCGCGCCTCGGACGAAGGTGGCTTGCTTCCTGCACTCGGATGCGGTGGCCCGGATCGTCCCTGCTCCGCGCACGATCTAGGCAAGGAAGAGCTGGGCGTCCTTCTCGCTGAAGAACACCATCCGCACTTCCTCGACCTGCGGGAACTCCTTGAGCGCAGTCTCCACTGCCGTGCGAGCGATCTTCACCGCCTCCTCCTTCGGGTAGGCGTAGATCCCGGTGGAGATGGCGGGGAAGGCGATGCTCTTCAGGCCGCGCGAGGCGGCGAGGCGGATGGCGCCGCGATAGGCTTCGGCGAGCAGCTTCGCCTCCTCGCCATTGTGCTTGCCGTAGATTGGTCCCACCGTGTGGATCACGTGGCGCGCCGGCAGCTGTCCGCCCGAGGTGATGACCGACTTGCCTACCGGAAGGCCATCGGGATACTGCGTGGCCCGGATCTCGCGGCATTCCTCGAGCAGCTCAGGGCCGCCGGCATTGTGGATCGCGCCGTCCACGCCGCCCCCGCCCATGAGCTTCGAGTTGGCGGCATTGACGATGGCGTCGACATCCTCGTGCGTGATGTCGCCCACCTTGACCACGATGCGTTCGCCGAGCCGGACGGGTTCCATGGCGCGTAGAGTAAAGCAATTCGGGTCCGTCATTACGTTACTCTTGCGGTGGTCAGCCTCCGTTCATTCCCGCCGTGAATCCCGAACCCCGCGTGATCCTCAAGCCCGGGCGCGAGAAGTCGTTGCGCCATCGCCATCCGTGGGTCTTTTCCGGCGCGATCGAGCGCGTCGAGGGCGATCCGAAATCGGGGCAGACCGTCGTGGTGAGCGCCAAGGACGGCGCCTTCCTCGCGCGCGCGGCCTACTGCGCCGAGTCGCAGATCCGCGCGCGGGTGTGGTCGTTCGAGCCCGCTGAGACGGTAGGCGAGGCCTTCCTGCGCGCGCGGCTGGCGGCCTCGATCGCACGGCGCGCGGTAATGGCGCCCGGTGCGAGCTCGATGCGCCTCGTGCATGGAGAATCCGATGGCTTGCCCGGGCTGGTAGCCGACCGTTATGGCGATGTGGTCGTGGCGCAGATCCTTTCGGCAGGCGCCGAGGCGTGGCGCCCGCTCTGGGGACCGGCGCTGGCCGAGCTCACGGGCGCTCGCGCCGTGTACGAGCGCTCGGATGTGGAGGTGCGCGCCCTCGAGGGGCTGGCGCCGCGCGTGGGACCGCTGTCCGGCGAAGCGCCTGGCGAGGTGCGCATCGACGAGGACGGCATCGCGTACGAAGTGGACGTCGCAGGCGGCCAGAAGACCGGCTTCTACCTCGACCAGCGCGACAACCGCGCGCTCGCGCGCCGGCTCGCTCGCGACACCGATGTCCTGAACGCCTTCTGCTACACCGGCGGCTTCTCGCTCGCGGCGCTCGCGGGCGGCGCCCGGCACGTGCTCTCCCTCGACACCTCGGAAGAGGCGCTCGCGGGCGCGCGCCGCAACCTCCAGCTGAACGACTTCGATGCGGGCCGGGCCGAATGGCTTGCCGCCGACGTCTTCGCGCACCTCCGAAAGCTGCGCGACCACAACCGGAAGTTCGGCCTGATCATTCTCGACCCGCCCAAGTTCGCGCCAACCGAGAAACACGTGCCCAACGCGGCGCGGGCGTACAAGGACATCAACCTGTGGGCGATGAAGTTGCTGGCTCCCGGCGGGCACCTGCTCACATTCTCATGCTCGGGCGCGGTGGGACCGGAGCTCTTCGCAAAGATCGTGGCGGGCGCCGCCGCCGACGCGCGCGTGGACCTGCAGGTGCGGCGCAAGCTGGAGGCCTCGATCGACCATCCGGTGTCGATCCATTTTCCCGAGGGCGAGTACCTCAAGGGATTGTGGCTGCAGGTGAGTTGAGAGACGATTCGGCCCCGGCCTTGGCCGGGGCGACACATCACGCCGCGAAGGCCGGGGCCCAATTCCCACCCTTTTCCAGTAAAATTACGCGTTCGAATCCTTTAGGCGCGTAGCTCAGCTGGTTAGAGCACCACCTTGACATGGTGGGGGTCGTTGGTTCGAGTCCAATCGCGCCTACCAATTTCCCTCAGCCCATGGATTGGGAAGCCTGCCGCGCGCAACGCGCGGACCTCGCCCTGGCGCTGCGCGCCGCCGCCCACCACGGGCTGGGTGAGGGCGTCTGCAACCACTTCAGCTTCGCGCTTGGCCCGGACGCCTTCCTGATCAATCCCCGCGGCCTGATGTGGGCCGAGGTGGACGATGACGACATCGTCGTCATCGGCGGCGATGGCCGGCACCTCTCGGGGCGTCACGAGGTCGAGCCCACCGCCATGTTCATCCACGCCGCCGTGCACCGGATCGCCGGCAAGGCGTGCGTGATGCATACGCACATGCCCCATGCGACGGCGCTCACGCTCACGCAGGCGCGCGCCCTGGATACACGCCTGTCGCAGAACGCGATGCGCTTCCACGGCCGCATTGCCATCGACGCCGAATACAACGGCCTCGCGCTCGACGCGTCGGAAGGCGAGCGCATCGCCAACGCCATGGGTGGTGCGGACATCGTCTTCCTCGGCAATCACGGGGTGATCGTGTGCGGAGGCCGCATCGACCACACCTTCGACGACCTTTATTACCTCGAGCGCGCGTGTGAAGCCCAGGTGATCGCGCAGTCGACTGGAATGCGCCTCATGCCCGTCGCGGAGGAAATCGCACATCGCGTATCGCGACAGATGCACGGGGAGCGGCTGCAGTCGGAGCTCTTCTTCGCCGCGCTGCGGCGCGCGCTCCCCGCGCGGCGCCGCTGAGCCTCGCATGACTCGCCGCCGCTACTTCTTAGCCGGCCCGAAGGCGAGCTTGAGCGTCTCCGGCTCGAATCCCAGGCTGCCGCTGCCGTCGGCGGCATAGCGATACAACGCCGCGGCATAGATACCGCCGAGCGCCGCCTGCACCAGGGCGGTCACGCCGAGGGCGAGGATCGTCGCGAGGAACGCAAGGGCGATGAGCCAGGCGCTGCCCGACATCAGCGCCACGATGATCACGAAGCCGCCGGCGACCATCACGAAGAAGAAGATGATGCCGAAGGCGAGGCCGATGCCGGCGCGCCCTATCACGTTCTCGCCCCAGGTCTCGCGCAGCAGGGCCGCGCTTTCCCTGACCGCCTCCCAGGGGCCGACGTCGCGATGAACGAGCACCGGCACGACGAGATATGTCGCGAGCGTCCAGCCGAAGCCGATGAGCGACACCACGATCTTGCCGATGAAGCCCACGCGCTCCTGGATCACGCGCAGCAGCATGCCGACGGTCGCGGCGATGAAAGCGTAGCCCGCGATCACGGCCACCTTGGAGCTTGCGATGCGCAGCCCATCCTTCACGGTGGGATCGCCGCCATCCAGGCGGATCATCACCGCGCCGACCAAGGCCGCGTTGAAGAAGAAGATCACGAAGTACTGGCAGAAATAGAAGAGGAACGCGACCACGTACGCCATCGGCGGCAGGTCTTCCTGGCGGCCGCTGATGCCGTCCAGGCCGCCCAGGCCGATGACCGGGAGCGCGAAGCCGGCGAGCACCAGCAACAACGCCGCGGACGAAATGAGCGGGAACACGAGCAGCTCCTTGTCCTTTGCGAGCACCGAGGCACTGGCGCGGACGAGGCTCCAGCTGCGTGAGAAGCGTTCGAACATGGCGATCTCCCCGTGGCGTCCTCGTGGGACGTGGCGGGATTCTGCGCCTTTTCAGGCGATGAGGCGGATCTCGCTCGGCGGCACCGCCAGGCGCACGGCGGTGCCGCGGGGCAGGGGCTCGGTGCCCCGCAGATGCGGCTGGTCGGCGACGACCAGCGCCTCGTTCACGCGGATCTCGTAACGCATGAACTCCCCCAGGAACTCGCCCGCCTCGATGGCGCCCGTCATCTGCATGGCATCGGGCGAGGTCGGCGCATCGAGCGATACCGCATGCGGGCGGAAGGCGATCTCCACGCGCTCACGCTCGGCCGCGGCGAAGGATTCGGGCAGGAAGCATTCGCCGAGCGAGGGCGAGCGGAACGCCCAGCCGCCACGCGCGCGCGCGAGGGCGCCTTCGTAGAGGTTTACCGAGCCCACGAACTGCGCGACGAAGCGATTTGCCGGCCGGTCGTAGAGCTCGACCGGGGTGCCGATCTGCTGGATCACGCCCTGGTCGAGGACCGCGATGCGGTCGCAGATCGTCATCGCCTCCTCCTGGTCGTGCGTGACGAAGATGGTGGTCACGCCCAGGCGCCGGTGCAACCGCAGGATCTCGCGGCGCATCGACACGCGCAGCTTGGCGTCGAGGTTGGAGAGCGGCTCGTCGAGCAGCAGCACCTGCGGCTCGATCGCCAGCGTGCGCGCCAGGGCCACCCGCTGCTGCTGCCCGCCGGAGAGCTGGTTGGGGCGGCGCGCGCCAAACCCGGTGAGGCCCACCATCTCGAGCGCCGCCTCGGCACGGCTTCGCACCTCGGCGCGCGGCAACCGACGCTCCTGCAGGCCGAAGGCCACGTTCTCGAGCACCGTCATGTGCGGCCAGAGCGCGTAGTTCTGGAACACCATGCCGACGTTGCGCTTCCAGGGCGGGATGCCGGTCATGTCGCGGCCGCCCACGAGGAGTTGCCCCGACTGGTGCTGGTTGAAGCCGGCGATGAGGCGCAGCAGAGTGGATTTGCCCGAGCCCGAAGGCCCGAGGAGGGCGAAGAACTCGCCGGGCTCGACAGTGAGGGAGATGTCCCGCAGCACCTTGGTGGTCCCGTAGGACAGCTCGATGTTCCTGGCTTCAACCTTGACTTTTTCCATTCAACCTCCAACGCTTTCAATCACGATCACATCTTTGCTTCCAGCGCCTCGGGCCTCACCGCGTTCGAGCGCATCTGCAGCAAACGGTGCGACGCGTAAGTCCCTACCCCCACGATGACTACCGCCAGCACGCCCAGCGCCGCTCCGGGCCCGCGGCCGGCGATGCTCTGCATATAAAGATAGATGCCGTAGGACATCGGCGCGGTCGTGGCCGAGGAAGAAAGCACGATCGTGGCGGAAAGCTCCACCGCCGCGGTGATGAAGCTGGTCACGAAGCCCGCGAGGATGCCGCCCGCCATGAGCGGAACCACGATGCGCTGGATGGTCGTGGCCTTGGTGGCGCCGAGGTTCTCGGCGGCCTCCTCGAGGGAGACGTGCATCTGCTGCAGCGCCGCCATGCAGGAGCGCAGCGCATAGGGCAGGCGCCGCACGGCATAGGCGAGCATCAATGCGATCCAGCCCGCGGTGAAGGCGCCGTCGACGAAGGGCAGCTCCAGGCCGCGGAAGGCGCGCAGGTAGCCGATGCCCAGCACCACGCCCGGGATCGCGAGCGCCGCCGAGGCGGTCCAGTCGAGCAGCTGGCGCCCGGGCAGCTTGGTGCGCAGGATGATGTAGGCGATGGCGGTTCCAATCACCACGTCGAGCAACGCGGCGAGCCCGCAATAGAGCAGGGTGTTGCCGATCATCCGAGGCGATTGCGTGAAAACCGTCTGGTAATGCGCCAGCGTGAAGCCTTCGGGCAGCACGCTGAAGCTCCACACCTTCGAGAAGGACAAAAGCAGGATGCCGAGGTGCGGCGAGAGCACGAGCAGGAGCACCACGGTGATCCAGGCGTAGGCCGCGACCGACTGCCAGCGCGTGAGGCTGCGCCGGGCGAGCGACGTGCCGCCGCGCTGCAATGTCGCGTAATCGCGCCCCTTGAGGATGCGCGCCGAGAACCAGAGCGCCGCCACCGAGAAGGCGATCATGATCACGCTGATCACGTAGCCGATCGGGTCCTCGATGCCCACCGAGGTGATGCGCAGGTAGGCCTGGGGCGCGAGCATGTTGGTGGCGCCCAGCACCAGCGGAGTGCCCAGGTCGTCGAAGACCTTGACGAAAACGAGCGAGGCGCCTGCGACATACCCCGGCATCGCGAGCGGGAAGACGATCTTGCGAAAGAGGCGCCAGCCGGATGCGCCGAGGTTCTGCGCCGACTCCTCCATCGCGCCGTCGATGTTCTGCAGGGACACGACGAGATTCAGGAGGATGAACGGGAAGTAATGCAGGCTCTCGACGAAGATCACGCCGTTCAGGCCCTGCATGAAGGGGATGGTGAAACCCGCATGCTCCTGCAGCAGGAGGTTCACCGAGCCCGAGCGGCCGAAGATGAGCTGCATCGCCACGGCGCCCACGAAGGGCGGCATGATGAGCGGCAGGACCCCCAAGGTCTGGATGAGGAGCGCGCCGCGGAAGCGGAAGCGCACCGTGAAATACGCGAGCGGGATTGCGATCAGCGAGGCGAAGAGCACCGACATCCCCGCCACGTAGAGGCTGTTCCAGAAGGACTCGCGCATGAGCGAGATCCCGAAGAACGATTCGAAGTGCGAGAACGTGAAGCCGCCCGCGCCGGAGGCGAACGCTGTGTAGACGACGGTCGCGACCGGGAAAACAAGGAATGCGACGAGGAACGCCGCGATCGCGAGCGCGATCGCGACGATCATCGAGCGCAGTCGGCGAAGTCCCGGATCACTTCGCCGCGTTCGCGAGCTCGGCGGCGCGCACGTAGTTGGCGCGGGCCTTCGAGCTCCATTCCTCCTCGAGCTGGGTCTTGCGCTTCAGGGCTGCATCGTCGCCCTTCTTCGCCGCGAAAACCGCGAGCACTGCCTTGTCCTGCGCCTGCTGGGCGGTGACCGGCACCGTGAAGGCGAGTTTTCTCGCCTCCTCGAGCTGGGCGTTGGAGCGCCCGCCCAGGCGCTTTTCGGCGTCGTGGATCGCCTTGGTGGCGGCGGTCAGCTCCTTGTGGCGGAAGGTGATCACCTGGTCGAAGAGCGAGGAGACGAGGTAGTAACGCGACTTCGACAGGTTCGAGTCGAAGTTCACCTTCGCCTGGATCTTGCCGTCGAACGGGTTCGGATAGCCGGCCGGCGCCTGCTTGTACACCGTTGGCAGGACGGGAAGGCGCGAGATCTTCGGGTCGAGCAGCAGCTTCTGCCCCTCTTCGGAAAGCGTGAACTGCACGAAGCGCTTGGCACCCTCGGGGCTCTTGGCGCCCGCAACCACGGCGATGTTGGCCGGAACGATCGCGGTCACGCTGGGATAGGCGAACTCCGTCGGGAAGCCGGAGGCCTTGGCGGCGAGGCCGAAGAAGTCGATCACGATGCCGATGCCGAACTGCCCGTTCTGCACGCCGTCGGGGACGCCGAAGCTGCGCTCGGTGATTGCGGCGCAGTTGCCGGAGATCTGCAGGATCTGCGTCCAGCCCTTGTCCCAGCCTTCGCCCTGGAGGATGGTTTCGAAGGTGAGGTGCGAGGTGCCCGAGCGCGACGGCGACGAGGTGGCCACGTGCCCGAAGTACACCGGCTTGGTGAGGTCGCTCCATTCCTTCGGCACCGGCAGCTTGTTGGCCTGCATGTAGCGCGTGTTCCACATGAAGCCGTACCCCGCGAGCGCCTGGCCGCGGTAGAGCCCTTCGGGATCGTTGATCGGATAGCTGCCGATCTTGTCGGGAATGCCCTGAGAGGGAATGTCCACCTTTTGCAGCAGGTTCTCGCCGGCCAGCACCTCGAATGCGTCCGGCGCGCTCGCCCAGAAGATCTCGGCGCGGCTGCCGGCCGGCTGCTCGCGCACGTAGGCGATGCCGGCCGAGGTGCCCTTGTTGAGGATTTCCACCTTGTCCTGCGGGTGTTTCTTCTCGTAGGCGGCCTTGTGGGCCGTGGTCAGTTCCTTCGGGAACGATGTGACCACGGTGATGGTATCGGCGAGCGCGCCGCTTGATACGATGGCCAGTGCCGTCGCACCCGCGAGCGCGGGTGCCCATTTGCGTTTCATCGACTCTCCCTGTTGTCCGGTTGCAGCGTTTTCTTTCCGCCCGCGATTATGGCCAAAACCTTCACCGCCGTCATTTTCGACCTCGACGGCACCCTCATGGACACCTCCGGCGAGATCGCGACCGCGCTCGAGCGCACCTTCGTCGAGCTGCAGTTGCCGGTCGTTCCCAAGGCGGTCGTCGAAACCCTGATCGGGCGTGGCGTGCCGATGCTCATCGAGCGGGCGCTTGCCAAGGTGGGGGCCTCGCACCGGCAGCCGGCGGAGGTCGTCCACCACTTCGAGAGGCACTACGAGCGCACCGTGGGGACGGCCTCGGTGCTCTATCCGGGCGTGGTCGAAGCCCTGCGCCTGCTGCGTCAACGGCGGATGCCCATGTCCGTGGTGACCAACAAGCCGCGGCTCTTCACCGAGAAGCTCCTCGCCGGGCTCGGGATCGCCGACTTCTTTTCGGCCGTGGTCGCCGGCGACGACGGCATTCGCCGCAAGCCGCACGGCGACATGCTGCTGGCTGCCTGCGAGCGGATGGGCTCGAAACCCGGCGCCACGCTGATGCTGGGCGATTCCGACAACGACATCACCGCCGCTCGCGAGGCGGGATGCCATGTCTGGTGCGTTCCCTACGGCTACAACGAAGGGCGCGCGCCGGACACGTTGCGCTGCGACCGGCTGGTGGCCACGCTCGAGGAGGCGGCGCGGGAAATCTCGTCATGAGCGAGCCTTTCTTCACCATCGGGCACTCGAACCGCACGCTGGAGGCGTTCGTGGGATTGCTCGTGCCGAACGAGGTGAAGCTCGTGGTGGACGTGCGCACGGTGCCGCGATCGCGGGCGAACCCGCAGTACAACAAGGATTCGCTGCCGATATCCCTGCGCGAGCACGGCATCGATTACCTCCACCTGGCGGAGCTGGGCGGCTTGCGAGCGCGGGATCGCAGCGGCCTGCCTCCCGAGCTGAACGGCTTCTGGGAGAACCAGAGCTTCCACAACTATGCCGATTACGCGATGACACCGGCTTTCCACGAGGGGCTGCGGCGCCTGGTCGAGCTGGGCTCGGAGAGGCGCTGCGCCTATATGTGCGCGGAAGCGGTGTGGTGGCGATGCCACCGCCGCATCATCACCGACTACCTGCTGGCCGCCGGCCACGAGGTGTTCCACATCGTCTCGGGCGACGTTCCCGAGCCGGCGCGCCTCACCCCCGACGCGAGGCCCATAGCCGAAGGCCTCGCTTATCCCGCCCGGCAGGGCGGGCTTGCGCTCTAATCGTCGTCCAGGATCGTCGCCGTGATGACTCCCAGCTGGCTCGTGGGACTTTGCGGGAGCACAAAGCGTATCTGCACGGTTTCGTTGACGTTATTTGAATCCTGCACTGCACGCACCGTCACCGTCTTGAAGTCGGTGTAGTCGTCGGGTGTGAACATCAACCCCGGCGATTCGATCACGATTCCCGCACCGAGCGACACGATATCGACCAAGTATGGCCACTGGGGCCGGCTCTGGGGCTTGATGCCGAAGGTGGCGGTTCCGCCTTCGGAAACGGTAATCGAAGCGGAAGTGGTCAACATGACGGACGGCTGGAAAACATCGTCCGCGGCCACGGTCACCGTCTTGTCCGCCATGAGCGGGGCCGAAAGCGTGATGATCGCCACGCTGTCCTGGAAGTCGTAGTCAGGACATGCGCTTACGGCGATCGCTTGCGGTTGGGCGTGATTTGCTGCGGTGAAGACGAGGGCTCGGGCGTCCACGCCGATCCCCTTGCTTTGCACAGTCCGAATGGTGGGGGTCACGGTCGTCTGGCCCGACGGCGGCGGTCCACTGAGGCTCACCATCAACGACTCGCCGGTGCAAGGAAGGGCTTCGATCAAGCCGATGGTGTTCGTGTTCGTGACGATCTTCACGGCGTCGCTGTCGGTGGTGCCGTTGCAGTCGTCATCCAAGCCGTTGACGACCTCCGGCGCAGGAAGGACCTGGCCCATGCAGGCCCCGAAAGAGCCGGCCGTGCAGAAACGCCTACCGGCCTTGCATTGGCCGATGCCCCGCGTAGCAGCAGGACCGCTATAGCACTCCACCGCATCGCCTTCGAAGCACTGCGTTGCCGTTCCGGAAGGACCTTGCGGACCCGGAGGTCCCTGGATGCCCTGCGGTCCCTGCATGCCCTGGGGCCCAGCAGGCCCGGCAGGACCGGCAGGTCCGGTTGGTCCGACGGCTCCGACGGCGACCCAAGCCTGGTCGAACTGGCGGTCCTGCAGGCCGAATCCCACCGTCAGCAGGTAGCTGCCGGGTGCGAGCTCTGGCATCACAGCATCGATGCGTCGGCTGGTCGCTTCGATGATGGTCAGTGGCACCAGTGAAGCGCCGAGAAGTACCTGGGTGGGGCTCGGCCGGTTCGAGGGGTCGAGGAGATTGTGTCCATGAACGCTGACGACCCCCGCTGCAACTTCGACGCTCGTCACGCTCAGCGGCTGCGGTTGCGCGCTGGCGGGCGTTGCGGCGAGCAAGGAAAACGCGCTGAACAAAATGGCTACGATGCCTGCGCCCATGAGACCTCCCTTTCTTGGTCGTTCGAGGGGGAAGCTGTTTGCGCGGGCGAGTCTGCGCCGGCGTCCCTCGGCCGGCAACTATTTCGGACGGCGATACGGAGCTTCAGACCTTTTCGATCACCACCGCGATGCCCTGGCCCACGCCGATGCACATGGTGCAGAGCGCGTAGCGCCCGCCGGTGCGATGCAGTTGGTACATCGCCGTGGTGACCAGCCGCGCGCCCGAGGCGCCGAGGGGATGGCCGAGCGCGATTGCCCCGCCGGTTGGATTCACGTGGGGTGCATCGTCGGGCACGCCCAAGTCGCGCAAGGCGGCGAGCACCTGGGCCGCGAAAGCTTCGTTCAGTTCGAGGACATCCATTTGCGCGATCGACAGTCCGAGGCGCGCAAGCAGCTTCTTCGACGCGGGCGCCGGTCCGAATCCCATGATTCGGGGCGGCACGCCGGCCGAGGCCATGCCGAGGATGCGCGCGCGCGGCGTAAGGCCGTATCTTCCTGCCGCGGTTTCGGAAGCGATGAGGAGCGCGCAGCTGCCATCGTTCACTCCGGAGGCGTTGCCGGCCGTGACGGTGCCGTCCTCGCGCACGATGGGCTTCAACTTCGCCAGGGCTTCCCTCGAGGTCTCGCGCGGATGCTCGTCCTTCGACACGACCGTCGGATCGCCCTTCTTCGCGGCGATCGTGACGGGCACGATCTCCTCGGCGAGGGCGCCGTTTGCCTGCGCCGCAAGCGCGCGCTGCTGCGAGCGCAGCGCGAAGGCGTCCTGGTCGGCGCGGGAGACCTTGAATTCGGCGGCAACGTTCTCGGCGGTCTCGGGCATCTGGTCGATGCCGTACTTCGCCTTCATCCTCGGGTTCACGAAGCGCCAGCCGATGGTGGTGTCGTACACCGCGTTCGCGCGCGAGAAAGCCGTCTCGGCCTTGGGCATCACGAAGGGCGCGCGCGTCATGCTCTCCACGCCGCCGGCGATGCCGATGGCGGCCTCTCCACACTTGATCGCGCGCGCGAGCTGGCCGACCGCCTCCATGCCGGAGCCGCAGAGGCGATTCACCGTGGCCGCGGGAACATCCACGGGCAGCCCCGCAAGCAGCAGCGCCATGCGGCCCACGTTGCGGTTGTCCTCGCCCGCCTGGTTCGCGCAGCCGTAGTAGACGTCGTCCAGCGCCGCCCAGTCCACGCGGGGGTTGCGCTTCACCAGCTCGGCGATCGGGATGGCGCCGAGGTCATCGGCACGCACGGAGGCCAACGCGCCGCCGAATCGCCCGAAAGGGGTGCGGATCGCGTCACAGATGAAAGCGTCGGTCATGTTCACTCCGAGGAAACGGTGCCATGGGCGCGCGCGGTGCGTTCGTGCAGGTAGCGCAAGGTGGAAAGCTCGATCGCGGTGGGGGGAGTCGTCACGGGCAGCTTGTCCGCGACTTTCAGGTCCCAGCCGGTGTTCGCGCGGGCCTGCTCGACGGTGATGCCGGGATGCAGCGCGGTCAGGGTGAGCTCGCGGCTCACGGGGTCTGGCGTGAGCACGCCCATGTCGGTGATCACGGCCGTGGGCCCCTTCCCACGCGCACCGGACCTCGCGCGCGAGTCGCCGCCTTCGAGATGCCCCACGGAGGTCATGAAATCCACCTTCTCGACGAAGCTGCGCTTCGTCTGGCGGATGATGATCCACGTCTCCTTCGCGTTCGAGGCGATCTCGGGCGCGCCCCCCGCGCCTGGAAGCCGCACCTTGGGCCTGGCGTAGTCGCTCCCGATCACGGTGCTGTTGAGATTGCCGAAGCGGTCGACCTGCGCCGCGCCCAGGAAGCCCACGTCGATGCGCCCGCCCTGCAGCCAGTAGCGGAAGATCTCCGGAATCGACACGACGGTATCGGCATGCGACGCGAGCTCCTCGTCGCCGATCGAAAGCGGCAGCACGTCGGGCTTGGCGCCGATGGTGCCGGATTCGTAGATGAGGACCACCTCGGGCGCGTGCGTGAGGCGCGCGAGGTTGGCCGCAGCCGAGGGCATGCCGATGCCGACGAAGCACACCATGCCGTTCGCCAGCCGGCGCGCGGCCTCGATGGTCATGATTTCGGTGGGGGAGTAAGGCAAGGGGAAAAGGGGAAAGGGGAAAGGGGAAAGGGGAAAGGGGAAAGGGGAAAGGAAATCAACCGATGGACTGCAGGAACTCTGCGTGGGTTTTCGTGCCGAGCACGTGCTTCTCCATCCAGGCGAGGAAGGGCTCGCGCTCGCGAGAGATGGGATCCCACGCCTTGCAGAAGGCGTTGTCGCGCCCGTAGTAGCCGTGGGCGTAGCTGGGGTGCGCGCCGCGGGGGACCGGGCAGACCGCCGAGAGCACCCAGTGCGGCAGGTAACACGCGTTCATGGGCGCGGCGAGGTCGTCGACGATCTCCTCCACCGTCACGATCGCGGCGTTCGCCGCCAGCACCGCTTCCTTCTGGATGCCGACGATGCCCTCGATCAAGACGTTGCCCTTGCGATCGGCGCGCTGCGCGTGGATCACGGTGACGTCCGGGTTGATCGCCGGCGTGGCGGCGAGCTTCTCTCCCGTGAAGGGGCAGGTCACCGAGCGGATCTTCGGGTTGTGCTTCGGCAAGTCCGAGCCCACGTAGCCGCGCAGCACCGAGAAGGGCAGGCCCGAGGCGCCGGCCTGGTAGCGGCCTGCCATGTCGGCGTGGCTGTGCTCCTGCACCGCCAGCGGACAGGGCCAGCCGTTCTCGATGGCGTCGCGGAAGCGGTGGATCGAGCCTACGCCCGGATTGCCGCCCCAGGAGAACTGGATGGCGCGCGCGCAACCCATGCCGATCATCTGGTCGTAGAGGATGTCGGGGGTCATTCGCACGAGCTCGAGCTCGCGGCGCCGCTGGCGGATGATCTCGTGGCCCGCCGCGAAGGGGATGAGGTGGGTGAATCCCTCCATCGCGACCGTGTGGCCGTCTTTCACGAAGCGGGCCACGGCTTCGGCGAGCGGCAGGATCTTCGTCGTCATGAAGTTAGAATTGTTGCATGACGCGCACCATCCGCATCGCGCAGGGGCCCGAGTATCCGTGCGCGGACGACGACACGTTGTTGCGCGCGGGGTTGCGCGCCGGCCTGGGATTCCCGTACGAATGCAACGCCGGATCCTGCGGCACCTGCAAGGTGGAGATCCTCGAGGGCAGCATCGTTTCGCTGCGCCCCGACGCGCCGGGCCTGCCCGAGGCCGATCGCGCGAAGGGCCGGGTGCTCGCTTGCCAGGCGCGGCCCACGGGTGATTGCTCCATCAAGGTGAGGTTGCGGCCCGACAACGTGCCGCTGCACCGGCCGGCGCGATTCACCGCCACGCTCGAAGCCGTGCGCGATCTCACACATGACATGCGCGAGTTCCGCTTCCGCGCCGCGGCATCGCCCGGCTTTCGGCCGGGGCAATACGCGCTTTTCTACCTGCCCGGCCTCGATGCCCCGCGCACGTACTCGATGTCCAACGTGGACGACGGCCGCGGCACGCTCGAGTTCATCGTGCGGCGCGTGCCTGGCGGCGTGGGCACCGTGACGCTTTTCGACAAGGTCCCCGTGGGGAGCGCAATCACCCTCGACGCCCCGTACGGGCTGGCCTACCTGCGGGAGCAGAGCCCGCGCGACATCGTCTGCATCGCCGGGGGCTCCGGCCTGGCGCCGATCCTTTCGATCGCGCGTGCCGCGGCGGCCGCACCGGCACTCGCTGGCCGGCGCATCGACATCTTCTACGGCGCGCGAACGACGCGCGACCTTTGCGGCGAAAGCGAGCTGTGCGCGCTGCCCGGCTACGGCGAGCGCGTCTTCTTCCACGCGGTGCTGTCCGAGGCCCAGGACGCCCAGGGCTGGAAGGGGCCGACCGGGTTCGTGCACGACCAGGCGCGCGCCTTCATCGGCGATCGCTGGGCGCAGCTCGAGTACTACTTCGCGGGGCCCCCGCCGATGGTGGACGCAGTGCAGCGCATGCTGATCGAGAAGCGCGTGCCGTTCCCGCAGGTGCATTTCGACCGCTTCTACTGAGACAATGGCGCCCATGAGCGCCGCCATCGCCCCGACTCCCGCCCCGCCCCCGCGTTCCTTCCGCGAGGTCTGGCTCATCACGCTGGGCCATGCGCTCACGCATTGGTACCCCGCCACGTTCTACCTGCTGCTGCCGCTCATCGGCAAGGAGCTCGGCCTCAGCTATTCGCAGATCGGGCTGGTGATGACCTGCCAGTTCGTGGCGGGCGCCGTGGCCAATGTGCCCGGCGGCGTGATCGTCGATACCGTCGGCCGCAAGGGCCTGCTGATGGCGCTGTCGCTTTTCTGGGTCGGCTTCCCGTACCTGCTGATGGGGTTCAGCCACGGCTACCTCATGCTGCTGGGATGTGTGGCGCTGGTGGGCTTCGGCAACAGCCTGTGGCACCCCACGGCCATCCCGACGCTCGCGCGCACTTATCCCGAGCGCAAGGGGCTGGTGCTGTCCATCCACGGCATGGGCGGCAACGCGGGCGATGCGCTCGCGCCATTGGCGGTGGGCGCGCTGCTCACGTGGCTCACGTGGCGCGAAGTCGTCGTGCTGAACGTGATGCCGGGGCTCGTCATGTCGCTGCTCTTGTTGATGATGCTGGGGACGATGACTTTCGGCGAAAGGCGGGGCGGGGGACGAGGGACGGGGGATGGAGCCCCTGCGCGTACGACCGGCCTGGCGGAATATTTCCGCGGGGTGCCGGCGCTTTTCCGCAACCGCTCGCTGGTGCTGCTCACGGCGAGCTCGGCCTTCCGCTCGATGACGCAGAACGCGCTGCTCACGTTCCTGCCGGTGTACCTCGCCTACGAGATGGGGTTTTCGCCCTTCTGGGTGGGGGCGGGGCTCTTCGCGCTGCAGGCCGCGGGCTTCACGGCGGCGCCGATCGCCGGCCACCTCTCGGACTCGATGGGGCGGCGCAGCATCATGATGACCAGCATGCTGATGACGGCGGTCGTGCTGGTGTTCATGGCCTTCGCCGGCCGCTCGCACGCCTTCATCGTGTTCGTGGCGATCCTGGGGTTCTTCCTCTACGCCATGCGCCCGGTGATGCAGGCGTGGATCCTGGAGGCGACGCCGAAGGAGATGGGCGGCACGAGCATCGGCATCCTCTTCGGCGCGCAGGCGCTGGGCGCCTCGATCGCGCCGCTCATCGCCGGCATGATCGCCGACCGCCACGGGCTCACGGCGACCTTCTGGTTCCTCGCGGCCACCATCGTGGTGGCGAACCTCTTCATCCTCGGCATGCCGCGCGAGGAGCGCCCCGCGACCTAGCCGGGCGCTCCGAGGAAATCCACCACCAGGCGCGCAAATTCCTCCGGCGCCTCCGCCACCGACAGATGAGCCGCACCCGGGATGGTCGCCAGGCGCGCTCCGGGGATACGTGCTGCGATCGCCTGCGACATCGCTGGCGGCGTTCCCACATCGGCCTCGCCGGCGATCACCAGCGTGCGCGCCTTGATCCGCACGAGGTCGTCGGCGAAATCCAGGTGCGAGATCGCGTCGCAGCAGCCGAGGTAGCCTTCGGCGGGCGTCTCCAGGAAACGTGTCATCACCGCCTCGACCCGCGCCGGCTCGCGCTGGCGGAACGACTCGGAAAAGTAGCGCGCCTCGACGTTGTCGCGGATCGCGGCGAGGCCGCCTTCCTGGACCATCTTGATGCGCCCCTGCCAGAGCGGGCGGCCTTCGTCGCCGTAGGTGCTGGTGGAATTGGCGATGACGAGGCGATTGATGCGCGCCGGATGCCGCAGCGCAAATGCTTGCCCGACCATCCCGCCCATCGACAGGCCCACCCAATGCGCGCGTGAAATGCCGAGGCGATCGAGGACGGCGCAGGCGTCGTCGGCGAGCAGCTCCAGCGTGTAGGGCCGGCGTGGCACGGGGCTGCGGCCATGTCCGCGCGCGTCGATGGCCACGACGCGAAAACGCGGCGCCAGGCGCGCGGCGAGGTCGTCCCACATCCGATGGTCGCAGCCGATGGCATGGGCGAGCAGCACCGCTTCACCGGGCCCGCCTGAGTCGGTGAAGTGGAGGTCGACCGGCCTCATCGACGCTTCTTCGCCGCGGGCTTGCGCTTCGCCGCCACCGCCGCCAGGACTTCGCGCGCCTCGCGAAAGCCGGTATTGGCGGTCGGCACGCCGGCGTAGACCGCGGCCTGCAGCAGGATCTCCTTCAGCTCGTCCTCGGTGAGGTCGCCCGACTCGAGGGCGGCGCGGGCGTGCAGCTTGTACTCCTCCCAGCGGCCGTTCGCGAGGGTGATCGAAAGCACCACGACGCGCCGCATCTTGTGCGCAAGCCCCGGCCGGTTCCAGATCGCATCCCAGCAGTAGCCGTGGAGCAGGTCGTGGAATTCGGCGTTGAACGCGGTCTTGTTGCGCTCCGACTGGTCCACCCACTCGTCGCCCAGCACCTTGCGCCGCGTCTTCAGGCCCCGCTCGATGGATTTCTGTCCCATGTGCTTCTCCTGTTGTCGTTGTCGTCTGGAATCACGCGAGGTGGGGCGCCAGCTCGGCCAGCAGCTCGTCCACCGCCGCCTCGAGGCTCGCGGGCGGTGCGGGCGCCCCGTAGGCCACCGCGTTCACCTTCATGCGAACCGCATCCACCACCAGTGATGTGGCGATGGTATCGAGGAAATCGAGGCTCGTCCCCAAGGCGCCCGCGAGCTGCGGCACGAGGAGCCACTCGGCCTGCCAGCCGCCCAGGGCACGCTCGTGCTCGGCGATGCCGCTCGCATGCAGCGCGGCGAGCAGGCCCGGCGCGACGGTGGCGGCGGCGAGCGCATGCGCGCAGGCGACGGGATTGCGCTTGTGCGGCATCGAGCTCGACCGGCCGCGGTCTTCCCGGGAGGGCACCTCGAGCATCTCTCCCACCTCCGGCTGCGAGAGCAGGGCCAAGTCGCGGGCGATCTTTCCTGCGGTGAGGACGACCTGGGCGACGCGGTCGAGGAGGTCGATCCAGGCGTTGCGGTGCGTGTGCCAGGCGCGCGCATCGGCCAGGCCGAGCGCCATGGCCAGGCGATGGCGCACCGCGGGACCCTTGGGCCCCAGGGCATCGAGTGCCCCTACGGGACCTCCCAATTGCACCGCCAGGCCTGCAGCCGCCGCCTCCGCCAAGCGCTCGCGATCCTGCGCCAGCGCCGCGGCCCAACGCGCGATCTTGAGCCCCGCCGGGATCGGCAATGCCGGCTGCAGGAGCGTGCGGCCCAGCATGGGCGTGGCGCGATGCTCGCGGGCTTTCACGGCGAGGCCGCGCACGGCACCCGCCAGCGAGCGGTCCGCTTCCTCCAGGCACGTGCGCAGGCAGATGACCATGGCGGTGTCCAGCACGTCCTGGCTGGTCGCGCCGAAGTGGACGTACTCGGCGTGGGGAGTGCCCAGGCGGGCGCGAAGCGCGTTCACCAACGGCACCGCGAGCGAGGCCGAGCGCCGCGCTTGCGCGATCCATGCGTCGACATCGCGCGGCAGTTGCGCGCAGGCGTGTTCGATCACGGTTGCGGCCTCGCCCGGGATGAGGCCTTCCGCGGCCTGGGCGCGCGCGAGCCCGGCCTCGAACGCGAGCATCGCAGCCACTAACGCTTCGCCAGCGAAGGCGTCGTCGAACGAAGGCCGGGAGAAAGTCCGCGCGAGCATGCTCCTGGAGCTGCCCGAGGGTCAGAGGCTCTCGTCGGGGCCGAGGACGCCCACCGAGCGCAGTGCCGCGTCGAGCCATCCGGGCTTGAGCTGGCGTCCCGAGACGATCTCCTCCAGGCGCGCCTTCTCCTCGGCGACCTTCTTCGCGGCCGATGGAAGCAGCTGCGGCGCCTTCTCGCGTTCGATCACCACCACGCCGTCGGCATCTCCCACGACCAGGTCGCCCGGGCGGACCGCGATGCCTCCACAGGAGATCGGCCAGTTGATGCGGCCAGGCACGAGCTTCGTCGGGCCGTTGGGATTCGCGCCGGCCGCGTACACCGGGAAGCCCAATTCCCGCAGCTCGTCCACGTCCCGGACGGCGCCGTCGATCACGACGCCGGCGATGCCCGCCTCGCGGCAGGTGTTCATCATGAGCGAGCCCATGAGCGCGCAGGACAAGTCGCCCTTGCCGTCGATCACCAGCACGTCACCGGGCCTGGCCAGGGCGACCGCGGCGTGCACCATGAGGTTGTCTCCGGCGCGCACATCCACGGTGAACGCGGGACCTGCCATCCGCATCGACGGCGCCAGCGGCGCGATGCGACCGTGCATCGTGCCCCGGCGGCCGGCCACGTCGGCCAGGATGGAGGCGGCGAAGCGCGACGCTTCGGCCACCACCTCGGGCGACACGCGCTCGAAGTCGCGAACGATTTCTGGAGTCGATTGCGCTGCTGCTTTCATGGGATGTCCGGGAAGGGCAGCTCCTACCGATGGGCCCCGCGCGTGCTCAACCCTGCTTTTCGCGGGCGAGCTCGGCCAGCCGTGCGGCCAGCTGCGCCAGCTCCTTCACCTTGTCGAAGTAGCCGTCGGCGCCCAGCTCGAGGCAACCGGCCTTCAGCTGCGGGGCGGTGTGGTTGGAGGTCACCATCAGCTTGGTGGACGCCAGGTCGTCGATGGCGCGGACGGCGCGGATCACGTTGGTCCCGGATCCCGACTCGAGCTGCAGGTCGAGGACGACGACATCAGGTTTCATCGTGCGGATCGATTCGATCGCCGCCGTCTCCGTTGCCCCGGTGCCCACCACTTCGATGCTGCCCGGCTGCGTAAGCAGCTCTGTAAGCATATCTGCCACCGGCTTCGAGTCGTCGGCAATGAATACCTTCAGCGGACCGTGTGCCATTTTTTCCATTGGGGCGTAAACCCGCGTGTTTCCAGCATTTTAGGGCCCTCCACGTGGCCCAGGGTGGAAAGAGTTACCTGTAGGTCGGCTCCTACATTTTGTCCGAGAACCGGAGCCTATACTCGATTGCAACTTTATTTGCAGGTGGCTTCCCCGTAGGCAAGCTTGTCTTCCGGGTGGCCGCCTTAACGCCATGACCAGCACAGTCGTGCGGATCTCGAGCGAGGCTGCCCGGAACGCGGCGGCGGCCCTGCGCAGCGCCGGGATTCCCATCAAGGAAGTATCCACCCTCGAAGAGGCGCGCCAGGCCATCAGCAGCGGCGAGGCGAGCCTTGCGCTGCTCGATGCCGAGGCGCTCGCTCAGGGAGGTAGCAGCAGCGGGCTGGGCATCGATGCGGCTCGCAAGCTGTCGCACGACCTTCGCACGCCGCTCTCGGCCATGGCCGGGTGGCTGCACCTCATCGAGTCCGGAAAGATGGACGATGCCGCCCTAAAGAGGGCCATCGAGAAGCTCAAGGGGAACATCGACGACCAGGTCAGGACCATCGACCGGTTCCTCGGTGCGCACAACCAGGAGGGGACGCGCAAATGACCAAGACTGCAAACGAGACGGGCACGCTGGCAGCGCGCAAGCGCGCCGCGGCGAAAGCCCCCGCCAACGGCCACGGGGAGGCCGCGGCGCGCGCCGGCGAAGTGATCGGGCTGCCGGACGCGAAGTACATATTGTCCGCGCTGTCCGCGCTCAAGCACGGCGACGGCGGCGTGAGGCTGCCGGTGGAATGGACCGGGATGCCCGGCAAGATCGCCGAGGCGTTCAACGACGTAGTGGAGCTGAACGAGCGCATGGCCGAGGAGCTGGCGCGCCTGCGCCAGAAGGTCGGCAAGGAGGGCAAGCTCAAGCAACGCGCGATGATGACCGATGTGCGCGGCTTCTGGCGTGACCAGATCATCTCCGTCAATGCGCTCATCGACGACCTCGTCCACCCGACCTCGGAAACGGCGCGCGTGATCGGCGCGGTGGCGCAGGGCGACCTTTCGCAGACCATGGCGCTCGAGGTCGACGACCGGCCCCTCGAAGGCGAATTCCTGAAGACCGCCAAGACCGTCAACAAGATGGTGGAGCAGCTCGGCTCCTTCGCCTCGGAGGTGACGCGCGTGGCGCGCGAGGTGGGTACCGAAGGCAAGCTGGGCGGCCAGGCGAAGGTGAAGGGTGTCGCTGGCACGTGGAAGGACCTTACAGACTCGGTGAACTCCATGGCCGGCAACCTGACCGGCCAGGTGCGCAACATCGCCGAGGTGACGACCGCGGTCGCGAACGGTGACCTCTCCAAGAAGATCACGGTGGACGTGAAAGGCGAGGTGCTCGAGCTCAAGAACACCATCAACACGATGGTGGACCAGCTGCGCTCGTTCGCATCGGAGGTGACTCGTGTGGCGCGCGAGGTGGGCACCGAAGGCAAGCTGGGCGGCCAGGCGGTGGTGGAGGGCGTGTCGGGCACGTGGAAGGACCTGACCGACTCGGTGAACTACATGGCCTCGAACCTCACGGGCCAGGTGCGCAACATCGCCGACGTGACCACGGCGGTGGCGCGCGGCGACCTCTCGCGCAAGATCACGGTGGACGTGAAGGGCGAGATCCTCGAGCTCAAGAACACGATCAACACGATGGTGGACCAGCTCTCGTCGTTCGCCGCGGAGGTGACGCGGGTGGCGCGGGAGGTGGGCACCGAAGGCAAGCTGGGCGGCCAGGCGAAGGTGAAGGGCGTCGCGGGCACGTGGAAGGACCTGACCGACTCGGTGAACTCCATGGCCGGTAACCTCACGGGCCAGGTGCGCAACATTGCGGAGGTGACGACCGCCGTCGCCAACGGTGACCTCTCCAAGAAGATCACGGTGGACGTGAAGGGCGAGGTGCTCGAGCTCAAGAACACCATCAACACGATGGTGGACCAGCTGCGTTCGTTCGCCTCCGAGGTTACGCGCGTGGCGCGCGAAGTGGGTACCGAAGGCAAGCTGGGCGGCCAGGCGAAGGTGGAGGGCGTGTCGGGGACGTGGAAGGATTTGACCGACTCGGTGAACTCCATGGCCGGCAACCTCACGGCGCAGGTGCGGAACATCGCCGACGTGACGACGGCCGTGGCGAAGGGCGACCTTTCGCGCAAGATCACGGTGGACGTGAAGGGCGAGATCCTCGAGCTCAAGAACACCATCAATACGATGGTGGACCAGCTCTCGTCGTTCGCCGCGGAGGTCACGCGGGTGGCGCGAGAGGTCGGCACGGAAGGGCGGCTCGGCGGCCAGGCGGATGTGAAGGGCGTCGCCGGAACGTGGAAGGACCTGACCGACTCGGTGAACTCCATGGCCGGCAACCTCACGGCCCAGGTGCGAAACATCGCCGAGGTGACGACGGCGGTCGCGAACGGCGACCTCTCGACCAAGATCACGGTGGACGTGAAGGGCGAGATCCTCGAGCTCAAGAACACCATCAACACGATGGTGGACCAGCTGCGAAGCTTCGCCGCGGAGGTCACGCGCGTGGCGCGCGAGGTCGGCACCGAAGGCAAGCTGGGCGGGCAGGCCGACGTGCAGGGTGTGGCGGGCACGTGGAAGGACCTGACGGACTCCGTGAACTCGATGGCCTCGAACCTCACGTCGCAGGTGCGGAACATCGCGGACGTGACGACGGCGGTCGCGAAGGGCGATCTCTCGCGCAAGATCACGGTGGACGTGAAGGGCGAGATCCTCGAGCTCAAGAACACCATCAACACGATGGTGGACCAGCTCTCGTCGTTCGCCGCGGAGGTGACGCGGGTGGCGCGCGAGGTGGGCACGGAGGGACGGCTCGGCGGCCAGGCCGACGTGCAGGGTGTGTCGGGCACGTGGAAGGACCTGACCGACTCGGTGAACTCCATGGCCGGAAACCTCACGGCCCAGGTGCGCAACATCGCCGACGTCACGACCGCCGTGGCGCGAGGCGACCTCTCGCGCAAGATCACGGTGGACGTGAAGGGCGAGATCCTCGAGTTGAAGAACACGATCAATACGATGGTGGACCAGCTCTCGTCGTTCGCCGCGGAGGTCACGCGGGTGGCACGCGAGGTGGGTACCGAAGGAAGGCTCGGCGGCCAGGCCGACGTGCAGGGTGTGGCGGGCACGTGGAAGGACCTGACCGATTCGGTGAACTCCATGGCCGGCAACCTGACCGGCCAGGTGCGCAACATCGCCGAGGTGACCACGGCGGTGGCGACCGGTGACCTTTCCAAGAAGATCACGGTGGACGTGAAAGGCGAGGTGCTAGAGCTGAAGAACACCATCAACACGATGGTGGACCAGCTGCGTTCGTTCGCCTCCGAGGTTACGCGCGTGGCGCGCGAGGTGGGCACCGAAGGCAAGCTGGGCGGCCAGGCGCGAGTCGAGGGTGTCTCGGGCACCTGGAAGGACCTGACCGACTCGGTGAACTACATGGCGTCCAACCTCACGGGCCAGGTGCGGAACATCGCGGACGTGACGACAGCCGTGGCGAAGGGCGACCTTTCGCGCAAGATCACGGTGGACGTGAAGGGCGAGATCCTCGAGCTCAAGAACACCATCAATACGATGGTGGACCAGCTCTCGTCGTTCGCCGCGGAAGTTACGCGGGTGGCGCGCGAAGTGGGTACCGAGGGCCGCCTCGGCGGGCAGGCCGATGTGAAGGGCGTCGCAGGCACGTGGAAGGACCTGACCGATTCGGTGAACTCCATGGCCTCGAACCTCACGGGCCAGGTGCGCAACATCGCCGAGGTGACCACGGCGGTGGCCAAGGGCGACCTTTCGAAGAAGATCACGGTGGACGTGAAGGGCGAGATCCTCGAGCTCAAGAACACGGTCAACACAATGGTGGACCAGCTCTCGTCGTTCGCCGCGGAGGTGACGCGGGTGGCGCGCGAGGTGGGTACCGAAGGAAGGCTCGGCGGCCAGGCGCAGGTGCGCGGCGTTGCCGGTACTTGGAAGGACCTGACCGATTCTGTGAACTACATGGCCTCGAACCTCACGGGCCAGGTGCGCAACATCGCCGAGGTGACCACCGCGGTGGCCAAGGGCGACCTTTCGAAGAAGATCACGGTGGACGTGAAGGGCGAGATCGCCGAGCTCAAGACGACGATCAACACGATGGTGGACCAGCTGCGAAGCTTCGCCGCGGAGGTGACGCGCGTCGCGCGCGAGGTGGGTACCGAAGGCAAGCTGGGCGGCCAGGCGGTGGTGGAGGGCGTGTCGGGCACGTGGAAGGATTTGACCGACTCGGTGAACTCCATGGCCGGCAACCTGACCGACCAGGTTCGCGGGATCGCCAAGGTCGTGACGGCGGTGGCGAACGGCGACCTGAAGCAGAAGCTCACGGTGGAAGCCAAGGGCGAGATCGCGGCGCTGGCCGACACCATCAACGGCATGATCGAGACGCTCGCCACGTTCGCCGAGCAGGTGACGACGGTGGCGCGCGAGGTGGGTGTCGAGGGCCAGCTGGGCGGCCAGGCGAAGGTGCCGGGCGCCTCGGGCACCTGGAAGGGACTCACCGAGAACGTGAACCAGCTCGCGGAGAACCTCACCACGCAGGTGCGAGCGATCGCCGAGGTGGCGACGGCCGTGACGCAGGGTGACCTCACGCGAAGCATCACGGTGCAGGCCAAGGGCGAGGTCGCGGCGCTCAAGGACACCATCAACGAGATGATCCGCAACCTGCGCGACACGACGCAGAAGAACACCGAAACGGACTGGCTCAAGACCAACCTCGCCAAGTTCTCGCGCATGCTGCAGGGCCAGAAGGAGCTGAACACCGTGGGCCGCCTCATCCTGTCGGAGCTGGCGCCGGTGGTAAGCGCGCAGCACGCGGAATTCCACGTGCTCTCCGGGCCGGACGAGGCCCCGCACCTCACGCTGCTCGCGAGCTACGCCTCCGACGGCGAGGTGGCGCTCGGCCGGCGCATCGGCATGGGCGAGGGCCTGGTAGGCCAGTGCGCGCTCGAGAAACGCAAGATTTTGCTCACCAACCCGCCGCAGGACTACCTGCGCATCTCCTCGGGCCTGGGCAGCGCGCCGCCGCGCAACATCCTCGTGCTGCCGGTGGTGTTCGAGAACCAGGTGAAGGGCGTGGTCGAGCTGGCCTCCTTCGAGGGGTTCAGCGACGTCCATCAGGCGTTCCTGGACCAGCTCACGGAATCCATCGGCGTCGTGATCAACACCATCGAGGCCAATACGCGGACGGAAGACCTGCTCGCGCAATCCCAGGCGCTCGCGCAGGAGCTGCAGAGCCGCCAGGAGGAGCTGCAGACCACCAACCAGGAGCTGCAGGAGAAGGCGCGGCTGCTGGCGCACCAGAACCAGGAGGTGGAGCGCAAGAACGCGGAGGTGGAGCAGGCCCGCCAGGCGCTCGAAGAGAAGGCACGGCAGCTCGCCCTCACCTCCAAGTACAAGTCGGAGTTCCTCGCCAACATGTCGCACGAGCTGCGCACGCCGCTCAACTCGCTGCTGATCCTCTCCGACCAGCTCTCGGGCAACGCCGAGGGCAACCTGAACGCCAAGCAGGTGGAATTCGCGCGCACGATCCATTCGTCGGGCAACGACCTGCTCATGCTCATCAACGACATCCTCGACCTGTCCAAGATCGAGTCCGGCACGGTCGCGGTGGACGTGGGCGAAGTCCGCCTGGACGAGCTGCAGCGCTTCGTCGAGCGGACATTCCGCCACGTGGCCGAGACGAAGGGCCTCGGCTTCGAGATTCGCATGGACCCGCGACTGCCGAAGGCGGTTTCCACCGACGCGAAGCGCCTGCAGCAGATCCTGCGCAACCTGCTGTCGAACGCGTTCAAGTTCACGCACAAGGGCGAGGTGAACCTCGTCATCCGCCCGGCCGAGGCGGGCTGGAGCGCCGACAACGACGACCTCAACAAGTCGAGCGACGTGATCGAGTTCTCGGTCACCGACACCGGCATCGGCATCCCGAGCGACAAGCAGCAGATCATCTTCGAGGCGTTCCAGCAGGCCGACGGCTCGACCAGCCGCAAGTACGGCGGCACGGGCCTGGGGCTTGCCATTTCGCGCGAGCTCTCGCGCCTGCTGCGCGGCGAGATCCGCCTGGTGAGCGCGCCCAACAAGGGCAGCGTCTTTTCGCTATACCTGCCGCAGGCCTTCCCGCCGGCGCGCGGGTCGCGCAAGTCGAGCGATGCCGCGGCGGTGGCGAGCGCCGCCATTGAGGCCGCCCGGCACGCGGCCGAGCGCCGCCTGGCCGAGAAGGTCGCGCAGGACGGAATGGGCGCCTCGATGGAGGAGGAGGCCGCGGCGCTGCCCATCGCGATCAACGAGGCGGACGACGACCGCGAATCGGTGCATCCGGGCGAGCGCTCGGTGCTGATCGTGGAGAACGACCTTGCCTTCGCGCGGGTCCTGCTGGAGGCCGCGCGGGAGCAGGGCTTCAAGGGCGTGGTCACGACCCAGGGCACCACGGCGCTGTCGATGATCGGCGAGATGCGTCCGTCGGCGATCCTGCTCGATATCTTCCTGCCCGACATCGAGGGCTGGCGCGTGCTCTCGCGCCTGAAGAACGACATCAACGTGCGCCACATCCCGGTGCACGTTATCTCGACGGAGGAGGCGCGCACGCGCGCGCTCGACAGCGGCGCGCGGCGGTTCATCGCCAAGCCGCTGCAGAGCCGCAAGGCGGTGGACGAAGTGCTGGAGGAGATCTACAAGTTCACCACCAGCGACCATCGCCAGCTGCTGCTGGTGGAGCCGGACCCGGTTCGGCTCGCCACGGTGAGGGAATACCTGTCCGGCATCGACGGCGTGGACATCATCTCGGCGAGCGACGGGCCGCGCGCGGCGGAGCTTTTGCGCGAAGGGCGCATCGACTGCGCGGTGGTGAACCCGGAGACTCCGGAGCTCGACCTCCTCGCGGTGATGGAGGAGGTACGCGAGCGCCATTCCTCTCCGGCCCCGGTCATCGCCTACGGCCGCCGGCTCGCCGCCTCGGTGGGCGCGGCCAACGTGACGACGCTCGAGCACATCCCGGGCGTGCGCGAGGTGCATTCGATCGAGCGCCTGCTCGACCAGGTGGTGCTCGCGCTGCACCTGGATGCCTCCCGCATGAAGGACGAGCACGCCAAGGTGCTGGCCGATCTCTACGGCTCGACCAAGGCGCTCGCCGGACGGCGCGTGCTGATCGTGGACGACGACATCCGCAACATCTTCGCGCTGTCGTCCGTGCTGGAGGACTACGGCATGGAGATCAAGACCGCGGACAACGGACGCGAGGCGATCGCGCTCGCCGAGCGCGGCAACCTCGACATCATCCTGATGGACATCATGATGCCGGAGATGGACGGCCTCGAGACCACGCGCGAGATCCGCAAGATGTCCCACTGCCGCGACCTTCCGATCGTCGCCGTCACCGCGAAGGCGATGCGCGGCGACCGGGAACGCTGCATCGAAGCGGGCGCCTGGGACTACTTGTCCAAGCCCGTGGACCGTGAGCAGCTGCTCACGGTGTTGAAGGCCTGGCTGCAGAAATGAGGAATCGATGAACGCCCATACCCCCGCAATCGCGACGCCCGACGAGATCCTGGCCGGAGTTGCGCAGGCCGAGCGCTCGAACATACTCATCGTCGACGATCGCCTCGACAAGCGGGTCGTGTTCCGCACCATCCTGGAGGAGCTGGACCAGAACATCGTGACGGCCTCTTCGGGCGAGGAGGCGCTGCGCTGGCTGCTCGACAACGACTGCGCGGTGATCCTGCTCGACGTGAACATGCCGGGCATGGACGGCCTGGAGACCGCCGAGCTGATCCGCTCGCGCCGCAAGTCGGCGCACACGCCGATCATCTTCATCACCGCGTTCGCCGACGAGATGCACACTGCCCGCGGCTATTCGCTTGGCGCGGTCGACTACATCCTCTCGCCCGTGGTGCCCAACATCCTGCGCAGCAAGGTGAAGGCCCTGGTGCAGCTGCACCGGCTCAACGCCGAGCTGCGCAAGCGCTCCGACGAACGGGTGGCCCTCGCCCGGGAACAGGCGGCGCGCTCGGCCGCCGAGGAGCAGCAACGCCGGGCGAGTTTCCTTGCGGAGGCGACGCAGGCCATCGCGAGCTCGCTCGACGCGGACACGATCCTCAAGGCGGCCTCGACGCTCGCCGTGCCGTTCCTGGCGGACTACTGCGCGGTCGCGGCAGTGGGCGAAGATGGCGCGCCGCGCGTTCGCCGCACCGCGTCCGTGCCCGGATGGGACGGATACCTCGGCGCTCACCGCGAGTCCTTCGAGGCGGTGCTGGCGGAGCAGCAGTCTCGCGTCGTGGCGCGAGGCGCCCACGCCCTCACCGAACGGCTCGCCCTGCCCCTCGATGCCGACGCGCCGGACGACACGCCCGCCGGCGAGATCCACGCCTTCCCGCTGGTTACCCGCGGCAAGACGCGCGGGGCATTGCTGCTCGCCATGGGACCTTCGTCGCGCCGCCTTTCCGGCGCGGACCTCTCCCTCGCCGACAACCTCGCGGGACGCGTGGCTGCCGCGCTCGACAACTGCCTCCTCTACGAGGAGATCCAGGCTGCCGACCGCCGCAAGAACGAGTTCCTCGCAACCCTTTCGCACGAGTTGCGCAACCCGCTTGCGCCGATGCGGGCGGCGCTGCACATGCTGCGCTCGCAGGCCGAGGTCGACCCGGGGCGGGCGCGATCGCTGCTCGAAACCATGGATCGCCAGGTCGCGCAGATGTCGCGACTGGTCGAGGACCTGCTCGACATTTCCCGCATCACCCGCGGCGTGATCGAGTTGCGCCGCGAGCCGGTGGACGTCTGCGCCGAGATCCGCCATGCGATGGAATCGTGCGAAGGGCCGGTGAGGACGCTGGGCCACCAGCTCGTGCTCGACTTGCCCGCAGATTCGCTCAAGGTGGTGGCCGACCGCGTGCGCCTGCAGCAGATCCTTGAGAACCTGGTGCTCAACGCAGTGAAGTACACCGAGCCGGGCGGGCGCATCGAGGTGAGCGCGCGCGCGGAGCCTTCGGAGATCGTGATCAGCGTGAAGGACAACGGCATCGGCATCCCGCCGGACAAGCTCAAGCAGGTATGGGACCTCTTCGTGCAGGTCGACGAATCCCCCGAGCGCACGCGCAAGGGTCTGGGCATCGGGCTCGCGCTGGTGCAGGACCTGGTTCGCCGCCATGGCGGCGCGGTGCAGGCGCATAGCGAAGGGCTGGGCAAGGGGAGCACCTTCCAGGTGCGCCTGCCGCGCACCGTCGCCGAGGAGGCGCCGCTCGCGGCCGAGGCAGGCTCGCCGTCTGCACACGCGACGACAGGCAAGCGCGTTTTGGTCGTGGACGACAACATCGACGCGGCGGAGACGCTGGCGATGATGCTGGAGCTGCTGGGGCAGAAGACGAGCCAGGCGCACGACGGCAATGCCGCGTTGCGCGCGGCTGCCGAGTTCCGGCCCGAAGTCGTCTTCATGGACATCGGGCTGCCGGGCCTGTCCGGCCACGAGGCGGCGGTGCGCATGCGCCGCGACCTCGGCATGACCGACGTGTACCTGGTGGCGCTTTCGGGCTACGGCACCGAGGACGACCGGCGCAAGTCGCTCGACTGCGGCTTCGACAGCCACCTGGTGAAGCCGCTGGATCCCTCACTCCTGCCGGAGATCCTAGCCGGCGCCGAGCGGCGGCCCGCGGCCGGGGTGGTATGATTTCCGTATCCAGGACGCATCACGGCCGCGAAAGGGCCCGCATGGTTATGAGACCGCCAACTACATCGTTCACCGGAGGCATTCGGTAGGCGGGCTCGCGTCCAGGAACCTGAAAAAAAGCGCGGCTCGTCCGCGCTTTTTTATTGGGGACAGACCCTGGTTTTCTCCCGTGCTCGGTTCGGGGTCTGTCTCCAGAGCTAAGCAGGCAACCACGAACAGCAGGGCCCATACCATCATGATCAACATCACGCTCCCGGACGGCTCGGTCCGCAAATTCGACGACGCCGTCACGGTGAAGGACGTCGCCACCTCCATCGGCCCGGGCCTCGCGAAGGCGGCGCTGGGCGGCAAGGTGGACGGCAAGCTGGTCGACGTCACGCACCGCATCGATCGCGATGCGAGCCTCGCCATCGTCACCGACAAGGACCCCGAAGGGCTGGACCTCATCCGCCACTCGACCGCGCACCTGCTCGCGTACGCCGTGAAGGAGCTTTTTCCCGACGCGCAGGTCACCATCGGGCCGGTGATCGAGAACGGCTTCTACTACGACTTCGCCTACAAGCGGCCCTTCACGCCCGAGGACCTCGAGGCGATCGAGAAGCGCATGGCCGAGCTGGCCAAGAAGGACCTGCCTGTCGCTCGCGAGGAATGGAACCGCGACGAGGCGGTGAAGTTCTTCCACTCGATCGGCGAGAAGTACAAGGCGGAGATCATCGGGGCCATCCCCTCGGAGGAAGGCATCAGCCTCTACCGCGAGGGCGACTTCATCGACCTCTGCCGCGGCCCCCACGTGCCCTCCACGGGCAAGCTCAAGGTCTTCAAGCTGATGAAGGTCGCCGGCGCGTATTGGCGCGGGGACTCCAGGAACGAGATGTTGCAGCGCATCTACGGCACCGCCTGGGCCAAGAAGGAAGACCAGGACGCGTACCTGAAGATGCTTGATGAGGCCGAGAAGCGCGACCATCGCCGCATCGGCACGCAGCTCGACCTCTTCCACTGGCAGGACGAGGCGCCCGGGATGGTCTTCTGGCACCCCAAGGGGTGGGCCTTGTGGCAGCAGGTGGAGCAATACATGCGCCGCGTCTACCAGGACAACGGCTACCAGGAGGTCCGCGCGCCGATGATCCTGGACCGCGCGCTGTGGGAGCGCTCGGGGCATTGGGAGAACTACAAGGACAACATGTTCACGACGGAGTCGGAGAAGCGCGACTTCGCGGTGAAGCCGATGAACTGCCCCGGCCACGTGCAGATCTTCAACAAGGGCCTGCGCAGCTACCGCGACCTGCCGCTGCGTTACGGCGAGTTCGGCTCCTGCCACCGCAATGAGCCCTCGGGCGCGCTGCACGGCCTCATGCGGGTGCGCGGTTTCGTGCAGGACGATGGCCATATCTTCTGCCGCGAGGACGACATCCTGCCGGAATGCGCGGCCTTCACGGCACTGCTGCAGAAGGTGTATGCCGACTTCGGCTTCAACGACATCATCTACAAGGTGGCGACGCGGCCGGAGAAGCGCGTGGGCTCGGACGACTCGTGGGACAAGGCCGAGCATGCGCTGATGGAATCGTTGCGCCAGTCGGGCGTGCAGTTCGAGGTGACGCCGGGCGAGGGTGCCTTCTACGGGCCAAAGATCGAGTATTCGCTCAAGGACGCGATCGGCCGCGTGTGGCAGTGCGGCACGATGCAGGTCGATTTCAACATGCCCGTGCGGTTGGGGGCGGAGTTCGTGGACGAGGACAACACGCGCAAGCATCCGGTCATGCTGCACCGCGCCATCGTGGGCTCCATGGAGCGCTTCATCGGCATCCTCATCGAGAACCATGCCGGCGCGCTTCCCCTGTGGCTCGCGCCCGTGCAGGTGGTGGTCATGAACGTGACCGACCGCCAGGAGGCCTATGTCCGCGAAGTCGCCCAGGGCCTGCGCAGTGCCGGCTTCCGCGTCGCCAGCGATTTGCGGAACGAGAAAATAACGTATAAAATTCGGGAACATAGCATCCAAAAGCTTCCTTACCAGCTGGTCCTGGGAGATAAGGAAGTCGCCGCGAAGACGGTCTCGGCGAGGACGCGTGCCGGAGAGAACCTGGCCCCTGTCCCGCTCGAGGCCTTTATTTCGCGCCTGCAAGCCGAGGTGGCGTCTCGCAAATGAGGACCAAAGGGGCTCCGCAGCGCACTTGGCTGCCGCGCATACGATTGATTTTTAAAGGATTTTTCGCATAGCTCAGGACAAAGCAGTTCGCATCAACGGGGAGATCACCAGCCCGGAGATTCGCCTCGTCGGCGTCGAAGGAGAGCCGATCGGCATCGTCAGCATCCAGGAGGCGATGCGCATGGCGGAGGAAAGCGACATCGACCTGGTCGAGATCGCGCCCACGGCGAAGCCGCCGGTCTGCCGGTTGATGGACTACGGCAAGTTCAAGTACCGCGAGAGCAAGAAGGCCCATGAGGCCAAGCTCAAGCAGAAGCAGATCCAGGTCAAGGAAGTGAAGTTCAGGCCCGGGACGGACGAGGGGGACTACAAGATCAAGGTCCGCAACCTCACCCGCTTCCTGCAGGAGGGCGACAAGACCAAGGTGACGCTTCGCTTCCGCGGCCGCGAGATGGCCCACCAAGAGCTCGGCGTGGCGCTGCTGAAGCGGGTCGAGGCGGATCTCGCGCCGTACGGAGCGGTCGAGCAGTGGCCGAAGATGGAAGGGCGGCAGATGATCATGATCCTGGCGCCCAAGAAGAAGCATTAGCTGAGCGCGTAAAACTCGGCGGGAACGGCGTACCGGATCGGGCGGCAAGGCCGCCGACCTGCGCCGGCGAGCAGGGAAGCAACACCAAAAGGTGTCTTCAGGTTCTAAGCGCGGAAGGGTTCCGCCACCTGCTGCACCAAGGCAGTGAAAGGAGGGCCATCGTGCCCAAGATGAAGACCAAGAGTGGCGCCGCCAAGCGCTTCCGGGTCCGCGGCAGCGGCTCGATCAAGCGTTACTCGGCGGGCAAGCGCCACATCCTCACCAAGCGCACCACCAAGAACAAGCGCCAGCTTCGCGGCGTGGGTTCGGTCCATGCGACCAACCTCGCGCACGTGAAAGCCATGCTTCCCAACGGATAAGGAGCCGCCATGCCTCGCGTAAAACGTGGAGTGACGGCGCGCGCGCGCCACAAGAAGGTCCTGGAGCAGGCCAAGGGGTTCCGCGGCCGCCGCAAGAACGTCTACCGGATCGCCAAGGAAGCGGTGATGAAGGCGGGGCAATACGCCTACCGCGACCGCCGCAACAAGAAGCGCGAGTTCCGCGCGCTCTGGATCACCCGCATCAACGCCGGCGCCCGCGAAGCCGGCGTGAGCTACAGCCAGTTCATGGCCGGCCTGAAGAAGGCCGGGATCGAGGTGGACCGCAAGGTCCTCGCCGACCTCGCGGTGTTCGACAAGCCCGCGTTCGGCAAGATCGTCGAACAGGCCAAGGCGAGCCTCGCAGCCTAAGTAGACCGACAACACCAAGAAGAAGGGAAGGGGCTCGGAAGAGCCCCTTTTTTCATGCAAGAGCAACTCGATCGCATCGTGGCCGACGCATCGGCCGCCATCTCCTCCACCGCTAGCGTGGCCGACCTGGAGCAGGCGAAGGCGCGCTTCCTCGGCAAGGCCGGCACGCTCACGGAGCTGCTGAAGGGGCTGGGCAAGCTCTCCGCGGAGGAGCGCCCGCGCGCGGGCGCGGCGATCAACCAGGCGAAGGCGCGTGTGGAAGCGCTGATCCAGTCGCGGCGCGATGCCATCCTGGCAAGCGAGCTCGATGCGCGCCTCGCGGCGGAGGCGGTGGACGTGACGCTGCCCGGCCGTACGCGCGGAATGGGCGGCCTGCATCCGATCACGCGCGCGCAGGAGCATGCCGAGAAGCTCTTCGCGACCATGGGGTTCGAGGTCGCCGACGGGCCCGAGATCGAGGACGACTTCCACAACTTCACGGCGCTGCGCATGTTTCCGGACCATCCGTCGCGGAGCATGCAGGATACGTTCTACATCGCAGGCTCGGACCGCGTGCTGCGCACGCAGACTTCGCCGGTGCAGATCCGCTACATGCGGACTCACGCGCCGCCGATCCGCATCATCTGCCCGGGTCGCGTGTACCGGAAGGACCACGACGCGACGCACTCGCCGATGTTCCACCAGATCGAGGGCCTGTGGGTGGACGAAGGCATCAGCCTCGCCGACCTCAAGGCGACCGTCACCCAGTTCTGCCGCGCCTTCTTCGAGCGCGAGGACATCGGCATCCGCTTCCGACCGTCGTACTTCCCGTTTGTCGAGCCGGGTGTGGAGATCGACATGGAGTGGTCGAGGAACGAGCCGACGGAATCGAACGGCTCGCGCAAGGACGGCGAGCCCACGTACCTGGAGATCGCGGGGGCCGGCGTGGTGCATCCCGACGTGCTTCGCAACGGCGGCGTCGATCCCGAGAAATATTCAGGCTTCGCGTTCGGCATGGGGCTCGACCGGCTGGCGATGCTCAAGTACGGCGTGGGCGACCTGCGCCTCTTCTTCGAGAACGACATGAAGTTCCTGGCGCAATTCCGATGAAGGTCTCCGTGCAATGGCTGAGGGAGCTGGTCGACCTCGGCGACATGCCGGTGGCGGAGCTTGCGCGCAAGCTCACCATGGCGGGGCTCGAGGTCGAGGAGGTCGCGCCGGTCGCGGCGCAGTTCTCCGGCATCGTCGTGGGCCACGTGAAAAGCGTCGAGCCGCATCCGAACGCCGACAAGTTGCGCATCACCCAGGTGGATGCGGGCACGGGCGAGGCGCTCACGATCGTGTGCGGGGCGCCCAACGTCGCCACCGGGCAGAAGGTGCCTTGCGCGCTGGTGGGCGCGAAGCTGCCCGGCCTCGAGATCAAGAAGGCCAAGTTGCGCGGCGTCGAATCGAGCGGCATGTTGTGCTCGGCGCGCGAGCTCGGCTTGTCGCAGGACCACGCGGGCCTGCTGGTGCTCGAGGATGCTGCCCCGGTGGGCCACGACGTGCGCGAGGTCCTCGGCCTCGACGACACCTATCTCACGCTCAAGCTCACGCCCAACCGCGGCGACTGCCTGTCGATGTTCGGCATCGCGCGCGACCTCGCCGCGATCACCGGCGCCGAGCTGCGACTGCCCACTGCCGCGCCTGTTCCGACGGCGATCGCGGATGCGCGCGAGGTTCGCATCTCCGAGCCCGCGGCCTGCGGCCAGTATTTCGGCCGGGTGATCCGCGGCCTCGACGCGAACGCGCGGACGCCCGATTGGATGGTGCGCCGCCTGGAGCGCGCGGGCCTGCGCGCGATCCGGCCCCTCGTGGACATCACCAACTACGTGATGCTCGAGCGCGGCCAGCCCATGCACGCCTTCGACCACGCGCGCCTGGAAGGCGCGATCGAAGTGCGCTTCATGAAGCCGGGCGAGCACCTCAAGCTGCTGAACGACCAGGAAGTCTCCCATCGCCCCCGGTTGCTGGCCATCACCGACGCCAACGGTCCCGTAGCGCTGGGCGGCGTCATGGGCGGCCACGCCACGATGGTCGGCGAGGGCACCACCGAGGTGTTCTACGAGGCGGCGTTTTTCCCGCCCGAGGTGGTCCAGGGGAAAGCGCGCGAGCTGGGCTTGTCGAGCGACGCGGCCTATCGCTACGAGCGCGGCGTCGATTTCGGGGCCACGGGCAGCGCGATCGAGCGCGCCACGGCGCTCACCCTCGAGATCTGCGGCGGCGAGGCTGGACCCCTGACGCATGCGCGCGGCGAGTTGCCCGCCCGGCCCGCGGTGCTCGTCCGCCCGGAGCGCGTTCGCAAGCTGCTCGGCTATGCCGTGGACGATGCGGAGATGCACGCGACCCTGAAGCGCCTGTCGTGCCTGCCGGAGGAAAAGCCCGGCGGCATCGCGGCGACGCCGCCGAGCTGGCGCTTCGACCTTTCGATCGAGGAGGACTTCGTCGAGGAGATCGCTCGCATCCACGGCTACGAGCACGTGCCCGCGCAGGCGCCGCGCTCGAGCCTGCCCATGCTGCCGCTGCGCGAGGGCCGGCGCAGCCGCTTCGACCTTCGGCACGCGCTGGCGGCCCTGGGGTACCAGGAAGTCATCACCTACAGCTTCGTGGCCGCGGAGTGGGAACGCGATTTCGCGGGCAGCGAAGCCCCGGTGCGGCTGGCGAACCCGATCGCCAGCCAGATGAGCGTCATGCGAACCACCCTGCTGGCCGGGCTGGTGGACACCCTGCGGGCGAACCTGAACCGCGGCGAGTCGCGGGTGCGCCTTTTCGAGATCGGGCGTTGCTTCGAGGGGGACACCGCCGACATGGAAGTGCAGCCGGAACGCATTGCCGGCCTGGCCCATGGCGGGCGTGTTCCGGAGCAATGGTCGGACAAGTCGCCTGCGGTCGATTTCTACGACGCGAAGGGCGACGTCGAGGCGCTGGCGGCCGGGCGTCCGCTCGAATTCGTCCCCGGGCACCACCCGGCATGCCGCCCCGGGCGCTGCGCCGTGATTCGGGTGGACGGTCGCGCGGTCGGGGTCGTAGGCGAGCTGCACCCGCGGCTGCAACAGCGCTACGAGCTGGGCTCGCCCCCGGTTGTCTTCGAGATGCTCACCGGACCCCTCCTAGAGGGCTCCGTGCCGGCTTTCGCGGGCGTCTCCCGCATGCCTGCGGTGCGCCGCGACGTGGCCTTGGTGGTGCCCGAAAGCGTGGCCGCGGGGGCGCTCCTCGCGGCCGTCCGGGGTATCGTCCCGGGCTTCGTGAAGGAGGTCGAAGTGTTCGATCTGTACCGCGGCAAGGGGGTCGATCCCGGCCAAAAAAGCCTTGCCCTACGGATAGTTATGCAGGATACTGACAGGACTTTGACAGATTCCGAAGTCGAGGCCGTGGTGGCTTCGGTGCGGGGTCATCTGAGCCAAAAATTCCAAGCCCGCGCGCGCACGTGAAAGACAAAGTCACCCTCACGAAGGCCGAGCTCGCCGACCTCATGTTCGAGAAGGTCGGCCTGAACAAGCGCGAGGCCAAGGACATGGTCGAGTCCTTTTTCGAGGAAATCCGCATCGCCCTGGAACGCGGCGAGATGGTGAAACTCTCGGGCTTCGGCAACTTCCAACTGCGTAAGAAGCCGCAGCGGCCCGGGCGCAACCCCAAGACCGGGGAGGAGATCCCGATCACCGCCCGGCGCGTAGTGACCTTTCACGCGAGCCAGAAGCTTAAGAGCCTGGTCGAGAAGTCCTTCAATGGGCACGGAGAACCTGGCGACGACTGACCTGCCGGCCATACCCGCAAAGCGCTACTTCACCATTGGCGAGGTGAGCGAGCTCTGCGGGGTGAAGCCCCACGTCCTGCGTTACTGGGAGCAGGAGTTCACCCAGCTCAAGCCGTTGAAGCGGCGGGGAAATCGCCGCTACTACCAGCATCACGAGGTCCTGCTCATCCGCCGCATCCGCGAGCTTCTGTACGAGCATGGCTTCACCATCAACGGCGCGCGCAACCGCCTCGAGGAGCCCACGCCCTCGACCCGCGAGGCGGGCACCGGCCAGCGCACCATGACGGTCCCGCAGCCCATCTCGCCCGGCAACATCCGCAAGGAGCTGAAGAGCATTCTCAAGATGCTCGAGCGCTAGGTTTGCTCCCCCTGCCTTGGGAGAGGTTGCCGCTACCTGTATAATTTCGAGTTCGGTCGGGGCGTAGCGCAGCCTGGTAGCGCACCTGCATGGGGTGCAGGGGGTCGAAGGTTCGAATCCTTTCGCCCCGACCAATCAATCGAGGAGAATGCCGGCCAGCGAAAGCTGCCCGGCATTTTCATTTTGCGGCCCGCGCGGCGACCGGCGCCGCAGCGCGGTCGACGAACCATTGCAGGCGACCCGCGGGACGCAGGCGCGTCGCGGGCGCGTCGGCGTCACCCAGGAAAATTTTTTCCATGACAGCTCGCTTGCCTGCTCCGCTCACCAGGAACGCAATCTCGCGGCTGCTTTCGAGGACCGGATAGGTGAGGGTAATGCGCGCCTCGGATTGGAGACCCTGGACCGCCGCAACCCATTTCCCGCGCTCCTGCAGGACCGGCGAGCCGGGAAAAAGCGACGCCGTATGGCCATCCGCGCCGACGCCGAGGAACGCCGCGTCGAACAGGGGGCGGCCGGCCGCCAGGGTGCCCGCTCCGTAGAAGCGCTTCAGCTCTTCTTCGTGCGCGGCAGCCGCGGCCTCCGGCGTGGCGTGCGTGGTGGAGATGGGGTGGATGTTCTCGCGCGGGACCGGCGTCCGGGCGAAGAGAAGCTTCTGCGTTGTGCCGTAGTTGCTGCGCGGGTCCGAGGACGGCACGAAGCGCTCGTCGCACCAGAACCAGTGGATGCGATGCCACGGCATGGATTCGAGATACGGGGGCCGGGCGAGCGTTTCGAACAGGATGCGGGGCGTGGTGCCGCCGGACAGGCAGACGGCGAGCGCCTCCTGCGTGTCCACGCCCAGCCTGCCCAGGAGCCACGCGGCGGCATGGTGGGCTACGGCCTGCGCGTCGTCGAGGACGGCCAAGTCGTGCACGAGCGCTTCCTGGTGCGCGCAGTATCCGCCGCGCTGGATGCGCTTGGACGACGCCGCCAACGCGCGGGTTCCGGTGCTCCAGCCGTGCGCGGAACGCAGCGTGGCGAGACGGGATCGAAGCGCGATGACGCCGAATCGTTCGGATGCTTTCGTTTTCTTCGGTGCCACCGGGGACCTCGCCTACAAGGAGATCTTCCCGGCGCTGCATGGGCTCGTGCGTCGTGGCGAGCTGGATGTCCCCATCGTGGGCATGGCGCGCGCGGGCTGGACGCTGGAGCGGCTGCGCGAGCGAGCACGGGAGGCCCTGGAGAACCGGGGTGGCGTCGACCCGGAGGCGTTTGCCAAGCTGAGCGCCCAGCTGCGCTACGTGGGCGGCGACTATGGCGATCCGGCAACCTACGAGCGCCTCAAGGAGGCTCTCGGGGGAGCGAGGCGGCCATTGCACTATCTCGCGATTCCGCCGAGCGTCTTCCCTACCGTCGTTCGCGGACTCGCGAAGGCAGGCTGTGCCCGCGACGCGCGCGTGATCGTCGAAAAGCCTTTCGGCCGGGACCTCGCCTCGGCACGGGCGCTCAACCGCACGCTGCACGAGGTGTTTCCGGAGCCGTCCGTGTTCCGCATCGACCACTTCCTCGGCAAGGAGGCGGTGCAGAACCTGCTCTATTTTCGCTTTGCCAACGCTTTCCTCGAGCCGGTCTGGAATCGCAATTACGTGGCCAGCGTGCAGATCACGATGGCCGAGGCCTTCGGCGTGCGCGGGCGTGGATCTTTCTACGAGGAAGTCGGCGCGATCCGCGACGTGGTGCAGAACCACCTGCTGCAGGTGGTGGCACTGTTGGCCATGGACGCGCCGGCCGCGCGCGATCCGGAGGCCTTGCGCGCCGAGAAGTTGCGCCTCTTCCGCGCGATGCGGCCGTTGGCGCCGGCGCAGGTGGTCCGCGGCCAGTATCGCGGCTACCGCGAGGAGGCCGGAGTGGCGGCGGGCTCGCGGGTCGAGACCTTCGCCGCGCTTTGCATGCACATCGACACCTGGCGCTGGGCGGGCGTGCCTTTCTACATCCGGGCGGGCAAGCGCATGCCGGTCACCGCCACCGAAGTCATGGTCAACCTGAAGGCGCCTCCACTGGCGATCTTCGATGACGCGCAGCCGGGGCCCGCGAACTACTTCCGCTTCCGCCTCGGTCCCGGCGTGGCCATCGCCACCGGCACGCGCGTGAAGCGCCCCGGCAAGGAGATGCGGGGCGAGAACGCGGAGCTGGTCGCGCACCACAGCCTCGCCGACGGCCACCCGGCGTACGAGCGGCTCATCGGCGACGCGCTCCGGGGCGATGCCTCGCTCTTTACCCGCGACGACAGCGTGGAGGCCGCATGGGAGGTCGTGGAGCCGATCCTCGCCGCCGACGAGCCGCCCATCGAATACGAGGCGGGCTCGTGGGGGCCCGCCGAGGCGGCGGCAATGGTGGCCGGCAGCCAGCGCTGGCACGATCCGGCCGCCGATCAGGCGACGTGAGGTGTACCGACCGTCGCCACCAGGTTCACGTCGAAGCGGGGATTTTCGTTCGTCCCGTCGCGTGCGTATCCCCGCGGGTTGCACAGCACGCGCGTGCCCTTCACAAAGTAGTCGAAGCTGTCGTGCGTGTGCCCGTGGATCCACAGGCACACCCGCGCGCCGTCCATCAGGTCCTCGGCCTCCGAGACGAAGCAGGCGTTGAGCGGCGAATTCGCGAACCTCGGGTGGATGCTCCGTGGCGAGGGGGCATGGTGGGTAATGACCACTGTCGGCCCGGGGTGGCGTTCGGCGAGCTTCCGGCCGAGCCATGCTGCGTGATGGGTGAACCGTTGCGCCGAAGCCTCCGGGGTGAACGGCGCCTGCCCGATGCGGATGCGGCTGAAGTCCCGCATGAAGCGTTGCGCTTCACGCATCGCCGCGGCCCGCGCGTCACCCCCGCCGAAGAGCATGAAATCGGTCCACAGGGTGGAGCCGAGGAAGCGCACGTCCCCGAGGAGAACCTCCTCGTCGTCGAGCACGCGCACGCCGGTGCCGACGCTCAGTCGCTTCAGCTCGTCGACCGTGCCGGCGAGGGTGCCGCCGTAGAACTCGTGGTTGCCGGGCACATAAAGCACGGGCCTGTCCAATCGCGAGGCCCACGCGATCGCCTCCCTGGGCCGGGCGATGTCCCCCGCGAGGACGACGACATCGGCGTCGTTGCCGGGCAGCGCCAGCGGGCTGAAGTCCAGGTGCAGGTCCGACAGGACATTCACTTTCATGCCCGTGGGCGTACCCTCATTCGCGCCGCATCTCGTGGCCGCCGAACTCGTGGCGCATGGCCGCGAGCAGCTTGTCCGAGAACGACCCTGTGTCGCGAGAGCGCAGGCGCGCCAGCAGAGAAAGGGTGATCGCCGGCGCCGGCACGTCAAGGTCGATCGCTTCGGCGACCGCCCAGCGGCCCTCGCCGGAATCGGACACGTGGGGCGCGATGCCTTCGAGGCGCGGATTTTTTTCCAGGGCGGCCGAGATGAGGTCGAGCAGCCACGAGCGCACCACGCTGCCGTGGCGCCAGATCTCGGCCACCTGGTGCAGGTCGAGGTCGAATTGCTCCTTGTGCCGCATCATCGAGAATCCTTCGGCATAGGCCTGCATGAGCGCGTATTCGATGCCGTTGTGGACCATCTTGGCGAAATGGCCCGAGCCGACAGGTCCCACCCTCCCCCAGCCGCGATCGGGGGCCGGCGCGAGCGTTTCCAGGACCGGGCGCAGCCGCTCTATGGCGGCCGCGTCGCCGCCGACCATCATGCTGTAGCCCTCGGTGAGACCCCACACGCCGCCGCTGGTGCCGCAATCGACATAGTCGATGCGTGCCTGCGCCAGCCGCGCCGCGCGGCGCAGCGTGTCCTTGTAATTGGAATTGCCGCCATCCACCAGCGTGTCGCCCGCCAAGAGAAGCGGCTCCAGTGCGGCGAGGGTTGCCTCGCTGATGTCGCCCGCCGGGACCATCATCCAAACCACGCGCGGCGCGGCCAGCATCCTCACCAGCGCATCCACGGATGCAGCCGAGCGGCCGCCGATCGCTTCGACGCCCTGGCGCGCATTTGTGTCGGGATCGAAGCCGATGACGCGATGGCCGCCGCGCACCAACCGCTCCGCCATCCTGGCGCCCATGCGTCCCAGGCCGATCATGCCGAGCTCCATGCGACCTCCTTTATCATCGTGCCGATGATCATCGACTGCCACGGCCACTACACGACCGCGCCCAAGGCGCTCGAAGGCTGGCGCCAGCGCCAGGTCGATTCCCTGTCCAGCAAGGCTACCCCACCGCGGGCCTCGGAGCTCTCCGTGAGCGACGACGAGTTGCGCGAGAGCCTCGAGACCAACCAGCTGCGGCTGCAGCGCGAGCGCGGCACCGACCTCACCATCTTCTCGCCGCGCGCCATGGCGATGGCGCACCACATCGGCAGCGAGCAGACGAGCCTCGAATGGTCGCGCCTGTGCAACGACTTGATCCATCGCGTCTGCCGGCTCTATCCCGACAACTTCGCCGGCGCCTGCCAGCTGCCCCAATCGCCCGGCGTCCCGCCCGCCGGTTGCGCAGCGGAGCTCGAGCGTTGCGTGCGCGAGCTGGGCTTCGTGGGGTGCAACCTCAATCCCGACCCCTCCGGCGGCTACTGGAAGGACCCGCCCCTCACCGACCGCTGGTGGTATCCCTTGTACGAAAAGATGGTCGAGCTCGACGTGCCGGGAATGGTCCACGTGAGCGCGAGCTGCAATCCCTGCTTCCACGGGACCGGCGCGCATTACCTCAACGGCGACACCACCGCCTTCATGCAATTCCTCACGTCCGACCTCTTCAGCGACTTCCCCACGCTGCGCTTCGTGATCCCCCACGGCGGCGGCGCGGTGCCGTACCACTGGGGCCGCTACCGCGGGATCGCCCAGGACATGAAGCGCCCGCCGCTCGAGGAGCTGTTGCTGAAGAACGTGTTCTTCGATACCTGCGTCTACCACCAGCCCGGCATCGACCTGCTGCTCGAGGTGATTCCGGTGGAGAACATCCTCTTCGCCTCCGAGATGGTGGGCGCGGTGCGCGGCATCGATCCGCGCACCGGGTTCTACTACGACGACACCAGGCGCTACATCGAAGGCGCGTCCGGGCTCACCGCCCGGGACCGCGCCCTGATCTTCGAGATCAACGCCCGGCGCGTCTACAGACGCCTTTTCGCCTAAACTTGCGAACCCGCGCGCGACCCGCGCGGTCCATGGAGGCAAGGCTTACCCGCCGACACCTCCTTCCCTGCAAACCTGGTCGCGCTACCCGCGCGCGGAGCGATTGCATGAGCGAGCACCAGCCGTTGCGGCTGCACGTGCCGGAGCCCTCGGGGCGTCCGGGCTGCGCCACCGACTTTTCCTACCTCCACGTCTCGGAAGCGGGCGCCGTGCGCCGCCCGCCCGTGGAGACCACCCACTTCGAGACCACGGACCTCGCCTACGAGCTCATCCGCGTGCTCGACCGCGAAGGCCGTGCCGTGGGGCCCTGGGCGCCGGAACTGTCGACGGCGCAGCTGCGCCGGGGGCTGCGCGCGATGATGAAGACGCGCATCTTCGACGCACGCATGCTGCTCGTGCAACGCCAGCGCAAGATCTCGTTCTACATGCAGAGCCTGGGCGAGGAAGCCATCGCCTGCGCCCACGCGCAGGCGATCGAGCCGGGCGACATGTGCTTCCCAACCTACCGCCAGCAGGGCCTGCTGCTGAGCCGCGACGACGTGCCCATGTCCGAGCTCATGTGCCAGCTCATGAGCAATGCGGGCGATCCCATGAAGGGCCGCCAGCTGCCGGTGATGTATTCGTACAAGCGCGCCGGCTTCTTCTCGATCTCGGGCAACCTCGCGACCCAGTTCATCCAGGCCGTGGGCTGGGCGATGGCTTCGGCGATCAAGGGCGACACGCGCATCGCCTCGGCCTGGATCGGCGACGGCGCGACCGCCGAAGCCGACTTCCACACGGCGCTCACGTTCGCGCACGTCTATCGCGCTCCCGTGATCCTCAACGTGGTGAACAACCAGTGGGCCATCTCCACGTTCCAGGCGATCGCCGGCGGCGAGTCCACCACCTTCGCAGCCCGCGGCGTGGGCTGCGGCATCGCCTCGCTGCGCGTGGACGGCAACGACTTCCTCGCGGTCTACGCGGCTTCGCGTTGGGCGGCCGAGCGCGCGCGGCGCAACCTAGGCCCCACGCTCATCGAGTGGGTCACGTATCGCGCGGGCGCGCATTCGACCTCGGACGATCCCTCGAAGTACCGGCCCGCCGACGACTGGCAGCGCTTCCCGCTGGGCGACCCGATCGAGCGGCTGAAATCCCACCTCATCGGCCTGGGCGCGTGGTCGGCGCAGGAGCACGAGCAGGTACGCCTCGAGCTCGAAGGGGAGGTCGCCGCGGCGCAGAAGGAAGCCGAAAGCCACGGCACGCTGCTCGACGGCAAGATCCCGAGCGCGGCCACCATGTTCGAGGACGTCTACGCCGAGATGCCGGGGCACCTGCGCCGGCAGCGGCAAGAGCTGGGGATCTGACGATGCTCACCAAGACCCGCGAGGCGCATGTCGAAGCCGACGCCGGGCCGGCCCGGCCCATGACGATGATCCAGGCCCTGCGCTCGGCCATGGACGTGATGATGGAGCGCGACGACAACGTCGTCGTGTTCGGCCAGGACGTCGGTTACTTCGGCGGCGTGTTCCGAGTGACCGAAGGGCTGCAGGCCAAGTACGGCAAGAGCCGTTGCTTCGACACGCCGATCAGCGAAGGCGGCATCGTCGGCGTGGCCGTCGGCATGGGCGCCTATGGCCTGAGGCCCGTGGCCGAGATCCAGTTCGCCGACTACTTCTATCCGGCTTCCGACCAGATCGTCTCCGAAGCGGCGCGCCTGCGTTACCGCTCGGCGGGCGACTTCACCTGCCCGATCACGATCCGCATGCCGTGCGGCGGCGGCATCTACGGTGGCCAGACCCACAGCCAGAGCCCCGAGGCGCTCTTCACGCACGTCTGCGGCATCCGCACCGTCATGCCGAGCAATCCATACGATGCGAAGGGCCTGCTGATCTCGGCCATCGAGTGTGACGACCCGGTGATCTTCCTCGAGCCCAAGCGCCTCTACAACGGGCCCTTCGACGGCCACCACGACCGCCCGGTGGTGCCCTGGTCGAAGCACGAGATGGGCAACGTCCCCGAAGGCTACTACCGCGTGCCGCTCGAGTCGGCCGCCATCTTCCGTCCCGGCTCGCAGGTCACGGTGCTCACCTACGGAACGATGACCTGGGTGTCGGAATGCGCGGCGCGCGAGGCGGGCATCGATGCGGAGATCATCGACCTGCGCTCGCTCTGGCCCATGGACCTCGAGACCGTCGTCGCCTCGGTGAAGAAGACCCGGCGCTGCGTCATCGTGCACGAGGCCACCCGTACCAGCGGCTTCGGCGCCGAGCTCTCGGCGCTCGTGCAGGAGAACTGCTTCTACCACCTCGAGGCGCCGATCGAACGCGTCGCGGGTTGGGACACGCCGTATCCGCATGCGCAGGAGTGGGCCTACTTTCCCGGGCCCGATCGCGTGGCGGCGGCGTTGAAGCGCGCGGTGGAGGGCTGAGCGATGGGCGTGTACGCGATCAAGATGCCGGACATCGGCGAGGGCATCGCCGAGGTGGAGCTCGTCGAATGGCGCGTGAAGCCGGGCGACGAGGTGAAGGAGGACCAGGTCGTGGCCGACGTCATGACCGACAAGGCGACCGTGGAGATTCCCTCGCCGGTGAACGGCACGGTGATGGAGCTGGGCTGCGAGCCCGGCCAGTCGCTCGCCGTGGGCGCGGAGCTGGTGCGCATCGAGATCGAGGGCGAGGGCAACGTGAAGGCTGCGCGCCCGCAAGCCGTGGCTGCGAAGCCGGAAGCGGCGCCCGCTGCTGCGAAAGCGGCCGCACAGGCGGCATCCGGCACGCCCGCGCCGCAGCCGGCCCGCACCGAACGCGCGGAGTCCGCCTCGCCGAAGGTGCCGGCGCTTCGCGAAGCGTTGCCGCCGCGACGCGCCCCCGGCGAGCGGCCCATCGCATCCCCCGCGGTGCGCAGGCGCGCGTGGGAGCTCGGCATCGAGCTGCAGTTCGTGCACGGCAGCGGCCCGGCGGGCCGCATCGAGCACTCCGACCTGGATGTCTATCTCGCCACCCGCGGCCAGCCGCAGGCGGGGGCGCGCTCGCTGCAGCGGCGCCGCGAGGGGGAGCAGCAGGTGCCCGTCATCGGCCTGCGCCGCAAGATCGCGCAGAAGATGCAGGAAGCCAAGCGGCGCATCCCGCATTTCAGCTACGTCGAGGAGATCGACGTGACCGAGCTGGAGGCCCTGCGCGCGGCGCTGAACGCGAAGCATGGCGCGGCGCGCGGGCGCCTCACGGTGCTGCCCTTCATCGCGCGCGCCCTCGTGCGCGCGCTCGAGGAGTTTCCGCAGATGAACGCGCGTTTCGACGACGAGGCCGGTGTCGTCACGCGCTACGAGCCGGTGCACCTGGGCATCGCCACCCAGACCGAGAACGGCCTTTTGGTGCCGGTGCTGCGCCACGCCGAGGCCATGGACCTGTGGGAATTCGGCCGGGAGGTGACGCGCCTTGCAGAGGCCGCGCGGACCGGCAAGGCATCGCGCGACGAGCTCGCCGGCTCCACCATCACGATCACGAGCCTGGGCCCGCTGGGCGGCATCGTCACCACGCCGGTCATCAACCATCCCGAGGTGGCCATCGTGGGCGTGAACCGCATCGTCGCGCGGCCGATGTACCGCGGCGATGCGATCGAGCGCCGGCAGCTCATGAACCTTTCGTCGTCCTTCGACCACCGCGTCGTGGACGGCATGGATGCCGCGCGCTTCGTGCAGGCGATCCGCGCGCTGCTGGAAGCGCCCGCGATGCTTTTCGTGGAGTGACGGCATGACCCCGAAGAGCACCACGCTGCTCGTGCTGGGCGGCGGCCCCGGCGGCTATGTGGCGGCCATACGCGCGGCGCAGCTGGGCGTGGCGACCACGCTCGTGGAAGAGGCCCACCTCGGCGGCACCTGCCTCAACATCGGCTGCATCCCGTCGAAGGCACTCATCCACGTCGCGCACGAGTACGAGCGCGCGCAGCGCTTCTCCGGCGCGAACCCGTTTGGCATCCGCGTCGAGCGCCCGACGCTCGACTTGGCGCAGGCCCACCGCTGGAAGGACGGCGTCGTGGGCAAGCTCACCGGCGGCGTGGCCGCGTTGCTGCGCAAGGCGGGCGTGCAGGTGGTGAATGGCCGCGGCACCGTGCTCGACGGCAAGACGGTCGAGGTCGCCGCGGGCGGCGGCGAAGTCGCGCGCATCCAGTGCCAGCACTTGTTGCTCGCTACCGGCTCGCGCGCCCTGGAGCTGGGCAGCCTTCCCTTCGGCGGCGCGGTGGTTTCTTCCACTGATGCGCTTTCGCTCGCAAGCGTGCCGCGCCACCTGGTCGTCGTGGGGGCGGGCTACATCGGGCTCGAGCTCGGCATCGCGTGGCGCAAGCTGGGCGCCGAGGTCGCCGTGGTGGAGGCGGCCGAACGCGTATTGCCCGGCTACGACGAGGAGCTCACGCGGCCGGTGCTGGATTCGCTGCGCCGCCTGGGCATCACGCTGCACCTGGGATGCACCGCGGAGGGGCTCGCCGATTCGGGCAACGCGGTGCGGGTGCGAAGCAGCAAGGCGGACGAGTTCGTGCTGCCGGCGGAGAAAGTGCTGGTTGCGGTGGGGCGGGTGCCGAACACGCACGGCTTCGGGCTCGAATCGCTGCATCTCGACATGGCGGGGCGGGCGGTGAAAGTGGACGATATGTGCCGTACCTCGATGCGCGACGTCTGGGCCATCGGCGATCTCACCGGTGAGCCGATGCTCGCGCACCGCGCCATGGCGCAGGGCGAGATGGTTGCGGAGGTCGTCGCAGGCGGCAAGCGCCGCTTCGCACCCATGGCCATCCCGGCGGTGTGCTTCACGGATCCCGAAATCGTCGCCGCCGGCATCGGGCCCGCCGAGGCCAAGGCGCGCAACCTCGATGTGATCGTGTCGAGCTTTCCCTTCTCCGCCAACGGGCGCGCCCTCAGCATGGAGGGCTCGACGGGTTTCGTGCGGGTTGTCGCGCGGCGCGATTCGCACCAGGTGCTCGGCTGGCAAGCCGTGGGGCAGGGCGTCTCGGAGTTGGCCGGGCTCTTCTCGCATTCGATCGAGATGGGAGAGCGACTGGAGGACGTGGCGGGCATCATCCACGCGCACCCGACACTGGGCGAGGCGGTACAGGAAGCGGGGTTGCGGGCGTTGGGCCACGCGCTGCACATCTGAGCGGCGGTAATCTTTTCGCGGGCAAGGAACTCGCGGCTGCGCAATTTGCCAGTAGAATCCGGGGGATGCGCCCGCGCGGACCCCACACCGTCGCACGACATTGAACGAAGACTCGCGCAAAGTTCCCGCACCCCCCGAGTCCATCCCGTGGCGGGAGGAGCCGTTTCGCCGGCTCGTCGAGAGCGTCACCGATTACGCCATCTTCCTCCTCGACCCGGATGGGCGAATCGCCTCATGGAACCGGGGCGCGCAGCTGCTGAAGGGCTACCGCCCCGAAGAGATCATCGGCAAGCACTTTTCGGTCTTCTACCCGCCGTCGGCAGTCTCGCGCGGCTGGCCCGAGCACGAGCTCGAGACGACCCGGCGGCTCGGCCGCTTCGAGGACGAAGGCTGGCGCGTGCGCAAGGACGGGAGCACGTTCTGGGCAAGCGTGGCGCTCACCGCTATCCGCAACGACGACGGCAAGCTGCTGGGCTTTTCCAAGATCACGCGCGACCTGAGCGAGCGGCAGGCGAGCGAAGAGCGCCTGCGCCTGTCGGAGGAGCGCTTCAGGCTGCTCATCGAAGGCGTGCAGGACTATGCGATCTTCCTGCTCGACCCGACAGGCCACGTGGCGAGCTGGAATGCAGGCGCGCAGCGCATCAAGGGCTACCGCGCCGACGAGATCATCGGGCGCCACTTCTCGACCTTCTACCCGCAGGAGGCGCTCGCGCGCGACTGGCCGCGACGCGAGCTCGAGGAAGCCACGCGCATCGGCCGCTTCGAGGACGAGGGCTGGCGCCTGCGCAAGGACGGCACTCGCTTCTGGGCCAACGTGCTCATCACGGCGCTTCGCGGCGCAGACGGCAAGCTGCGCGGCTTCTCCAAGATCACGCGTGACCTCACCGAGCAGCGGCGCCAGGAGCAGAAGCTGCGCGACAGCGAGGAGCGCTTCCGCCTGCTCCTCGAGGGCGTCCAGGATTACGCGATCCTGATGCTCGACGTGGAGGGGCGCGTGACGAGCTGGAACGCGGGCGGCCTGCGCATCCTCGGGTATGCCGCCGACGAGATCCTCGGCCAGTCGTTCGAGCGGTTCTTCCCGCCGGAAGAGGTGTCCGCGGGCAAGCCGGCGGAGGAGCTGAGGGCTGCGATCATGCACCGGCGCACGGAAGACCGCGGATGGCGGGTGCGCAAGGACGGCACGCGTTTCTGGGCGGAGGTGATCGTGACCTCGCTGCACGACGGCGAGGGCCGCCTGCGGGGTTTCGGCAAGGTAGTGCGCGACCTCTCGGAGAGGAAGCGCATGGAGACGCTCGAGGAGCAGGGCCGGCACCTCACCGAGTTCCTCGCCATGCTGGCCCACGAGCTGCGCAATCCGCTCGCGCCCATCCGCAACGCGATCGGCATCATCTCGATGAACCAGCAGCTGCCGCCGCAAGTCGCATGGGCGCGCGATGTCCTCGAGCGCCAGACGATGCACCTCTCCCGTCTGGTCGACGACCTGCTCGACGTGAGCCGCATCACCCGCGGCAAGCTTCGCCTGGCTACGCAGCCGATGGACCTCGCCACCGCCGTGCAACGCGCCATCGAGTCGACGCGGCCGCTGCTCGACGCGCGCCGGCATGAGCTGCACGTCTCGTTGCCGCAAGAGCCGCTATCGGTCTACGGCGACCTCACCCGCCTCACGCAAGTGGTGCTCAACCTGCTGAACAATGCCGCGAAGTACACGCCCGAAGGCGGCAAGGTCTGGATCGAGGCCGCCAACATGGGCGACATGGTGGAGCTGCGCGTGCGCGATACGGGCGTGGGGATCGCGGGCGACATGCTCGATGCGGTCTTCGACTTGTTCGCCCAGGGAGAACGCACCATCGACCGTTCGGAGGGCGGATTGGGCATCGGGCTCACCCTCGCACGACGCATCGTGAGCCTGCATGGAGGCACCATCTCCGCCCGCAGCGCGGGGGCGGGCAAGGGCTCGGAGTTCCTCGTGCGCCTGCCGCAGCTGGACGTGGCGCTCGCTGCCTCCATCAGCAATTCGCCGGGCGAATTCGAGATGCCGGTCGGCGGGCCCTCCCGCTCGATCCTGGTGGTGGACGACAACACCGATTCGGCCGCGAGCATGGCGATCCTCCTGCGCATGGCCGGGCATGACGTCGACGTCGCGCACGACGGGCGTGAAGCGATCCAGCGGATCGAGCGCAAGCCGGCGGACGTGGTGTTGCTCGACATCGGCCTGCCCGGGATGAACGGCTATGAAGTCATGAAGGTGCTGCGCGCCCGTCCGGAGGCGGCCGGCATGCGCGTATTCGCGATGACCGGGTTCGGGCAGGAGGAGGATCGGCGCCGCTCGCTCGAGTCGGGCTTCGACGGCCACCTCGTGAAGCCGGTGCTGCCCGCCGAGCTTTTCCAGGCGATCGCCCCTCCGGTCGAGCCCGCGACGACCTGAACTCCCGCGGTGGACAAGGCCCGGTGGAATCCGGACAATCGCGGGCATCCGACCGGGAGAGAGCGCAGCAGGATCGCGCCGCCGAAGGGGTAGGACCCGCAAACTCTCAGGCAGAAGGACCGGTTGGAGCCGGAAGTTTTTTCCGGACTCTGGAGAGCGGCCCATGGGGCCCACCGAAGGGGCAGGCGGTCCGTTCCGGACCGTAATCTCTCAGGTACCGAGGACAGAGGGGTGATCGCAGGCACGCGGCCTGCATCGCCCCTTTTTCGTTCCTCCACCGGAGAGCCCGCCGTGCTTAAGACCACCCCCCTCAATGCAGGCCACCGTGCGGCCGGCGCCCGCATGGTCGATTTCGGCGGCTGGGATATGCCGGTCAACTACGGCTCGCAGATCGAGGAGCATCACGCCGTGCGCCGCGAGGCGGGGCTCTTCGATGTCTCGCACATGCTGGCGGTGGACCTGGAGGGTCCGGGCGCGCGCGCGTTCCTGCAACGGGCGCTCGCCAACGACGTGGCAAAGCTCAAGGCGCCCGGCAAGGCGCTTTATTCCTGCATGCTGACCGAGCAGGGCGGGGTGGTCGACGACCTCATCGTGTATTTCTTCGACGACGAGCACTTCCGGCTCGTGGTCAACGCTGGCACGGCGCAGAAAGACCTCGACTGGCTCGACCAGCTGAGGGTCGCTTCCGGCGCGCAAGTGAAGCTCACACCGCGGCGCGACCTCGCCATTCTCGCGATCCAGGGGCCGCGCGCGCGCGAGAGCTTCTGGCAATGTTTTCCCGACACTCGCGCCGCGACGCAGGACCTGGTCGCCTTCAGTGCCGCGCGCATCGGCGATATGATGGTTGCGCGCACGGGATATACGGGCGAGGATGGATTCGAGGTGATCCTGCCCGCTGCGCTCGCGCCGGCTGCCTGGGACAAGCTCGTGGCCGCCGGCGCACGGCCCGCTGGACTCGGCGCGCGCGATACGCTGCGCCTGGAGGCCGGCATGAACCTCTACGGCCAGGACATGGACGAGAGCGTCTCGCCACTCGACGCGGGCCTCGCCTGGACGGTCGACATGAAGACCCCGCGCGACTTCGTGGGCCGCAAGGCGCTCGAGGAAAACGGGCAGCGCCACGACTTCGTGGGACTGGTGCTGCTCGATGCGGGCGGCGTGCTGCGCGCGCACCAGAAGGTCCATACGCCCGCGGGCGAAGGCGAGATCACCAGCGGCACCTTCTCGCCCACGCTCGGCAAGTCGATCGCGCTCGCGCGCGTTCCTCGAGGCGTGAAGCCCGGGGACACCGTACAGGTCGCGATCCGCGACAAGAAGCTTTCCGCGAGGGTGGTGAAGCCCCCCTTCGTGCGCAACGGCAAGTCCCTCCTCCCGAACTGACCACAAGGAAGAACGCGATGAACATTCCCAAGGAGCTTCGCTACACCGAGTCCCACGAATGGGTGCGCCGGGAAGCCGACGGCACGGTGGCCATCGGCATCACCGACCACGCGCAGGAGCAGCTGGGCGACATCGTCTTCGTCGAGGCGCCGCAGGTGGGGCGCAAGGTTGCCGCCGGTGAATCCGTCGGGGTAGTCGAGTCGGTGAAAGCGGCCTCCGACATCTACGCGCCGATCGCGGGCGAGGTGGTGGCGGCCAACGCCGACCTCTCCGCCGCGCCGGAAAAAGTGAACGAGGACGCCTACGCCTCCTGGATGTATCGCATCAAGCCCGACAACGTGGCCGACCTCGACAAGCTGCTCGACGCCGCCGCCTACGAAAAATCGGCGAGCTAGATTCCCTCATCCCTCATCCCTCACTGAGGCTTTCATGCCCGACACCCCGCTCACCCCCACCGCCTCGTCCTCCCTTGCCGATCTCGAGGACCACGGCGCGTTCATCCGCCGGCATGTCGGGCCCGATGCCGAAGACCAGGCAGCGATGCTGGCTACCCTGGGCTTCGCCTCGCGCGCCGAGCTGATCGACGCCGTCATCCCGCCGGCCATCCGCCGCCAGGAGCCGATGGGCATCGGCGCCCCGCGCACCGAGGCCGAGGCGCTCACGACGCTGCGTCGCATCGCGGAGAAGAACAAGGTCTTCCGCTCGTACATCGGGCAGGGCTATTACGAGACCACCACGCCGGGCGTGATCCTGCGCAACGTCTTCCAGAGCCCCGCCTGGTATACGGCCTACACCCCGTACCAGCCGGAGATCTCGCAAGGCCGGCTCGAGGCGCTCATCAACTTCCAGACGATGGTGACGGACCTCACGGCGCTCTCGATCGCCAATGCCTCGATGCTCGACGAGGCGACCGCCGCCGCCGAGGCGATGGCGCTGTGCCTTCGCTCCACCAGATCCGCATCGCGCACCTTCGCCGTGGCCGACGACGTATTGCCGCAGACGCTCGATGTCGTGCGCACGCGCGCTGCGCCGCTGAACATCGAGGTTCGCGTGGTGCCCGCGCGCGACCTGGCCGGCGTGGATGCCTTCGGCGTGCTCGTGCAGTACCCCGGCGCCGAGGGCGAGGTCCGCGACTACTCCGCGCTCGCGCAGGCCGTCCACCAGCGCGGCGGCTTCCTCGTGGCGGCCGCCGACCTGCTCGCGCTCACCATCCTCAAGCCGCCGGGCGAGTGGGGCGCCGACGTCGCTGTGGGCAGCGCGCAACGCTTCGGCGTCCCCATGGGCTTCGGCGGGCCGCACGCGGGCTACATGGCGGTGCGCGACGAGTTGAAGCGCAGCATGCCCGGCCGCCTCGTCGGCGTGACCGTCGATTCGCAGGGCAATCCCGCGTACCGGCTTGCCTTGCAGACGCGCGAGCAGCACATCCGCCGCGAGAAGGCGACATCGAACATCTGCACCGCGCAAGTCCTGCTGGCGGTGATGGCTTCCATGTACGCGGTGTACCACGGGCCCCAGGGCCTCACGCGGATCGCGCGCCGCGTGAACCGGCTCGCCGCGATCCTGCGTGCCGGCCTCGAGCGCCTCGGCTTCTCTTCGCAGGGCGGCGCATTCTTCGACACGATCACCGTGAACGTGGGTGCTCAGTTGCCGGCGATCGTGGAGCGCGCGCAGGAGGCGCGGATGAATTTCCGGCGCGTGGACGCCGCTCGCCTGGGCATCGCCCTCGACGAGGTCACCACCGGCGCCGACGTGGCCGCGATCCTGCAGGTGTTTGCCGGGCAGGCCGTGCCGTTCAAGGTCGAGGACCTCGACCGCGTCGTTCCCTCGTCGCTGCCGTCGGAGCTGCAGCGCCGTACGCCGTTCCTCACTCACCCGGTCTTCAACCGCTACCACTCCGAGACCGAGATGCTGCGCTACCTGCGCAAGCTCGCCGACAAGGACATCGCGCTCGACCGCGCGATGATCCCGCTGGGCTCGTGCACCATGAAGCTCAATGCGACGAGCGAGATGATCCCGGTCACCTGGATGGAGTTCGGCCACATCCATCCCTTCGCTCCGCCCGAGCAGTGGTTCGGCTACCGCGAGATGATCGAGGGGCTCGAGGAGCGGCTCGCGAAGGCTACCGGCTACGCGGCCGTATCGCTGCAGCCCAACGCCGGCTCGCAGGGGGAATACGCCGGCCTGCTCATCATCAAGAAGTGGCACGAGAGCCGCGGCGAGGGCCACCGCAAGATCTGCCTCATCCCCAGCTCCGCGCACGGCACCAACCCGGCCTCCGCGCAGATGGTGGGCATGCACGTGGTGGTGGTGGGTTGCGACGACGCCGGCAACGTGGACCTCGAGGACCTCGAGCGCAAGGCGGCGCAGCATTCGCAGAACCTGGCCGCGCTCATGGTGACCTACCCGTCCACGCATGGCGTGTTCGAGGCGGGCATCACGCAGGTGTGCGAGATCGTGCATCGCTTCGGCGGCCAGGTGTACGTCGATGGCGCCAACATGAACGCGATGGTGGGGCTGTGCGCGCCGGGCACGTTCGGCGGCGACGTGTCGCACCTGAACCTGCACAAGACCTTCTGCATCCCGCATGGCGGCGGAGGACCGGGCGTGGGCCCCGTCGCGGTGGCGGCGCACCTCAAGGAGTTCCTGCCGGGCCATCGATACATGGCGACTTCCCCGCAGGCGATCGGGCCCGTGTCTGCCGCCCCCTACGGCAGCGCCTCGATCCTGCCGATCTCGTGGATGTACATCGAGATGATGGGTGACGACGGCCTCACGGCCGCCACCGAAGTCGCGATACTGAACGCCAACTACGTCGCGAAGCGCCTGGCGCCCCACTACCCGGTGCTCTATTCGAGCGACAAGGGGCTGGTCGCGCACGAGTGCATCCTCGACCTGCGCCCCATCAAGGAGACCTCCGGCATCACCGTGGACGACGTTGCCAAGCGCCTCATCGACTACGGCTTCCACGCGCCCACGATGTCCTTCCCCGTGGCCGGCACCTTGATGGTCGAGCCCACCGAGAGCGAGTCGAAGTTCGAGCTCGACCGTTTCTGCGACGCGATGATCGCCATCCGCGAGGAGATCCGGCAGGTGGAGGAGGGCAAGCTCGATCGCGAGGACAACCCGCTGCGGAACGCCCCGCATACCGTGGGTGTGGTGACTGCCGACGACTGGAAGCACGGCTACCGGCGCGACCTCGCGGCCTACCCGGTGCCGGCGCTGAGAAAGGACAAGTACTGGTCACCGGTCGGGCGCGCCGACAACGTTTACGGCGATCGCAACCTGGTGTGCTCGTGCCCGCCGATGGCGGATTACGAGTAAGGGGAAAGGGAAGGGAAAGGGGAAAGGCATAGCCGTTCTAGGTCGTTCGCCTGCGCCGAAGGAACGGGCGTTCGATGCCGTAGTACGAGGCGGCCGCGGCGAGCGTCGTGAGCGTGATGGTGGCCGCCAGGTAGATCCCGAGCCCGGCGCTTGCCTTGTCCAGGTGCGGCTTCAACCACTGCAGGATCGGGTAGTGCCACAGGTACGTGCTGTAGCTGATGGTGCCGAGCCACACGGCGAGGCGGTTCTCGAAGACGAAGCGTGTGAGGCCGCCTCCCATCGCGATTCCGGCTACGAGCAGCGCGGCGAACGCCGAGTTGATCGAGTGCCACACGAAGAGCGCCGGGTGCCCGTGCCAGAACGTGAGATAGATGCGGTCCGCGTAATAGATCATCACCAGCACGCCGGCCAGCCCGGCGATCGCGAGGATCGTGGATTGGCGAGCGGTGCCGGTAACACCTGCGGCCCTGCGCCAGCGCATCCAGGCAGCCGCCACCACGCCGGCCATGAAGACGTCGAAGCTGCCGGGCAGCTGGCTTACCGCCCAGACGATCGTGTTGCTGTCGGCGCCGGCGAAGGCGTGATAAGCCAGGTAACGGTAGCTCCACGTGAGCGCCAATGCGGCCGCGTAGACGATCGCGAGCGTCACCCAGCGCGATGCACCCGGACGCCGCTCGGCGCGCGCGAGCAGGCGGACGATGAAGGGCAGGCAAAGGTAGAAGCCGAACTCGATCGGCAACGTCCAGTACACGCCGTTGATCGCCCAGCTCGCCTTCTCGCTCACGAAATGCAGCATCGGCACGTGCAGCGGCACGTAACCGATCCACGAAGGCAACGATCCGGCGACGACCACCGCCACCAGCACCAGGATCGCGAGCTGCGCCCAGTAGGCGGGCAGGACACGGCGGATGCGGGCGAGGAAGTAGCGGCGATGAAGCCCTGGGGCGGGATTCGCCATCGATTGCATCAGGTGCGTCGTGAGCAGGAAACCCGAGAGCACGAAGAAGAGGTCCACGCCGACCCAGCCGCAGGTGAGCAGGGGATGGATCTTGAGCTGGACGGGGCCGACATCGAGCAGGATCGCGCGCGGGCCGGCGAAGCCGATGATGTGGAAGAGCATCACCCAGGTGGCGGCGAGCGCCCGCAGTCCGGTGAGGCCTTCCTGGTAGAAATCGCGAACCTCGACCGCGCCCAGGCCCGCGGGCGCCGCGGCGGGATCGGCGCTCACGCCCAGCGCCAGAAGTCCCCGCGCTCGTCCATGAAGTGCCGCGCCAGCACCTGCTGGTGCACTTCGGTCGCGCCGTCGACCAGGCGCGCCTGGCGCGCGTAGCGGTAGATCCACTCGAGCGGCGTGTCCTTCGAGTAGCCGCGCGCGCCGCAGAGCTGCACCGCGGTGTCGGCGCACAGGTGCAGCGTGTCGGCCACGTGCACCTTCGCCATGGAGATCTCCTTGCGCGCGAAGTCGCCCTTGTCGATGAGCGTGGCGGCCTTCATGGTGAGCAGGCGCCCGATCTCCACCTGCATGGCGCAGTGGCCGAGCTTCATCTGCACCGACTCGCGCTCGGCGAGCCTGCGCCCCTGGGTCTCGCGCTCGGCCACGTAGTCGGCGGCGATGTCGAGCGCGCGGCGCGCGAGGCCCAGCCAGCGCATGCAGTGCGTGAGGCGCGCGGTGCCGAGGCGGATCTGCGTGAGCTTGAGCCCCTCGCCCACGCCCATGAGGCGGTTCTCGTCGGGTATCTCGAGGGCGTCGAACTCGAGCTCGCAATGGCCGCCGTGCTCCTCGGGGCCCATGATCGGGATGCGCCGCACGATGCGCCAGCCGGGCTGGTCGCGGTCGAAGAGGAAGGCGGTGAGCCCGCGGCGGGCGTCGTCGGAGGTCTTCGCCACCAGGATGAAGTGCTTCGCCACGCCCGCGCCGGTGATGAACCACTTGCGCCCGTGCACGATCCAGCGGTCGTCGCGGCGCGTGGCGGTGGTGAGAATCATCGAGGGGTCGGAGCCGCCGCCCGGATGCGGCTCGGTCATGGCGAAGGCCGAGCGCACGCGACCTTCGACGATGGGCTGCAGCCAGCGCTCTTTCTGCGCATCGGTGGCCACTTTCTCCAGCACGATCATGTTGCCGTCGTCGGGGGCCGCGCAGTTGCACACCACCGGGCCGAAGAGCGAGTAGTTCAGCTCCTCGTAGCATGCGGCCATCGCGGCGACATTCAGGCCCTGGCCGCCGCGCGAAGCCGGCATCTGCGGCGCCCACAGTCCTTCGTCTTTGGCGCGGTCGCGCAGCTCCTGCAGCAGCTCCTCGCGGATGTTGTCGTGCTCGTCGAAGGATTCGGGCGTGGTGTCGTAGGGCAGCACCACATCGCGCGCGAAAGCGCGATAACGGTCGCGCAGTCGCTTGACCTCGGGCGAGAGCGCGAAGTCGATCAAAGGGAACTCACCAGGTGGCCGCCATCGACCACCAGGGTGCTGCCCGTCATGTAGCTGCCGGCGTCCGAGGCGAGAAGAAGCAGGGCGCCGTCGAGCTCGCTCGCGGTGCCGATGCGCCGCTGCGGCACGCGCTTCACCATCGCCTGGCCGGCCTCGGTCTTGAAGAACCCCGCGTTGATCTCGGTCTCGATGTAGCCGGGCGCGATCGCGTTCACGCGGATCCGATAGCGGGCCCACTCGAGCGCCAGCGCCTGCGTGGCCTGCACCAGCGCGGCCTTGGCGGCGGTATAGGCAAGGAGCGAGCCGGCCACGCGCAGCCCGAGGATGGAGGCGATGTTGACGATGCTGCCGCCCTTCTTCGCCGTCACCATCGCCTTCGCGCCCGCCTGCGCCACGCGCCAGGCCCCGTCGAGGTTGGTGTCCATCACCTGGCGCCAGTCGGCTTCGGTGAGGTCGAGCGCCGCCTTGGCCTGCGCGATGCCGGCGTTGTTCACGACGATGTCGGGTGCGCCCGCGAGCTGCGCCGCGCGCTCGAAGGCGGCGGCGACGGAGGCCGGATCGGTTACGTCCATCGCCACGGCGTGCGCCTTGCCGCCGCTGCGCGCGATCTCGTCGGCGAGCGCCGCCAGGCGGTCGGTCCGGCGCGCGCCGGCGATCACCGTAGCGCCGGAAGCCGCCAGGGTGCGGGCGAAATGGTCACCCAGGCCGGAGGAGGCGCCGGTCACCAGCGCCACCTTGCCCGAGATGTCGAAGAGCTTCGATGCGATCGCGTTCATGCGACCGCATTCTACCTACCAGATGTTCGCGCGCTCCGCATCGGCCAGCAGCGACTTGTCCGGGTCGCAGGAGAACGCCTTCGCGAACTCCGGCATGTGCGCGATCGGCCCCATCACGCGATAGCGAGGCGGCGAGTGCGTGTCGGTGAGGATGCGCATGCGCTCCTGCTCCGGGCGCGTGGCATTGCGCCAGGCTTGCGCGAACGAGAGGAAGAACCGCTGCTCGGGCGTGTAGCCGTCGATCGGCCCCTGCGGCTTGTCGCGCAGCGCCTTCTGCAGCGCGCCATAGGCGATCTGCAGCCCGCCCAGGTCGGAGATGTTCTCGCCCAGCGTGAGCTCGCCGTTCACCTTGAGGTTGTCGGGGCCGGGGAAGCCCGAGTACTGCTTGGCCATGCGCTTGGCGCGCGCCTCGTAGCGCTTCGCGTCCTCGGCGGTCCACCAGTCCTTGAGGTTTCCCTGCGCGTCGTACTTGCGCCCGGTGTCGTCGAAGCCGTGCGTGATCTCGTGGCCGATCACCATGCCGATGCCGCCATAGTTCACCGCGTCGTCCGCCTTCAGGTCGAAGAGCGGCGGCTGCAGGATGCCGGCGGGAAACACGATCTCGTTCTTGCTCGGGTCGTAGTAGGCGTTGACCATGTTCGGCGCCATCCACCACTCGGTGCGGTCGATGGGCTTGCCGATCTTGGCCAGGTCGTAGGCCATGTCGTACTGGTTGGCGCGCATCCAGTTCTCGACGAAGCTGTAGGCGCCGACGTCGGCCTTCGAGTAGTCGCGCCACTTGTCGGGATAACCGACCTTCACCTCCATGGCGGCGAGCTTCTCAAGCGCGCGCGTGCGTGTTTCGGGACCCATCCAGTCGAGCGTGCGCAGGCGGTCGCCGAGCGCGGCCTTCACGTTGCGCACGAGCTCCACCATCCGCGCCTTGGCTTCCGGCGGGAAGGCGCGCTCGACGTAGATCCGGCCCAGCGCATGCGCCATCGGGTAGTTGCCGTACGGGCCGCTGATGGTGTTGACGACATGGCGGAAGCGTGGCGGCTGCGCCTTTCGGCCCTTCAAGAGCCGCTCGTAGAAGGCGAACGATTCGTCGTGGAACGCGGCCGGGAGCTTGCCGGCGGCCGCCTTGAGCGTGTGCCACCGCATGTAGGCCTGCCAATCGGCGGCCGGGCGCTCCTTGGCGAGCCGCCCCAGGGTCTTGAAGAACTCGGGCTGCCCCATGTTCACATCCACGAGGTGGGTGCCGCCGATGGCCTTGAAATACTCCGCCCACGGCAGCCCGGGCGCCTGCGCGGCCAGCTCCTTCATCGTGCGCTTGTGGTAGGTCTTCTCGTCGTCTCGCAGCTCCACGCGCGTCATCGACGACCTGGCCAGCTCCGATTCCATCGCGAAGATCGTCGCGGCCTGCTTCGCGGCGACATCGGGCGCCGTGCCCGAGAGCTCTAGCATGCGCGCCACGTGCTTGAGGTAGGCCTCGCGCTGCTGCTTCGACTTCTCGTCGTCCTTGAAGTAGTAGTCGCGCTCGGGCAATCCGAGGCCGCCCTGCGCGAGCTGGAAGAGGTAGCGCGTGGATTCCTTCGCATCCTGCTGCACGCCCACCGCAAACCCGGCACCGATGCCGAGCGTGTGCAGGTAACCCAGCGTACGCGCGAGCTCGGCCGGGTTGCCGACGCTGCCGATGCGCTGCATCACGGGCTCGAGCGGCGTCAATCCCGCCTTCTCGATGGCCGCGGTGTCCATGCCGCTCTTGTAGTACTCGAGCGCCTTGCGTTGCGGCGTGCCGGCCGCAGGCAGCGGCTTCTTCAGCGCCTCGTCGAGGGCAGCCACGAGGATGGTCTCGTTCGCCTTGTCGATCATGGCGCCCGTGCCCCAGGAGGTGCGGTCGTCAGGGATCGGCGTGGCCTTGATCCACCGTCCGTTCACGTGCTCGTAGAAATTGGTGCAGGCATCGACGCTCTTGTCGATGCCGGCCACGTCGAGCACCGCGGCGGCGGGTGCGGCCAGGCAAGCCAGGACAGCGGCGACCAAAGGCCGGAGGATGAAGCGCTTCATGGGGAAAAAACCTCGGGGGCGATGGAACGATAGCGGCGATTCTAAAGGCCCGGGCGCACAGGGTCCGTTACCGTTTGTCGGTATAATTTTCGCCACGAATGCGCATCCTCTGCTCGAACGACGACGGCTATTTCGCCCCCGGGTTGGCCGCGCTGGTCGAGGGGCTCGCCGCGCTCGGAGAGGTCACCGTGGTCGCCCCGGAGCGCGACCGCAGCGGGGCCTCCAACTCCCTCACGCTCGACCGGCCGCTCATGTTGGCGCGCGCGCCCAACGGGTTCCTCTACGTGAACGGCACGCCGACGGACTGCGTGCACATGGTGGTCACCGGCATCCTCGATTTCGAGCCCGACGTGGTCGTCTCCGGCATCAACAACGGCTCCAACATGGGCGACGACACGCTCTACTCCGGCACCGTCGCCGCCGCCACCGAGGGCTACCTGCTCGGCATTCCCTCGATCGCCGTGTCCCTCGTGGGCAAGGAGTTCAAGCACTACGCCACGGCCGGCCGCGTCGCGCGCGACATGGTCGAGAGGCTCGCGCGCGCGCCCTTCGGCGCGCCGGTGCTGCTCAACGTGAACGTTCCCGACGTGCCATACGAGGAGATCGCCGGCCTGGAGGTCACCAGGCTCGGCCGCCGCCACAAGGCGCAGCCCGTGGTGCCGGGAAAGAATCCTCGTGGCGAGACGGTGTATTGGGTCGGTCCGGCGGGAGCGGCACGTGAGGCCGGGCCCGGCACCGACTTCAACGCGCTGGAGCGCGGCGCCGTGTCGGTCACGCCGTTGCAGGTGGACCTCACGCACGCGAACCAGATTCCGCTGGTGGCGGGATGGCTCGGGAAATGACGCGCGACGGCATCGGCATGACTTCCGGGCGAACGCGGCTTCGCATGGTGGAGAACCTGCGCAAGGAAGGCGTGGCCGACGAGCGCGTCCTTAATGCGATGGCGGAAATCCCCCGGCACCGCTTCGTGGACGAGGGCATCGCCTCGCGCGCCTACGAGGACGTGGCGCTCCCCATCGGCCATGGCCAGACGATCTCGAGCCCGACCATCGTCGGCCTCATGACGCAGATGCTGCTCGAGTCGAAGCATCCCGTGCGCAAGGTGCTCGAGGTCGGCACCGGCTGCGGCTACCAGACGGCGGTGCTGGCCAGGCTGGTGAAGGAGGTGTACACGCTCGAGCGCATCGCGCCCCTCATGGACAAGGCGCGCCGCCACCTCCGGGACCTGCGCTTCTATAACATCCGGTACAAGCATGCCGACGGCCACAACGGCTATCCCGAGGGCGCCCCGTACGACGGCATCCTCATGGCGGCCTCGGCGACGCACGTGCCCGAGGCGCTCAAGCAGCAGCTCGCGATCGGCGGGCGCATGGTGCTGCCTGTAGGCACCGACGACCAATGGCTCTACGTGGTGGACCGCAAGGAGAACGGATTCGTGGAACAGAAATGCGCCGCCGTGCGCTTCGTGCCGTTGCTCCCGGGGCTCGCATGACGCGCCGCCTCCTGCTGGTGGCCATGGCGCTCTTCGTGGCGTCCTGCGCTTCGCGCCGCCCCGCGCCCGTGGAAGACCGCGCTCCCGTGGTGCCCGCGCCGCCCGTCGTGGAAGCGCCGAAGCCGCCCGCGCCCGTGCCGGAGGCGCCCAGGCCGCTGCCCACCCACACGGTGAAGCGAGGCGAGACGCTGGTCGGCATCGCGCTGCAGTACGGGCTCGACTATCGCGAGCTGGCCGCGTGGAACAACATCGTCAACCCGAACATTTTGGCCGTGGGCCAGGTGCTCGTGGTGGCCGCTCCCTCGGGGTCCCGGCCCATCGCCGCACCCGTGGCCACGCCGCTCGCGATGCCCTCGACGCCCATCGAGGCGCGTCCGATGAGCAACACCGATCTCGCCAAGGTCGAGCCGCGCGGGCAGAAGGTGCCGTTCTCCGAGCGCGCGCTGGCGCAGATGGGATCCCCGGATCCGAACGCGCCGCCCACGCCCACGCCGCCGCCGGGCGCGCCTTCCACGACGCCCACGCCTCCGGGCGCATCGTCGTCCACCGCTCCCGTGCCCACGCCGCCGGTTGCAGCCGCGGAACCCGAACGGCCGGCCGGCACCGACCGCGAGGAAGTCGACTGGATGTGGCCGGTGAAGGGCCGCGTGCTCTCGAGCTTCAACGAGACCACCAAGGGAATGGACATCGCGGGCAAGAAGGGCGCGCCGGTGCTCGCCGCGGCTTCAGGGCGCGTGGTGTACGCAGGCTCGGGGCTTCGCGGCTACGGCAAGCTCGTCATCATCAAGCACAACAACACGTGGCTTTCCGCCTACGCGCACAATGACAACCTCCTCGTGAAGGAGCAGCAGGACGTGCGCAAGGGGCAGAAGATCGCCGAGATGGGCTCGACCGATGCCGACCAGGTGAAGCTGCACTTCGAGGTTCGGCGGCAGGGCAAGCCGGTGGATCCGGCGAAGGTTCTGCCGGCGATGTAGTTCTGGCGGCTGGCGGGGCAGGGCGGGGCAGGGCATTTTCACGCCGATGCCGCCGATGCCCGTAGCAACGCCTTGATGGTGTTCGTGCCAAAGCTAGGATTTCGTGATCGCCCCAGTCCAAGGCACGGAAACCCTCCGTGTTTTGATCGGCGGGGCATCAGCGGCATCGGCGTGAAATGCCACGCGCGCAACATTCTCTGCTGCACACAAAACCCCGCTGCCTTACCACCGCCCGTTCGGCTGTTGCCGGGTGACCTCCGCTGAAGGAAACCACGGCGAGTTGCCGGCAAGCCCCCAGCGCCACTCGGGCGGGAAGGGCACCAGCACCTGCATCGGCAGCCCGAGCCCCGCCCGCAGGTGCACGTTCGCGTTGCTCACGCCCACGTAGTCGTCGAGCGCTGCCATGAGCGCGAGGATCTCCTCGAGATCGGCGTTCGCGGAGCTTGCATCCAGCAGCGGCGCGCCCGAGGCCTGCGCGAGCGCTTCGTGCTCGCCTTCGCGCGGCAGGCGTTGGACCGAAACCCAGCGTCCGTTTCGCTGCCGCAGCTGCTGGCCGAGGAGGGCGGCCGGAATTTCCTTCGATTGCACGCGTACCGGCCCGGGAGCCACCGTGCCCGCGCGCCAGGCCGCGCCGACGTAGGGAGGCGGGCCGAATTCGCGCAGGCGATCGCGCCAGCGCTCCATACGATCGGGCAGGGGCGGCACGCGTAGCGGCGGCGGGAAGCGCGCGGGATCGTTCATCCCGAGCAGCCACGGCAGGTCCCCCACGAAGACCGTCTCGAAATTTGTCGCCGGATCGAGCTCGTTCGCGAACCCCATGGCGAAGTGCCCGGTGCGCTCGAGCAGCGGGTGCAGGCGCGGATCGCCGTGGAACGAAAGCTTCGCGCCGCGCGCGACCAGCTCCGGCGCGAAGCGCAGGAAGAAGAGGATGTCCCCCAGGCCCTGCTCGCCGCGAAGCGCCAGGTAACGTCCCGCGAGCGAGGCGGGCGGCGATTGCGAAGCCGGTGCCGCGAACAGCACGCCCTGCGCCAGCAGCCGCCAGCGGTACTGCTCCCAGCCCTCGGCGAAGCGCCCCATCGTGAGGAGCGCGCGGCCGAGGTTCTGGCGCGCGGCGGCGAACTTCGGCTGCTGCGCGATGGCCGAGCGGTACGCTTCGCACGCCCCTTCGAACCGATTGGCCGCCTCGAGCGCGAGGCCCAGGTTGTTGTGGGCCTCGAACCAGGTCGGATCGACTTCGAGCGCGCGATGGAAGCAGGCGATCGCCTCGTCGAGGCGCTTCGTGTCGCGCAGCAGCAGGCCGAGGTTGCTGTGGAAATCGGGGATATTGGCGTTACGCGCGATCGATTCGCGCATGAGGCGCTCGCCCTCGATGTTGTCGCCACGGTGCCAGGCGGCCATGCCCATGTAGTGCATGGCGATGGCATTGCCCGGATCGGCTTCGAGGACCTGCCGGTAGCGCGCCACTGCCTCGTCGACATGGCCCTGCTGATGCAGCTGCAGCGCCCGCTGGACGATCGCTTCCACGGGCGGCGCGCCGCCGGCATCGAGCTTGCCGTGGCACTCCTTGAAGCGCAGGCGGCTGCCGCAGGGGCAGGGATCGTTCCTCTTGACGCGGGCGTTCACGCGGGACGGAACTCCTTCACCCGCCGGCGCAGCTCGCGCAGGTCGTCGCGCGAGGCGCCACCGCCGTACCGCGCCTCGATGTAGCGCCGCGTGATCTCCTCCACCTCGGCGGCCATCTGCGGGCGCGCCGCCTGCACGCGCGCAAGGAAATCCAGCGGACCCTCGTGGGGCGCGCGCGCCAGTCCTGCCCGCGCGAGCTTGGCGCAGAAGCGGTTCCAGGCCGTGAGCGAGGCTTCGCGCCTGGGCGGCCGGTCGCGCACCAGCAGGCCCAGGCTCACGATGCTGCCGAGCACGAACGTGGCCACGAGCAACCAGAATCCCAGCGTGCGCCAGTCCACCGTCGGGAAGCCGAGCTGCGAGAAGAACTGGCGCTGCCGATCCATGTTGTAGCCCACCACCCAGGCGTCCCAGTGGCTGTTCACGAACTGCCACGCGAATCTCAGGTTGGCGAGCAACCCGAGCCCATCGGCCGCGATGAGCGAAGGGATGACGCCGATGGGCCCGAGGGCCGCGTTCACGCCGCCCTCCACGCGCAGCGGCGAGACCGCAGCCGTGGGATCGATGCGCACCCAGCCCTCGGCGGCAATCCAGATCTCGGTCCAGGCGTGGGCGTCGGCCTGCCGCACGATGAGCTCGTTGTTGAGCGGATTCACTTCGCCACCCTGGTAGCCGGTGACCACGCGCGCGGGGATGCCGGCGGCGCGCATCAACAGGGCGAAGCTGCCCGAATAGTGCTCGCAGAAACCCTGCTTCGAGTTGAAGAGGAAGTCGTCGTAGGGATGCAGCCTGTCGAGCAGCGGCGGCTCGAGCGTGTAGGTGAAGCCCGAGGAGAGCAGCCGCGACGCCTTGGTGACGATCGCCCGCGGGTCGGGATTCTCGCGGGCCCACTGGCGGCCCAGCGCGACCGTGCGCGGGTTGCGCGTCTCGTCGAAGCGCAGGTTGAGGTCGCGCTGGTAGGTGGAGGTGTCGTGCCCGTACTGGTAACGCAGGTACGACATCATGTCGTATCTCATGCGCTGCTCGATCGGGCGATAGGTGCGGATCGTCTGGTCCGAGAGGATGTTGGATCTCGGCGGCAACTCGCCGGGCACGTCCAGAGCGAAGAGCCAGGTCTTCTGGTGCGGCTCGAGCGTCACCGAATAACGCGTGGGCCGCTCGCGACGCGGGTAGTTGAAGCGTCCCTGCGCGAGGTGCTGCGGCATGCTCCACGTGGCGCCGTCGAAGTTGGGCATCACGGGTCCGCGCCAATAGAGCGATTGGTAGGGCGGCAGGCCGTCCGGGAATGTCACGCGGAAGGCGAGCGCATCCGACTTGATGAGGTTGGCGATGTTCCCGGGGGTCATCGTCTCCGACAATCCCGTCTGGCCGGCGCGGGTATCGCGGGGCAGGGCCCACAGCGGCCCCTGGGCGCGGGGAAACAGGATGAAGAACGCCACCATGAGGGGCAGCGCCTGCACCAGCAGCTCGCCCGCGGGCTTGAGCCGCTCGGACATGGTGGGCGCGCGTCCCACGTGGTTGAACCCGACCAGCACGCCCACGAACACCCACACGCAGACCAGCATGTAGATGCCCAGCGGGATCGTCTGGGAGAAGAGGAAGTTCAGCATCACCAGGAAGAACCCGAGGTACACGCACACCACGATGTCGCGCTGGTCGCGGCTTTCCAGCAGCTTGAGCGCGGACATGATGATGAGCAGCGTGGACCAGCCCTCGCGCCCGAAGATGCGCCCGTAGGTGAGGTAGGTGCCGATGGTCGCGGCGATCGTGAGGCCCCACATGAGCCAGCGCGGTGGGGCGCGCAGGGCCGACCACGAGATCCACGCGCGCCAGCCGATCACGACGCCGAAGAAGATGGCGATCCAGTAGGGCAGGCGCAGCAAGTGCGGCGCGACCACGAAGGCGAAGGCGGCCAGCAGCCACCAGATGTTGCGGACGTCGAGCTGCGCGGGGCCCGCGAGCGTGCTCATGCCGGCGCCTGGTAGAGCGCGAGGGCTTCGAGGCAGCGCGTGCGATGCGCCTCGCCGCGGGCGGGACGGATCGTCAGGCCCGGCAGGCGCAGCCCGTAGCTCTGGCCGAAGCGCTCCGACTGCAGCACCCACTGGCAAAGGATCGACAGGCGCGACTCGAGATCGGTTGCGTGGGCGTCGGCGAAGTCGAGCCAGAGCTCGGCCGAGGCCGTCGCGCTGAACTCCTTGGTAAGCAGCCCCTGCTCGCGCGCGAGCGCCTTCCACGCGATGAGCTTCGGCGGGTCCCCGGGCCGGTATGAGCGCAGCATGTTGAAGTCTTCATCGCCGGGGACGGGAATGCCTTCCTCCGATTCGCTCCTCGAATGCTGCGGCGGCGCGCCGGCCGCGTGATCCGGCTTCGGGTAGACGATCACCGATAGGTCGAAATCGACGTACGACCAGGCGTGGAAGAAGCCGAGGGGGTAGCGCGTGAACACCTCCACGCGCCCGCACTTGAGAAGGCCGCGCCGCGCCCCTCCGGCTGCCATCACCAGCGCGGCGGGTTCCGGCTGGCGCACGTCGGCATAGACGGGCGGCTGCCCGGTGCGCCGCGCCGCGATGGCGATCCGCGTCTGCGAGGGCGTCTCGGCGAGCAGCGTGAAGTGGACTTCCTCGCCCGCGAACACCGGGTCGCACCGGCCCGGGCGCAGCTTCAGGTGCGCAAGGTTGCGCCACGTGTGCAGCATGGCGACGCCCGCCATCCCGGCCAGCAGGAACGTGAGCAGGAAGCCGAGGGAGAGCGAATAGTTGATCGACGAGACCAGCAGCACCAGCAGCGTGAAGGCGAAGAACCAGCCATGCTTCGTCGGCAGGATGAAGATGCGCCGCTGGACGAGCGTGACCGGGGGCGCTTCCGGGACATGCGCCCGGAAGATCCATTCGGAGATCGAGTGCCTGAGGTTGGCGAACACGTGCGGCGCGAGCGCCGGGCCCTACGGGATCGGCACGCCGTTGATCATCTCGCGGGCGGCGTCGAAGCTGCCCTTCACGACGTCGGCGTTTCCGTGCAGGCGGTGGCCGACCACCGAGCCCAGGATCGCCTGGACGTCTTCCGGCAGAACCTGGCGTCGGCCCTCCATCATGGCCCACGCCTGCGCGGCACGCAGGATCGCGACACCCGCCCGCGGCGACAGCCCTTGGGTGAAGAGGGGTGACACGCGGCTGAGGTTGATGAGGTGCTGCACGTAATCGAGCAGCGCCTCCGAGACCTGCATCGTCGGCACCGAGCGCTGCAGCTCGAGGAGCTGCTCGGCGGTCATCGCGGGCTTGAGGTGGGCGATCATGTCGCGTCGCTCCTGCCCACGCAGCAGCTCGCGCTCGGCCTTGGCGTCCGGGTAGCCCAGGTTCACCCGCATGAGGAAGCGGTCGAGCTGCGACTCGGGCAGCGGAAAGGTGCCCACCTGGTGCAGCGGGTTCTGCGTGGCGATGACGAAGAACGGCTCGGGCAGCGGGCGGGTCTCGCCCTCGGCCGTGACCTGGTGCTCCTCCATCGCTTCCAGCAGCGCGCTCTGCGCCTTCGGGCTCGCGCGGTTGATCTCGTCGGCGAGGATGATCTGCGCGAAGATCGGCCCGGGATGGAAGCGGAAGGTCGAGCTGTCGCGGTCGAAGATCGACACGCCGATGATGTCCGCGGGCAGCAGGTCGGAGGTGAACTGGATGCGCTGGTAGTCGAGCCCCAGCAGGCGCGCGAGCGCGTGCGAGAGCGTGGTCTTGCCCACGCCGGGCACGTCCTCGATCAGCAGGTGGCCGCGCGCGAGGATGCACGCCATCGCGAGGCGGATCTGGCGCTCCTTGCCGAGGATCACCTGCCCGGCGGCGGAAACGACGGCTTCGGTGGGTCCGGCGGCGAGGCGGCTGCGGCTATCGAGGAGCATTCGGCGACTTGTGAGGGAAAAGTGGAACCCGGTCAGTGAGTTGCGGGTCAATTGTACACAGCGGGGACCGGGGACGAGGGACGGGGGAGGCCGCGGACTCGTCGGGGAATCATTGAACTTGGAAATATGTTTACCCAGAATAGTTGCTGACACCTCGACCATTACCGTCCCCGTCCCCGTCCATCGTTCCCCGCCCAGATCCCCCATCCCCCATCCCGCATCCCCGACACCCACATGCTCCGCCGCCTCCTCGCCATCGTCCTGCTCGCCCTCGCGCTTCCCGCCGCGGCGCAGAGCACGCCCGCGGCGAACTACACCGACATGTGGTGGAACCCCGCCGAGTCGGGCTGGGGCGTGAGCATCGTGCAGCATCCGACGACGCACCAGGTCTATGCGGTCTGGTACACGTACGACCCACGCGAAGCGGACCCTGCCACGGGCCAGTTCAAGCCGCTGTGGATCGTGATGGCGGGCGGCACCTGGACATCGCCCACCACGCTCACAGGGCCCGTCTATGTGACCAACGGGCGGCCGTTCAACCAGGCCGGCTCCAGCACCACGGTGACGAACGTGGGGTCATTCACGTTCAACTTCTCGGGCAGCTCCAACGGCACGTTCACGTACAACATCGCGCCGCCCGCCGGGCTTGCCCCGAGCGATCCCGCTTTCAACCTGCCGACGCTTTCGGGCAGCAAGTCGATCACCCGCCAGGGATTCTGAAAGCTTGGCGACCGCGCTCCTCACGCATCCCGATTGCGTCCGCCATGAAATGGGCGACGGCCATCCGGAGTCACCCGAGCGGCTGAAGTCGGTGTTGCGCGCCCTCGAGTCGTCGGGCCTCGCCGCGAAGTTGCGCGCCGTCGAGGCGCCCGCTGCGACCCGCGAGCAGCTCGAGCGCGTTCACGAGCCGGAGCTGGTGGAGCTCGTGTTTGCCTCGGCGCCTTCGCGCGGTTACGCCTACCTCGATCCCGATACGTCGATGAACCCGAGCTCGTTGTCCGCAGCGGTGCACGCCGCCGGCGCGTTGGTGAAGGCCACCGACATGGTCGTGGATGGCGAGGTGGCGCGCGCCTTTTGCGCGGTGAGGCCCCCTGGTCACCATGCGACCCGCGATCGCGCCATGGGCTTCTGCATGTTCAACAACGTGGCTGTGGGCGCCGCGCATGCGCTGCAGGCCCACGGGCTGGAGCGCGTCGCGGTGCTCGATTTCGACGTGCACCACGGCAACGGCACCGAGGACGCCTTCCACGACGATCCGCGCGTGATGCTCTGCTCCACCTTCCAGCATCCTTATTACCCCTACAGCGGCGCCGATTCGGGCAACGAGCACATCGTCAATACCCCGCTGCCCGCGATGACGGACGGGAAAGGCTTTCGCGCCGCCGTGGAGCGCGACTGGCTGCCCGCGCTGGATCGCTTCAAGCCGCAGTTGGTGTTCGTCTCGGCCGGCTTCGATGCGCACCGCGACGACCCGCTCGCCTACCTCAAGCTGGCTGACGAGGACTATCGCTGGGTGACCGAAAGGCTGCTCGAGGTCGCGAACCGCCACGCGCAGGGCAGGGTGGTTTCCACGCTGGAGGGCGGCTACAACACCGAGGCGCTCGCCCGGTGCGTAGTCGAGCACGTGAGCGTGCTGGCGGGAGAGTAGGCGCGACCAGCCCCCTCATCCCTCATCCCTCATCCCTCATCCCCAACGCTTTCGGCACGTCGACGGTCACGCCGCGGATCTCGAACCGCTTCTCGCGCGACTTGGCACCCGAGGCCAACCGCACATCGCGCCGGGGCACTCCCAGCTTCGTCGCGAGGAATTCCACCAGAGCGTCGTTCGCCCGATCCTCGAGCGCAGGCGCGGCTATGCGGACCTTGAGCGCCTCTCCGTGAATACCCGCAACCTCGGTGCGCTTCGCGCCGGGCTGCGCATGGATGGCGAGCACGAACGTGCCGTCGGCGAGCCGGCGGTGCCACGAAGCCATCGAAGAACTACTGCGGGAGGTCGCGGTTGAGCAGCTTCGGCGTGAGGCCGATCAGGCTCCAGTTGCGGTCGCGGATCGCGGTGTGGATGAGGGCGCGATAGCGAAGCGCCTGGGTGTATGCCCAGGGCGAGGCGAGGAAGTTCTGGTACAGCTCCTCGAAGTGCTGCGCGTTGCAGTAGCCGCCATAGGCGCACGCCATTTGCGGCTCCCGGTGGAACTGGCTGCAATCGAGGCCGACGTCGCAGGCGACGAGCGAAAAGCCGCCGAGGAAGGCGGAGGGCTCAGGCGTCTCGCCGTTCGGGCCCACGCGCAGGTTCGATGTCTGGCGCGAGAGGAACTCGCCCACGATCAGCATCGCTTCGGGATCGCGCGTCTCGAGCAGGCCGATCAGGCGCGAGAGGTCTTCGGCGGGCGAGGGCGCGCGCGCGTCCTGCGAGGTTTCCGGCGCATTGTTGCGGGCAGCGGGCGGGGTGCTGTTCTTGCTGATGTCGGCCGTGACCATGCGCGCCTGCGCCCGCGGGTCGCCCTGCATGGCGGCGGTGCGGTAGAGATCCTCGATGTCCTTCGCGGAGATCTTGGAGTTCTGGAAGCCCAGGCAACGCGAGGTGTTGTCCACCGCCTCGTAGGCGGCGATGCGCTTGTTGTTGAGCGGGTCGCCCGCGGGAAGCGAGGAGAGGAACTGGCGCTTCTGGCGCGCGCTGTGCGCCGCGAGATCGTCCGCCACGTTCATCACGAACTGGCATTCCTCGAGGACCTTGGCGAGGTGGTAGCGCTCGTCGGGCGTGAGGGTGGCGCGGCGCGCGGAGAGCGAGTCGGCGAAGGCCTTGAGATCACGCGCGGCGCGGAACTCGAGCGCGACGGGCGACATGCGATGCGGTTCTGCGCGACGCACGGGCGGGGGCATGCGCACCGGCTCGGGCTGCGGGTCGGCAGCCAGCGGTTGCACCGCGGCATGCGTCTCTACCGGGTGCTCGGCCACCTGGGCCACGGGGGAAGGCTGGTCCGGCGCCGCGGAAACGATGCCGCTGTACTTGCTCGCGATGAGCAGCCCGTAGGCGGCGAGCGAAGCCAGGCCGATGGCCGTAAGGCGATTCATGAGGGGGGAGTTTCCCGAAAAAGGGCTAATCCGTCAATGATTTCCGCCACGTTTGAGAGGGAAAGCGAAAGGACGGGGGACGGGGAACGAGGGAAGAGGGTGGAGGTGCCCGGAAAACGGGCGGCCAAGGGCACAAATTGCCGCTATTGGTATGCCGCGTCGCCGATCACCGACGCTTCCCTCATCACTCATTCCCGTTCCCTAGTGATGCAGGATCTTCGAAAGGAACTGCTGCGCCCGCTCCGACCGCGGCTGGCCGAAGAACTCGTCCTTGGTGCAGTCCTCCACGATCTGGCCCTGGTCCATGAACACCACGCGATGCGCGACCGTGCGAGCGAAGCCCATCTCATGGGTGACGCACATCATGGTCATGCCTTCGCGCGCGAGCTCGACCATGACGTCCAGCACCTCGTTGATCATCTCCGGGTCGAGCGCGGAGGTGGGCTCGTCGAACAGCATGGCCACAGGATCCATAGAGAGGGCGCGGGCGATGGCGACGCGCTGCTGCTGGCCGCCGGAAAGCTGGCCGGGGTACTTGTCGCGGTGCGCGGCGAGGCCCACGCGCTCGAGGTAACGAACGCCGCGCTCCATCGCCTCCTCGCGTGAGCGGCCCAGCACCTTCACCTGGCCGATGGCGAGGTTCTCAGCCACGCGCATGTGGGGGAAGAGCTCGAAGTTCTGGAACACCATGCCGATTCGCGAGCGCAGCTTCGGCAGGTCGGTCTTGCGGTCGTGCACGGCGATTCCGTCGACGAAGACCCTGCCCTTCTCGAAGGGCTCTAGCGCGTTCACGCACTTGATGAGCGTCGACTTGCCGGAACCCGAAGGCCCGCAGATGACGACCACCTCGCCCTTCTCCACCTGGGCGGTGCATTCCTTCAGCACCTGGAACGTCCCGTACCATTTGCTCACTTGCTGGATGTCGATCATGGGCATGCGCGGAGACCCTTACCGGACCGCGATCCGCCGCTGCAGCCGCTTGACGAGCTGCGAGGCGAGAAAGCAGATGATGAAGAAGGCGAAGGCGACGAAGACGTAGAGCTCCACCAGCCGCCCGGTGATCTGGCCCTGCTTGCTCGCGGCGCCGAGGAAGTCCTTGAGGCCCACCACGTAGACGAGGGAGGTGTCCTGGAAGAGGATGATCGCCTGCGTGAGCATGATCGGCAGCATGTTGCGGAAGGCCTGCGGAAGCACCACCTGTCCCATCGCCTGCCAGTAGGTCATGCCCAGTGCGAGCGCCGCGTGGGGTTGGCCACGCGGGATGGACTGGATGCCCGCGCGGATGATCTCGGAGTAGTACGCCGACTCCACCATGATGAAGGCGACCACCGCCGACATGAACGGTCCCACCGCCTCGCCCTGCTGGCCCGTGAGCTTCTTCATCACCATCGGCGTGAGGAAGTAGAACCAGAAGATCGCCATGATGAACGGGATCGAGCGGATCAGGTTCACGAAGCCGGTGGCGGGCCAGGCGAGCACGCGCCAGCTCGAAAGCCGCGCGAGCGCCAGCAGCGTGCCGAAAACGATGCCGCCCGCGAGCGCGATGCCGAAGAGCTGCAGCGAGACGAGGAAGCCGTCCCACAGGATCTGCCGCGACTTCCAGATCACCGCCCAGTCGAAGTCGCCTTCCACTTCAGTGCGCTCCGGCCTTGGCGATGTAGCCCGGCACCGAGACACGGCCCTCGAGCCAGCGCATGGCGAGGATCACGCTCATCGTGATCACGATGTAGATCAGCGTTGCGGCGGTGAAGGCCTCGAAGGTCTTGAAGGTGTACTCGGAGATCTGCCGGCTCTGCGCGGTGAGCTCGAGCACGCCGATGGTGAGCGCGGTCGACGAATTCTTGAAGATGGTGAGGAATTCCGAGGTCATCGGCGGCACGATGATGCGGTAGGCCATCGGCAGAAGCACGAAGCGATACACCTGCGGCAGGGTGAAGCCCATCGCGAGCCCGGCGTTCGTCTGCCCGCGCGGCAGCGACTCGATGCCCGCGCGCACCTGCTCGGCCACGCGAGAGGCGGTGTAGAGCCCGAGGCAGAGGACCGCCGCGGTGAACTCGAGCATGCTGAACTGCGCGAACGGCAGCTCCACCAGGTTCGGGAACTGCGTCTTCAGGTAATCGCCCCACGCCTTCGGGATCACCTCGGGCACGACGAAGTACCAGAGGAACATCTGCACCAGCAGGGGGATGTTGCGGAAGAGCTCGACGTAACCCGTCGCGATCGCTCGGGCGATGGGCAGCGGCGTGGTCCTGAGGATGCCGAGGATCGAGCCCAGGCTGAACGCGATCACCCAGGCGAAAAGCGAGACGAGCAGCGTCCACATCGTCCCCGAGCCGAGCCAGCCCAGGTACGTCATGCCCCCCGAGGGGGCGGTCTGGAGGAGGACGGACCAGTCCACGGGGACAGACGCAGGTTTGGTTGTTGCTTGTTGGGACAGACCCAGGTTTTCGCCGTTGCTTGGCTCTGGGTCTGTCCCCGGTCTTGATTTGTCGGTTCTGCCTACTCCGGCAGCGCCTGCAGCTGGAACGCCGCCTTCAGCAGCGGCTGCATCGGCATGGCGAGCGTCTCGCCCGAGGGCAGCTTGCCCACGAACCACTTGTCGTAGATCTTGTTGATCTCGCCGCTGCGCATGAGGTTGGCGAGCGTGCGGCGGATGACCACGCCGAAGGCGTCGTCGTTCTTGCGGAACATGATCCCGTAGGGGTCGTACGAGAGGTAATCGCCCACCACTTCATAGTCCTTCGGGTTCTTCGCCTTGGCGACCAGGCCGTAGAGCAGCACGTCGTCCATGGAGAAGGCCACGGCGCGGCCCGACTCGACCGTGAGGAACGACTCGGCGTGGTCCTTGGCGTTGAGGAAGCGGATGCCGAGGTTGTCCTTGTCCGAGAGCGCCTTGATGACGCGCTCGTTGGTCGTGCCCTGGGTCACCACGACGGTCTTGCCCTTCAGGTCCTTGTACGACTTGATGCGCGAGGACTTCTTCACCACCAGCTTGGTGCCGGTGATGAAGGTGGTCGGCGCGAAGGCGACCTGCTTCTGCCGCGTGAGCGTGTTCGTGGTGGAGCCGCACTCGAGGTCGATGGTGCCGTTCTCCATCAGCGGGATGCGCGTCTGCGAGGTGACGGGGTTGTACTTGACCGCGAGCTGCGTCATCTGCAGCTCCTTCTTCACTTCCTCCACGATGGCCGCGCACAGGTCCATCGAGTAGCCGATGGGCTGCTGCTTCTCGTCGAGGTAGGAGAACGGGATCGAGGTCTCGCGGTGCCCGATGGTGATGCCGCCGGTGTCCTTGATCTTCTTGAGCGTGCCCGTGAGGTCCTGGGCGAGCACGGTGGCCGCCGAGAACGCCAAGGCGAGCGCCAGCGCTGCCCTTGTCGCGCGAATCATGGTGAATCCCTCCCTGGTTGGTGAACGAGTGCGCGCGGCTCTGCGATTTGATGCGAAGCGTGCGGCCGCGTAAGCCGTTTAGGATACTTCAATCGACGCGCTCGCATGCTTCACGATGGCGCGTGCGAGCGCGTCGGTGGGATCGACGAGGCGCGCCTGCAGCGGCGCAGGGCAGGCGATGAGCGGAAGCTCGGTGCACCCGAGCACGATCGCATCGGCGCCGCGGGCGAGGATGGCCTCGGCGACCGGCAGGAAAACCTTCCGCGCCGCGTCGAGCTCGCCCGACTTCACATGCGCGATGGCGCGGTCGGTCGCCTCCTGCTCGCGCGCGTCGGGCAGGTCCACCGCGATGCCGCGGCGCGCGAGGGGCGTGCCGTAGATCCCCAGCTCGATCGTGGCGCGAGTGCCCAGCAGCGCTACGCGCCGGGCGGGCGGATGGCGCGCGGCGAGCGCCTCCACGGCGGCTTCTGCGATGTGCAGCAGCGGGATCGACATCTGCTGCTGCAGCTCTACCGCCCAGTGGTGGGCCGTGTTGCACGCGATGGCGAGGGCCGTGGCCCCGGCCTGCTCGAGGAATCGCGCGCCCTCGACCATGTCGGGCAACGGAGAGGGGCCCTCGCCGCGCAGCGCCGCGGGCCGCGACGGTATCTGCGGCACGTTCCAGACGATGAGTGGAACGTGGTCCTCGTCGCGCCGGGCCGGCGTGGCGGCGAGCACCTTAGCCATCAGGTCCACCGTCGCGGCCGGACCCATCCCGCCGAGGATGCCGACGCGTCGTTTGGGGGACAATAGGGGTTTTCGCATTCGCATCTCCCTCGCCATGCATTTTCCCACGCACGAGCAGAAGCAGGCGCTGCTGGAGCAGGTCATGCGCATTGCCGACGAGCGTCAGGCCCCGGCCGAAGCCCAGGAGGCTCGGGCCTTCATCGCGCTCTACTACGACCAGATCGACCCCGAGGACCTCGCCAGCCGCGATCCGGCCGACCTCCATGGCGCGGCCATGGCGCACCTGCAATTCGCGCGCCAGTTCGCCTCCGGCACCCCGAAGCTGCGCGTATACAACCCGCGGCCCGAGGAGCACGGCTGGAGCTGCCCCCATACCGTGATCGAGATGGTCAACGACGACATGCCCTTCCTCGTCGATTCGGTGACGATGGAGGTGAACCGGCAGGGCTATACCCTGCACCTGCTGAACCACCCATTGGTCGCCACGCAACGCGACCGCGAGGGCGTGCTGAAGGCGCTCGCCCCCGCGAGCGAGCAAGGCAGGCAGGAGTCGCTCATCCACGTCGAGGTCGACCGCGAGGTCGAGCACGCGCGGCTGAAGGAGCTGGGCGACGGCCTCATGCACGTGCTGGGAGACGTGCGCGCCTCGGTGGAAGACTGGTCGACCATGCGCCAGCGCATGGAAGAGGTGGTGAAGGAGCTCGAGAAGGCGCCCGCGCTGGTGCGCAGCGAGGAAAGCGCCGAGGTGCATGCGTTCCTCGCCTGGGCCGTGGACCATCACTTCACCTTCCTCGGCTACCGCGACTACGAGCTTTCCACGGTGAACGGCGAGGACCAGCTGCGGATCGTGCCGCGCTCGGGGCTGGGCGTGCTGCGCGAGCCAAAGCTTGGCGGGATCTCGCAGAGCTTCGCGGAGCTTCCGCGCGAGCTGCGCGCGCTCGCGCGCGAGCCGCACCTGCTGGTGCTCACCAAGGCCAATGCGCGCGCCACCGTGCACCGGCCCGGCTACCTCGACTACATCGGCGTGAAGCGCTTCGATGCGCAGGGCAAGGTCGTGGGGGAGCGCCGCTTCGTGGGCCTCTATACCTCCTCGGCCTACCACGCCGACCCGCGCCAGATCCCGCTGCTGCGCCGCAAGGTCGCGCGCGTGATCGAGCGCGCGGGCTTCCGGCCGTACAGCCATGCCTACAAGAACCTGCTGTCGGTGCTGCAGGAGTATCCCCGCGACGAGCTCTTCCAGATCGACGAGGACACGCTTTTCGAGACGGCGCTCGGCATCCTCAGGCTGGGCGACCGCCGCAAGACGCGCGTGTTCATCCGCCGCGACGTCTACGGCCGCTTCTATTCGTGCCTGGTCTTCCTGCCGCGCGAGAACTTCAACACCGACGCGCGCATGCGCATCCAGGAGATCCTCCGCCGCCACCTGAACGGCACGTCCGCCGAGTTCACGGTGCAGCTTTCGGAATCGGTGCTCGCGCGCATCCACCTGCTGGTCCGCACCAACCCGAAGGAAGCGGCCAGCTACGACGTCCACGCGATCGAGTCGGACATCGCGCAGGCCACCAGGCGCTGGGACGACGACCTCAAGGTGGCGCTGCTCGATTGGGCGGGGGACGAGCGCTCGACCCCGCTGGGTCGGCGCTATGCGCGCGCCTTTCCGCTGTCGTATCGCGAGCAGGTGCCTGCGCAGGCCGCGGTGCGCGACATCGCGGTCATGGAGGCGCTGGACGAGTCCAAGCCCTTCGCCGTGAGCCTTTATCGCCCGCCCGAAGCCGACGAGCGCTCGCTGCGGCTGCGGGTCTTCCGCATCGGCGGGCCCGTCCCGCTTTCCGGGAGCCTGCCGGTCCTGGAGAACATGGGCCTGGAAGTGCTCGACGAGGTGTCATACGAGATCGAGCGCGAGGGCGGCGAAGCGGTGTACCTGCACGACTTCGGCATGCGCAGCGCGCGGCCGATCGGCGATGTCGCGGCGGTCAAGGCCGTCACCGAAGACGCTCTCGCGCGCGTGGCGCGGCGCGAGATCGAGAACGACGGCTTCAACCGCCTTACGCCCATCGCCGCGCTCTCGCCTGACGACGTGACGGTGCTTCGCGCCTATGCCAAGTACCTCAAGCAGGCCGGGTTCACCTACAGCCAGGCCTACATCGAGCAGACCCTGGCCACGCACCCGGCGATCACGGCGAAGATCGTGGCGCTCTTCCATGCCCGCTTCGACCCCGCGCTGCCCGGACGACGCGACGAGCTGCAAAAGGAACTGGGCGACGAGATCATCGGGCTGCTGAACGCGGTCTCCATCGCCGACGAGGATCGCATTTTGCGCCGCTACGTGTACCTGGTGCGCGCGACCATCAGGACCAACCACTGGGTGAGGGCGGGCGACGGCGAGCGCAAGCCGTACCTGTCGCTGAAGATCCAGTCGCAAATCGTGCCCGAGCTGCCCGAGCCGCGGCCGCTCTTCGAGATCTTCGTCTACTCGCCGCGCTTCGAGGCGATCCACCTGCGCTTCGGCAAGGTCGCGCGCGGCGGGCTTCGCTGGTCCGACCGTCCCGAGGACTTCCGCACCGAGGTGCTGGGGTTGGTGAAGGCGCAGCAGGTCAAGAACGCGGTCATCGTGCCGGTTGGCTCCAAGGGTGGGTTCGTCCTCAAGGCTGCGCCGCCGATGAGCGAGCGCGAGGCGTATGTGAAGGAAGGCGTGGAGTGCTACCGCAACTTCCTGCGCGGCATGCTCGACGTGACCGACAACCTGGTCGCGGGCAAGGTCGCACCCCCCGCCAACGTCGTGCGCCACGACCCCGACGATCCCTACCTCGTGGTCGCCGCGGACAAGGGCACCGCCACTTTCTCGGATTACGCCAACGGCATCTCCGCCGAGTACGGCTTCTGGCTGGGCGATGCCTTCGCCTCGGGCGGCAGCGCCGGCTACGACCACAAGAAGATGGGCATCACCGCGCGGGGCGCGTGGGAGAGCGTGAAGCGCCATTTCCGCGAGATGGGCATCGACACGCAGAGCCAGGACTTCACCGTCGCGGGCATCGGCGACATGTCGGGCGACGTGTTCGGCAACGGCATGCTGCTTTCGCGCCACATCAAGCTCGTGGCGGCGTTCGACCACCGGCACATCTTCCTCGACCCGGATCCGGATACCCAAGCCGGCTTTCGCGAGCGCGAGCGCCTCTTCAACCTGCCGCGCTCCTCGTGGGACGACTACGACAAGTCGCTCATCTCGAAGGGGGGCGGAGTCTTTCCGCGGGGGGCGAAGTCGATCCCGCTTTCGCCGCAGGTGCGCGCGGTGCTCGGATTCGAGGCGGCGGAAGCCACGCCGCAGGAGCTGCTCAAGGCGATCCTGCGCGCGCCGGTGGACCTGCTCTACAACGGCGGTATCGGCACCTACGTGAAGGCCGCGCGCCAGCGCAACATCGAAGTGGGCGACCGGGCCAACGACGCGATCCGCGTGAACGGCGAGGAGCTGCGCTGCAAGGTGGTCGCCGAGGGCGGTAACCTGGGCTTCACGCAGCTTGGCCGCGTGGAGTACGCGCAGAAGGGCGGGCGCATCAACACCGACGCGATCGACAACTCCGCCGGCGTGGACTGCTCGGACCACGAGGTGAACATCAAGATCCTTCTCGGCCTCGCGATCTCCGAGGGCGCCTTGCCGGAAGCGCAGCGCAACGAGCTGCTGGCCGAGATGACCGAGGACGTGGGCCGCCTCGTGCTGGTGGACAACTACTACCAGACGCAGTCCCTCGCGGTGTCCGGCGTGCGCGGCGAGAAGATGCTCGACTCGCAAGCCGCTTTCATCCGCGCCCTGGAGAAGGCGGGCAAGCTCAACCGCGCGGTGGAGAACCTGCCCGACGAGGAAGAGATCGCCGAGCGGCGCGCGGCCAAGACGGGACTCACCGCGCCCGAGCGCGCGGTGCTGCTCGCGTACTCGAAGATGACGCTCTACGAGGAGCTGCTGGCAGGCTCGCTCGTGGACGACGACTACGTCGACGAGGCGCTGGTGGCATACTTCCCGCGGCTGCTGCGCGAGCGCTTCGCCAGGCTCATGCCGCGCCACGCGCTGAAGCGCGAGATCATCGGCACCGTCATCGCCAACTCGATGATCAACCGCACCGGCAGCGTATTCGTGCACCGCATGGTCGAAGAGACGGGCGCATCGCCCGAGGAAGTCACGCGCGCCTTCATACTCGTGCGCGACATCTTCGGCCTCGAGGCGCTGTGGCTCGAGATCGACGCGCTGGACAACAAGGTCCCCGCGGCCATCCAGTACCAGATGCTGATCGAGGTAGGCAGGCTCGTCGTGCGCGCGACGCTGTGGTTCCTGCGACGTCGCCGCGAGCGCCTGCCGATCGCGAAGGTGCTGGAGATCTTTCGCCCCGGCGTGCAGGCCGTGCGCGCGAGCTTCCCGGGCGTGCTCGCCGAGAGCGACCGCCTCGCCTGGAACGAGTCCGTGGAGAAGCTCACGAGCCAGGGTGTTTCCCCCGACCTGGCCGGCCGCGTGGCGAGCCTCGGGGCTCTCTACGCAGCCCTCGACGTGACCGAGGTGGCGGTCGAGCTCGGCAAGGACATCGTGTCGCTCACGCGCCTCTACTTCGCGCTCGCCGGCGAGCTGGACCTGCGCTGGTTCGCCGACCGCATCACCCAGCTTCCTACCGATACCACGTGGCAGGCCCTGGCCCGCAACGCGCTGCGCGACGACCTGTCGAGCCAACAGCGCGCGCTCGCGGCTTCGGTGGCGAAGATGTCGGCGGGCGACGATCCCCAGCGCATGCTGGAGACGTGGCGCGAGCGCTACGCGCCGCCCATCGCACGCCTGAAGGCCATGACCGACGAGCTCAAGCGCTCGGGGAGCGTGGACCTCGCGGTGATGTCGGTGCTGTTGAGGGAGCTGCGCGCGGCGGCCTGAGGATCGGCTACGCCGGCAGTGCGCCTTGCGTCACTTGCAGATGATGAGCGCCGCGACGACGTTGCGGCCCTCGCCCAGCAGGATGTTGTAGGTCCGGCATGCGGCCGGCGTGTCCATCACCTCCACGCCCAGGCCCGCGCGGTAGAGCGGCGCGAGCTTCGCGGGGTCGGGGAAGGCCAGGCGCGGGCCGGTGCCGAGCAGCACGATCTCGGGAGAGAGCTCGAGGATGGCGGCGAAATGGTCTGGCGAAAGGCCGTCCACCGCGGCGACCGGCCAGTCGGTCACCAGGCGCTCGCCGCTCACGACGAGGCTCGCCTCGTGCCGCGCGCGGTTGATCTCCACGTAACCCTCGCCGTAGCCCGTGAAGGAGTTCCTGCCGGCAGGGACTTCGCGCTCGAATTTCAAGGTGTGTGCCGCGACAAGGCCCACGCAGGGCGGCCTGACATCATAACCGCGGCGCCTCCCCCGCTGAATGGATGACAGTTGCGTGCATGGCTGCGGCGGAGTTAAATCGCGCCGTGTCCCCGGCCGTCCCGGGGGCGGAAGCTGGGGGGTGTCGCATGACATCGTTCTCGCGCGCATTCACCGCCTGCCTGGCCGCGGCCCTCGTGATCGCCTTGTCGCCAGCATGGGCGCAGGACACCCGCATCACCATCACGCACAACGGCTACACGACGGGCGGCATCGCAGTGCCCGCCGGGGTCTTCCTCCATTGCCGGAGCGCGCCCACCTGCACAAGCGAGGAGGTGGTCTCGATCTCGGTGCCCGGCTGCCCGGGTACCTACGCCGTCAACGTCCGTACCACCGTCACCGGGCTCCACCTGGCCCAATCGAGCCTGCAGGGGACCATCGTGACCGGCGTGGTGTTTCCCGGCGGATGCACCGAAATCTTCCAGGTAGACCTCAACTACACCTATACCGGCAGCTGGAACCCCTCGACGCGCGAGGGCTCGATCACCATCGTGGGCCCCACCTGCAATGGGTGCGAGGGTCTGACCGCGACGATTCCCGCGACGATCAAGGCAGAAACCGTCCCGCCGCCGGTGTTTCCCATGACGGTGACGGCGAACATCACGCCGGTTTCGGCCACGGCGAGCGCGCAGATCCAGTTCCGGCCGCAGGACGTGGGCAGCAGCGGCAGCGTGTACGTGTTCGCAGTCGCTCCCGCGGGCCGCGTCCTCGGTGGGCGCGATCCTGGCGTGATCACCGTCGGCACGGCCCTTCTCGAGAAGGCCGGGCAAAAGGCGGACTCGTGCGTGATTTCGCAAGTGAACGCCGCCGGCCAGCTCGTGGCGGTCACGGGCGCGCAATTGCAGGCCTACCTGTCGGGCACGTTGTCTTCACAGGGGGCCGCGGTATCCATCCTGAACGGCACGCCCACTCCCAACGTCTCCGGAGCGACGTTCTACGTCGGCTACGGCTCGAGCAGCTCGCGCATGCTCGACACCGGCGTCTTCCGAAACGCGGTGCTGGTTCCGGGCAACGACGTGTGTCCTATGCTGCCGTCGCAGACGTCGCTCTGGTGGAACCCGAACGAGTCGGGGTGGGGGCTCAACCTGAACCAGCAGGGCAGCACGCTCTTCGGCACGTTATTCACCTACGACGCGAGCCGCGCGCCGCGCTGGTTCGTCATGTCGGGTGGGCGCATGGGCGCCGACGGCATCACCTATACCGGGGACCTCTACCGCACCACGGGCCCCGCGTTCAATGCCAACCCCTTCACGCCCATCGGCGCGGGCAACGTGACGCGCGTCGGAACCATGACGCTTTCGTTCGGCGATGCCAGCGTGGGCACGCTCACCTACACGGTGGATGGCGTGCAGGTGAGGAAGACGGTGCAGCGCCAGGTGTTCGGCAGCCGCGCGGCCAATTGCCTCCCGACCCCGGATAGCCGCGTGGCTTCGACCAACTACCAGGACCTCTGGTGGAATCCCGCCGAATCCGGCTGGGGCCTCAACGTCACGCACCAGGACAACACCGTCTTCGCCACGCTCTTCACGTACGACAGCGGCGGGCGCGACGTTTGGCTGGTGATGTCGGCCGGCGCGCGCCAATCGGACGGCTCGTACCTGGGCGAGCTCTACCGGACGTCGGGCCCTTCATTCAATTCCACGCCCTTCACCGGCGTCACGGCGACCCCGGTGGGCACGATGCGCCTGCGCTTCAGCGACGGTAATACCGGGACCCTTACCTATACCTTCAATGGCGCGACGGTCACCAAGACCATCCAGCGCCAGGTGTTCTCGAGCCCGCCTTCGACCTGCAACTGACCGGCGGCTCGCGGCCGGCGAGCCTCGGCAAGAACGAGATTCCCAGGGAGGCACCATGCACGCGCACCTCTTCCGGGCCGCCCGGCGGCTCGCCTCATCGCTCGTCGCATTGCTCCTGTCGGTTGGCGTGCCCGTATTCGCGGCTCCGTTCGCCTTCCTGGTGCAGGCCGATGGCAACAGCGTGGCGGTAGTCGATCTCGCGAGCCGCTCTATCGTGGCGACGATTCCCGTCACCCGGAATCCGGCTTTCATCGCGGCCAATCCGGCTGGCACACGCATGTACGTCTCCAGCATCTCGGACCCCGCGGTGAGCGTGATCGACACGGCCAGCCGCAGTGTCGTCACCACCATCACCACGCCCGCCGTCGCCGCGGGCGTGGCCGTGAATCCCGCCGGAACCCGCATGGCGATCGCGTTGCCCGGCGGCGGGGCTACCCCGCTGAACACGGTGGGCATCTACGACGCTGCAACCAACGGCCTCCTGCAAACGGTGACATCCGGCGCCGGCCCCACCTCTGTGGCGTTCAATCCTTCCGGAACGCGGCTGTACGTGGCAAACAGCGACGCGAACACGATCTCGGTGATCGACGGCACGACCTTCGCGGTGGTCGCCACGGTCCCGACGCAGCCCACGCCCTTTCCGATGGCGGTCAATCCCGCCGGGACGCGGCTTTACGTTTCGCAGCTGGGGACGCAGGCCAACGCGGCAAACAGCGTCGCCGTGATCGACCTCGCAAGCAACGCCGTGCTTGCCCAGATCGCCGTGGGAAGCCTCCCGGCCGGCGTTGCGGTGCGGCCCTCAGGCGATCGTGTCTTCGTCGCGCTTCCGGAGGCCGGGGCCGTGGCGGTCATCGATGCAGGCGCCAATACGGTGGCCACGCGCATCACGACCGGTGGATTTCCGACGTCGGTCGGTGTCACGCCCGATGGCACGCAGCTCGTCGTCGTGGACGGAGACAACGACCGGATCCTGGTGTACGACACAACCACTCTGGCGCAGGTCTTCGTCATGACCGTCCCTAACGGACCCGTCGCCCTCGGCGGCAGTTTCATCGTCGGCGCGGCGAGCACGGGCACGCCCAACCCGCCAGGCGCACGCAGCGGCCTGTGGTGGAACCCGAACGAGAGCGGCTGGGGCATCCATTTCACGCAGCGCGGCAACATCATCTTCGCCGCCTGGTACACGTACGACGCGAGCGGGGCGCCGAAGTGGTATGTCGCCTCGAGCTGCGCCGTGGTGGGCAATTCGTGCAGCGGAAGCCTGTTCCAAGCCACCGGTCCGCGGTTTTTCGGCGTGCCCTTCAACCCCTCTTCCGCCAGCGTTTCCAATGCCGGATCGCTCGCGGTCACTTTCAGCAGCAACGAGTCCGCGACGATGACTTACTCCGTCGCGGGGCAAAGCCGAACCGTGCCGATCGTGCGCCAGGTCTTCCGCGGCACCGGGACGACGCCGGCGGTGAGCTACACCGACCTGTGGTGGAACGCTTCCGAATCCGGCTGGGGCATGGCGATCACGCAGCAGTTCCAGACGATGTTCCTCGCCTGGTTCGTCTACAACAGCGCCGGCCAGCCGGTCTGGTACGTGGTTTCCGATTGCGCAGTGACGGCGGGCGGCAACGGCTGCAGCGGCAGCGTGTTCCGCACCACCGGCCCGCCGTTCGGTCCAACGTTCAATCCAAGCCTCATCAGCGTGTTCCCGGCCGGGAGCGCCACGCTCACCTTCAGCGACGCGAACAACGGCACGCTGAGCTTCACGGTGGACGGGGTATCAGGGAGCAAGTCGATTACCCGCCAGGTATTCTGAAGCGCCAATTCAATGACTTAGCGGCGGGTTGAGGCCTGCTAGAATCATCGTTCTATTGCAGTGCAGCAAACGATGATGAACCTCAACGACGCCGCCAAGCCCGTGGTCCCCGAGTTCTCCCGCATCAAGCGGCTGCCGCCGTACGTCTTCAACATCACCAACGAGCTGAAGATGGCCGCGCGCCGCGCCGGCGAGGACATCATCGACCTGTCGATGGGCAATCCCGACGGGCCCACCCCGCCGCACATCGTGGCGAAGCTCTGCGAGGTGGCGCAGCGCGAGGACACCCACGGATACTCGATGTCGAAGGGCATCCCGCGCCTGCGCCGCGCCATCTGCCAGTGGTACAAGCGCCGCTGGGACGTGGACCTCGATGCCGATCGTGAAGCCATCGTCACCATCGGCTCGAAGGAAGGCCTCGCGCACCTCATGCTCGCCACGCTCGACCGCGGGGACACGGTGCTGGTGCCGAACCCGAGCTACCCGATCCACATCTATGGCGCGATCATCGCGGGCGCGGACATCCGCTCGGTCCGCATGACTCCGGGGGTGGATTTCTTCGAGGAAGCGCAGCGCGCGATCCGCGAGCTGATCCCCAAGCCGAAGATGATGATCATCGGGTTTCCCTCGAACCCGACCGCCAAGTGCGTCGAGCTCGATTTCTTCGAGAGGGTGGTCGCGCTCGCCAAGCAGCACAACATCCTGGTGGTGCACGACCTCGCCTATGCGGACATCACCTTCGACGGCTGGAAGGCGCCCTCGATCATGCAGGTGCCGGGCGCGCGCGACGTGGCGGTGGAGTTCTTCACCATGTCCAAGAGCTACAACATGGCGGGTTGGCGCATCGGCTTCATGGTGGGCAACTCCGAGCTGGTGAACGCGCTCGCGCGCATCAAGAGCTACCACGACTACGGCACCTTCACGCCGCTGCAGGTGGCTGCCATCGCCGCGCTCGAGGGCCCGCAGGACTGCGTCGAGGAGATCCGCGCCAAGTACGAGAAGCGCCGCGACGTGATGGTGCGCGGCCTTCGCGAGGCTGGATGGGATGTCGAGATGCCGAAAGCCTCCATGTACGTCTGGGCCCGGATCCCCGAGCAGTACCGCGACATGGGCTCGATCGAGTTCGCCAAGAAGCTCATGCGCGACGCGAAGATCGCCGTAGCTCCCGGCATCGGTTTCGGCGACTACGGTGACGACCATGTGCGCATCGCGTTGATCGAGAACGAGAGCCGCTCGCGCCAGGCCATCCGCGGGGTGAAGGAGATGTTCCGCAAAGACGGCAGGCTGTAGGCGGCATGAAACCGATCCAAGTCGGCCTGCTGGGCCTGGGCACCGTCGGCGGCGGCACGATCGAGGTGCTGCGGCGCAACCGCGAGGAAATCTCGCGCCGCGCCGGCCGCGACATCCAGATCCGCATGGCGAGCGCGCGCGACCTCAGGAAGGAGCGCAAGGTCGCGCTCGACGGCATCGAGCTCGTGCCCACCGCCGGCATGATCATCGACAACCCGGCGATCGACATCGTGGTCGAGTTGATCGGCGGCGACACCGTGGCGAAGGAACTGGTGCTGCGAGCGATCGAAAGCGGCAAGCACGTCGTCACCGCCAACAAGGCGCTGCTCGCCAGGCACGGCACCGAGATCTTCGCGCGCGCGCATGCGAAAGGCGTGATGGTGGCCTTCGAAGCGTCGGTCGCCGGCGGCATTCCCATCATCAAGGCGATCCGCGAGGGGCTGTCGGCCAACCGCATCGAGTGGATCGCCGGGATCATCAACGGCACCTGCAACTACATCCTCTCGGAGATGCGCGACAAGGGGCTGCCCTTCGACGTGGTGCTCGCGGAGGCGCAGCGCCTGGGCTACGCCGAGGCCAATCCCGCGTTCGACGTCGAGGGCATCGACGCCGGGCACAAGCTCGCCATTCTCGCCGCCATCGCCTTCGGCATCCCGATGCAGTTCGACAAGGTGACGTGCGAAGGCATCACGCGGCTCACCGCCACCGACCTCAAGTACGCCGAGGGGCTGGGCTACCGCATCAAGCTCCTCGGCATCACGCGGCGCACCGGCAAGGGCATCGAGCTGCGGGTTCATCCGACGCTGATTCCCTCGCGGCGCCTCATCGCCAACGTCGAAGGCGTCATGAACGCGGTGCTGGTGAAGGGCGACGCCGTCGGGCCGACGCTCTACTACGGACGCGGGGCCGGCGCGGAGGCGACGGCGAGCGCCGTCGTGGCCGACCTGGTGGACGTGACCCGCATGGCCACCGCCGACCCCGAGCACCGCGTGCCGCACCTCGCGTTCCAGCCCGATCGCCTCTCCAACGCTCCCATCCTGGGCATGGAGGATGTGGAAACCGGCTATTACCTCCGGCTTCGCGCGCTCGATCGACCCGGCGTGCTGGCCGACGTGACGCGCATCTTCGCCGACCACTCCATCTCCATCGACGCCATCTTCCAGAAGGAGGCCGGCGAGGGCGAGGAGCAGGTGGACGTGGTGATCCTCACGCACCGCACCGAGGAGCGGCACGTGAACGCGGCGATCGCCAAGGTGGAGGCCCTGGAGACGATTCCCACGCCTGTGGTGCGGATCCGGCTGGAGGACTTGCTTTGAGCGAAGAGAAGATCAAACCGGGGACAGGCCCGGTTTTCGCTGGCGCGATACTCCGGGACGGTCCCCGGTGAAATACGTCTCCACCCGCGGGCACGCCGCCAACCAGGGCTTCAGCGACATCCTGCTGGAGGGACTCGGACCCGACGGCGGGCTCATGGTGCCGGAGCAGTGGCCGCGCATCATGAAGCCCAAGCTCGCGGCCATGCGCGACCTGCCGTATCCGCAGCTCGCCTTCGAGGTGATGCGCTTCTTCGCCGACGACTTTCCGGGTGCCGAGCTCAAGGCCATCACGCACAAGGCGTACACCGCCGAGGTCTTCGGCACCGCGGAGATCACGCCATTGCGCAAGCTCGAGGGCAACCTGCACGTGCTCGGGCTTTCCAACGGGCCGACGCTCGCGTTCAAGGACATCGCCATGCAGGCGCTCGGCCCGCTCTTCGAGAGCGAGCTGGCGCGCCGCGGCCGCAGGCTCAACGTGCTCGGCGCCACCAGCGGAGACACGGGCTCGGCCGCCGAGCACGCCCTGCGCGGCAAGGCGGGCGTGAACGTCTTCATGCTCTCGCCCCAGGGGCGCATGAGCGCCTTCCAGCGCGCGCAGATGTATTCGCTGCAGGACGCGAACATCCACAACATCGCCATCGAAGGCACCTTCGACGACTGCCAGGACGTGGTGAAGGCGGTCAACGCCGATGCCGCGTTCAAGCGAACACACGCGATCGGCGCGGTGAACTCGATCAACTGGGCGCGCGTGGTGGCCCAGGTGGTCTACTACTTCAAGGGCTACTTCGCCGCCACCCAGGGCAACGACGATCCGGTGTCCTTCGCCGTGCCCTCGGGCAACTTCGGCAACATCTTCGCGGGCTACGTCGCCAAACGCATGGGGCTGCCGATCAAGCGGCTGGTGCTCGCCACCAACGAGAACGACGTGCTCGACGAGTTCTTCCGAACCGGCCGCTATCGGCCGCGCAACGCGAAAGACACGCAGGCCACGTCCAGTCCCTCGATGGACATCTCCAAGGCCTCGAACTTCGAGCGCTTCATCTGGGACGCGGTCGACCAGGACGGGGAGAAGGTCGCGTGGCTGTGGAAGCAGGTGGAGGAGCAGGGCGGCTTCGACCTCTCCACCGACAAGGCGTGGGAGAGGATCGAGGAGGATTCGGGCTTCGTCTCAGGGCGCAGCACCCACGAGGACCGCCTCGCCACCATCCGGTTGGTGAAGGAGAGGTACGGCCAGGTGATCGATCCGCACACCGCCGACGGCGTGAAGATCGCGCTGCGGCTCAAGGACATGCGAACGCCGATGATCTGCCTGGAGACGGCGCTGCCGGTGAAGTTCGACGAGACCGTCTTCGAGGCGCTGGGCGAGCACGCCCCGCGGCCGCCGGGGTTCGAGGCGATCGAGAAGCTGCCTCAGCGGGTGACGGTGATGAAGCCCGATCCCGAAGCGGTGAAGGTGTTCATTGCGAAAAGCGCTGAACCACAATGACCACGCAGACCACAGCGGGACAACGGGTCAACTCTGTGGCCCCGGTGGTCTCTGTGGTGAAGATCTTTCTGCGAGCGTAGTGCCTGGCTTCGCGGTAACCGCCGGCCCGTTCGCGCCGAAGCTCACCGAATAGCCCTCCAGCTCCACCCGCAGCCCATCCGGGGTCGGGGCCACCATCGCCGAGCGCATGCCGCCGGGCTTGCAGTCGGCGCCGATCCGCATGAGCGCGACGAACTCTGCCCGCGGCGACTTCGTCGCCGAGACGAAGGTCCCGTGCCACTGGTTCGGCATGTCCTTGCCCGAAGGCGGCGCGGTGAACTGGTCGGTCTGGCGGAAGGAGACCTCGGGGCTCACCAGCATCTCCACGCACATCTTGGCGTTGCCGTTGCGCACGTGGACCACCTTGTCGCTCGCCGGCCGCATCTTCTCCAGCGCATGCAGGTTCCACTCCCACGCGCGTGGGGTTTCGGAGGCGAGGCTGTCGTGGATGAGGACCAGGTTCGGCCGCAGGAAGACGATCGAGCGTTGCGCGCGCGTGAGCTCCCCGCCGTAGGCCTTCTCGGCGCGGCCCACCGCCAGGTCCCATCCGGGGCCGCTCTCGAAGCGCGTCACTTCGCCCGAGAACTGCTTGCCGTTGAAGCCCTGGCCCTTGCCGCCGTCGAACGTGATCGCGTTGGCCGCGCGCGTCTGCTTGTACCAGTTGCGCCAGTGCTCCGTCTGGTAGCCGTCGTAGTAGCCGGAGTTCACCAGCAGGCGCTCGCCGCGGTGGTGGATCACGAAGCCGTTCTGGTCGCCGTGGCCGTGGTTGTACGAGCCGTAGGGGCTGCTCTTGAAGTACACCGAGGTGCGCTGCGGATCCTCGAGGTCGCTGTGCATCGCCACCCAGCCCACCGAGGGAAAAAACGCCGAGTTGGGCGTCTCCCGCGGAAGGTCGGCGTCTTCCTTCTCCTTCACGCGCGGCGAAAGCATGAGCTCGATGCGCGCCGCGTCCTCGCGTCCCATCGATCCCGCGTACCAGAGCCCGAGGGACGACGGGGCGAATCGCGCCACCGCCTTGGAGACGCGAGCCCAGACTTCGGCGAGATTCAGCTCGTGCCCGTCGCCGAAGACGCCCGAAGGCGCGCCCGGGGGGACGAAGTACGCCATGAACCGCAGGTGGTTGCGCACCCATTCCTTCTTCGAAAGATCCACGCCCGCGGCATTGCGCAGGATGTACCAGGCAGGCAGGTGGCTGCCGGTGTCCCAGAAGAGTTGAGCGGTGCCGTTGGCGAAGCCGCCGTCCTGCAAGCCCCACGGGCTCGTCCACACGACGGCGAGGGGCACGGCATCACGCACCCACGCCTCGGCTTCCGGAATCTCGCCCACGGTCAGCGTGCCGATGGCGGCCACGATGCTCAGCGTGAGGTTCGCGTGGGAATCGTACGGATAACCGGCGAGGCGGTTCACGACGTCCTCGTACATCGGCTGCGTGCGCGCCTTGATCGCGGCGAGGATCTCCTCGCGTTGGGCGGGCTTGAGGTAATCATGCGTCCAGTCGTAGGCGAGGGCGAGGGTCCAGGCGACGTTGCGGTTCGCCATGTCGTTCTTCTTGTAGCTGATCGGGCCGTTCACGTTCCACTTCGCCTGCGCCAGCATGCGGCGGGCGGCGTCGTGGCCGTAGCGCGGGTTCTTCGTCGCGGCCCACGCGAACGCAGCGGCGAGCGTGCGTTTCTGCTCCGCCACCGTGTCTTCGTAGTTGGCATTGTCCGAGGTCGCCACGGGCTCCGGCTGGACAGGGGAGGGGACCTTGTTGTCGACCTCCTCGCGCAGGCTGCGGAAGCCCGCGGCGCGCTCGGACCTGATGGCGGCGAGCGGGCGCGTGGGATCCTGGCTCCACGTGCGCGGCCGCGGCGTCGTGCTCGCGCGCTTGACCAGGGCGTCGCCCGGCGGAACCACGAAGCTCACCGGGTTGGGCGCGATGGTGAAGGTGCGTGCGTCGCTCGTGTATGCGGAGGGCCCGCTCACCTTCACGCGCCAGGCGTACTTGCCCGGGGGCAGCGGCTTGTCCCAAAGGACCCAGTTGCGGTTCGTCTTGCGCGTCTCCTTCTGCCCGCCGGGGAGCGTGAGCTCGAGCTCGTAGGCGACCTTGCCGCTTTGCGGCGGCCAGGTGAATTCCGGCGGCGATTGCGTCACGGTCGAGCAGTCGGCGGGACGGACCGGCGCGAGCGTCGGATCGGAGCGGACCAATATGTCGGAGCGCGTCGGGCAATTGGCGGCGCGGGCGTCGTTCGCGACGGCGAGCGTGGCGAGTGCGAGGGCGAACGCGAGACATTTCATCTTCATGGCGCGCAGGATGCGGCGGCCACTACGCATTTGATGCGAACGGCAGGGGCGCTTATCGGTGCAAGCGAAGTTCGCACGCGCCTGTCGCTGTATCGCCAGCGGATGTCGCTGGCATACGACAAGGCCGTAGGCGCCTCGCCGGCATCCACATGGAGTAGGAGCCCTCCCACGCCGCTTTCAGACGGTTCGTGCAGCCTTATCACGGGGGCCTGACGAAGATGTAGTTGCCCATGCGACACCTGCTCACCATCCTGGCCATTGCGGCTACGCTGCCCTTCGCCGCCGCCGCGCCGGCCGCTACTCCCGCTACCTTGTGGGCCGTGACGACGATGTCGAACGCGGGCGGGGCGCTCGTGCCCGCGGCGGGACACGTCGCCGCGACCGATGCGTCGGGCAATCTCTTCGTGGCGGGCACCCAAGGCGGCGCGAGCCAGGCTTGCATCGTCACCATCAAATATTCGTCCTCGACGGGCGCGGTGCTTTGGAGACGCGAATCCTGCGGCGGCACGGGAACCGGCGCGGTCGCGATCGCGGTCGATGGGTCGGGCCACGCGGTGGTGGCTGGAAACGTGTCGGGCACGTTCAGGCTCATCAAGTATTCCGGCGCCAATGGCGCGCCGCTGTGGGACCATCGTTTCGACGGGCATGGGCTCGAAGTGGCCCACGGCATGGCGCTCGATCGCTCGGGCGACGTGATGCTGATGGGACAGACGATCGCCGCCTCGTCGGAGATCTGGATCGCGCGCCATCGCGGCGAAGACGGCGCCATGGCCTGGCAGCAGCCTGTGGATGCCGGTACCGCCGTGACTCCGGCGGCCGTCGCGGTGGATGGCTCCGGCAACGCGTTTGTCACCGGCACCTACTTGAATTCGCTGGGCCACGAGGATTGGCACCTCGCGAAGCTCGCTGCGAGCAGCGGCGCGGTGCTGTGGCGCAAGCTCTACGACTCGGGCGGGCGCGACTTTGCGGCGGCCCTGGCGGTGGATGCGGCCGGCGATGCGATCGTGGTCGGCACCACGCGCTTCGCCAGCGGGGCCTCGAACATCCGCAGCGTCAAGAACGCGGGCGCCACGGGCCGCACGTTGTGGGACGTGGTGGATGGCGGCGACGGCCCGGCGGTGGCCGGCGCGGTCCGGGCCGACGGTTCGGGCAACGTGATCGTCACCGGCTCTCGCGGAGACGACATTCGCACGCTCAAGTATTCATCCACGGGCGCGCTCGCGTGGCAGGCGCGCTATGCCGGCACGGCGCCGGGCGCGGAAAGCGGTCGAGCGATCGCGATCGATGCCGTTGGAAACATCGCGGTGACGGGCCGCAGCTACTCTTCGGCCGGCGCGGGGGCGGAATTGCGCACCATCAAGTACGCGGCTTCCAATGGCGCGGAGCTGTGGAGCGCCGCGCATCGCGGCTCGGGGCCCGAGGATTCGGGTCATGCCGTGCTCGCCACCGCCGACGCGGTCTATGCGGTCGGTCTCGCCACGGGCAGCGGCGGTGCGGGACTTCTCGTAGCCAAATACGGCGAAGCCGACCAGGTCGCGCCTTCGAATGCGCTGAACGTGCAGGGGCTCTGGTGGAATGCCGCCGAGCCGGGCTGGGGCGTGAACCTCACGCAGCAGGGCAACGTCCTCTTCGCGACGTGGTTCACCTACGATGCGCAGGGTCAGGGCATGTGGCTCGTCATGTCCAACGGCGAGCGCGTGGGGGATGCCTCCTACGCCGGCACGCTCTATCGCACCACGGGGCCCGGATTCAACGCGGTGCCGTTCGAGCCGGCGCGCGTCTCGGCCGCCGCGGTCGGCACCGCTTCATTTTCATTCGACGATGGCGGCAATGGCGTCTTCCGGTATACCGTCGACGGCATCGCGGGCTCTAAGGCGATCACGCGGCAGGTGTACTCGGCGCCGGTGCCGGCGTGCACCCTCGGCGGCTCGCGCGACGGCTTCCCCAACTACCAGGACCTCTGGTGGGCGACGGCAGGCAGCGAATCGGGCTGGGGGCTCAACGTCACGCACCAGGGAGACCTGCTCTTCGTCACCTGGTTCACCTACGGCCCCGACGGCCGCGGCATGTGGATCGTGGGCTCGGCGCTCGCCAGGACCGGCAACGCCACTTACGAGGGCACGCTCTATCGCACCGTCGGCCCTCCGTTCAGCGCGCAGCCCTGGGATCCCGCGCGTGTCGGCATGGCCGCCGCCGGCCACGCGAAACTTGCTTTCCGTGACGACGGCAACGGCACCTTCGACTACACCCTCGACGGCATCACGCAGTCCAAGGGCATCTCGCGCCAGGTCTTCGCCGCCCCCGCCACCGTCTGTCGGTAACAACACCGCTTGTTACACCGGGGACAGACCCGGTTTCGCTCAAAAATTAGGCAAAAACGGGTCTGTCCCCGGTGTAACAAGTCGTGCCTAGGCGACCGGCTTCAATTCCTCGAACCCCTCGGTGCGCTCCAGCGCGAGCAGCGCCTTGGCGAGCGCCGCGGGGGGCGCGGCGAGCTTGCGCGCCTTGAGGTCGAGCCAGCCGCCCAGGGCGATCACGCGAGCGCAGAGCTCGCCGTCCTCTCGGCGCAGCTCGGTCACGAGCTTGAAGCGCGCGCCGTCCGGGCTCACGCCGGCCAGCGCCAGGCTTACCCGCACCTTGTCGAGCAGGCGCAGCTCGCGGAAATAATCGATCTCCTCTCGCCGCAGGACGGGCCCTATGCCGGCGCGCGCGAAGTCTGCCGGCATGAAGCCCTGCGACTGGAAATACAGCATGCGCGCATCGATCGCGAGGTTGAGGTAGCCGGTGTTGGCGAGGTGCCCGTTCATGTCGATCAACGACCACGGAACCTGCAGCGTGCGCTCGAAGGGCATCAGAAGAAGACCAGGTAGGCCACGAGGAAGGTCAGGAACATGCCGCCGAAGATGGCCGAGAAGATGACCACCAGGACACGCGCATCGGAAGCCTGCTGCGCCTCGGCGTCGTCCTCGGCGAGGGTCTTGCCGAGCTTGCGCTCCCGAAACGCCATGTAGATCACGATCACGAGGATCGTGATGAACGCGGCGAAGACGACGGCGAGCTTGGCACCGAGGGACATGCTGGCATTGTAAGGGGACGGACCCAGGTTTTCGCCGTTGCCTGGTTTTGGGTCCGTCCCCGTTTGACATGATCAACTCGGGTTCCCGCCTGCGCGGGAACGACAATCAACGGCAAATCGTCGCCGGCGAGCTGAACACCTGCCGCGTGATCGGCTTCGTCTGGCTCACGCCATTCACCGTGTACGAGAACGTGCCGTTGCTCATGTCGGTGAAGGCGAGTGTTCCTGTCCCGACCGATGTGACCCCGACCGCGGAGTTGTTCCACGTGGCCGTGCTGAAAACCGGTCCCGTCGTGCGGAAGATGTCGCCCGCAAACGTGTTGCCCGTGGTGCGACGCGCATCGGACATCACGAGCCACATGCCCCTACCGGTCGAGTCGTACGTGAACCAGGTGACGAAAAGGATATCGCCCTGGTGCGTGATGTTCACGCCCCAGCCGGGCTCGCTGTTCGCGGGCGAGCGCCACCACAGGTCCTGGAAGAAGGTGGAGGAGGACGTCCCCTCCGTATCCAATGTGCAGGTGGGCACCGGCGTCGAGAACACCTGCCGCGTGATCGCCTTGGTCTGCGTGACGCCGTTCACGGTGTACTGGAAGGTCGCGTTGTTGACCCCGTCCCAGGTGAACGTCCCCGTGCCCACCTGCGTCACCGTCACTGAGCCCCACGGGCTCGCGTTGAATGCCGGGCCCGTCGTGCGATAGATGGCGCCCGTGAACGTGCCGCTGCCGGAGTTGGGGCGCCGACCTTCGGACATCACGAGCCACATGCCGGTGCCGTCGGTGTCGTAGGTAAACCAGGTGGCGAAGATGATGTCGCCCTGGTGCGTAATGTTGACGCCCCAGCCGTTTTCGCTGCCCGCGGGCGAGCGCCACCACAGCCCCTGCATGCTCGGAGCCGGGGGCGAGGTGGGCGAGGAAGTGCCGGTGCCGCGCAGCGGGATCGTGATCGAGCGCCCGCCGCCGATGTTGTCGCACACGTTGATGTTGGCGGTGCGCAAGCCCGCAGCCGTGGGCCGGAAGAAGGCCTGGACCTGGCAGGAGCTGCCGGGGGCGATGTCCGCGCCCACGTTGCAGCTCGCGGTGCAGATGAAGTCCGTGCCTCCGCACAGGGGCTCGTTGCCGCAGCCCGAGCTCGAATTGAGGCCGGTGATGCGATAAGCCGCGCTGCCATTGGAGGCCAGCGTGATCGAGCGCTCACCCGAAGTGGCGCCGATGGCGAGGCTGCCGAAATCGACCTCGGTCGGCGTGATCGTGACAGCCGGCGCGCCCGCGCTCACCGAGCCGCTTTGCCCCGCAAAATTCGTGGGCGAGTTGGGCTCTGTGCCGCCATTGCGCGTGAGCGAGTTGCCGCCGGAAGGTGTAGCCCCGTGGTTCCAGGTGTCGGCGCCATGGGCGAAATCGATCGTGCCGCCGCCCTGGCAGAAGAAGCCGTTCGGGACGGTGTAGTCGGGGGTCACGACATTCAGCGCCGCGAAGCCCTGGGTGGCGATGAGCATGCGCCGGCCCCCGCTGTCGCCCGGCAGGTTGGCGGGGAAGGTGAAGAACCGCGAGGCGCCGCCGCAGCGCGCCTCGAGCACGTGGCCCGCGAGGAACTGCTGGCTGCCGGTGATCGCGGTCATCTCCAGGAACTGGACGCTGCCGTCGGCGTTCGAGAAGAGCTCGTTCATCGCCCAGAGGTGGAACGTGGCGCCCGCGTGCGGCGAAGCGAGGGCAGCCAGGGCGAGCAGCAGGGATTTCAGCAGGCGCATTGTCGTGATCCTCCTTGCCTGCGATAACAGCTTCGCGCCGGTTCTATTCCTCTTCCTTGATCCGCGGCGGGCTGCCGTCGTAGACCTGGCTGCGGCGCCGCTGCAGCCACGCGTCGCGGATGAAGATGTACTCGTCCAGGGCCGCATCGCGCACCAGCGATTCGGACTGCAGCAGGTTGGCGCGCTGGCGCGTCTTGTCCAGCCCCCAGAGGCCCCAGTAGAGCCGCTCGGGATTGATCGCCTCGCTGTAGTACCAGCTCGGATCCACCGCCTTGGCGGGCGCGTCGCGCGCGGTGCTCGGTCCGAGGAACGGGATCACGAAATAGGGCCCCGGCCCCATGCCCCAGCGCCCGAGCGTCTGGCCGAAGTCCTCGTAGTGCTTCTCCAGCCCCAGCGGTGTGGCCACATCCCAGAGGCCGAAGACGCCGAAGATGGAGTTCACCACGAAGCGCGCGGCGTCGGACGCGCCTTCCTTCGGCTTGCCCTGGAGGAAGTTGTTGAGGCTGGTGCCCACGTCCTCGATGTTGTCGAAGAAGTTGTTGACGCCCTCGCGCGCGAAGCCGGGCACCACCTTCTGGTAGCCCTGCGCCACGGGCTTCATCACCGCGCGGTCGAGCGCGTCGTTGAAGGCATGGGTCTTGCGATTCATCCCCTCCCACGGATCCTTCGGATCCGAGGCGCCGGTCGTGGCGCAGCCGGCGAGGAGGAGCGAGGTGGCGATGGCGAGCGCGACTTTCATTGTTTTCCTTGTCAGTGGTGCAGGAAGCGCATCGACAGGTCGAGCGCCTCCACGTCCTTGGTGAGCGAGCCGACGGAAATCCGGTGCACGCCCGTCTCGGCGATGGCGCGGACGGTGTCCAGCGTGACGCCGCCGGAGGCTTCCAGTTCCGCGCGGTCGCGATTGACCTCGACCGCCCTGCGCATGCGCTCGAGGTCGAAATTATCCAGCAGCACCAGCCGCGCGCCGGCCTCGAGCGCCTCGGCAAGCTGGTCCAGCGTTTCCACCTCCACCTGCAGCATCGTGCCCTCCGGCACCTCGCGCAGCGCCTGCGACACCGCCCCTCGCAAGCCGCCCGCCGCCGCGATGTGGTTTTCCTTGATGAGGATGCCGTCGTAGAGCCCGATGCGATGGTTCTGGGCCCCACCCGCGCGCACGGCATACTTCTGCGCGATGCGCAGTCCGGGGATCGTCTTGCGGGTGTCGTAGATCTTCGCCCGCGTGCCCTGGACCGCACGCACGTAGCGCCGCGCCTTGGTGGCGACCCCCGAGAGGAGCTGCACGAAATTCATGGCGGTGCGCTCGCCGGTGAGCAGCGCGCGCGCGTTTCCTTCGATCTCGCACACCGAAGTCCCGGCGGCCATCTCCTCGCCGTCGCGATGGTGCCAGAAGATCTCGACGTCGGGATCGAGCTCCTCGAAGGTGCGCTTGAACCACTCGACGCCGCAAAGCACCCCGTCCACGCGCGTCATCATGCGGGCGTGGCCGACTTTGCCTTCGGGCACCAGCCGGGCCGTGAGGTCCCCCGTGCCCACGTCTTCCTGCAATGCGCGGGTGACGTCGGCGGTTACGGCTTCTTCGACCAGGTGGAGGGAGTCGGGCATGGGCAATCCGGCGGGAAAGGACATTCTAAACCGCCGCAAAAACGGCAGAATCGCCGCATGGCCCACGCCGCCCCGAGGTTGCTCGAGCGCGAAGGCGCCCTGCAGGCGCTGGAGGCGGCGTGGGGTCGCGCGCAGGCGGCCGGCTGCGTCGCCATGGTGAGCGGCGAGGCGGGCATCGGCAAGACTTCGCTCGTGACGGCCTTCACCGAATCCCTCGGCGAACGCGCCTTCGTCGCGTTCGGACGCTGCGATGCCCTTTTCACGCCGCGCGTGCTCGGCCCGGTGCACGACATCGCCGCGCGCCTGGGAGGCGGGCTGGCCGAGAAGCTGGGCGGCAATCGTTCGACGGCGTTCACGGCGGTGCTCGACCAGCTCAAGAAGGCGAGGGCACCCGTGGTGGTGTTCGAGGACATGCACTGGGCCGACGAAGCCACGCTCGACCTGGTGAAATTCCTCGGGCGGCGCATCGGCGACACGCGCGCGCTCCTGGTCCTCACCTATCGCGACGACGAGGTGCCGCCGCGGCATCCGTTGCGCCTGGTGCTGGGCGAGTTGCCGCGCGAGCGCCTGGTTCGCGTGGGTCTTGTTCCCTTGACGCTGGCCGCCGTCGAAATGCTCGTCGCGCCGAGCGCCGCAACGCGGCCACGGCCCGGAGCCCAATTCGCCTCCCAGCTCCACGCGGCCACGGCCGGCAACCCGTTCTACATCAGCGAGATCCTCGCCTCGGGCGAGGGTGTGCCCGAAGGCGTGCGCGATGCGGTTTTGGCACGCGCGGCGCGCTTGGGCCCGCAGGCGCGTGCCGTCGCCGACCTGGTCAGCGTCGCGCCCGGTGGCCTCGAAGCCTCCATCGTCGAGGAGAGCCTGCCCGATGCGCCGGCGGCGATGGCCGAATGCGAGGAGCGCGGCATCCTGCGATCGGCCGGTGGCCTGCTTCACTTCCGGCACGAGATCGCGCGGCTCGCGATCCTCGATGCGCTTTCTTCCCGACAGCGACGCCTCCTGGACGGACAGGTTCTGGAAGCGTTACGGCGCAGGGGCATCGCCGGCGAGCAACTCGCGCGCCTGGCACACCACGCCGAGGCCGCCGAGGACGCGAAGGGCGCGCACGAGTACTCCACCGCTGCGGGCAAGCGGGCCTCCGAGCTTGCGGCGCATCGCGAGGCCGCCGAGCATTTCGCGCGCGCGCTTCGCTTCTCGCAGCATCTCGATGCGCGCGAACGGGCAGGCCTGCTCGACGCGTTCGCCTGGGAGTGCCAGGTAACGGGCCGGACGGAAGCGGTGGAATGCCGCAAGGAGGCCGCCGCGCTGTGGCGCAAGGTGGGCGACGCGCGGCGCGAAGTGGAGAGCCTCGCCCGGCTCTCGCACGTGCTGGTGGTCCAGGGCCGGGACGCCGAGGCCGAAACGCCGATGCAGGAGGCGTTCCGCGTCATCGAAGGTCTGCCGCCCGGAGAGGCGCACCTCATCGTCTATCGCTTCCACGCCTACCTGCGGATGCTCGAGCGCGACGTCGAGGTCGCCATCGCCGACGGCGAGCGCGCGCTGGAGCTGGCCGAGCGCTTCGGCGCCGACGAGGATCGCGCGCACGTGCTCAACACCCTGGGGTCTTCGTTGCTGGTGGCCGACGACGAGCGCGGCATCGTCCTGCTCGAGCGCAGCCTTGAAATTTCCCGCGCGCGCGGCCTGGACTATCACGTGTCCAACGCGTACGGAAACCTCGGCTCGGCGTGCGGCGAGGTGCATCGCTTCCGGCAGGCGCTGGCGTACCTCGAGGAGGGTGTCGCCTGGTCGCGCGCGCACGACCTGGACAACTCCTATTTCTACGAGTCGTCGTGGCTGGCGCTCGCGCAGCTCTTCCTCGGGCGCTGGAGCGACGCTGCGGAGACTGCGCAAAATGTCCTTCGGAGCGCCTCTGCCAGCGTGATCTCGCGGATCATGGCGCTGCTCGCCACGGGAAGGCTGCGCGCGCGGCGCGGCGATCCGGGAGCCTGGGAGGCGTTGGACGAGGCGCTCGCACTGGCCGAGGAAACCACGACCCTGCAACGCCTGGCGCCCGTGCGCGCCGCGAGGGCCGAGGCGGCATGGCTCGCCGGCGAGGACGCCGCGGCGGCGCGCGAAGCGACGGCGGCGTTCGAGCTGTCTCGACGCAAGCGCCACGCGTGGTTCGTGGGCGAGCTCGCCTATTGGCAGTGGAAAGGCGGCCGGGCAGTGGAGATGCCGCAGTACGCCGCGCGGCCATACGCGCTGCAAGTCGCGGGCCGATGGCAGGACGCGGCGGAAGATTGGCGCGAGCGCGGTTGCCCCTACGAAGAGGCGCGGGCCCTCGCGGAAGGCGATGCCGCGGCCAGGCTGGCGGCGCTGCGCATCTTCGACGACCTCGGCGCGCGTCCCGCTTCGGAGCGGGTTCGCCAGTCCCTGCGTGCCGCCGGCGTCAAACGCATCCCCCGGGGGCCCCGGGCCTCCACGCGAGCGTTGCCGGCTGGCCTTACCACCCGCGAGGTTCAAGTGCTCGGCCTCATCGCCGAAGGCCTCACCAACGCCGAAGTGGCCGGGCGGCTGCACATTTCCACCAAGACGGTCGATCACCACGTGAGCGCGGTGCTCGCCAAGCTGGGCGTGGACTCGCGGCGGGAGGCAATCCGGGTGGCGCGGGCCTCAAATTGGGTAGGTCCTCCCGATGTGGTGAAGGGGTAGGAAGCGGAATCTGGCGGCGTGTCAGTCATGCCGGGTGCCGCGATGGCGGCGATGGCCCGGGATCCAATTCCCCACCCACGGAGGATTCATGCCCCGCTACATGGTTGAAAGAAGCTTTCCCGAAGGCCTCGGCCTCGCCCCCAACGAAAAGGGCGCGGAAGTCTGCGCCGCCGTCAACGCCACCAACATGGAAAAGGGCGTGAGCTGGGTCCACTCGTACGTCACTCCGGACCGCAAGAAGACCTATTGCGTCTACGACGGCCCCACGCCGGAGGCCATCCGCGAGGTGGCCAAGGCCAACAGCCTGCCCATCGACCGGATCACCGAAGTACGGGTGCTCGACCCCTATTTCCACCGGTGAGGTTGTCGTCCGGGCGCTGCAGTTGCAGCGATGGCCCGGGCCCGATTCCACCCCCGGACCGGGGGTTGAACAGCTTTGCGCCGCCACCATCTAAGGGGGTGAACCTGACCCCCTTAGAGGCGGCGTCCCCATGCGAATCGACAAGCTGACCACCAAATTCCAGCAGGCCCTGGCCGACGCCCAGAGCCTGGCACTCTCCCATGACAACGGCTTCATCGAGCCGCAACACGTCCTGCTCGCCCTGCTCACCCAGCAGGACGGGGGCACGTCTTCGATCCTGCAGCGCGCCGGGGTGAACGTGGCTCCCCTGAAAAAGGCCCTCGAGGAGTCCATCGGCCGCATGCCGAAGGTCGAGGGCACCGGCGGAGAGATCAACATCTCCCGCGACCTCAACAACCTGCTCAACCTCACCGACAAGGAGGCGACCAGGCGCGGCGACCAGTTCATCGCCTCCGAGCTTTTCCTGCTTGCCGCCGCACGCGACAAGGGCGATACCGGGCGGCTGCTCAAGCAGCACGGCGTGAATGAAGCCGCGCTCGACAACGCCATCAAGGCGGTGCGCGGCTCCGAGACGGTGCACAACCCCGAGCAGGAGGGCCAGCGCGAGGCGCTGAAGAAATACACCATCGACCTCACCGAGCGCGCGCGCTCCGGCAAGCTCGACCCCGTCATCGGCCGCGACGAGGAGATCCGCCGCGTGGTCCAGGTGCTGCAGCGCCGCACCAAGAACAACCCCGTCCTCATCGGCGAGCCCGGCGTGGGCAAGACCGCGATTGTCGAAGGTCTCGCCCAAAGGATCGTCAACGGCGAGGTGCCCGAGGGCCTGCGCAACAAGCGCGTGCTCTCGCTCGACATGGGCATGCTCATCGCCGGCGCCAAGTACCGCGGCGAGTTCGAAGAGCGCCTCAAGAACGTGCTGAAGGAGCTCGCCCAGGACGAGGGCCAGACCATCGTCTTCATCGACGAGCTGCACACCATGGTCGGCGCCGGCAAGGCGGAAGGCGCCATGGATGCCGGCAACATGTTGAAGCCCGCCTTGGCCCGCGGCGAGCTGCACTGCGTCGGCGCCACCACGCTCGACGAATACCGCAAGTACATCGAGAAGGACGCGGCCCTCGAGCGCCGCTTCCAGAAGGTGCTCGTGGACGAGCCCTCGGTGGAAGACACCATCGCCATCCTGCGTGGCCTCAAGGAGAAGTACGAGGTCCACCACGGCGTGGACATCACCGACCCGGCCATTGTCGCCGCGGCCGAGCTCTCGCACCGCTACATCACGGACCGCTTCCTGCCCGACAAGGCCATCGACCTCATCGACGAGGCGGCTTCGCGCATCAAGATGGAGATCGACTCCAAGCCCGAGGTGATGGATCGCCTGGACCGGCGCTTGATCCAGCTGCGCATCGAGGAAGTCGCGGTGGGCAAGGAGAAGGACGAGGCTTCGCAGAAGCGCCTGGGACTGATCCGCGAGGAGATCGCGCGCCTGCAGAAGGAGTATTCGGACCTGGAGGACGTATGGAAAGCCGAGAAGGCCCGCGTCCAGGGTTCGGCACATGTCAAAGAGGAGCTGGAGAAGCTCCGGCTGGAAGTCGACGCGGCGCAACGCAAGGGCGACTTCAATCGCATGGCCGAGCTGCAATACGGCAAGATCCCCGCGCTGGAGAAGCAGCTGAAGGAGGCCGAGACGGCCGCGTCTGCTCCCTCTCCCAACAAGCTCCTTCGTACCCAGGTCGGCGTCGAGGAAATCGCCGAAGTCGTCTCCCGTTCCACCGGTATCCCGGTGTCGAAGATGATGCAGGGCGAGCGCGGCAAGCTCCTTGCGATGGAAGAGCGCCTGCACCAACGCGTGGTGGGCCAGGACGAGGCCGTGCGCTTGGTTTCCGAAGCCATCCGCCGCTCGCGCGCCGGCCTATCCGACCCCAACCGTCCCTACGGTTCGTTCCTCTTCCTGGGGCCGACAGGCGTTGGCAAGACCGAGCTCTCGAAAGCGCTCGCGGAGTTCCTCTTCGACTCCCAGGACCACCTGGTGCGTATCGACATGTCCGAGTACATGGAGAAGCACTCGGTCGCCCGCCTCATCGGCGCGCCTCCGGGGTATGTGGGTTACGAGGAGGGCGGACATCTCACCGAGATCGTGCGGCGCAAGCCCTACTCGGTAATCCTGCTCGACGAGATCGAGAAGGCGCATCCGGACGTCTTCAACGTGCTGCTGCAAGTGCTCGACGACGGAAGGATGACCGACGGCCAGGGCCGCACCGTGAACTTCAAGAACACGGTCATCGTGATGACCTCGAACCTGGGCTCGCAGATGATCCAGTCGATGGCGGACAAGGACTACCAGGTGGTGAAGCTCGCGGTGATGGGCGAGGTCAAGAACCACTTCCGCCCGGAGTTCATCAACCGCATCGACGAGATCGTGTTCTTCCATTCGCTGGAGCGGGAGCACATCAAACAGATCGTCGACATCCAGCTGCGCGGCCTGCTGAAGCGGCTCAGCGAGCGCAAGATTCATGTGGCATTGACCGAGTCGGCCAAGGACTTCCTGGTCCGCGAGGGTTATGATCCGGTGTATGGGGCGCGTCCGCTCAAGCGCGCCCTGCAGCGGAAATTGCTGGATCCCCTGGCGCTCCGCGTGCTCGAAGGCACGTTCCGCGAAGGCGACACCATTGCGGTGGACGTCTCAAATGGCGAGCTGAGTTTCTCGAAAGGACGACCGGTCCATGCCTAGTCCATCGCTCCCGCCCGGAGGAAAGGAGCGGCGCCAGCAACCGGCCAAGCCCACCGCGCTGTGGTGGGTGCTCGGCGCGTTGACGCTGCTCGCGATCGGCCAGGCCTATTTC
>DASPNE010000042.1:0-61708 GCA_035626705.1 Usitatibacter sp. | reverse complement strand
TTCAACGAGGACGGGTTCGTCTGGGTGAACACGCCGATCATCACGGCTTCCGATGCGGAGGGCGCGGGCGAGCTCTTCCGCGTCTCGACGCTCGACCTCGCGAACCTGCCGCGCACGCCCGAGGGCAAGGTCGACTTCGCGCAGGACTTCTTCGGGCGCGAGGCCTTCCTCACCGTCTCCGGGCAGCTCAACGTCGAGACCTACTGCATGGCGCTGTCGAAGGTCTATACCTTCGGTCCCACGTTCCGCGCCGAGAACTCGAACACCAGCCGCCACCTGGCGGAGTTCTGGATGATCGAGCCCGAGATCGCCTTCGCGGACCTCGCCGACGACGCCACGCTCGCCGAGCGGCTGCTCAAGTACGTCTTCAGCGCCGTGCTGGCCGAGCGCCCCGACGACATGGCTTTCTTCGAGGAGCGCATCGAGAAGGGCGTGATCGCGAAGCTGCAGGGCATCGTCGACAAGCCCTTCGTGCGCATGGACTACACCGAGGCGATCCGCATCCTCGAAAACCTGAAGGGCCACAAGTTCGAGTATCCGGTGCAGTGGGGGATGGATTTGCAGAGCGAGCACGAGCGCTACCTCGCCGAGAAGCACGTGGGCGGACCGGTCATCCTCATGAACTATCCGAAGGAGATCAAGGCGTTCTACATGCGCCTGAACGACGACAACAGGACCGTGGCCGCCATGGACGTGCTGGCGCCCGGCATCGGCGAGATCATCGGCGGCTCGCAGCGCGAGGAGCGCCTGGAGGTCCTCGACGAGCGGATCATGGCCTTCGGGCTCGATCCGGCCTCGTACTCGTGGTACCGGGACCTCCGGCGCTACGGCACCGTGCCGCACGCGGGCTTCGGCCTGGGGTTCGAGCGAACCGTGGCTTACGTGACGGGGTTGTCGAACGTGCGGGACGTGATCCCGTTCCCCCGGACTCCCGGAAGCGCGCGCTACTGATTGTTACACCGGGGACAGACCCGCTTTCGCTCATTTTTTAGGCACTGCCTTTTTTCGCCATGGAGCTGGCGGGCGGCGTGATGCTGCTGCTGGGTTGGAAGACCTGGCTCGCGCCGCTGGTCTACCACCGCCCGGCCGGCGCAACGCTGAACTCCGCCGCCCTGGCAAGCGTCCCATGGCCATGAATACCGAGTACGCCCCGGTCGAGCCCTCGCGCGAGGAGGTCGACGCGTTGCCGGGCCCCACCCTGCTCGAGTTCGGCAGCCCGACCTGCGGGTGGTGCCGTGGCGCGCAGCCGCTCATCGCCGAGGCGCTCGCCGACCGCCCCGGCCTGCGCCACATCAAGATCGCCGACGCCAGCGGCCGCAGGCTGGGGCGTTCCTTCCGCGTGAAGCTCTGGCCCACGCTGGTGCTGGTCGAGCGCGGCGAGGAGCTGGCCCGGGTAGTGCGTCCCGGCTCGGCGGCCGAGGTCCGCCAGGTCCTCGACCGCCTTGGGGCGTCTTAACACCTCGTAGCAACTTCGCGGCGGGCCGCACGCTGCCGGTAGGTAAAATCGACGGATGAGCGCTGCCGCCCCGTCCCGCCCGCGTCGCTGGCCCTGGATCGTCGTCGTCCTGGTCGTGGCCGCTGCCTTGGGCGCCTGGTGGTGGATGGGCGGCGCCAAGTCGCAGGAAGCGCAAGCCAAGCGAGCCCCCGCGCCCACCGTGGTGGTCACTACCCGGGCCACCTCGAGCGACCTGCCTTTGCGCCTGGAAGCCAACGGCACGGTGACCGCCCTGCAATCGGTCGACCTGCGCTCGCAAGTGACGAGCACCGTGCGCGAGGTCCACATCCGCGAAGGCCAGAACGTGAAGGCGGGCGACCGGCTCGTGTCGCTGGATGCCCGGGCCGACGAGGCCAATATCCGCAAGGCCCAGGCGCAGGTGGAGAAGGACCGCGCCGACCTCGCGACCGCGCTGCGCAACCTCGAGCGCCAGCGCGAGCTCTTCGCGCAGAAATTCATCTCGCAGGCCGCCCTCGATGCCGTCCAGAACCAGGTCGATACGCTTCGCGGCCAGATGGCCGTCGACCAGGCCGCGCTCGAAGCCGCCCGGGTCGCGCGCGGATATGCCGAGATCCGGGCTCCCTTCGCGGGCCGCACGGGACTCATCGGCGTGCGCCCCGGAAGCCTGGTGCAGCCCGGCGCCACCGCCGCGCCGCTCGTGACGGTCACGCAGATCGACCCGATCGCGGTGTCCTTCACCCTTCCCGAGAAGGAGCTCGCCGGATTGCAGCGCGCGCTCGCCGCGGGTCCGGTCCCGGTCACGGTGGTGCCGCAGGCGGGCGGCGAGCCGCACCAGGGCCGCATCACCTTCGTCGACAACGCAGTCGAAAGCGCGACCGGCACCATCCGCGTGAAAGCCGAGTTTCCCAACCCGAAGGCGAGCCTCTGGCCCGGCATGTACGTGAGCGTGGCGCTCGCGCACAGCACGCTGGAGAAAGCCACGCTCGTGCCCGCGCAGGCGGTGCAGGTGGGGCCCGAGGATCGCTTCGTGTACGTGGTGGGCGAGGATCGCAAGGTCGCGCGGCGCAAGGTCACGCTGCGCCATCTCGATGCCGGGGTGGCCGCGGTTTCCGGCGTCGAGCCGGGCGCTCGTGTCGTCGTCGAGGGCGCGCAGAACCTGCGGCCGGGCGCCGTCGTGGCTGAAGCGTCGAGCGCGTCGGCGGGCGACGGCGCGAAGAAGGGGGGAAAGGCCAAATGACCCTCTCCCCGGCGCTCTCCCGACGGAGAGGGCAAAGATGAGCTTCACCGAAACCTTCATCCGCCGTCCCGTCATGACGGTGTTGCTCTCCGCCTCCTTCGTGGTGGCCGGCCTGCTCGCCTACGGCGACATCCCGATCGCGGCGCTGCCGAGGTTCGAGACGCCGACCATCACGGTGTATGCGCGGCTCGCCGGCGCGAGCCCGGAGACCATGGCCTCCTCGGTGGCGCTGCCGCTCGAGAAGGAGTTCGCCACCATCGCCGGGGTGGACGCGATCAGCTCGAGCTCGAGCACCGGGCGCACGCAGGTGACGCTGGAATTCCACGACGGGCGCGATATCGACGAGGCGGCCGTGGACGTGCAGGCGGCGCTGCTGCGCGCGCAGCGTGGCCTGCCCGAGGAGATGACCAGCCCGCCCTCGTATCGCAAGGTCAACCCGGGCGACGCGCCGATCATCTGGGTCTCCATCACGTCGCCATCGATGGCGCTCTCGGAGCTGAACGACCTCGCCGAGAACCTGATCGCGCCGTCCATCTCGACCCTGCCGGGCGTGGCCGAGATCGACGTGAACGGCCGGCAGAAATTCGCCGTGCGCGTGAAGGTGCGCCCCGATGCGCTCGCCGCCCGCAACCTCACGGTGGACGACGTAGCCAATGCCATCCGCACCGCCAACGCCAACACGCCGGTCGGCACCCTCGACGGCAAGCGCCAAACGCTCACCATCCAGGCCAACAAGCAGCTCACGCGCGCCGCGCAGTTCCGCCGCATCATCGTGTCCACCCTGGCCAACGGCGGCGTGGTCCGCCTCGAGGACGTGGCTGACGTCGAGGACAGCGTCGAATCGGTGAAGGCGGCCAGCTGGGCCGACGGCGAGCGCGCGATCACGCTGTCGGTGCGCCGGCAGCCCGACGCCAATACCGTGGAGACGGTCGCGCGCATCAAGGAGGCCCTGCCGCAGCTCACGGCGCAGATGCCGCAGTCGGTGAAGATCCAGATCCGCAACGACCGCTCGGTCTCGATCCTCCACGCCATCCACGACGTGAAGGTCACGCTCGCCATCACAGCGCTGCTGGTGATCCTGGTGATCTACCTCTTCCTGCGGCGCCCGTCGGCGACGATCATCCCGGCGCTTTCGCTGCCGATCTCGCTCATCGGCACGCTTGCGCTCATGAAGTGGCTGGACCTGAGCCTGAACAACGTCTCGCTACTCGGCATCACGCTCGCCGTGGGCCTGGTGGTGGACGACGCCATCGTCATGCTCGAGAACATCGTGCGCCACGTGGAGGACGGCATGGAACCCTTTGCCGCCGCCATCAGGGGCGCGCGCGAGGTTTCCTTCACCATCATCTCGATCTCGGTCTCGCTGGTGGCGGTCTTCATCCCGATCTTCTTCATGCCGGGGGTGATCGGCGGGCTCTTCCGCGAGTTCGCCATCGTGGTCTCGCTGGCCATCCTCGTCTCCGCCATCGTCTCGCTCACGCTGGTGCCGATGCTCGCGAGCCGCTTCCTCAAGCGCGAGAACCACGACGACCCGGTGCTGCGCCTCACCGCCTGGTTCGAGAGCTTCTACCAGTGGGGCATCGGCCGCTACGAGCGCGCGCTCGACTGGTGCCTGCGCCACCGCGGGAGCGTGCTCGGCGTGGCGATCGCGAGCCTGGTTGCGACGATCGGCCTCTTCGTCTGGATCCCGAAGGGCTTCTTCCCGACGGAGGACATCGGGCAGATCATCGTGCGCGCCGAGGCGGTGGAGGACATCTCGTTTCCCGCCATGTCGGAGACGCTGCTCAAGGTGGACCAGGTGGTGCGCGCCAATCCCGCCGTGGCCGGAGTGATCACCACCGCCGACGAGAGCAACACCGGGCGCATGTTCATCAACCTGGTGCCGCGCGACGAGCGCAAGGGCATCGAGCAGGTGCTGGAAAGCCTGCGGCGCGACGTGCGCGCCATCCCCGGCGTGAGCGTCTATTTCACGCCGCTGCAGAACCTGCGCATCGGCGGGCGCATCAGCAAGAGCCGCTACCAGTACGTGCTGAAGAGCGTGGGCGACCGCGACCTGCAGCAAAGCGCCGAGGCGCTGGCGGCCCTCATGCGCCAGGACCCGATCTTCCGCGACGTGACCAGCGACGCGCAGCTGCGCGGGCTGCAGGCGCAGCTCAACATCGATCGCGACAAGGCGAACTCGCTCGGCGTGCAGATCCAGGACATCCGCACGGCGCTGTACTCGACCTTCGGCGAGCGGCAGGTCTCGACGATCTTCACCTCATCGGATTCGTACCAGGTGATCCTGCAGGCCACCGACGCCGATCGCACCGACGAGTCCGCCTTCCGCAAGATCTTCCTGCGCGGCCACGGCGGGCAGCTGGTGCCGCTTTCCAGCATCGCGAGCGTCGAGCGGCGCGCGGGCCCGGTCGCGGTGAACCATGCGGGCCAGCTGCAGGCGATCACGGTGACGTTCAACCTCGCGCCCGGCGCCGCGCTGGGCGATGCCGCCAAGCGCATCGAGCGTTATCGCGCCGAGCTCGCCATGCCCGCGTCGATCCTCACGCAGTGGGCGGGCGACGCCGCCGCGTTCCAGAAGTCTCAGGGCAGCCAGGTATGGCTGCTGGTGAGCGCGCTGCTGGTGATCTACGTGCTGCTGGGCGTGCTCTACGAGAGCTACATCCACCCGATCACGATCCTGGCGGGCATCCCCTCGGCCGCCATCGGCGCGCTGCTCACGCTGTGGGCCTTCGGCATGGACCTGTCGATGATCGCGGTGATCGGCATCCTCCTGCTGATCGGCATCGTGAAGAAGAACGCGATCATGATGATCGACTTCGCGTTGAACGCCCAGCGCGAGCAAGGCATGGAGCCGCAGGAAGCGATCCGGCAGGCGTGCCTGCTGCGCTTCCGGCCGATCATGATGACGACGTTCGCGGCGCTGATGGGCGCGGTGCCCATCGCCGCGGGTTTGGGCGCGGGCGCCGAGCTTCGCCAGCCGCTCGGCCTCGCGGTGGTGGGAGGGCTGCTCTTCTCGCAGGTGATCACGCTCTTCATCACGCCGGTGATCTACCTCTACCTCGATCGTTATTCCGGCAAGGGGCCGATCACCCGGCCCGCCGCGAACCTCCAGCCCGCACCCAGCGGGGATTGATTGTCATCCGGTGGCGGCGAAGGGCGTTAAGAGTTATCCGAACGCACTTCCTTGAAAGCGCCGATTGCCGCCGATTGCGACGCCGATTTCCGCCGGTCAGGATAGGGAAGAGCTTGATCGGATTACCCGCACGATCATAGGGGCCGCCCAAAAGGTGAGCCGCACGCTGGGCTGCGGTTTCCTGGAGAAGGTCTACGAAAACGCGCTGTGCCTGGAGCTACGCCGCCGCGGCATCAAGGCCGAGCAGCAGGGCCCGGTGCACGTCCGTTATGAAGGTGAGATCGTAGGCGACTACGTCGCGGACATCCTTGTGGAAGCCAAGGTCATCGTCGAGCTGAAGGCGGTTCCGATGACCACGCAGATGCATCACATGCAATGCGTCAACTACTTGCGGGCAACAGGACTTCGGGTCGGCCTGCTGCTGAATTTCGGTGGCGCCTCGCTCAATGTCCGCCGTATCGTGAACAGATTCTGATCGGCGAAATCGGCGTCGCAATCGGCGGCAATCGGCGTTTTCAAAGACGTGCGCCCACCGCAGCCCCGACACTCCTTGCGAAGGCGTAGTCCAGCGCTCCGAAACGTTACTTCCTCTCGGACGGGATTGGCTGGGGCTCGGGCGGGCGGCGAGGGACGGCGCGCGTCGGCGCCGAGAGGAAGACGGGCGCGATGAGCGCCTCGTTCTCCACCACGTACTGCTCCATCGAGCTGGCGAGCTTTTCGCCGCAGTAGTCGTAGTGGTTCTTCACGTGCAGCTTGAGGCGCGACTCGGCGGCGATGCGGTCGCGCGTCGCCTCGTAGGTCGGAAGCAGCGACGGGTCGCTCCAGTGCGTGCCGATGCGTTGCACCAGCCCCGAGAGCCGGGCGGCGAGCTGCCTGAGCTTCGCGGATTTCTCGCCCGGCAGCGCCTTGAAGGCCTCGCTCGCGAAGCAGATCTCGAGCACCGCGCCGGCCTCGCTGAAGCGGAAGACGTTCGCCATCATCTGCGGCGGGGTCTGCAGCGCCGAAACGGGCATCGAAAGGCAGGCGAACGCCAGCGCCGCCCCGAGCCCCCGTTGGGAAACGCCTCGCCGGCGTTCAGGCATCATGAAAACATCCATCGACAAAGCATGCGCCATGGAACCAGATCTCGACAAGATCGAAAGGCTCATCCACCAGCTCCTGGTCGAGCTGGGCGAGGACCCCGGGCGCGAGGGCCTCGTGAGCACGCCCAGGCGTGTCGCCAGGGCCTTCTCCTTCCTCACGCAGGGCTATCGCGCTTCCACCGAGGCGGTGATCAACAAGGCGCTCTTCACGCAGGACACCGCGGGCATGGTGATCGTGAAGGACATCGAGGTCTACAGCCTGTGCGAGCACCACATGCTGCCCTTCTTCGGCCGCTGCCACATCGGCTACATCCCCGATGGCAAGGTCTTCGGCGTGAGCAAGCTCGCCCGCCTGGTGGACCTCTACGCGCGGCGGCTGCAGTTGCAGGAGCGCCTCACCGAGCAGATCTCGCGCGTGGTCATGGAGGAGGTGGGCGCCAAGGGCGTGGGGGTGATGATCGAGGCGCGGCACCTGTGCATGATGATGCGCGGGGTGGAGAAGCAGAACTCCACCATGGTGACCTCGTCGCTGCTGGGCGTCTTCCGCGACAACCTCGCCACGCGCGAGGAGTTCCTGAACCTGGTCGGGCGGCGCGCATGATCCTCGTCGGCATGCCCGACTCGCCCTACGTGCGCCGGGTGGCGGTGTCGATGAAGCTGTTGGGGCTGCCCTTCGAGCACCGGCAGGTCTCGGTCTTCCGCCACTTCGATCGCTTCAGCGCGATCAACCCTGTGGTTAAGGCGCCCAGCTTCGTGTGCGACGACGGCACGGTGCTCATGGACTCCACGCTCATCCTCGACTACCTCGAGCATTGCGTGGCGCCCGGCAACGGATTGATGCCGCCGGGCGGCGAGCCCCGCAAGGAGGCGCTTCGCCTCATAGGCCTCGCCATGGCCGCGTGCGAGAAGTGCGTGCAGCTGGTCTACGAGAAGGAGCAGCGCCCCGCCGACAAGCGCCACGAGCCCTGGCTCGCGCGCGCGACCGGCCAGGCTCGCGCGGCCTTCGACCTGCTCGAGAAGGCTGCGGCCGGCGCAAATCCCTGGCTGCAGGGCGAGCGCTTCATCGCCTCCGACGTGGCGGTCGCGTGCGCGTGGCGCTTCGGCCAGTACTACAACGCAGGGGAAGTGCCGGCGGCGAAGTACCCGGCGCTGGTGGCCTACTCCGCGCGCGCCGAGGCGTTGCCGGAGCTCGCCTCGACGCCCCTCGATTGACCGGCTTCTCGCGCAGCTTCCGCTTCTTCCTCTGGACGCGGCTCGCGGCCAACTCGGCGAACCAGGTGCTGCTGCTGGCCCTGGGCTGGCAGATCTACGACCTCACTTCGAGCGCCTGGGACCTGGGCCTCGTGGGCCTCTTCCAGTTCCTGCCGGCGCTGGTGCTCACGATTCCCTCGGGGCAGCTCGCCGATCGCGTCGATCGCCGCACGGTGGTCGGCGTGAGCCTCGCGCTGCAATGCGCGGTGGCTCTGGTGCTCGCCTGGGCCAGCGCCGCGGGCGTGGTGACGCGCGAGCTCATCTTCGGGCTGGGAGCGGTGCTCGGCGCCTCGCGTGCGTTGCAAGCGCCTGCGCAGCAGGCGATGGTGCCCACGCTCGTTTCCACGCCGGAGCTGCCGCGCGCGCTCGCCTCGAGCTCGGTGATGCTCAAGGTCGCCATCATCGGCGGGCCGGCGCTCGGCGGCTTCCTCTACGTTTTCGGCGCGTCGGTGGCCTACGGCTCGTGCGCGGCGATGCTGCTGGTCGCGCTGGGCCTGCTTTCGGTGGTGGAGCGGGTGCCGCGCCGCCCGGGCGAGCCGGTCACGCTCACCTCGCTCTTCGCGGGCTTCGTGTACATGTGGCGCCACCCGGTTGTGCTGGGCGCGATCTCGCTCGACCTCTTCGCGGTGCTGCTGGGCGGGGCCACGGCGCTGCTGCCGATGTTCGCGCGGGACGTGTTGTTCGTGGGGCCGGTCGGGCTCGGGTTCCTGCGCGCCGCACCCGCGGTGGGCGGGCTGCTCACGGCCGCCTGGCTCGCGCGCTCGCCGCTCGAGCGCGGCGTGGGGCGGATCATGTTCGCCTCGGTCGCGATCTACGGCGCGGCGATCCTGGTCTTCGGCTTCTCGGAGAGCTTCGCGCTTTCGCTCGCGGCGCTCGCCGTGAGCGGAGCGGCGGACATGGTGAGCGTGGTGATACGCCAGTCGCTCGTCCAGCTGGAGACACCCGACGACATGCGCGGGCGCGTGAGCGCGGTGAACGGCACCTTCATCCAGGCGAGCAACCAGCTGGGCGACTTCCGCGCGGGCGCCATGGCCGACTGGCTGGGCGCCGTGGGCTCGGTGTTCGCCGGCGCGGTGGGCACCCTGCTGGTGGTGGCGCTTTGGATGCGGCTATTTCCCGCGCTGGTGCGGCGGGAGCGGTTGGCAACCAGCGGGGAGTGAAATCGCGCTGCGGGGCGAACGCCGCATTTCACGCCGATGCGCGCCGAGGCCCCGCAGATGAAGGGCTACCAGGCTGTCCGTGCCTCCGCTCCAGGTCCTGAGTCGAGCAAGAAGCCCACGAATTGTCATCGGCGAGGCATCGGCGAGCATCGGCGTGAAATGCCTAGCCTGCGCGAGCCACCGTCGAAAGAATCTCGAACGACCGCAACCGGTCCTCGCCGCGGTAGGCATCGGACACCAGGATGAGCTCGTCGGCCTGCGTCGCATCGATGATCTTCTGCAACCCCTCGCGCACGCGATCGGGCCCGCCGACCACGAAAAGCGCCATGCGTGAAGCGACGGCATAGCGCTCGCGCTCGTTCCAGAGCTCGTCCATGTTGGCCACCGGCGGCTGCAGCGGCACGCGCTGCCCGCGCAGGATGCCCAGCGATCGCTGGTACATCGTGGTGGCGAGGTGCTCGGCGGTCTCGTCGTCCTGCGCGGCGAGCGCGGGCACGCCGACCATCACGTGCGGCCGGTCGAGGTGGCGCGAGGGCCGGAACTCCGCGCGGTAGATCGCCAGCGCCTGCAGGAGCTCATCGGGCGCGAAGTGCGAGGCGAAGGCGTAGGGGCGGCCGATCCTCGCGGCGAGATGGGCGCTGTAGAGGCTCGAGCCCAGGATCCAGATCGGCACGTCGATGCCCGCGCCCGGAATGGCCTTCACTGCCTGGCCCTCGCCGATCGGCGCGAGGTAGGCCTCGAGCTCCTGGATGAGGTAGCCGAAGTCCTGCTCGGGCCCCCCGCGCCGCAGCGCGCGCATCGTCTGCGGATCCGTGCCCGGAGCGCGCCCGAGCCCCAGGTCGATGCGGCCGGGATAGAGCGACTCGAGGGTTCCCACCTGCTCGGCGACGATGAACGGCGCATGGTTGGGCAGCATGATGCCGCCCGAGCCGATGCGGATGCTCGATGTCTGCCCGGCCAGGTACGCCATCAGCACGACCGTGGCCGAGCTCGCGATGCCTTCGAGGTTGTGATGCTCGGCCACCCAGTAGCGCTTGTATCCCCACCGCTCGGCGCATTTCGCGAGCTCGCGCGAAAGCTCCATCGCCGCCGGGATGCTGCCTCCCTCGGGATAGGTCACCAGGTCCAGCACGGACAGGGGCGTGTCTCGCAGTTTCTTCATCGGCGCGGGGCCCATATCGCATCCTCGCTGAAGCCCAGCTCGGCGAACTCGGCCGCCCGCAAGTGGGCCTCGTTGGTGGAGAAGAACTCGTCCAGCTGCGGCGGCTTGACGGCAGTGCCGGCAAGCATCGCGTGAACCTGTCCCCGATGGTGGACCTGGTGCTGGAAGAGGTGCGCCAGGATCCGGCGCACGCGGTCGGTCACGAGGCCCTGGGAGCGAAATGTGCGCACGGGATCGTCCAGCCGATCGTCGACGAGCGCCTGGCAATACGCTGTGAGGCGCCGGTCGCTTTCATGCTGGGCGGCGGAAAGCGCGGCGCATTCGGCAAAGGGCTCCTCGGGCTCGAAATGCCTGCCGGGATCCGCGTGCGGCGGCAAGCCGTCTCGGCTGCGCTCGAGCATCTCGATGTAGAACCAGTCGACGGTGAGGATGTGGTTCAGCGTCGCGCGTATCGAAGGGAAGAAGCTGGTGCGCTTCGCCGAGAATTCCTCCGGGGCGAGCGCGCAGCACGCCTTCAGCAGGCGATGGTTCGCCCACGCGTTGTTGTACGCCTCGGTGAGGAAGTGGTGGGAAAGGGTATGCATCACGAAAAACGGCAGCCGAGGCTGCCGTTCGCGGGTGCCGCTCGGAAATCGAAGCTTAGCCGATCGGGCGGATCGCCACGGCCTGCTTGCCCTTGGGGCCGTCCTTCACTTCGAATTCCACCTTCTGGTTCTCCTTGAGGGTCTTGAAGCCGCTGCCCTGGATCTCGGAGAAATGGGCGAAGAGGTCCTCCCCGCCGCCGTCGGGTTTGATGAAGCCGAAGCCCTTGGAGTCGTTGAACCACTTCACGGTACCGGTGCTCATTGCGTTTCCTTTACTTGGATATGTCCCGAACCCCCGGGACAAGGGCCAGCGAACCGAAGGAACCGCAAGACGGAACTGAAGTGGCACCGGGACGATCCCGGCTTACTGGGTTCACTGCTTACCGTACCTCTTCACTGCGAGCGCGATTATAACTGCCAACCCGCGCCTTGAAGTAGCGCCGGAGCGTCGCGATATTGCTGTTTGTCCCCCAACCAGACTACGGCTTCCATGGGCTTTCGACGTCTCTGCCGCTTCATGGCGGTAACAGTTTCCGCGGCCATCGCGACCTTCGCATGCGGACAGCGCGGAGGGGCGGAGTCGCGCGCCGTCACGCCGCGGGGGCCGCTGCAGGCCCAGGAGCAGGCGGTGGTGAAGCTCTTCGAGATCGCGGCTCCCTCGGTTACCTACATCACGACGCAGCAACTCGCGCGCCGCGGCTTCTTCATCGCGCAGTCGGAGAGCGCGGGCAGCGGCTTCGTGTGGGACGAACGCGGCCACGTGGTCACCAATTTCCACGTGGTGTCGGGGGCGAGCAAGGTGCAGGTGCAGCTCGACGCGGGCCGCACGTACGACGCGCGTGTCGTGGGCGGGGCGCCGGAATACGACCTCGCGGTGGTGAAGCTGGAGCAGATCCCTCCGGGCCTCAAGCCGATCGCATTGGGCACTTCCGGGGACCTGCGCATCGGCCAGACCGTCTATGCGATCGGCAACCCGTTCGGCATGGCCCGCACGCTCACGCAAGGCATCGTGAGCGCCCTCGATCGCCAGCTTCCGACGAGCGACGTGCGCGAAATCGCGGGCGTGATCCAGACCGATGCTGCGATCAATCCGGGCAATTCGGGCGGGCCGCTGCTCGATACGGCGGGGCGGCTGATCGGCGTGACGACCGCGATCCGTTCGCCGTCCGGGGCGAACACCGGCGTGGGATTGGCGATTCCCGTGGACCTGGTGAACCGGATCGTGCCGGCGCTCATCGCGCACGGCCGCGCGCCGCAGCCGGGCATCGGCATCGTTCCGTTCCATCCCGAGATCGTGGCGCGCGCCGGTGTGGTGGGCGTCGTGAGCGCGCGGATCGTGCCCGGCTCGCCCGCGGCCCAGGCGGGGCTCAAGCCCTTCGACCAGGCTTCGGGCAGCCTCGGCGACGTGATCGTCGCCGTGAACGGGCGCCCGGTGGAATCGCTGCCGGCCTTCGCCTCCGAGCTCGACCGCGTGGGCATCGGCCAGCTCGCCGAGCTCACGGTGGTGCGCGACGGCAAGGAGCGTCGCGTGCGTGTCAAGGTGATGGACCTGGGGCGCTGAGCTACTTCCGCTTCTTCGCCTGCTCCTCCTCGTAGGCCTTCAGGCGCGCGAGCCAGGAGGTCCAGTCGACCGGCTTGCCCTCGGCGAAGCGCTTCTCCAGGTTCGCCAGGACGTTGCCCCAGGCACGATCGAAGTACTTGTACGCGTCGTCCCACTGGCCGCCCTCGCCCCAGCCGATGTGCGTGAGGCGCACCTTCGACTTCGATTCACCCAGCGGCTCGAACCGCACGATGACCACGGTGCGCTGCCGCCGCGCATCCGGAAGGTGCGGCGGCGCGTTCCAGGTGAAGGACAACATGCGGTTTTCCTGCACGCCCAGAACACGCATGTCGTCGGCGCCCTTCATGCCGGCGGCGCCGTAGGGGTTCATGTGGATCGAAAAGCGCCCGTCGGGCCGGGGCTCGACGAAGGCTTCCGGCGCGAAGAAGGACTGGATGCCCTCGTTGGTGGTCCATGCCTTGAAGGCGGCCTCCACGGGCGCCGCCACCACGACCTCCTTGGCGAGGGCGCGCTCGTGCGCGAGGGCGGGTGCCGCAGCGAGCGGCGCAAGCGCCAGCGCGATGAGGATCGAAGGGGTGGCGTTCATTTGCGCGGTCCTTCGAGCGGCCAGTGCTGCGCCTTGCTGCGCGCGGGCAGCACGAACTCCAGGGCCCCGAACATCCAGTACATGAGGCGCGTGCCGAAAGCGGGACGGCCCTGCTCGACGATCGCCTTGAGCGTCTTCAGCATGAAGTCGCCGCCACGCTGCATCTCGGTGGCGGTCTTCGTTCCGAGCGGCAGGTCGTCGACGGTGAGGGTCACCTCGATGCCGCCCGCCACGGGCCTGAGCTCGTAGGTCACGATCGAGACCGGGTCGTCGTACTGCGTGAAGCGGTGCGTGTGCACGAACCGATGGGGGGGGTCGTACTCGAGGATGTCGCCGTCGACGATGGTGTGCCGGCCGCTCACGGTGCGCATCTGGATGCGCCCGCCACGCTTGAGTCCGGTGGTGGCCATCCGGGCGTTGAAGATCGCGCCCAGCGGACGCTCGAGGCTTGTGAGCTCCTCGAAGATGGCCTGCTGGGAACCGTCGATCACGATGCGGAAGACCGCCCGGCCCTTGCCGGCGACGGCTCCCTCGATGTTCGCTGCCTTATCCACGCGCCCCCCCCTTTTTCTTCCTGTCGATCGGAATCGCTGCGTTCTCGAGCCGGTACTTGAGCCGCGCCAGGCCGCCCGCCCAGTAGGCGCTGAATTCCGTGGTCCAGCGGTCGTAGATGAGATGGATCGGCACGGGATTGAAGTAGAGCAGCCGCTCGCGCCCGACCTTGTCCGAGATCACGAGGCTCGCCCCCTCCAGCAGGTCGATGTGCTTGAGCACCGCGACGCGGCCGATGTCGAAGAACTCGCAGACGCGATTCACGTTGCAGCCGGGCTCCTTCTTGAGCACGTCCAGGATGCGCCGGCGTGGCTCGCTCGCGAGCGCGGCGAAGACGGCGTCCATCGCATCGGGCTTCATATGTCACCAAACGGTGACATATCGCGCGGCTTGCGTCAACTCTTATCAAGGCCGCCGGCGCCTCGCCTAGAATCGCGGCATGCCTCGCGAAGCGGCCTCACGCCTCGTCCTCGACCTCTGAAGGAGCTGCCATGATCGATCCCGTCGCCCTCGCGAGCCGCCTCGTCGCCTTCGATACCGTGAACCCGCCGGGGCGCGAGCTGGAGTGCGCGCGCTACCTCGCCGACGCGCTGAAGGAGGAGCGCTTCGACACCCGCCTGGTGCCGATGGGAGAAGGGCGGGCGAGCCTGGTCGCGCGCCGCGGCCGCCAGCGCGCCGGCAAGCCGCTCGTCTTCACCGGCCACATCGACGTGGTGCCCCTGGGCACGCGCCCCTGGGCCTCCGATCCGTTCAGCGGCAAGGTGGCCGACGGCAAGCTTCACGGCCGCGGCTCGAGCGACATGAAGGCGGGAGTCGCGGCCTTCGTGGCTGCCGCCTGCGCCGAGGCGGCATCGGTCGAGGGCGATCAGGAGGTCGTGATGCTCATCACCGCGGGCGAGGAGACGGGATGCGAGGGCGCGTCCTCGATCGTGGCCGCCGGGCTGCAGGGTGCGGCCGGCGCGCTGGTGGTCTGCGAGCCCACGGCCAACGCCGTCTACGTGGGGCACAAGGGGGCCTTGTGGTTGAAGGCCGTCGCGACCGGCAAGACCGCCCACGGCTCGATGCCCGAGCAGGGAGACAACGCCGTGTACAGGGCCGCGCGCGCCGTGGGCCGGCTCGAATGCTTCGACTTCGGCTGCCCACGTCACCCGGTGCTCGGGGCGCCCACGTTGAACGTGGGCTCGTTCCATGGCGGGCTCAACATCAATTCGGTGCCCGACCGCGCCGAGATCCAGATCGACCTTCGCACCATTCCCGCCGTGGAGCACGCGCAACTGCAGCGACGCATCCGCGAGCAGATGGCCGAAGACCTGGGGCTCGAGACCTTGATCGACCTGCCCGGCATCTGGACGCCGCCGGAGGACCCCTGGGTCCGGCGGGTTCTCGGCATCGTCGCGCGCGCGACCGGCGAGGTCGCGAAGGTGGGAACGGCGACCTATTTCACCGACGCCTCCGTGCTGGTGCCCGCCCTGGACGGCGTGCCGACCCTGGTCCTGGGCCCGGGCGAGCCCACGCTTGCGCACCAGACCGACGAGTGGTGCAGCGTCGAGCGCATCCACCAGGCGGTGGCGATCTACCGGGGGATGATTCGCGACTGGGCCGAGGCCGAGCCTTCGGCGCGCGCGCCGGCCGCGCGCGCTGGGTGAGGGAAACCATTTTCACCCCGGAGACCACGGGAACCACAAGAAAACAAATGCTGAATGTTTCGTGGCTTCGTTCGACGCAGCCCGCAAACGACACCAGCCGTTGTCTCGTGGTCTCCGTGGCCTCTCTGTGGTCTGATCGCTCTACAGTGAAGGCGCGCGGCGATGTCGCGTGGCCCGCTCGAAAGCGGCCCCGATCGCGAGGATGCGGGCATCGCTGAACGCGGGCCCGAAGAAGGACATCCCCACCGGCGCCACGCCCTTGAAAGGCGGCGGGGGCACGATGAAGCCCGCCGGCACGGTGAGGTTCGGATACCCCGCCACCGCCGCGAGCCCCGCGGAACCACCGCGGCCGCTGTCGCCGGTGACCGGGTCCATGATCCACGGCGGGGACGTGGTGGGTGCGACGATCGCCTCGACCTTGTGTTTCTCGACGACCGCATCGATGCCCTGCTTGCGCGTCATCTCGCGGCAGGTCTCGAGCGCCTTCACGTACTCGGGCTCGGTGAGGGGGCCCTTTGCCTGGGCGCGCTCGAGCAGGTTCTGTCCGAAGAGCGGCATCATCCGCTCGCGGTGCTTCTCGTTGTATTCGATGAGCTGCGCGAGCGTTGCGGCCGGCGCGTCCTTGGCGTTCGCGACCAGCCAGGCGTTGAGGCCTGCCTTGAATTCGTAGAGCAGGACCTCGAGCTCGGCGGCGCCGAACTTGCCGAAGCCGGGAATCTCCACGTCCACCAGCTCGGCGCCGAGCTCGCGCAGCCGCGCGAGGGCGGCCTCCAAAAGCGCGTCGACCTTCTCGTTCACGGTGAAGTACTGGCGCGCAACGCCGATGCGAACCCCCTTGAGGTCCGCGAGGCCCAGGTGCCGGGTGAAGTCCATGTCGCGCGGCACGTTCGGCTGCGTGGTCGAGGGGTCCTCGCGGTCGGCGGCGGCCATCGCGTTCATGAGCAGCGCGCAATCCGCCACGCTCCTCGCCATCGGGCCGGCCGTGTCCTGGCTGTGCGCGATGGGAATGATGCCGGTGCGGCTCACCAGGCCGATCGACGGCTTGAAGCCCACGATGTTGTTGCAGGAGGAGGGCGAGACGATCGAGCCGTCGGTCTCGGTGCCGATTGCGGCTGCGCAGAGGTTCGCGGCCACCGCCACCGCCGAGCCCGAGCTCGACCCGCTGGGCGAGCGCTCCAGCGCATACGGGTTGCGCGTCTGCCCGCCGCGGCTGCTCCAGCCCGAGAGCGAGTTGGTGGAGCGGAAGTTGGCCCACTCGGAGAGGTTGGTCTTGCCGAGCAGCACCACGCCCGCATCACGCAGGCGCTTCAGCACCGGCGCGTCGGCCCTCGCGCGGCGCCCGTCGAGCACGAGGGAGCCGGCGGTCGTGCTCATGCGATCGCCGCTCGGGATGTTGTCCTTCACGAGGATGGGAATCCCGTGGAGGGGACCGCGCAGCCGCCCGGCCTTGCGCTCGCGATCGAGCGCCTCGGCGATGGCGAGCGCCTCGGGGTTGAGCTCGATCACCGCGCGCAGCTGTGGGCCGGCGCGGTCGAGGGCGGCGATGCGCGCGAGGTAGGCCTCGGCGAGCGACTTCGCCGTGGCCGTGCCTTCCTGCATCCGCCGCGCGAGCGAGGCGAGGCTCGCTTCCTCGAGCGTGAACTTGCTTGCGGGTTCGGAAGGCCCCGCCGCTTCGGCGGAGCTCACGGCGAGGGAGGCGAGGGTGCCTGCGGCGGTGGCCGCGAGGAAATCGCGGCGCGTCGGGTCATCGGGCTCGGACATGGCGAATATTCTATCGGGCTCGCCGCGGCTTCCTCGGCGTCGGCTTCCCGGCCCGCGCCGCGGCGCAGAGGCCGCGGAAATACGCATCGACCAGCGGCTCCGCGTAGGTGCGCAGCGGAAAGCTCTCCGGGTCGAGCACCCAGTTGGCGATGAGGCCGGAAACCAGCGACATCGCGCCCACCGCGGCCACGCGCGGGCGCACGCTCGCCGGCAGGTGGCCCGCGCGCACGCAGGCGCGGAATTCCGATTCCAGCGTCTTCAGGCACTGCTCCTGGCTCGCCACGTGCCGGTCGCGCACGCCCGCGGCGTCGCCCACGTATTCGCACTTGTGGTAAGCGATGTCGAAGATGCGTTGCATGCGCGCATCGCGGGCGGTGCGCAGCAGCACGTCGAGCGTGGCGCGCCGCAGCAGCTCGAGCCGGTCCGCCTCGCAGGCGCCGCCGCAGTGCTCGAGCATGCCCTCCACCGGCAGGGCCACGCGTTGCATCATGGCGTCGAAGAGCTCGGCCTTGTCCTTGAAGTGCCAGTAGATCGCGCCGCGCGTGACCTCGGCCACGCGCGCGACTTCCTCCAGGGATGCGTGCGCGACGCCCCTGGCGTGGAAGACCTCCTCGGCGGCATCGACGATGCGGTTGCGCGTCTCGAGCGCCTCCTGGCGGGTGCGACGGACCATCTGGCTGCGGCTCTCCCCGGTAACAACGCGTCATTGACATACATACGCGGTTGTATGTAAATTGTCGCCCTCGCGAGCCGTCCTGTAAAGAGAAAAAACCAAATGGCCAAGAGTCCCCGCCTGCCGCCCCTTTTTCCCATGGCGCTCGTCGCCCTCCTCGCCGCGGGCTGCGGCCCGAAGGAGGCGCCCCCGGGGCATGGCGGCGGCATGCCGCCGGCGGTGGTCGCGATCCACGAGGTGAGGGCGCGCTCGATCCCGGTCGAGTTCGAATACCCGGCGCAGACCGCCGGCTCGCGCGAGGTGGAAGTGCGGGCACGCGTGCCCGGCATCCTGCTCAAGCGCAATTTCGAGGAGGGCGCCGCCGTTCGCGCGGGCCAATCGCTCTTCACGCTCGACTCGGCCTCCTACGAGGCCGCGGTCGCGCGCGCGGAAGCCGACCTCGCCGCCGCCGAGGCCCGCGTTTCGGCGGCCTCGCGCAGCGCGCGGCGCATGAAGCCGCTCTACGAGGCGAAGGCCGCCTCGCAGAAGGACCTGGACGACGCCGTCTCCGCCGAGGAGATCGCCAACGCCGACGTGAAGGCGGCCCGAGCGCGCCTGGCCGAGGCGCGTCTCAACCTCGGCTATACCAGGGTCGAGGCGCCGGTCTCGGGAATCACCAGCCGGGCGTTGAAGAGCGAAGGCACGCTCGTGTCGGGGCCGGACGTGCTGCTCACCACCGTGAGCCAGCTCGATCCGATCTACGTGAATTTCGGCCTTTCCGAGTCGGAGCAATCGCGGCTGCGCCAGGACGCGGCTTCGGGAAAGCTGCACCTGCCCAAGGATGGTCGCTTCGAGGTGACGCTTCGCTTCGAGGATGGACGCGTGCACCCGCGCACCGGCCGGCTCGCCTTCACCGACGTGCGCGTGAACAATGCCACCGGGACTTCCGATGCGCGCGCCGAAATCGCCAACCCCAACGGAGAGATCCGCCCGGGCCAGTTCGTGCGCGCGATCCTCAAGGGCGCCTCGCGCCCGAACGCGCTCAGCGTGCCGCAACGCGCCGTGATGGAAGGACCCCAGGGCAAGATGGTCTATCTCCTCGGCCCCGGGAACAAGGCCGTGCCCACGCCGATCACGGTCGGCGAGTGGTCGGGCGGCGAATGGATCGTGACCTCGGGGCTCAAGGCGGGCGACAAGGTGATCAGCGACGGGCTGATGAAGGTCTTCCCCGGCGCGGCCGTGCAGGTGGGCGACCCCAATGCTTCGCCACCCGGCGCTCCGGGCGCGCCCGGCAAGTCCGCTCCGCCGGCCAAGGACGGCGCCCCCAAGACGTCTGCTTCCGGAGTCGAGCGGCGCCTCGCGTCCGCCCGGACGATCGCCCCGGCGTCCAAGGAGTAGACGATGTTCTCCCGCTTCTTCATCGACCGCCCGATCTTCGCGGCGGTGCTGTCGATCTTCATCGCGCTGGCCGGCGTGGCCGCCCTGCGCGTGCTGCCCGTCTCGCAGTACCCGGAGATCTCCCCGCCGGTCGTCACCGTCATGGCGATCTACCCGGGCGCCTCGGCGCAGGTGCTCGAGTCCACGGTGGCGGCGCCGCTCGAGAACGCCATCAACGGCGTCGAGGACATGCTCTACATGAGCTCGACCTCGGCGGCCAACGGCATGGTGCAGATCCAGGTCACGTTCAACATCGGCGCGGACATCGACAAGGCCGCGCTCAACGTGAACAACGTGGTGAAGCAGGTCGAGCCCAAGCTGCCGCTCGAGGTGCGCCGCCAGGGCGTCACGGTGCAGAAGGGCTCGTCGGCTTTCCTGCAGGTGCTGGCCTTCTACTCGCCCGACAACAGCCTGGGCGACATCTTCATCTCCAACTACGTGACGCTCAACATCCTCGACGAGGTGAAGCGCGTCCCCGGAACCACGCAGGTCCAGATCTTCGGCTCCAAGGATTACGCGATGCGCATCTGGGTGCGGCCCGACCGCCTCGCCCAGCTCAAGCTGACCCCCGGCGACATCGTGCGGGTGCTGAACGAGCAGAACGCGCAATTCGCGGCGGGCAAGGTGGGGGAGCCGCCGGCTCCGGGCGGCCAGGAGCTGGTCTACAACGTGACCACCAAGGGTCGCCTGTCGGAGGTCTCGGAGTTCGAGAACATCGTGGTGCGCGCCAACGGCGACGGCTCCCTGCTGAGGCTGAAGGACGTGGCGCGCGTGGAGCTCGCGGGCAAGGACTATTCCTTCATCGGCAAGTACAACGGCAAGCCCGCGATCCTGATGGGGGTCTTCCTGCAGCCGGGCGCCAACCAGATCGAGGTCGGCGATGCGGTGAAGAAGCGCCTGGCCGAGCTCTCCCAGCGCTTCCCCAAGGGCCTCGCCTACGTGGTGCCCTTCGATACCACCATGTTCGTGAAGGTGTCGATCCGGGAAGTGATCATCACGCTCGCCGAGGCGATGGCGCTCGTCTTCGTCGTGGTGTTCGTGTTCCTGCAGAACTGGCGCGCCACCCTGATCCCGTTCGCCACCGTACCGGTCGCGCTCTTCGGCACTTTCGCCGGGCTGCTGGCGCTCGGCTACTCCATCAACACGCTCACCCTTTTCGGCATGGTGCTCGCCATCGGCATCGTCGTGGACGACGCCATCGTCGTGATGGAGAACATCGAGCGCATCATGCGCGAGGAGGGCATCGAGGCGCGCGACGCCGCGATCAAGGCGATGAAGGAGGTCACGAGTCCCATCGTGGCGATCGTGCTGGTGCTCTGCGCGGTGTTCATCCCCATCGCCTTCCTGGGCGGCCTTACCGGCGAGCTCTATCGCCAGTTCGCGGTCACGATCTCGATCGCCGTGGTGATCTCGGGCCTCGTCGCGCTCACGCTCACGCCGGCGCTTTCGGTCACTCTGCTCAAGCAGGGCCATCGCGAGCCCGGGCGCTTCTTCGCGGCGTTCAACCGCTGGTTCGCCCGCACCACCGATCGCTACGAGAACGGCGTGGCGTGGATGATCCGCCGCGGCGGCATCGCGCTCGCGCTCTTCATCGGCATGGTGGCGATCACCGGGGTGCTCTGGAAGGCCACGCCGACCTCGCTCGTGCCCGACGAGGACCAGGGCTGGTACCTCTCGCTCGCCTTCCTGCCCGACGGCGCCACGCTCGAGCGCACCGACAAGGTGACCGACCAGGCCACCGCGGCTATCCTCTCCAACCCGCTCAACGAGCACGTGGTGTCCTTCACCGGCTTCGACTTCGCCGGCGGCTTCGTCTTCCGCGAGAACGCCTCGACCACCTTCGTGGTGCAGAAGCACTGGGACGAGCGCTCGGTGCCGGTCGGCGCATTGGTGGGCGAGTTCTTCGGCAAGACCGCGCACCTGAAGGAAGGTTTGCTGCTCGCCTTCCCGCCGCCGGCGATCTTCGGGCTGGGAACCACGGGCGGATTCGAATTCAACCTCCAGTACCGCGGCGACGGCGGGCCCAAGCGCATGGCGGAGGTGACGCAGCAGTTCATCGGCGCGGCCATGCAGAGCCCCAAGCTCGCCTTCGTGCAGACCTTCTGGCGCTCGAACGTGCCGCAGATCTACGTGGACGTGGACCGCGAGAAGGCGAAGAGCCTGGGCGTGCCGCTGGACGAGATCTTCAACACGCTCGCGGCCACGCTGGGCAGCTTCTACGTGAACGACTTCAACAAGTACGGGCGCACCTGGCAGGTGATCATGTCCGCGGAGCGCGAGTACCGCCGCCGCCCCGAGGACGTGGGGGCGGTGTACGTGCGCAGCGACAAGGGTGAGATGGTGCCGCTGCGATCGCTCGCGCGCATCGAGTACACCAACGGCCCGGGCACGCTCGAGCGCTTCAACAACCTGCCGTCGGTGAAGCTCATCGGCAACGGCAAGCCGGGAGTGAGCTCGGGGGAGGCGCTGGAGGAAGTCGAGCGCATCGCGCGCGAGGTGCTTCCCGCGGACTTCACGCTGGCATGGGGCGGGGCCTCTTTCCAGGAGAAAAGCTCGGGCGGCACCTCGCTGCTGGCGCTGGCGATGGGCGCGCTGATGGCGTTCCTCATCCTCGCCGCGCAGTACGAGCGCTGGTCGCTGCCGCTGTCGGTGATGATGGCGCTGCCCTTCGGGACCTTCGGCGCGCTCGCGGGCATCTGGGTGAGCAACCTGGTTCTCGCGCCGATGCTGCAGCGCGCGCCGCTTTCCAACGACGTGTATTTCCAGATCGGCCTGGTGACGCTGCTGGGGCTCGCCGCGAAGAACGCGATCCTGATCGTCGAGTACGCGCTGCTCAAGACCGAGGAGGGGTTGTCCTACTCTGCGGCGGCGCTGGAGGCGGCGCGTTTGCGCTTCCGCCCCATCCTCATGACCTCGCTCGCGTTCATCCTGGGCGTCTCGCCGCTCGCCTTCTCCTCGGGCGCGGGCGCCGGGGCGCGCATCTCCGTGGGCACCGGCGTCATGTTCGGCATGCTCGCGGCGACCTTCCTCGCCATCTTCTTCGTGCCCTACTTCTACAAGATGATCATGGAGCGCAAGTTCGGCGAGCCGCGATCGAGCGAGGAGCTCAAGCGCGAAGCCGCCCACAGCCGCGCGCTGCACTTGCGGCCCGCGAGCCACGGCGTGGTGCGGGGCGCGCAGCCGGAGGGCAGCGATGACTGAGCGCAAACCGGGGACGGACCCCAAACCAGGCAAACTCGAAAACCGGGGTCCGTCCCCCGACGAGGCCTGGCCAAAAGGCGCGCTGATCGGCCTCTTGTCCGCATTCCTCGTCGTCGGGTGCACCGTTGGTCCCGACTACAGGCGCCCCGAAGTCGAGCTTCCCGCGACCTACGGCGTGGCGCAGTCCACGGTGCCGGCACCGGAGCGCTGGTGGGTCGTCTTCATGGATCCCGCGCTCGACAAGCTGGTGGAAGAGGCGCTCGCCGCGAACCACGACCTGAAGGCCGCCGCCGAGCGTGTCGAGCAGGCGCGGGCACTGGTGGGTATTGCGCGCTCGGACATGTTCCCGGACGCGGGCATCGAAGCCGAGCGCTCGCGCAATCGCGCCTCCGAGCGCGGATCGTTCCCGTTGCCGCCCGAGGCCATCGAGACCAACACCTACCGGCTCGGCCTGCGTGCCTCGTGGGAGCTCGACTTCTGGGGCAAATTCCGCCGCGCGACCGAGGCGGCGCGCGCGGAGCTTGCGGCGAGCGAGGCGGGACGGGAAGCGATCCGCGCCTCGCTCGTGGGTGATGTCACGCGCGGCTACTTCGCGCTGCGCGCGCTCGACGGGCGCATCGAGGCGGTGACTCGCACGCTCACCGGGCGGCAGAAGGCCACCGAGCTGCAGAAGCTGCGCTTCGATGCGGGCATGGTCTCGGAACTCGAATACCGCCAGGTGGAGTCGGAGCAGCGCGTCACCGAATCGCTGCTGCCGCCACTGCGCCAGGCCGTCGTGCGGCAGGAAGGCGCGCTCGCGTTGCTGCTGGGTCGCGGCGCGCGCGCGGTGCTGGCCGCGTCCGTGGAGCGTGGCGTGCCGGCATTGCCCCTGGCGGTGGACGTGCCGGCGGGCCTGCCCTCGGACCTGCTGCTGCGCCGGCCCGACCTGCGCGAGGCGGAGGCCCGGCTGCACGCCGCCAACGCCCGTATCGGTGTCGCTCGCGCGGCGTATTTCCCGTCGATCACGCTGACCGGCTACTTCGGCGGCGAGAGCCAGTCGTTGTCGGACATCTTCTCCGGAGCCGCGCGCACCTGGAATGTCGCCGGCGGATTGCTGCAGCCGCTCTTCGCCTCGAGCGCCATCCGCGGCAACCACGAGCTCGCCAACGCGCGCACGCGCGAGGCCGAGCAGCTCTATCGCAAGGCGATCGCCAATGCCTTCCGCGAGGTGCGCGAGGCGATCCACGCGCAATCCAACGCGCGCGACGCGCTCGCCGCGCAGCAGGCGCGGGTGGATGCGCTCTCGCGCACCGTGGAGCTTGCCCGCCTGCGCTACGACAACGGCGCGGTGAGCCTCTTCGAGGTGCTCGAAGCCGAGCGCCAGCTGGTGCTGGCTCGCCTCGATTTCATCGATGCCGAGCGCGATCGGCGCACGGCCATCGTCGATCTCTACCTGGCTTTGGGCGCGTAAGGAGGCTGCGTCGCGGGCGGTAAGGCAAGTCTTTGAATACGCCGATTGCCGCCGATTGGGACGCCGATTCGCGCCGCTACCTGCGTTCAGCCTATCTCCGAGCTACCCGGCCACTTCTTTCGCCCGTGTTTCTGGCGTAAATCGGCGCGTTCCATCGGCGGCAATCGGCGTTTCCACAGATTTGCCTTTCCGCCAGCCACCCTGCGCGAAATGCGAGAATCCCCCGCCATGAAGCAAACCTGGGACGTCTTCTGCCGCGTCGTCGACAACCTCGGCGACGTGGGCGTGTCGTGGCGCTTGGCGAGGCAACTCGCGAAGGAGCACGACAAGCGCGTGCGCCTGTGGCTGGACGACCTCACCGTGCTCGCCAAGCTGCGCCCCGAAGCCGACGCCGCGCTCGACGCGCAGCAGGTCGAGGGCGTGGAAGTGCTGCGCCTGCGAGAGCTGCCGTTCGAGTCGCGCGGCGTGGCCGACGTGGTGGTCGAGACCTTCGGCTGTGACCCGCCCGAAGCCTACGTCGAGGCCATGGCCGCGTTGGACCGCAAGCCGCGCTGGATCAACCTCGAATACCTCAGCGCCGAGGACTGGGTCGAGGGCAGCCACGCGCTTCCGTCACCGAACCCGCGCCTGCCCCTGGTGAAGCACTTCTTCTTCCCCGGTTTCACGCCGAGGACCGGAGGGTTGTTGCGCGAGGCGGGACTGCTCGAGCGCCGGGACGAGTTCCAGGCCGATGCCGGCGCCCAGGCCGCCTTCTGGAAAGCCGTGGTTGGACGCGCCCCGCCCGAGAACGCGCTCAAGATGAGCCTTTTCACCTATGCGGATGCGCCGGTGGAGAGCCTCGCCCGCGCTTGCCTGCAGTATCCCGGACCGGTCTGGCTGGTCGCCCCGCAAGGCACCGCAGCGGCCGCCCTGCGCGACCGGCTCACCCCCGCGCACGACACCATCCGCCGCAATGACCATGACGGCGGCCGCCGGCGCGAGGTCGAGGTCTTCACCATCCCGTTCATGCCCCAGGACCAGTACGACCTGCTGCTCTGGGCCTGCGACATGAATTTCGTGCGCGGCGAGGACTCGTTCGTGCGGGCGCAGTGGGCGGCGCGCCCCTTCGCCTGGCACATCTATCCCACCGAGGACAACGCCCACTGGGTGAAGCTCGCCGCCTTCCTCGCCCGGTACACGGACGGCCTGGAGCGGGCGTCGGCAGCCGCCGTGACCGGGTTGTGGGAGACCTGGAACCAGCGCGGCGCCCCCGCGTCCGTCGAGGGGGGGCTGCCGGGGGCCTGGGCCGAATTCATCGCACGGCGCCCCGGCCTGCAGGCCCATGCGAAGCGCTGGTCGGACGGCCTCGCCGCCCGTCCCGACCTCGCCGCGCAGCTTGTGGATTTCGTGGATAACGTTCTATAATTAAAGGCTTTTTCCGCTACCTTTTACGACATTTGCAAGATCCGGGATTGGCCCCGGGTCGAGACACGGACAGACCTATGAAAATCGCCCAGGAATTGCGCAGCGGCAACGTGATCATGGTGGGCAAGGACCCCATGGTCGTGCTGAAGGCCGAGTACAACAAGGGTGGCCGCAATGCCGCCACCATGAAGATGAAGATGAAGAACCTTCTCAACGGCTCCAACATGGAAACCGTCTACAAGGCCGACGAGAAGTTCGAGCTCCTCATGCTGGAGAAGAAGGAAGTCTCGTTTTCGTACTTCGCCGACCCCATGTACGTGTTCATGGACAGCGAGTACAACCAGATCGACATCGAGAAGGAAAACCTCGGCGACGCCGTCAACTACCTCGAGGATGGCATGACCGGCGAGGCGCTCTTCTACGAGGGGCGCGCCATTTCCTTCGAGTTGCCCACGACGGTGGTGCGCGAGGTGGTCTACACCGAGCCCGCGGTCCGCGGCGACACCTCGGGCAAGGTGCTCAAGCCCGCCAAGCTCGCCACCGGCTTCGAGGTCCAGGTGCCGGCGTTCTGCGCGACCGGCGACCGCATCGAGATCGACACCCGCACGCATGAGTACAAAAGAAGGGTCGCCGCATAAAGCGATCGCTTCCCGCTTCCCCGGGCGCAACGCCGGGAGCGAAGTTGCAAGGGCGCCTTTCGGCGCCCTTTTTTTCGTTTGCGACAATGGCGCTTTCCCCTTGCCCCATTCCCATGGCCCTCAAGCGCACCTCCTGGAAGCCCGGCACCGTCGTCCTCATCGAGCACGAGTCGCGTGTGCTCAGGCATAACCCGCTGCGCGACCCGCACGTGCGCAAGCTGGCGGTCTGGTTGCCGCCGCAGTACGACACCGGCGGCGCGCGCGGGCTGGGGCGGCGCTTCCCCGTGCTCTGCGACATGGTGGGCTTCATGGGCTCGGGCCTGTCCCACGTCGGGTGGAAGAACTTCAGCGAGAACGTTCCCGAGCGCCTCGCGCGCCTCGTCTTCGAGCGCCGAATGCCGCCCTGCATCGTGGTCTTTCCCGACTGCTTCACCGCGCTCGGGGGCAACCAGTACGTCAACAGCTCGGCCATCGGCGACTACGCCGATTACCTCACGAAGGAAATCGTGCCTTTCGTGGATCGCGAGTTCCGCACGCTCGCCTCGCGCGACCATCGCGGCTGCTTCGGCAAGTCGAGCGGCGGATACGGGGCGATGATCCACGGCATGAAATACCCCGGCACGTGGGGCGCGATCGCGAACCATTCGGGCGACGCGTACTTCGACTTCGTCTACTGGCACGACTGGCCCAACACGCTGAACGAGCTGGCCAAACACCGGCCGCGGCCGGTGAAGCTTCCGGGGTCCATCGATGTGCGCAGGATGGAACGCGGCGCGGAGCGCGGCGCCGACGATGGCCGCGTGCGCCGATTCCTCGACTCGGTTTGGTCAAGGCCCAAGATGTCGATGGCGGAAGGCCACGCCATCATGAACCTGTGCATGGCCGCCACCTACGACCCCGACCCGCGCGCGCCCAACGGCTTCCGCCTTCCGTTCAACCTGGAGACCGGCGAAGTCCTCCCCGAGCGCTGGAAGCGCTGGCGCGCCAACGACCCCGTGAACCTCGTGAAGAAGTACCGCGACAACCTGAAGTCGCTGCGCGGCATCTACATCGACTGCGGCGCGCGCGACCAGTACCACATCCACTTCGGCACGCGCATCCTCTCCAAGCGCCTGGCGCAGGCGCGCATCGCCCACCGCTACGAGGAATTCGACGACAACCACTCCGACGTCGATTACCGCATGGACGTGTCGCTGCCCTTCCTCGCCCGCGCGCTGCGCTGAAATCCGGGACGGACCTGGAATTCGCGCGAGCCGGCCGAAACTGAATTCCAGGTCCGTCCCGGGTTTCAGCGGGGCTTCAGCAGCAACGGCACCCCGCTGTTGGGCACGCCGGGCTTCCAGCCGATGCCCACGATCACGCCATGGTCGTTGATGTCGAACGCGGCGAAGCTCACCCAGCCCTGCTCGCGCATCGCCGGCAGGTCGAGCAGCCAGGTATAGGCGCCATCCTTCAGCAGGAACGGCCGCCCGGTGTCGAGCTGGTTTCCCACGATGTCGCCGTGGTCGTTCAGGGCGTGGCCGGCGAGCCGCGGGCCGTAGTCGTGCAGCAGGCCGCCGTTCAGGTCCCACGCGACCATGTGGTTGATGCCGTTCGCGTCGTCGGCCGTGCCCAGGATCACGCCGCGGTTATTCACGTCGACAGCGCCGCTGTGCTCGCCGCCGAGGGTGCCGAGCTGGCGCATGGCGCCGTCCTGCCAGACGAAGCCGCGCATGGTGCTGCTCATGGGCAAGGTGCCCCCGCCGACCACGACGCCCCGGTCGTTGATGCCGGCGGCCGCCGCGTAGTTGTTGCCGAGCGAGCCCAAATCGTGGACGACGCCGTCCTTCCAGAGGAACGGGCGCGCCGGACCCCACGCGATTTCTCCCCAGGGGTAGAAGATGCCGACGACGTGGCCCTTGCGGTTGATGTCCGCAGGCTCCCCGGCAATCTGCAGCGGCGTGGTCACGCCGTCCTTCCAGGCGATGACGCCGGATCGCGAGGTCGCGGCGACCACGCCCTGGTCGTTGATCGCGTTGGCCACGCCGTAGGTGGGGTTCTCGCCCAGCAAGTCGGTCGGCATGCCGTTTATCCAAACCGTCGGCCGCGGATAGCCGTCGAAGGGAATATTCGTTCCGGCCACATCGCCACGGTTGTTCACCGACCGTGCGCTGCCGCCGAAATCGCCGCTCGAGAGTTGCGTGACGGTCCATTGCTTCGGAGCGGCATAAGTGGCCAGCGAGGCTGCGGCGAGGAGCGCGGCCGCAAGCACTTGGGTGGCGGCGGTAAGCGTTTTCATGGACGTGGTTCCTTCGGCGGGGTGCTGCCGAAGTTATGCGCCGCGCACGTTGCGCTTCGCATGCCGGCGGGGTGATCCGCCGGGCGTCCTCTGCCCGGACTACGCCGCGTTGCCCCTGCGCGCGGGAAATGCCAAGCGGAAGCAATTGCCCTCGCCGTCGTGGCCCAGCGAAAGCGTTGCCCCGTGCACGCGCGCGATCTCGCGGGCGATGGCGAGGCCGAGGCCGCTGCCTTCCTGGGTCGTGCCCAGCCGGCGGTAGAAGCGCTCGAACACGCGTTCGCTTTCCTGCTCGGGGATGCGCGGCCCGTTGTCGGCGACTTCCACCTGCGGGGGGTTTGCGCGGACCCGCACGGTGATGTGGCCGTTCTCCTGCGAATAACGCACTGCGTTGTCGATGAGGTTGTCGAGCAGCACGCGCAGCCGCGCGGGATCGCCCGGCACCGTGACCGGCCCCCCGGTGCCCTCGAAACCCATGTCGATGTTGCGTTTCAGCGCTTCGGGGACCCAGCCCTGGCTCACGTCGAGCGCCAGCGCCTCGACATCGGTGGGCACAAGGTCCGTTGCACGCGCGGCATCGGGCTCGTTGCGGGCGAGGGAGAGAAGTTGCGACACCACGCGCGAGAGCCGGTCCAGCCCCGCGCGCGCGTTGCCGAGCGCCTGGCGGATGTTGTTCGGGTCGTCCTCGCGCAGCGCCACCTCGACCTGCGTCTTGAGCACCGCCACCGGTGTCTTCAACTGGTGAGCGGCGTCGCTGATGAAGCGGTTCTGCAGCTCGAGGGCGCGGTCCAGGCGCGCCATCAGCTCGTTGATCGAGTCGAGGAGGGGGCGCACCTCCGCGGGGACGTCCTCGGCCGAGATCGGGCGCCGGTCCGACTGCGAGCGTGTCTTGATCTCGCGCCGCAGCCGCTCGAGCGGGGCGAGCCCCTTCACCACGCCGATCCAGACGAGCGTGCCCGCGAGCAGGATGATCGCCACTTGCGGCACCACGACGCTCAGCAGGATCTCGCGCGCGAAGCGCTGGCGCTTCAACTGCGTCTCCGCCACGCGCACCACGGCGCCGGGACGCGAGCCGTAGGGATCGCCGTCCACGCGCAGCTCGACCACCCGCACCGGCAGGTCGCGCAGCGAGGCCTCGAAGAACGCGCCGCTCGTGGTGGCCGCGGCGAGCTCGGCAGGGGCTGCGGGCAGCGAAACGCCGTCGATGAAGCGTCCCTCGAGGTCGGCCACCTCGTAGAGGATGCGGTCCTCGGAATCCGACAGCAGGATGCGGCGCGAGCCTTCCGGCAGGTCGAGCACCGTGCCCTGCGGCGAAGGCCGCAGGTGCAGCGAGAGCTCGCGCGCGATGTCCATGAGGGAGCGGTCGTACGCGCGCCGCGAAAATTCCGCCGCGACCCAATAGGTGAACGCGGTGTCGAGCACGAGCAGCGGGACCAGGGGAACGACGAGCCAGGCGAGCAGCTGCGTTCGCAGCCGCCGCGGCTCAGGCGCCACGGGGCTTCTCGATGAGGTAACCCATGCCGCGAACGGTCCGGATCTCGACGCCCGAGGGCTCGATCTTGCGGCGCAACCGGTAGACGAACACCTCGATCGCGTTCGAGCTCGAGCCCTCCTCCCAGCCGTAGAGGTGGTCGACCATCTGCTGCTTGGTGACGACGCGGCCTTCGCGCAGCAGCAGCAGCTCGATCACCGCCAGCTCGCGCGCCGAAAGCTCGATCGGCTCGCCGTTGCAGAAGAGGCGCCGCCCGACGGTATCCAGGCGCAGCGGCCCGTGCACCAGGTCGGCGCTCGCGCTCGCGTGGGAGCGGCGGATGAGCGCGCGCACCCGGGCCTCCAGCTCCGAGAGCTCGAAGGGCTTGGTGATGTAGTCGTCGGCGCCGAGGTCCAGGCCCGCGACCCGGTCATCGACGCTGTCACGCACGGTGAGCATCATGACCGGCACCTTGGCGCGCCGCGCGCGCAGCCGCTTGAGCACCTCGAAGCCGTCCATTTGCGGCAGGCCCACGTCGAGCACCACCAGGTCGTACTCGTTGTCGGAGAGCGCGCGGTCGGCTTCGTGACCGTTGGAGGCGCGTTGCACCATGTGGGCGGACTGGCGCAGCGCGCGCTGCACCGCTTCGGCCAGCATGTCGTCGTCTTCGACGATGAGGATGCGCATGGCGCTATCTTGCCTTGCGCCGGGCCTTCGCGCGCCACACCGAGGGCGGCTTGCCGAAGGCGCGGCGGAAGGCGACGGAGAAGGCGCCGGCCGATTCGTAGCCCGCGTCCCGCGCGATGGCGCGGATGGAACGAGTGGTGCCGAGCAGCGCATCGGCGGCGAGCTGCAGGCGCCAGCGCGTGAGGAAGGCGAAGATCGGCTCGCCCATCACCTCGCCGAAGCGCTCGGCGAGCGCGCTGCGGGACAGTCCCACCTGGCGGCCCAGCTTGTCCACTGTCCACGCCTCCGACGGGCGCCCGTGCACCAGGGCGAGCGCGCGCCCCACGAAGCGATCGTTCAGCCCGGCAAGCCACCCCTTGCCGCCCGGGGGAAGCGACTGCACATGGCGGGCGAGCGCTTCGACCACGACGATCTCGGCCAGACGCGCTCGTGTCGCCGCGGCGCCGAGGAAGGGCACGTCGCTCGCCGAAAGCACCAGCGAGAGCGCATCGGTGAGCCATTCGAGCGGGGCGGCGCCCGCCATGTCCACGCGCAGGATGGGCGGCAGCGCCGAGAGCAGCGGCTGCGCGAGGTGGCGCTCGCAACCGGCGGTGAGGAGGATCAAGCGGGTGGCATCGCCCGCGCCTCCGAGGCGCACCGGCAGCATCTCGCCCGCGACCGAGGTGCGCTGGACCGAGGCGAGCGTGACGGCGGGCGCGTCTTCGCCACTGCCGAGCAGGTGCGCGGGACCCTGGCCCAGCATCGCAAAGTCCCCGGCGCCCAGCCGCATCGGCTCCGCGCCCGCGGCCTGCAGGAGGCATCGGCCGGAAACCACCACGTAGGCTCGCGCGAGCGACTGGCTCGCGGGCACCGTCACGCACCACGGCGCATGGGCCGTCGCGTCGAGGGTCACCGCGGCGTGGAAGTGGGCGAGGCGCAGGACTTCCGAGAGGGCGTCCACGGGCCGATGATGCCAAATTGGCTTGCTTTACGCCGGGCTGTTGCTTCAAGCCGAACGCCGATACCGCCGACGACTCGCCGATTGCCGCAGATGATTCACTTGTTCCTGCCAGTGGCTTGCGGGCGTCGTGAAACGCAGGCACGAAAATCCAAGTGGCTTTCCTCGGCGGTGATCGGCGAAACCTTCGGCGGTATCGGCGTGCTTGCCTTGCCCTCGCGAAGCGGGCTAGTGGAAATGCGCCGCCTGCGTATCCGCTTCCTCGGGAAGCTCGGCGTGCACGATCTCGCCCTCGGCATTGGCGAAGAGTGGTGCGCCGCAATCGTCGCAGTACTCCGGAGTGAAAGTGCCGGCAAGCTTCTTCACCTCGGTCACGCCGACCTCGGCCAGCTGCGCGAGCACCTCCTCGATGGGGCCGGGGCGCGCGTTCTCGTCCTCGCGGCCATAGAGAGGCCACACCACGCCGTGCGCGACATCGCTTTCGTCGATGATGGAGAAGGCGACGCGGTACTCGTCGATGCGCTCCTCGCCGAAGCCGGCCACTACCGCCTGCAGGTCCGCAGGCTTGGCCGAGAGCGAGCTCTCGAGGAAGGCCACCGCGGCGCGGATGCCGAATGGCCGAACGCGACGGTCGGATTCACGGCAGTTCACGTAGTACGCATCGGGGAGCAGGCACTCGAAGACACAGCCGGGCAGGAGTTTCGCGAGCGTGGGCCGCGCCTGGAGGATCCACTGCTCGAGGCTGCCCGCGCGTCCCGCGTGACCCGAGGCGTCCTCCTGCCAGCGGAAAAGCGGCGAGCCGCGCGGCACCGCGGCGCAGGCGACGATGAAGCGCGTATCCGCGAGCAATTGCGCGGTCTCCGGCAGGCGCGAGAGATCGAGGCGCGGCGGCTCGTCGGCCACGGCCGACTCGGCAAGCTTGCCCGCGAGCTTGCGCAGCTCCGAGAAATGCCGCGGCAGCTGGTCGATCGAATAGAGGTAGGGCACCAGTGCCACGCGCGCCGGCTCCGAAAGCACGTGGGCGCGCAGCTGCACGCGCAGCGCCTCCGCCTCGCCCTTTGCGATCGGGCCCGAAGGGATGGCGTATTTCGACCACGCCACGATGGGCACTGCGATGAGGAGCGCCTGCCAGGCGTGGTCGGCTTGCATGTACACCAGCGACTCGGATTCGTTCTCGACCAGCTCGATCAGCGTGTCGTAGGCGCCCAGGTTCGTCTGGTAAAGATGGTCGAGCGCCCCGTCGATGGGCGCGTCGTTGCCGTTCTCGAGCAGCTTCGCCACCAGCGCCGACATCTGCGCCTCCCAGTAGCGGTCCTCGGTGAGGCTGCCCGAGGCATTGAGGCCGTTGGCGAGCGCGATCAGGCGCTCTGCGTCACGGGTGAGTCGGGGCGGGGACTTGGCGCGGGTGCGGGGCATGGAATTTACGCAGCAGGGCCCGCCATTTTAGCCCGGCGAGCCTCGCCACGCGGCGCAGCTCCTCGCGCCGGAGTGCCTCCGCCCTGCGATGCAGCCCATCGTGATGAAGGTAGTCCATGGAATCGCTCCTTGCGTATGGCCACCCGGAAAGTGGCCTCTACAGGGAAGGTAATTCCTCGCGACATGGACTACAATCCGCGCAAAGGGCAAATGATTCATGAAAATAAAGCATAAGTCGGCATGACCGTCCCCTCGGAGATGACGGCCTTCGTGCGCGCGGTGGAGCTGGGCGGCTTCTCGCTCGCCGCGCGCGACATGGGCCTCACGCCCTCGGCGATTTCCAAGCTGGTCACGCGCCTGGAAGATCGCCTCGGCGTTCGGCTGCTCAATCGCACCACGCGCAAGCTCGCCCTCACCCCCGAGGGCGAGGCGTACTTCCACCGCACCCAGCGCATCCTCGCCGACATCCGCGAAGCCGAGGACGAGGTGGGGCGCTTCCGCGCGCAACCGAAGGGCCTCTTGCGGGTGAACGTGGGCACCGCCTTCGGCATGCACCAGCTGGCGCCCGCGTTGCCGGAATTCCTGGCGCGCCATCCCGACTTGCAGGTCGAGCTCACCGTGACCGATCGCGTCGTGGACCTGATCGAGGAGGGCGCTGACATCGGCATCCGCCTGGGCACGCTGCCGGATTCATCACTGGTCGCGCGCAAGATCTGCGACCTCGAGCGCGTGGTGTGCGCCTCGCCCGCCTACCTGGCAAAGCACGGCACACCGCGCCGCCCGGAAGACCTGCTGCGGCACAACTGTCTCGCCATCAGCTATTCGCCGACGCTGCGGCGCTGGCCCTTCAAGGGCGGCGACGGCGTGCGCCACCTCGAGGTCTCGGGCAACGTGAGCGCGAACACGGCCGAAGCACTGCTGCAACTGGCGCTTGCCGGCATGGGCGTGATCAGGCTCTCCGACGCGATCGTCGGCAAGGCCATCGCCGAAGGGCGCCTCGTGGCCCTGCTGCCGGAGTTGCACCAGGCTGATCCCTTGCCGCTGCACGCGGTGTACCCGCATGGCCGGCACCGCTCGCCGCGGGTGGCAGCGATGATCGACTTCCTCGTCGAGCGTTTCGGCAACGCGCCGTGGCGCGCGGCCATGCCGCGGCGCAAGCGCGCGCGCGAGGCTTCGGCCACGTGATCTTCGCGCCCAGCATCGCCTTCATCGACGTCGAGACCACGGGCACGACGCCGACGGGCGATCGCATCACCGAGATCGGCATCGTGCGCGTCGAGGACGGCCAGCTCGCCGAGGAGTGGTCCACCCTCGTGAATCCCGATTGCCCGATCCCCGAGGAGATCCAGGTGCTCACCGGGATCACCAACGCAATGGTGCGCGACGCGCCGCGCTTCGAGGACGTGCGCCGCGAGGTGCACGAGCGGCTCGAGGGCCACCTCTTCGTCGCGCACAACGCGCGCTTCGACTACGGCTTCATCAAGAACGAGTTCCGGCGCGTGCACATGCCGTTCACCGCGGACGTGCTCTGCACCGTGCGCCTGTCGCGGCGCCTCTACCCGCACGCGATCGGGCATGGGCTCGATTCGCTCATCGCGCGCCATGCGCTGGAAGCGGCGGTGGAAGGAGAAGCACACGAAGGCGAAGGTGCCACGATGCCCCGCATGCGCGCGGGCCGCCATTCGGCGCTCGGCGACGCGCGCGTGTTGTGGCGCTTCGTGCAGACGCTCTACCGCGAGAAGGAGCTGGCCGACATCGAAGCGGCTGTCCGGCGCCTGCTCAAGATCCCCAGCCTGCCGCCGCAGTTGCCGCCCGATGCGCTCGAGAACCTGCCCGAGGGCCCCGGCGTGTATCGCTTCTACGGCGTGAACGACCTGCCGCTCTACATCGGCAAGAGCGTGAACCTGCGCGACCGCGTGCGCTCGCACTTCTCGAGCGACTACCGCAGCGCCAACGACGTGCGCCTCTCGGGCGAGATCCAGCGCATCGAGGTCGAGGAGACCGCGGGCGAGCTGGGCGCGTTGCTGCGCGAGGCGCGCCTGGTGAAGGAGCTGCTGCCGCTGCACAACCACCGGCTGCGCCGCAAGCTGAACGCGTGCTTCATCCGCCTGCCGGACCTGCGCGCGCCGCCGCAGATCGTCGCCAACAAGGACATCGACTGGGGCGAGTATTTCTCGGTGGGCGCGCGATCGAGCCTCGAGGCGTTCTTCGGGCCCTTCGCGGCGAAGCTCAACGTACGGCATTTGCTCGAAGAGCTCGCGGGCGAGCATGGCCTGTGCTGGCGCCAGTTGGGCTGGGAGAAGCGCGGCGGCCCCTGCTTCGCGCGCCAGGTGAAGAAATGCCGCGGCGCGTGCATTGGCGAAGAAGCCGCGGAGCAGCACCACCTGCGCCTGGTAACCGCGCTCGCACCCCATCGCCTGCGCGACTGGCCCTGGCCGGGACGCATCGTCGTGCGCGAGCGCGGCGAACAGGGGCGCGAGGAAGCGCACGTCTTCGATCGTTGGTGCCATATCGGCACCGCGCGCTCGGAGGAGGACCTCGCCGATCTCGTCGAGGCGCGCGCGGAGATCGAGTTCGACCCGGATGTCTACAAGATCCTGCTCGCGCACGTGGCGCGGTATCCGGGGGCGGTGCGGGTGGTGCCGGCCAGAATGGGGGACGGGGGACGGGGGACGAGGGGCGCGGAGCGTGAGAGAGCCGCAGATTGGGTTCCCGCCTACGCGGGAACGACCCTGTAGGGACTGGTCCTTTGCCCTTTCCCCTTACAGCAGCTTGCCCTGCCTCTCGTCCTGCTTCGGCTCGTCCCATGCGGGGGCGGGATCATCGAGGCACTCCGGCCCCTCGTTGTTCACGTTGCTCACGTGTCGCCCGACCGCGCGCAGGTCCACGGGTGTTGCGTACGGCGACAGCACCTTCAGCGCCTCCTCGGCCGGCGCGTGCAACCAGATGTCGATCGCCTCGGGTGGAAGGATCACCGGCATGCGGTCGTGGATCCGCGCGACCTGCGGGTTGGCGTCGGTGGTGACGATGGTGAAGGTCTGCACCGGCTCCGCGCCTTTCTCGCCGCGCGGGCGCCACGATTCCCACAGGCCCGCGAAGGCGAAGAGCTTCTCGCCGGGCACGGTGATGGCGTACGGCTGCTTGCGTCCAGGCTCGCCCTGCCACTCGTAGAAGCCGGTGGCGGGAACGATGCAGCGTCGCGCCTTCACCGCTTCGCGGAAGGCGGGCCTGGTCTCGATGCCCTCGGCGCGCGCGTTGATCATCCGCGTGCCGGCTTTCAAGTCACCCGCCCACGGCGGCACCAGGCCCCAGCGCAGCATCGCAAGCTCGCGCGCGCCGTCGCGACCGACGCGCACCACGGGTGCGACCTGCGTCGGCGCGATGTTGAAGCGCTTGTGAACGGGCCCGTTCACCGGCACGCGGAACGTGTACGCGATGATGTTGCCGTCGGCGTCGAGGAAATAGCGGCTGCACATGGGTCCACCCTATACTAGCGGCGTGAAAAATTGTCGATGCCCCGGTTGCGACGCGCCCATGGAGCGCCGCGCCTTCGAGCGCAAGCCGCTGGGCGCGGTCGAGCTCGACCTCTGCTTCGCCTGCCACGCCATCTGGTTCGACCAGTACGAGAGCGCGCAGCTCACGCCCGGCGCGGTGATCAAGCTCTTCGGCCAGATCCACGAGCACGACGACGCTCCCGCGCGGCCGTTGCGCGACAACCTGCGTTGTCCCGCGTGCAAGAAGGCCCTCGCGCTCACGAACGACGTCCAGCGCACCAACCGCATCTCGTACTACCGCTGCGCCGAAGGCCATGGGCGGCTCACGACGTTCGTGCAGTTCCTGCGCGAGAAGAACTTCGTGCGCTCGCTCTCGGGACCCGAGATCGACCGGCTCAAGGCCGAAGTGAAGCAGGTGCGCTGCTCGAGCTGCGGCGGTCCGGTGAGCCTGGAGCGCGATGCGGCCTGCAGCTATTGCCGCGCGCCGGTGTCGATCCTGGACCCTGCCGCGGTGCGCGCCACGCTGGCGGAGCTCTCCGCCGCCGAGCGCAAGCGCGCGCACGTCGATCCCGATGCCGCGTTGCAGGCGGTGCTCGCCGGGCAGCGCCCGGGCTCCAAACGCAAGGCGCATCCGCAACGCGAGGCGCAGTCCGGATTCGGCATCGACCTCATCAGCGAGGCGCTGGACTTGTTGTTCGATTGAAGCAAACCCGGGAGGCGCGATGAGGCAGTGGCTTTGGATCGCGGTGGCATGGGGGCTCGCCGGCTGCGCGGCGACGAAGAAGGAGCCGCCGCCCAAGCCCTTCACGGGCACCAAGTGGCAGATGGAGCTGGAGATTCCGCTCGCCGGTGAGCAGCCCTACGTTCGTTTTGGTGACGGCCGCATGGAGGGCTTCGGCGGCTGCAACCGAATCGAGGCGCGCTACATCCAGGACACCGTCGGCGCGCGTGCCATCGTGATCGGCCGCATCCAGACGGGAACCAAGGTCTGCGACACCGCGGGGCTCAACGCCGAGCGGCGGCTGCTCGAGGTGATCCAGGCGGTGTCGAGCTACTCCGTCACCCTCGACAAGCTCACCATGACCGGCTCGGGCGGAACCATCAAGTTCCAGTCCGATCCACCGTACGAGGTCCCGAAATGAATCTTGCCCGCCCGCTGCCGTCGCTGCTGGCCGCGCTCGCGCTGGCCGCCTGCGCCGCCCCCGGGGGAAACGCGCCGATGACTTCGGGCGGGGGCACCTATGTCGCGTCCGCTTCGCCACCCTCGCCGCAGCCGCCCTCGATGACACCCGGATCCGCACCCTCGCCTTCGGCCTCCGCGAGCCTCGCCGGCACGCGCTGGATCGCAACGACCGACGTCGATGAGCGTTCCAAGCCCCGCGTCGAGTTCCTGGCGCAGGGACGGCTTTCGGGCTTCACCGGCTGCAACATGCTGAGCGGCGCCTGGCGCGTGGAAGGCGGGCGCGTGATCCTCGGCAACCTCATCACCACCAAGCGGGCGTGCGCCGGGCCCGAAGGCGAGGTCGAGAAGCGCTTCCTCGCGGCGGTAACCGCGAACACCGAAGCGCGCCGCTCGGGCGATCGCCTCGAGCTCGCCGCCCCGGGCGGCGGGCGTTTCGAGCTGCGGCTCGCGCCCTAGGCTACTTCCCCGACATCTTCTTCGCGGCGGCGTCCAGCGTCTGGCGCGTGCGCGCGTAGTCCTTCCACGGATCGGCGCGCAGCTTCGACAGCCGCTCGTGCACGTTGAAGATGTCCCACTGGTTGGCGGCGGTGAGCTTCGGCAGCTCGCGCCACGTGACCGGCACCGAGACCCCCAGCCCGGGCCGCGCGCGCGCGGAAAACGCGGCGATGGTGGTGGCGCCCTTGCCGTTCCTCAGGTAGTCGATGAAGATGCGCCCGACGCGATTGCGCGCGCCGCTTTTCGAGACGAAGAGCTGCGGCAGCGTGGCGGCCATGTGCTGCACCAGCTGCTCGGAGAAGTCCTTCACCCGGTCGTAGTCCCACTCGGGCTTCGGGGTGAGCGGCACCACGACGTGCAGGCCCTTGCCGCCGCTCGTCTTCACGAAGCTTTCGAGGCCGAGGAGGTCGAGCGCCTTCTTCGTGAGCACCGTGGCTTCCTTGAGCGTCTCCCAGTCGATGCCCTCGCCCGGATCGAGGTCGAAGATCACGCGGTCGGGCTGCGCGATGTTCGCGGTGGTCGAGTTCCAGGTGTGCATCTCGATCACGTTCATCTGCGCGGCGCCGACGAGTGTCTCCTGCGAGGCGATCTCGAGCATCGCGGGATGCCCCGGCCAGAAGCTGCGGTCGAGCTGGATGATCCCGGGGATCTTGATCTTCTCGCCGTGCTTCTGGAAGAAGAGCTCGCCGCCGATGCCGGTGGGCGCGCGCACCAGCGCGATCGGCCGGCCGACCAGGTGCGGGATCATGTATTCGGCGATGCTTTCGTAGTACTGCACCAGGTCGAGCTTGGTGGCGCCGCTCGACTTGTCGATCACGCGGTCCGGGTGGGTGATCTTGATGGCGGCCGCGGAGGACTCCTTCGGTTTGGCCGCTTTCGCCCGCGCAGGGGCCTTCGCGGCTTTCGCTATTGCCGTTGTCCCCGGCTTCGCCGGCGCCACGGCATCGCTGTCCACCTCGGGCTCGCGCGTGATCGCCTGCGGGTCCTTGTCGGTGCGAAGGCCGTGGAAGACTGGGTGGCGGATGCGCCCGTCGCTCGTCCATTCGGTGAAGGCGACCTCGGCGATCAGCTTGGGGCGCACCCAGTGACCCTTCACGCCGCGCGGCGGCGCCGCGAAGGGCGCCTTGTCGCTCGCGAGGGGTTTCAGCTTTCCGAGGATCGAGGTGAGCAGCTTCTCGTCGAAGCCGGTGCCGACGTTGCCGGCATACACGAGCTTGCCGTCGGCATCGTGCACCCCGAGCAGGAGCGAGCCGAAGCCGGTGCGGCTTCCCTTGGGATCGGTGTAGCCGGCGATCACGAACTCCTGGCGCCGCGTGCATTTCAGCTTGATCCACGCAGGCGAGCGGGCGGACACGTAGATGGAGTTGGCGCGCTTGCCGATGAGGCCCTCGAGCCCCTTCTTGCAGGCTGCCGCGAGGAGCTGGTCGGCCGGCTGGTCGAAGGACTCGCTCACGCGCACGTGCTCGGATTCGCGACCTTCGAGGATGCCCTCGACGATTCGGCGTCGCTCGCCCAGCGGCACGCGCGTGAGGTCGTAGCCGCCGAAGTGCGGCGCGTCGAAGACGAAGTAGACGATGTCGCGGGTCCTGGAATTGTCGAAGGCGTTCTGCAGCGCCTGGAAGGACGGATTGCCCTTGGCGTCCATCACCACGATCTCGCCGTCGAGCCAGGCCGAGGCGATGCCGAGCGCGCGCACCTCGTCGCGCAGGGCCTTCAGCCGCGAGGTCCAGTCGTTGCCGTTGCGCGTGAAGAGGCGCACGTCATCGCCGTCGATGCGCGCGAGCAGGCGGTAGCCGTCGTACTTCACCTCGTAGACCCAGTCGCCGGACGTCGGCGGCTCGTCGACGAGGGTCGCGAGCTGTGGGAAGAAGGCGAAGGGTAGCGATGCCTTCACGGCGCCGGCCGGCACGTTGGCGGCGGCTTCGTCCCGTGCCGCGCCTTTGCCATGCGGACCCTTCGCGCGTTTGGCCGTCGCCTTGGCCGCGGGTTTCTTGCGGGCTTTCGCGGCCTTGCTCTTCGCCTTCGCCGCGGCGATCACGCTGTCCGGAAGCGCCTCGGTCACGTCGTACTCCGAAGCCGGGCGCGCTTCCTCGTCGTCTTCCTTGATGAGCAGCCACGTCTCCTGGCGCTCGTCCGGGCGCCCGCGCATCTTCACCAGGTTCCAGCGCCCGCGCACCTTCTCGCCGTGCAGGTCGAACTTGAGCTTGCCCTTGCGGTAACCCTCGCGCGGATCGCCCACCGGCTCCCAACTCCCGCGGTCCCACACGATTACCGTGCCGGCGCCGTACTGGCCCTTGGGGATGACGCCCTCGAAACCGGCATAGCTCATCGGGTGGTCCTCGGTGTGCACCGCCATGCGGCGCACGCGCGGATCGAAGCTCGGGCCCTTGGGCACCGCCCAGCTCTTCAGCACGCCGTCCAGCTCGAGGCGGAAATCGTAGTGCAGGCGCGTGGCGGCGTGCTTCTGGATCACGAAGGAGAGCCGCTTGCCGGTGCGCGCGACCTCGCCGCGCGGCTCGCCGGTGATGCCGAAGTCGCGCTTTTTCCAGTAGGTCGAGAGGGAGGAGGAGGGCATGGATGGATTGGGGGGACGAATTCGGGGACGGACCTGGAATTGAATGATTTCCCTGCGGGCGGGCAGTTCCGCCCGCTGAATACGCATTCCGTCGCGGGGTGGTTGCGGGCGGCTTCGCCGCCCGTTACCCTGCCGCCACCTTGGAAAAACCATAAAAATGAAAAAGTTGCTGCTGGCAGGAATGTGCGCGGGGTGTGTGTGCCTGGCCGGGCCGGCCGCGGCGGTCAGGGCCCTCAAGGTCGAAGCGGGCGAAACCATCGTCGTGGACGGCAATCTCGACGAGGCCACCTGGTCACGCGCCGAGCTGCTGGACCGTTTCTGGGAGATCTCCCCGCGCGACAACGTCGAGGCTTCGGTGCGCACCGAGGCGCGGTTTGCCTACGACCGCGGCGCGCTCTACGTGGCGATACGGGCGTTCGACCCGGAGATGGCGCAGGTGCGCGCGCCCTTCGCCCGCCGCGACAACGTGCTGCGCGACCAGGACATGATCGTCCTCAACGTCGATCCGGTGGGAAACCGCAAGTTCGCCCACTTCTTTCGCGTGAACCCGCGCGGCAGCGTGGGCGACGGCCTCTTCAACGAAGACACCAGCACCGAGGATTTCTCGCCCGACATCGAGTTCACCGTGGCGACCGGCCGCTTCCCCGGCGGCTGGACGGCGGAATTCCGCATTCCCTTCTCCTCGCTGCGTTACGCGGATCCGCCCTCGAAGCAATGGAGCGTGATGGTCTTCCGCAACTACCCGCGCGACCAGCTCTATCGCATCTCCACCAGCAAGTTGCCGCGCGACTCGAGCTGCTTCCTCTGCCTGAACGAGCCGCTGACAGGGCTGGACGAGCTGCCCGCGGCGCGCCACCTCGAGCTCACGCCAAACCTCACCGTGCGCCGCGTCGAGGCGCGCGAGACCGGCGGGATTCGCGCGTCCGAGACCGACGTGGTGCCCAGCCTCGACGTGAAGTGGCGGCCCCGCGCCGACGTGGTCATCGATGCGACCATCAATCCCGATTTCTCGCAGGTCGAGCTCGACACCCCGCAGCTTTCGGGCAACGCGCAGTTCGCGCTGTTCTTCCCGGAGAAGCGGCCTTTCTTCCTCGAGGGCGCGGACATCCTCGAGGCGCCATTCCGCGCCATCTACACGCGCTCCGTGACCGATCCTTCATGGGGCCTGCGCGGCACGCAGCGAACCCAGGGCTTCGACGGCACGGTGCTGGTCACGCGCGACGACGGCGGGGGGCTCGTGCTCTTGCCGAACACCTACGGCACCGGCTTCGCGCGCCAGGATTTCAAGTCGGTGGCGAGCTTCGCGCGCGGGCGCTGGCAGGCGGACGGCGCGACGGTAGGCGCCCTCTTCACGGACCGCACGCTCGAGGGCGGCGCGTACAACCGCGTGGCCGGCCCCGACGTGGTGTGGTTCCCCGACACCGAGAATCGTTATCGCGCGCAGCTGCTGGGCTCGTGGACCACGGCATTGCCTGCGAACGGCACGCTCGCGAAGGGCGAGCTCGCCTCCAGCCATGCGGTATTGCTCGAGTGGAACCATCGCGGCGCCCTGTGGGACCAGCTCCTGAACGTGGAGGACGTGGGCCGCGACTTCCGCGCCGACAACGGGTTCTTCTTCCAGAACGGCTATCGCCGCGTCTACAGCGAGACCGCCCGCAAGCTCCGCGACCTGTGGGGCTTCAACGAGGTGGCGCCGTACCTCAACGCCGAATTCAAGGTCACGCCCACCAACGCGATGCAGTACCAGCAGAACAACGTGGGCATTCGCTGGGGCCTGCCGCGTGCGACCACGATCTGGACGGAGGTACGCATCAATAACCTCGTGTCGGTGGGCGAGGGTGCCGGCATCCGCAAGCGCGACCAGCTCTACTTCGGCATCGAGAGCAATCCCTTCCCCTGGTGGGCCAAGCTCTATTCGGAAGTGGTTTGGGGCGATCGCCTCGACGTGACCAACAACCGCATGGGCAAGGGCTGGTTCGTGACCTTCCAGGCGAACCTGCGGCCGCATCCGCGCGCCGAAGTCGAGTACCGCATCGACGACGACGTGGTGGACCACCACGATGCCGTGGAGGGCTCGAAGCGGATCATCCACCAGCGCGTCCAGCAACTGCTCGCCCTCTGGCACTTCAGCGCCCGCGACAGCCTGCGCACCATCTGGCAGGAGACGAGCTTCAAGCGCGCGCCTTCGCTATGGGTGGTGCCGGTGGCTTCGCGGGAGGATTCGTCGACGCTTTCGGTGGTGTACGGGCACCGGCGGGGGATCGGGACGAGCTTCTACGTGGGGGCGACCTTTTCACGCGACCGGAATCCCGATGTCGGGTTCAAGAGGTACCAGGCGGAGGTGTTCGCGAAGGGGTCGTGGTCCTTCGACGTGCTTTGAACAGCAAAGCGAACAAAGAGCAACGCAGGAGCACAGAGCAACTGTGTTTACGCCGTAGCCAGCCCTGCAAGGAAAAAGGGCTGCCAGCGGCAGCCCCATCCCGAGAAAGAGCAGCAAATCAAGCCGCCGGAGGATCCTTCGCCCGGGTCTTCGAGACCGCGGTAAAGATCCCGATCCCCAGCAGGATCACCGCGCCGATCATGATGTACGTCTGCGAGACGCCCATGACCGTCGCGAGCCAGGCCAGGCCGGCGATGAACACGATGAAGCCGATGATGTAGAGCAGGAACGACATCCGAGCCTCCTGGGCTGCGCAGCACGACGCTGTCCTGCTTGGGCGGTCCGGAAGGGCGCTTGGTTCCTCGCCCGGCGCGATGGCTTGCGCCGGACGATTCCTACAAGCCCGCTCAGAACGCCATGCGGGCGATCGGCTTGGTCGTGGTGGCGCCGCTGATCGTATAGGTGAAGCGCGCCGTCGACGACTCGCCCGGCCGGATGCGGAAGTCGAGCGTCGCCGTGCCTGCCGCCTGCACCAGCACGAGTCGGGGGTCGTAGTCCGGCCCGGCGAAGAAGGGCCCCGTGGTGCGGTAGACCGTCCCGCGCCAGGTCACCGAGTCCAACCACTGCCCGCCCTGCAGCGTGAACCACTCGGGCTCCCCGGAGGCGCCGTACACGAAGAAGGCGCCGAACACGCCGTGCATGGCGCTCTGGTGCAGCGAAAGCCCCCATCCCGATTCGAGCGGGTTCCACCAGATGCCGGTGTAGTCGGTGAGCGGGCGCGGCGGCGGCGGGAAGACCGCGGGCTCGACGGGATCGCGCACCTCGAAAGCGAGGCGCTCGACAGGTTCGCCGCCGGCGTCGGGCGAGGCGTACACCTCCACCGAATAATCGCCCGCGGCGAGCGAGCCGAGGCGCACGTCGACTTCCTGCACCGGGCCCGGGACGAGGCATGCGTTGGGCTGCTGCGTGACGCGAAGCACGTTACCCGCGGCGCGCACTCGCACGGTGGAAGGGTTGAAGACGCAGGAGTCCACCGACATGCGCAGGTCGACGCGTTCGAAGGCGGTGGGATTCGCCGGCAGCACGCTCGAGGCGGCGGCGGGCAGGGCGGCGGCCAGCGCGAAGGTTGCGGCCGCCATTACGGAGTTTCGAATCGTGAACATGTGTTGTTGGCGTTGTGGAGACAAGCTCCAATTATCGCCAACGGCCGCCGCGACGGCGGTTACGTTATGTTTTCGAGAAGTCGGGCTTGCGCTTCTCGAGGAAGGCGTTGAGCGCTTCGCGCGCGGCCGGCTCGGAGAGCATCGCGCGGAAGTGGCGCCCCTCCACCGCAAGCTGCTCCTGCACGGCGCCCGCATGGGCCGCCTTCATCAGCTGCTTCGTGAGCCGCACGGATTTGGCGGGCAGCGATGCGAGGCGTTGCGCCGCCTCGGTGGCGATGCGAAGCGTGTCCGCGGCGGGTGCCACGGCCGTGACGATCCCGCCTTCGAGCGCGCGCCTCGCGTCGAACGACTGCCCCAGCAGCAGCATTTCGGCGGCGCGCGCATGCCCGGCCACGCGTGGCAGCAGGTAACTCGAGGCGAACTCGGGCACCACGCCCAGCGAGACGAAAGGCAGCTGGAACTTCGCGTCTTCTCCCGCATAGACGAGGTCGCAGTGCAGCAGCAGCGTCGTGCCGATGCCCACGGCCGAGCCGTTCACCGCCGCCACGAAGGGCTTGGCCGCCGCGCTCATCACGCGCAGGAAGCGGAAGACCGGCGTGGATTCATCGCTGGGCGGGCGGCGGACGAAGTCCTCGATGTCGTTGCCGGCCGTGAAGGAGCCGCCCACGCCGTGCAGCAGCATCACGCGCACGGCGTCGTCGCGCTCGGCGGCCTCGATGGCGTCGGCGAGCGCGGTGTACATCTCAGCGGTGATGGCGTTGCGGCGCTGCGGACGGTTGAAGCCGATTCGCTGCACGGCGCCGTCGCGGTCGAGCAGGACGTCCACGCTAGCGCCGGCCGCTGCCGCGGTTCTTGTCCACGATCGCGGCGATGATGAGGCCGTAGGCTACCAGCCGCACGAGGTAGTAGAGCGGCGAGGCCTCGTCGCGGCCGGCCCAGCCGTAGATGAAGATGCGATGGACGCCCTCGATCCAGAAGGCGATCGCGAAGAGCAGGAAGAAGCGGTCGCGGGAGGTCTTCCAGAAGCGCCAGAAGAACATCCCGGCGATGAGGGAAGCGACGGCGATGCCTCCGGTGAGGATCTCTTCCATCACTCGCTCTCCCAGATCAGCCCGAAGACCAGCAGCAGCAGGCCGGCCAGCGCGGCGATGAGGCGCGCCGGCGTGAGGTTCACGTCGGGGAAGACGATGCGGTCGAGGACGAGCAGCACGTTGCTCACCGTGAGGCAGGCGAAGCACAGGCCGCTCCAGAGGAGCAGGTGCATCCGTGATTGCTGGAAGCCGCGGAGCAGCAGCACCGCGCACACGAGGCTGGTGAGCGCGCAAAGGGAGTAGATGAGGGCGGCCATCAGGAATCCTTTCGGAGCTTGAAGGCGTCGGCGAATTGCTGCGCCATGCGTCCGGTCTTCGAGTGGATGATGTCGGTCACGTCCACGAGCTGCGTGCGGTAATACTTCGCCAGCGTCTCGATCATGGCCGCGAGCTCGGGGGCGGGCGCGAAGCGGTTGCCGCCGCCGGCCGGATCGGCTTCGATGATGCGGGCGTCACGCAGCTGCGCAACGATCTCCGCCGCGTTCTTGTCCGCCATGTACAGGCGCCGGGCCACCTGGTCGATGCTGACCGGGCCCGCCGCTTCGCGGAATATGAGCAGCGCTTCGACGAACGGCACCGAGGGGACGCTCGTGTGGATGAAACGCCGCAATTCTTCGGGGATGGGATCCCGAGGCATCGCGGTCCTTCCTGTTTCGCTGGTCTATCGGCCGCCCGAGACGTCGATGAAGGTCCCGGTGGAATAAGACGACTCTTCGGAGAGCAGCCAGAGGATCGCGTTCGCGACCTCTTCGGGCTGCCCGCCTCGCTTCATCGGAAGCATCGATCTTACTCGATCGACGCGCCCGGGTTCACCCCCGCTCGCATGGATGTCGGTATAAATTACCCCGGGCCGCACGGCATTCACCCTTATTCCTTCGTCGGCTACCTCGCGCGCGAGCCCGATCGTGAGCGTGTCGATCGCACCCTTGGAGGCCGCGTAGTCGACGTACTCGCCGGGCGAGCCGAGCCTCGATGCCATCGAGGAGACATTCACGATGCCGCCTCCCTTGCCGCCATGGCGCGTGGACATCCTGCGCACGGCCTCACGCGCGCACAGCATCGCGCCGATCACGTTGGTCGCGAACACGCGCTCGAAGCGCGCGGCTTCCATCTCGTCGAGCCTGCCCTGCCGCTCGAGGATGCCCGCGTTGTTCACCAGCGCGGTGAGCGCGCCCAGCTCGCTCGCCGCCTCGAAGAGCTCCAGGACCTGGGCTTCCTTCGAGACGTCGGCACGGACCGCCCTGGCGCGGCCCCCCGCGGCTTGCACCTCCCCGACCACGTTCCTTGCCGACTCCTCGTCGCGCAAGTAGTTCACGCAGACGGCGTAGCCTCGCGCCCCCGCGAGTCGCGCGGTGGCCGCGCCGATGCCGCGCCCGCCGCCTGTCACCAGCATCACGCCACGATCCCTGTCCATGGCGCCATTGTCGTTGCTTGCCGCGATTTGCGCCACGATCGGCGCGCGCGGGCCGCTAAACTGCGAGGGTGTTCTCCAGGCTGCGCCGGGAGTGGCGCTACTTCATCGACTGCGACGCGGGCACGCGCTTCGAGCGCCTGCACGAGCGCAAGCGCCGCGACGGCCGTGGGTTCGCCAGGCGCGCCTTCTGGTGGGCGGCGGGCGTGCTGCTCATACTCCTTGGGTTCGTGATGCTGTTCACGCCGGGACCGGGGCTGCTCGGCATCGCCTTCGGCATCGCCTGCCTCGCGCAGCAGTCGCTGCCCCTCGCCCGAAAGTGCGACCGCTGGGAAGTGCGTTTGCGCCGCAGCTGGTCGCGCTGGCGCTCCCGGCGCTCGAAAAACTAAGGCGGAGAAGCCCTCTGCGCAAGCACTTTAGCGAGCCAGCGGCGCGTCGCGATTGATGAACGCGGCCACGACGCCCATCACGATCATCGTGAGCCCCTCGTAGACGATCTGCTGCGCCACGAGGTCGCTGCCGAGCGGGGTGACGACGTAATAGATGAGGTAGCGCGAAACGGTCACGAGCAGCGCGATGGCGAGCCCGAAGCGAAAGCCCTGGCCAAGCCACGCGCCCTCGCTGCGGCCGTTGCGATAGATCCACGTGAAGGCGACTGCGAAAACCAGGTTGGCCGCCATCATGTACGGCATGAGCGGGCCCGCCGCGGCCGGCGTCCGGTAGATGCCGCGGTTGGCGAGCTCTGTGTACATCGGCGCGAGGATGCCGCCGTGCACCATGAAGCCGAAGAGCGTGCTGAGCGCGAAGATGGCGAGCGCTGAAACGACGAAGCGGGCGTTCATGCGAAGCTCTCCGGCGAGGCGATGCGACAATCTACGCCATGAACCTCTATATCGTCACCGGCACCACCAAGGGACTGGGCGCGGCGCTCGCCGAGCGAATCGCCGCCGACCCCGACAACGAGCTCATCGCGCTCGCGCGTGCCCCCGACGGGCCCATTCCCGGCGGCGCCCGCATCCAGGCCGATCTCACCGACGCGGCGCAGCTCGCGCGCGCCTGCGAGCTCACGCGCGCGCGAATGGCCGGCAAGCCGTATGAGAAGGCGGTCCTGGTGAACAACGCGGGGGTGGTCTCGCCGGTAGGCCCCCTCGATACGATCGATGCGGCGGAGCTCGAAGCCAACCTCTCGGTAAACCTGGTCGCGCCCATGCTGCTCATGCGCTGGTTCCTGCGGGAGACGAGCGCCGTGCCGCTGCGCCGCATCGTCAACATCTCCTCGGGCGCCGGGCGCCGCCCCCTCTTCGGCTGGAGCGCCTATTGCGCCGCCAAGGCTGCGCTGGACATGGCTTCGCGCGTCGTGGCGCTCGAGTGCGAGGCGCGCGGCATGGCCGTGGAGGTGGTGAGCCTCGCCCCCGGTGTCATCGACACGCCGATGCAGGCCGTGGTGCGTGCCGCGAGCGAGGAGAGCTTCTCCGACGTCGAGCGTTTCCGCGCCATGAAATCGGAAGGCGTGCTGCGCCCGGCCGACGACGTGGCCGCCGACATCCTGCGGCTCGAATCCTCGGGCGCGCTCAAGGGCGAGGCCGTGCAGGACCTTCGCGCCATCGCGTGATCGCCGAGCCCTGGTTCTACGCGGTCGCGATTCCTGCGATCCTCCTCATGGGAATCTCCAAGGGCGGCTTCGGCAGCGGCGCGGGGCTCTTCGCCACGCCGCTCATGGCGCTGGCCGTTCCGATCCCGCAGGCGGCGGCCATCCTGCTCCCAATCCTCATCGTCATGGACATCGCCGGCCTCTGGGCGTACCGCGGCGTCTTCAGCCGCGAGAACATGCGCCTCATCCTGGCCGGCGGCGTGACCGGCGTGGCGCTCGGCACGCTCACCTTCCGCTATTTCGACGAAGCCTGGATCCGCATCATCCTGGGCTTGATGGCGGTGGGATTCGTGCTGCAGCGTTACGCGCTGCGGGCCAGCACCGCGCCCGCGCCGCGCTCGACGCCGAAGGGCTTCTTCTGGTCCACGTTTTCCGGCCTCACCAGCACCATCGCCCACGCCGGCGGCCCGCCGATCTCGATCTACCTGTTGCCGCAGCAGCTCGAGAAGTCGGTGATGGTGGGCACCACCGTCATCTTTTTCGCCGTCATCAACGCCGTGAAAGTGGTCCCCTACGCCTGGCTGGGCCTCTTCGATGCGCGCAACCTCGCCACCTCGGCAGTGCTGGCCCCGCTGGCCCCGGTCGGCATCTGGCTGGGCATCACGCTCATGCGCCGCCTTTCGCAGGAAACCTTCTACCGGGTCTGCTACGCCCTGCTGCTGGTGGTGGGCGCCAAGCTCCTCTGGGACGGGGCGCGCGCGCTTTGACGGGGAGGCGGAATAGAGCCGTGTCAGGGTCTGTTCATGCTGTTGAAGTACACTCTTGCGCGCCCCAACCACCCACTCCAGGAGACAACTCCAATGAAGAAGTCGCTTTCCCTCGCCGCCGGCCTGCTCATGGCCTCCGGCTTCGCCGTCGCCGGCCATTGCCCGATGGACATGAAGGCCATCGACGCCGCCCTCGCCAAGAACCCGAAGCTGTCGGCCGAGCAGATGGCTGAAGTGAAGAAGCACCGCGCCGAAGGCGAGGCCCACCACAAGGCCGGCAAGCACCAGGAGTCCACCGACTCGCTGCACAAGGCCATGGAGATCCTCAAGGTCGAGCACGCCGCGAAGAAGTAACCCTTCTTCGTCCAGAACGCCGCCGGGCGCGAGCCCGGCGGCGTTTTTCATCGCGCGATGCCGGGATGCCCGCTCTCGATCGTCCCCTTGTTGGCGGTGTAGGCCTTCGCGTCGCGCACCTTCACGCTCCCGATGCCGCGGTGGCTCGCCTCGAGCTTGCGGCGGTCCAGCTCCAGCAATCCGTAGCCGCGCACCTGGCTCTCGGCGTAGTGGATATGCGGATTCTCCTTCGCGATCCCCGAAATCATCGACGCGAAGCCCTGCGAAGTGATCGACGTCGTCACGTATTCGGTGGCCACTACGGGCGAGGCGGGGTCCTGCGGAATTGCGTGGATCGACGCGGCCATGGCCGCGTGCACGTCGCCGCCGAGGATCACGGGATTGGCGGGGCGACGCTCGACCAGCGAGCGGATGAGGCGCTCGCGCGCCGCGGGATAACCATCCCAGCCATCGGTCCAGTGCACCCGCTCCTGCCTCGCATTGCGTCGCGGCGCAGGGGCGAAGAGCGTCTGCTGCACGATGAAGTTCCAGGCGGCGCGGGAGCCGCCCAGGCCCGCGTCCAGCCATCGCTCCTGGGCTTCGCCCAGCATCGTGAGCCGGGGGTCCATTCGATCGCGGCACGAGTCGGGAACCATGGCGCTGCCACCCCGCAGCGGCCTCGGGCAGGCCTGGTGCGAGCGGTACTGGCGGTTGTCGAGCACGTGGAAGGTCGCGAGCGAGCCCCAGTCGAGGCTGCCGTAGATGCGCATGGCCCCGCCGGCGAGCAACACCGAGGGGCGCAACGGCATGTGCTCGTAGAACGCCTTGTAGGCCGCGGCGCGCCGCTCGAGGAAACGCGGGTCGAGGTCCTCGGAGCGGTCGTTGGCGTAGTCGTTGTCGACCTCGTGGTCGTCCCAGGTGACGATCCACGGCGCCGTCGCATGGCAAAGCTGCAGGTCGGGATCCATCTTGTATTGCGCGTAGCGGTCGCGGTATTGCGCCAGCGTGCGTGGCTCGGAGATGTGGTGCGAGCGAACGTGCTGGTTGCCCCAGGTGGACTCGTAGATGTAGTCGCCGACGAAAGCCACGAGGTCGGGCGAGTCCTCGGCGATGCGGCGGTGCGCGGTGAAGAAGCCCTGCTCGTACTGCTGGCAGCTGCCGAGCGCCATGCGCAGGCGCTCGTCGCCCTCGCCAGGGCGCGGTGCCGTCCGCGTGCGCCCGACGGGGCTCGCTTCGCCGCCGGCGATGAAGCGATACCAATAGGCACGCCCCGGCGCGAGGCCACCGGCCTCGACGTGCACTGCGTGCGCGTTTTCGGCAACGGCGCGTGCGTTTCCGCTACGCGCAATCCGGGAGAAGGCCTCGTCCTCCGCGACCTCCCAGCGCACGTCGACCGCATGCGGCGGCATGCCGCCGCCTTCCAGCGGGCGCGGCGCCAGCCGCGTCCAGAGCGCCATGCCCTCGAGGGTCGGATAACCCGAGGCCACGCCCAGCGTGAAGGGATAGGACTCGAAGCGGATCGGCCTGGCGGCACATCCGCCCAGGGGGGCCAGCAGCGAGGCGAGCAGGAATTTCCGGCGCGAGATCACGCCCGCGTCTTGCGGGGCCGCACGAAAGCGACCCAGATCGCGGCCAGCGCGAACACGGCGAACCACACCAGCGCCCATTCCGGGATCGACAAGCCGAGCAGCTTCCAATCCACCTTGGCGCAGCTCCCGGTGCCGGAAAAGATCTTCGGCAACGACTTGCTGAGTGGCAGGGTGTTCAGCAGGAACTCGAGGTCCGCGCCGCAGCTTTCGACCTTGGGCGGAAAATGTTGCAGCCAGGAATGCCGCACCGAAACCCCGATGCCGGCGAAGGCGAGCAGCGAGACCAGCACGGCATATGCCTTCAATGCGGTGCCGCGTGGCCCGTGGAGGGTTGCCACCAGCGCGACGGCCGCGATCGCGATGAAGCAGTAGCGCGAAAGGATGCACATGGGGCAGGGCTCGAGCCCCACGTAATCCTGCAGGTAGTAGATCGCGAACAAGATCATGCCGGCCGCGATCGCGAAGATCGCGCCGAAAACCACGCGCGGGGAGGCCATGCGCGATTTTAACCGTGTTACCTTCGGGCCCATGCTCGACCTGCCCAGCCAGAAAGTCCTCACCCTCGAAGCCGCGCGCGTCGCGATGGCGGCCTGCGAGAAGGTCGCCACCGCCAGCGGTTGGCGGGTGGTCATCGCCGTCGTCGACGAGGGTGGCCACGCCATCCTGGTCCAGCGCCTGGACGGCGCCCAGTGGTCCAGCATCGATACCGCGGTGGGCAAGGCGCGCGCGGCGGTCGCCTGGAAGCGCCCGACCCGCTTGCTCGAGGAATCGGTCAACGGGGGGCGCACCGCCTTCCTTTCGATCTCCCAGGGAATGGCGCTGCTGCAGGGGGGCGTGCCGATCGAATTCGAGGGGCAAGTCATTGGCGCCATTGGGGTTTCCGGCGTCAAGGCGTCCGACGACGAAGGGGTCGCCCTGGCCGGGGTGAACGCGCTGCGTGCCGCGCTGAACTGGTAATCCCCCCTCGGGACCGGCAAAATAGCGCTCCAAGCGGCGCGAAGCCGCTGTTTTATCGCCAAAAATCGAAAAAATGGACTTATTCCCGCTCGGGATCGTCGAGACAATCCGCGCCTACCGTGAAGGGCGGGCCACAGTGCAGGACTACGTGGCCTCGTGCGCGGAACGCATAGCCGCCCTCGAGCCCACCATCCAGGCCTGGGAGTGGTTCGATGCCCCCCGCGCCATGGCCGACGCCGAGGAGCGTGCAGGCGGGATCCTGGCCGACCTTCCTCTCTACGGCATCCCCGTCGGGGTGAAGGACATCATCAATACGCGCGGCATCCCCACGCGCATGGGCTCGCGCATCTTCCAGAACAACGTGCCCAGCCATTCGGCCTGGGTCGTGCGTCGCCTCGAAGCGCTCGGTGGGCTCGTCATGGGAAAGACCGTGACGACCGAGTTCGCCTTCCGCTCGCCGGGCAAGACGCGCAATCCTTGGAATCCCGCCCACACCCCTGGCGGGTCTTCGAGCGGTTCGGCCGCGGCCGTGGCTGCCGGCTTCGTGCCCGTCGCCATCGGCACGCAGACCCTGGGCTCGGTGATCCGTCCCGCGGCCTTCTGCGGCGTGGTGGGCTACAAGCCCAGCTTCGGGGCCATCTCGCGCAACGGCATCCACCCGTTCAGCCCGACGCTCGACACGGTGGGCGTGTTCGCACGCTCCGTGGCCGACGCCGCATGGTTCGGCGCCTGCCTCATGGGACAGGACGCCCGCGACGAGGCGACGTCGGTGCCCGGCCCGGTTCACCTGCTGCGCGTGCCGCTCGAGCCGCTCGCCAACCCGCCGCGGCTGGCAATCGTGCGTACGCCGAAATGGGAGCTCGCCTCGGAGGCGCAGCGCGCGCATTTCGAGGAGCGCGTGGCGGCCCTCGCCGCGGCCGGGGCGCAGGTGAAGGACGTGAACCTGCCGAAGCTCTTCGATGCCGCCTGGGACAACGTGATGGTGATCGCCTCGCGCGATGCGGTGAAGAGCTTCGCGCTCATCGAGTCGCGCCATCGCATCCGCCTGTCTCCTCCGCTCATCGAGCTGCTCGACCGCGGCCACCGCGTGACGCCGGAGCAATACGAGCGCGCGCTCACGCGCCGCAACGACTATCGCAACTGGTTCGAGTCCATGTTCGAGCGTTTCGACGGCATCCTCACGCTCTCCGCGCCGGGCGAGGCGCCGGAAGGGCTGGGCAACACCGGTGATGCGACCTTCAACTCGCTCTGGACCCAGGCGGGCATGCCCGCCGTCACCCTCCCCTCCGGACGTGGCCCCCGGGGCTTGCCGCTGGCCGTGCAGGTAGTGGGCCGTTACCGCGAGGACGAGCGCGCGCTCCAGGTCGCCGCCTGGGTGGAGGCGACGCTCGCGTTCGACCCCGGGCTCGCCGGCGGGTAGGTCGCCTCGCGGCCGCGAAAACGCGCGGTCGCGCTCACCACCAGCAGGTCGAGCACGCAATAGAACGCGCCCGCCGCGAGCGGCGGGTTGTCGGTGGCGAGGCCCAGCCATGGCACCTCCCGCGACCATACCCAGTTGCCCATCCACGTGCCGTAGAGCTCCATCGCGAGCGAAAGCACGAACATCGTGGCGTAGAGCCGACGCGAGGGCGACAGCGCGAGGCACGACAGGAAAAGCGCGTACAGCAGCGGCCCGAGCGTGTCGCGGCCGCTCCATGCGAAAAGCGCCACCACGGGGGCCGCCAGCGCCGCGATCCACCACTCGCCGCGAGGGGGAATGCGCTCGGCGAGCTGCGTGCCGAGGAAGAAGAGCAGCACGTGGCCCGGCGGAACGAAGAGCGGGATGTTGCCCAGCCGATAGTCGTAGAGGCCCCACACGAGCGAGAGGAACACTTCTCCCGCAGTCGCGAAGGCGAGGCAGGCAACGAGCGACGGCCGCTCGCGAGCGCCGGTGCGCGTCCACAACGCGAGCAGCACGAGCCACGTGATGGCGCTCACCACGACCTGCCCATGGCGCGCCCAATGCTGGTCGAGCGCGAGCCCGGCGACGACGGTGATGACGATGAGCAGGTTCACGGCAACGCCGATTTTCCCATGATCCGATCGGTATGTCGGCGCATGCCCGTTCGCTTCACGCACGTAGTCCGCGGCGTCGGCGACGGCCGACCGCCGGTTCCGCTCCCGAGGAAGGGACTCATCGGAGGCGGCTGACTTCGCGGCGCGACATTGTTGGCGATAGTTGAGCCACTCGAAGCACTCCCGAAGCACTACGAACGGCGCCGGCCCCGCGATCGGCGAAGGAGGTTACTTTGTCCTCGATTCCCCTCGTTCCCCAACGCACCTGGATAAACGGCTTCTTCGCCTGGCTCGACGGCGACATGCCCGAGCCGCAGGCAGCGCCCACCCCCTCGCAGCCGTCTCCCACGCGCATTTTCGGGACGGCCCCACGGAGCCGGACGCGCGGCGTGGAAGACCAGGCTGCCAACTCCCGCGTGGATTTCGCGCGCCTGCTGGAAGCGGCGAAGGTGGCCCCGGACCTCGCGCCGCTCGAGTGGGATGGCGACCGGCCGGCGGCGAACGATGAATTCGTCGGCACTCGCAGCCCCTGCGCCGGCCAGGACGCGAGCTGCGACTGGGATCCGCAACGCCGCCGCATTCGCGAGCGCTACCTGTGCGCGCGTTTTCCCGGCGTGATGCGCGCCGCCGCCGACCTGCAGCGCGCCGACGAAGTGATCAAGTCGTCGCGACTCTTCTTCGAGGACGGGCAGCCGGCGCTTGCGCTCGAGCTGCTCGAGATGGCGATCGAGGACTCGCCCGCCGAGCCCGGCTTGTGGCTCGCGCGCCTGGAGATCCTCTTCCTCTTGCGCGATGCCGATGGATACGCTCGCGTGGCGCGCGAGTTCCGCGCGCTGCACGGCGCCCATGAAGCCTGGCCCGAAGTCCAGCGGCTGGGGCGTGCGCTGGCACCGCGCGATCCATTCTTCGGCATGGGAGGAGAGGCGCGCGCGCACGAGCACTACGGACCCTGGCCCGACCTGCCCAACTGGATCCGCGCGCCCTGGGACCTGACTGCCGAGGTGCTGGCGGCCGATTTCCACCGTGCCGTCCGCGGCCTCGCGCCGCTCGCGGCCTGACGGGCAGGCGAGCCATGACCATGCCCAACCTGGATTTCCATCGCGACGACGCGCGCGTGGAATTCGAGCGCATGCGCCGCGCCCTCAAGCCCTTGGCGAGCGAAGAGGCGGTGCAATCTCTGTCGGATGCCGGGGCCGTGCTCGACACCGGCGTCGCGCGGCTCAAGCGCGAGCTCCTCGCCTCGTCGCTATGCTGGAACGACGACAACCACCGGCTGATGGCCTGGATCGAGCAGCAGCACCGTGCCGTTGCCGATTTCGCCGCGCAAATGGTGGAGGCGCTGCGCGCCACGCCGCAACCGGTCCTGCCGCGCCTCATCGCGACCAGCCTGCATCACCGCGGCCAGGCCTCGAAATGGGCGATGGGACGCGAGCGCGCGGAGCCCCGCGGCCTGCACTCGCTTTTCCTGCTGGCGGTGGCCTGCAGGCGCCATCGCGAGAAGTTCATCTGCCGTGTAGATGGCGGAAGCCGTCGCACCACCATCGAGGCCCTGTACTTCCGGGCGTTGCTGCTCGACCGGTTCACCGCGGGCAACCTCACGCGCCAGCAGGTCGAGGTGCTCGACGCGTGGCTTTGGGAATGGAGCGACGAGCTGCGCGCCGAGCGCGAGCGTCCCTCGGGTCCCTGGCTGCGAGTGGACCTCGACACCAATGCGGGCCTGCGCTCGGGAGCGCCCCCCGCGCGGGGCCCCAGCCTCTACCTACGCCTGGAGGCGCTCGAGCGTCGCCGGCGCGCCACCGTGGCGGAGATGCACCGTGGACGCCTGGTGCCCGCCACGGGCTGCGCCTCGGAGCTGCGAATCGAGGACCATGTGGCCGTGCTCGACCACCTGCAGCAGGCGTTCGCCGCCAGCGACGATCCGGAATCGGGACGCGCGCCGCGCACGGCGACCAGCGCACAGCGCATCGAAGTCTGGGCGGGGCTGCCGGAGATCCTCGCGCGCGGCATCGGCGTGGGAATCGAGACCGGGCGATTCCGCACGTTGAGCCTCGAAGGCGCTGCCGCAGTCGACCCGCAATTCGTCGATCGCTTCGCCGAGGTCGCGCGACGCTACTTCTGGATCCACGACCAGAGCGAGACCGGCGTGGGCTTCGAGGCGCTCGAGCAGGATGCCGACGGCATCGAGGTGGGCGACCTGCTCGGCTGGCGGCGCATGCCCGGCGGACCGGTGCACGTGGGGCGGGTCACGCGCCGCTTCCCGCGCGGCGCGGGCGAGATCTTCTTCGGCGTCTCGCTGCTGTCGGATTGCCCGCAGCCGCTCAAGCTGCTGCGCGCCGGCGCCACCGCCGGCCAGGACGAGCTCACGCTCCTTTTCATGCCCGGCGACGACGCTTCGGGCCGGCACGATGGCTTCCTCATGCTGGATGGTTGCTACGACGTGGCCGATGCCTTCGCGGTGAGGCTCGCGGAAGAGGCCTTCCACATCCGCTTCAACCGCGTGCGCCTCAAGGGACGCGGGTGGGTGCTCGCGGGATTCGAGCTTCTCGAGCGCGCCCCGGAGCCCGCCGCGGCGTCCGCGCAGCCCGCTCGCGCCGAGGCCTCGTTGCCGGCGCTCGCGCTGGTGGAGGAAGACGAGCTCGATCCGTGGGCCACCGAGGTGCGCGCCAAGCTGCTCGACTAGGCCTGCCCGTACTCGAGCGCGGCCCCGGCGCTGCGTAGAATCGGGGCGTGCGAATCGGAGTCGACCTCGGCGGAACCAAGATCGAGCTTGCGGCGCTGGAGAATTCCGGCGCCGTGAGGCTGCGGCGCCGCGTGCCCACGCCCGCAGGCGATTACGGCGCCACCGTCGATGCGGTCGTATCCCTCGTGGGCGCCGCGGAAGACGAGCTCGGCGAGCGCTGCAGCGTGGGCGTCGCGATGCCCGGCGCGATCTCCCTGGCCAGCGGCCGCGTGAAGAACGCCAACTCCACCTGCCTCAACGGCAAGCCCCTACGCGAGGACCTCGAGCGGCGCCTTGGCCGGCCGCTGCGCCTCGCCAACGACGCGAACTGCTTCGCGCTTTCGGAGGCGGTGGACGGCGCCGCTCGCGATGCCGAGACCGTCTTCGGCGTGATCCTCGGCACCGGGGTGGGCGGTGGCATCGCCGTGCGCCAGCATGTGCTCGCCGGCGCCAACGCGATCGCAGGCGAGTGGGGACACAACCCGTTGCCCGCGCCGCAGTCCGAAGACCAGCCGTTGCCGCTTTGCTATTGCGGGCGGCGCGGCTGCATCGAGACCTATCTTTCGGGGCCCGGCCTGTCGGCGGACCACGCGCGCGTCGCGGGCGATCGGCTGGACGCGCAGGAGATAGTCGCCCGCGCCGCCTCGGGCGACGGCGAGTGCGAGGCCACCCTGCAGCGGCACGAGAAGCGCCTGGCCCGCGCGCTGGCCTCGGTCGTGAACGTCCTGGACCCGGATGCCATCGTGCTGGGCGGCGGCCTGTCGAACCTGCCGCGCCTGTACGAAAACGTTCCCCGGCTCTGGGGCGCACACGTTTTTTCCGACGAGGTGCGCACGAGGCTCTTGCCACCCGCCCACGGTGATTCGAGCGGCGTGCGGGGCGCGGCATGGCTGTGGGCGCCCACCGAGATGCAAGGTTTCGCGCCCGCCGGCGACACAAGGGTAGCGCTGCGCGAGGTGGACGAAAGCAACATCGACCTCGTTGCCGACCTGCGCGTGGCCGAGTCGCAGAAGTTCGACGTCGCGAGCGTGGGCAAGACGCTCTGGCAGGCGGGCCGGCGCGAAAACGTGTGGGTGCGCGCGATCCATGCGGGCGCGGAGCCCGTGGGCCTGGTGGCCCTGGTGGATCCCGGGTTGGCGGGCGCGGCGCCGGGCTACGAGATCTACTTCGCGCGGCTCATCGTGGACCAGCGCTGGCAGGGGCGCGGCTACGGCAAGGCGGCGATCGAGCAGGCGCTGGCGCACGCGCGCTCGCGGCCTGGATGCGCCAGCGTGCGGATATCGCACATGCCCGCCAACGCGCGCGTGGGCAAGCTCTATGAGAGGTTCGGCTTCCGCTACACCGGCGGGGTCGACGAAGACGGGGAAGTCGAGATGAAGCTGTTTTTCCAGGGAGAGCCACGATGAAGCGATTGCTGCTCGGTTTGCTGGTAGCGGCGTCGGCGCACGCCTTCGCCGCCACGCAGGTCGTGGTCCCCCCGGGGCACGCGGTTGCCACGTTCGCGGGAGGTTGCTTCTGGTGCATGGAGCCGCCCTACGACAAGCTGCCCGGTGTGTCCGCGACGATCTCCGGCTACATCGGCGGGCAGAAGAAGAACCCGACCTACCAGGAGGTCTCGAGCGGCTCGACGGGCCACACCGAGGCGGTGCAGGTCGTATACGACCCGAAGAAGGTGAGCTACGAGAAGCTGCTCGAGGTTTTCTGGGTGAACATCGATCCCACGGTGAAGGATCGCCAGTTCTGCGACGCGGGCTCGCAGTACCGCACCGGCATCTTCTACCACGACGAGGCCCAGAAGAAAGCGGCCGAGGCCTCGCTCGAGGCGCTCAGGAAATCGAAGCCCTTCCGCGAGCCCATCGTCACACCGGTGGAAAAGGCGGGGACCTTCTATCCCGCCGAGGACTACCACCAGGACTACTACACGAAGAATCCGGTGCGCTACAACTTCTACCGTACCGGCTGCGGGCGCGATGCGCGCCTGAAGGAGCTCTGGGGCGCCCAGGCGGGCAAGTAGGGCAGCTTGCGGCACTACAATGTCGGCCCGAACCTGCGCAACGAGGAGCCGCCGATGAATGCCGCCGACTTCGCCCGATTGGGCCATGCCGAATCGATCGCGCGCCTGGGCTCGATGCCCGCTTTCCTCGATGACGTTCTCGCCAGCGCGACCGTGGCAACCCTCGGCCGGCGCTCGGCTCCGGGGGAGTTCTCGCTGGTCGAGCACGCCTGCCACCTGCGCGACCTCGAGCGCGAAGGCTACCTCGTGCGCGTACGCCGCATCCTCGCCGAAAGCCGGCCCGCGCTCGAAGGCTTCGACGGCGCCGCGGCCGCCGCGAGCCGCGACTATCCTTCACAGGACGCGCGGCAGGCGGCGCGCGATTTCGCCGCGGCGCGCGCCGAGCTCGTGGAACTGCTTTCCCCGCTCGACGAGCGCGACCTCTCCCGCGAAGCCACCTTCATGGGCAAGCCCAGCTGCCTCGCCGAGGTGGTGGCGATGATGGTGGAGCACGATCGCGGCCACCGCGAGGAGATCGAGAAGCTGGCGGCGGCCAGATAGCCCCGAAGGGAGCGAGCGAGATGGAAATGAAGAAGCTGAACGCCTCCGGCCTCAAGGCCGCGGGCTACGACGAGCGCGAGCGCAAGCTCGTGATCGAGACCACGACCGGCACCTTCGAGTACGCCAATGTGTCGCCGGAGATCTACCGCCGGCTGATGGCCTCGCCCTCGCCGGCCAGCTATTACAAGGACGAGATCGAGGAAGAGTTCACGCCGCGCCGGATCAAGTGATCCGCGAAGCTCAGGGGTCGCACTTGACGATGTTGGCGAAGGGCGGCGTGTGGTCCTTCGCCTTCTTGGGGTCGGTGCAGAAACACGCCTCGTGCCAGTACCAGCGACCCGACTTGCCCTTGCGCATGATGTGCTCGCAGGTAAGCGTCGTGCTGCTTCCCACGCCAGAGCCGGCGATCTTGTAGGGCCGCATCGCGAGCGGCGGCATGGCTGGCGGTTGCGCGCCTTCCGGACGCCGCGGTGGGGTTTCGTGCACGCTGTCGCAGATCGGCATGTGCTTGCACTGGCCTTCGCCGTTGCAAAGCCATTCCCAGGTGCATTCGGCCAGCGCCGGCGATGCGGCGCAAGCGGCGAGCGCCGCGGCTGCCATGCGTGTCCTGATTCCCATGCCCGAATTTTGCGCCCTCGGCATGCGGCGCGGGAATAGGCCCCCCTTTCGTTGCGTTACGATTTGTCACTCTGCGGGCATAGGCGGCGGCGCATGAGCGGGCTTCATGCAGCCGATGCGCGGTATTCGCTTGGCAACCCTCGACTCCCAAAGGCACCATCGTTCGATGAAATCGACCCGGACCGTCCTCGTTTGCGGCGCCCTGATCCTCATGCTCGCCATGGGTGTGCGGCAGACCATGGGCCTGTTCATGCCGCAGATGACGGTGGCAAACGGCTGGAGCCGCGACGAGTTCGCCTTCGCCATCGCGCTGCAGAATTTCCTCTGGGGCGTCTTCGTCCCCTTTGCGGGCGCCATCGCCGACCGTTACGGTGCCGGGCGTGTGCTGGTGGTGAACGGCGTGTGCTACGCGGCCGGCTTGATGCTGATGGCCGTCTCGCAGACGCCGCTTCACCTGGGATTGTCCGCCGGCCTGCTGATCGGCCTGGGGCTTTCGGGGACCACGTTCGGCGTGGTGATGGGCGTGGTCGCCAAGGTGGTCCCGACCGAGAAGCGCAGCGTCGCGCTGGGCATCGTCGGCGCGGGCGGATCGTTCGGCCAGTTCGCGATGGTTCCCTACGGCGGCACGGTGATCGCCGGCCTCGGCTGGTACGCGGCGCTCTTCGTGATGGCGGCCACGGCCGCGTTGATCATCCCGCTGGCGGCCGGCCTTTCGGGACGCGTCACCCGCGAGCAGGGCCACGAGCAGACCGCGCGCCAGGCCATCGGCGAAGCGTTCGGCGTGCGCACGTTCCATTTCCTCTTCTGGAGCTACTTCGTCTGCGGCGTGCACACCGCGTTCATGGCGCTGCACCTGCCCAGCTACGTGCAGGACATCGGCCAGCCGCTCAGCGTGGGCATGACCGCCCTTGCCCTCATCGGCTTCGGCAACGTGTTCGGCTCGTACGGGGCGGGTTGGCTCGGTGGACGCGTGAGCAAGAAATGGCTGCTCACCTGGATCTACGGCTTGCGCTCGCTGCTCATCGTGGCGCTGCTGGTGCTCCCGAAGACGCCCGCCGTGCTCTACGCGTTCGGATTCCTCATGGGACTGCTGTGGCTTTCGACGGTGCCGCTCACCAACGGGCTCGTCGCGCAGATCTTCGGCGTGCGACACATGTCGATGCTGTCGGGCACGGTCTTCTTCGGCCACCAGATCGGCAGCTTCTGCGGCGCGTGGATCGGCGGCGTCATCTCGGCCCGCACCGGCAGCTACGACCTCGCCTGGTACATCGCCATCGCGCTCGGGATCTTCGCCGCCGTCGTCACCGCGCCCATCGACGAGAAGCCGCTGGTTCGGCTGCAGCCGGCGCTCGCCCGATGAACGCGAAGACCCGCCAGGCCGCGATCGCATTCGCCGCGCTTTGCGGCTTCGCCGCGTTGTCGTGGGCCATCTTCCGCGGCTACCTCACGCCGGAGATGATGGTGTACTTCCTGAGCTTCCGGTGGTGCTTCTGAGGGGGGCGACAACCCTTTCCCCTTTCCCTTTCCCCTGGGCTTTTCCCTATCGCCCCTTTCCCTTCCCGGGATTTTCGTCGTCCTTGTCGCGCCCGCGTTCGCGCTCGGGACGCTCGGCGCGGGGCTCGCCGCGCTGCTGCTCGCGCGCGGCGCGCTCCTGGGCCTGCTGCTGCGCGCGCTCGGCCTGCTGCTGGGCTTGTTGCTGCTGAGCCTGCCCACGTTGCTGGGCCTGGGCCTGCTCACGTGTGGCGCGCTCCTGGGCCTGTTGTTGTTGCTGCTGCTGACGCTGGGCCTGCTGCTGCTGTGATTGCGCACGTTGCTGCTCGCGCGCGGCGCGCTCCTGCGCCTGCTGCTGCTCTCGGGCCGCACGTTGCTGGGCTTGCGCCTGCTCGCGCGCGGCGCGCTCCTGGGCTTGTTGCTGCTGCCTTTGCTGTTGCTCGGCCTGTTGCTGCTGCGCCTGCCCGCGCTGCTGCTCGCGAGCGGCGCGCTCCTGCGCCTGC
>DASPNE010000041.1:0-15891 GCA_035626705.1 Usitatibacter sp. | reverse complement strand
GTACCTCGCGAGGCTCATGTCCGGCCGCGTCTATCGTGCGGCGCGCGGCCTGGGCGAGCGCGTGCTGGGCGAGCTCGCGCGGCGCGCCGAAGAGCACGTGAAAGGCATGGTCACGCCGGGGACGATGTTCGAGGAGTTCGGCTTCAACTACATCGGCCCAATCGACGGCCACGACCTCGACGCGCTGATCCCGACGCTGCACAACATCAGGAACCTGCGCGGCCCGCAGTTCCTGCACGTCGTCACGCGCAAGGGACAGGGCTACAAGCTCGCCGAGGACGATCCCATCGCCTACCACGGTCCGGGGAAGTTCGATCCGGGCGTGGGCATCGTGAAGGTCAAGCCGGCCGCCGACACACGCCCGAGGCCCACCTACACGCAGGTCTTCGGCGAGTGGCTGTGCGACATGGCGCGCGCGGATGCGCGGCTGGTCGGCATCACGCCGGCCATGCGTGAAGGCTCGGGGCTGGTGAAGTTCTCGCAGGAATTCCCGGAGCGTTATTTCGACGTTGGCATCGCCGAGCAGCACGCCGTGACCTTCGCCGCCGGGCTCGCCGTGGAGGGCCTGCGCCCGGTGGTCGCGATCTACTCGACCTTCCTGCAGCGCGCCTACGACCAGCTCATCCACGACGTGGCGCTGCAGAACCTGCCGGTGGTGTTCGCCCTCGATCGCGGCGGCCTGGTGGGCGCCGACGGCCCGACGCACCACGGCGCGTTCGACCATTCCTTCCTGCGCTGCATCCCCAACCTCACCGTCATGGCGCCCGCCGACGAGAACGAATGCCGGCAGATGCTCTACACCGGATTCACGCTGGAGGGACCGAGTGCCATCCGGTATCCGCGTGGCACGGGTCCCGGCGTGGAGCCGCAGAAGGCGATGAAGGCGCTTGCCGTGGGCGAGGGCGAGGTTCGCCGCGAGGGGCGGCGCGTGGCGCTGCTCGCTTTCGGCTCCATGGTCGCTCCGGCGATGGCGGCCGGGACCGAGCTCAACGCCACCGTCGCGAACATGCGCTTCGTGAAGCCGGTCGACCGCGAGCTGGTGATCCGGCTGGCCACCACGCACGACCTGCTCGTCACCATCGAGGAGAACGTGGTGGCGGGTGGCGCAGGCTCGGCGGTCGCCGAGGTCCTGTCATCCGAAAGGGTGTCCGTGCCGTTGATGATGCTGGGCCTGCCCGACAGCTTCGTCGAGCACGGCGATCCGCAGCAGCTGCTTTCCGACTGCGGGCTCGATGCCGCCGGCATCGTCCGCGCCGTTCGAGGGCGCCTCGAGGGCGCCGGCAGGCGCCCGGGCATGGCCGCCTGAAGCGGCGCACAGCGAAAGGGGGCTCGATGAATATCGCTCGATGTCTGGCCGTGGCGTTGTGCATCGCCGCCGGCGCGGCCGCCGCGCAAGGGAAGACCTGCACGCCCGCCGAATCCCAGGCCACCGACAAGGCGCTCGACCGCGTGGTGAACTGGGACTTGATGTACAAGACCTTCAAGGAGTTCGGGCATTGCCAGACGGTGATGAACGAGGACCTCTTCACCGACGCCCTCATGCGCCTGGCGGTCGAATGGAAACACGTCGACCAGTTCGCGAAGCATTACCAGGGCGACCCGCAATTCAAGTCCTTCGTGGTGAAGCACATGAAGAGCCTGACCGCGAAGGAGGACGTGAAGTCGCTCTACTCCCGCGCGAAGGCGAGCTGTCCGCCGAAGCTCGATGCGTTCTGCGCCGACCTCTCCGAGGTCGCGAAGGAAGCGTCCAGGTAGCGCCATGAGGCTTCGCGACAAGGTGGCGCTGGTGACCGGCGCCGGGCAGGGGATCGGCTTCGCCTGTGCCCAGGCGCTGGCCCGCGAAGGGGCCCGCGTGGTGCTCGCCGACCGCGACGAGCCGCAGGGCATGAAGGCAGCCGCGGAGCTCGCCGCCGAAGGCCTGCAAACGACCTTCGTGCGCTGCGATGTCTCCCGAAAGGCCGAAGTCGATGCGGCAGTAGCGCAGGCGGTAACGCAGCTGGGCCGCCTCGATGTCCTCGTCGCCAATGCGGGCATCGTGCACGCGGCGGAGTTCATCGACCTGGAAGAAGCCGATTTCGACCGCGTCCTGGCGGTGAACCTGAAGGGCGTGTTCCTCGCCGGGCAGGCAGCGGCCCGCCAGATGGTGAAGCAGGGCGGCGGAGGCTCGATCATCAACATGTCGAGCGTGAATGCGCTGCTCGCGATCCCCAACCAGGTCCCCTACGTGGTCTCCAAGGGCGCGATCAACCAGCTCACCAAGGTAATGGCGATGTCGCTCGCGCCTCATGGCATCCGCGTCAACGGCATCGGGCCCGGCACCATCCTCACCGATCTTGCGAAAAAGGCGGTGCTCGGCAACCGCGAGGCCGAGCGCAAGATCCTGTCGCGCACTCCCATGGGCCGCATGGGAGAGCCGCATGAAGTCGCCTGCGTCGCGGTGTTCCTCGCCAGCGACGAGGCCTCCTACCTCACCGGCCAGACGATCTATCCCGACGGCGGCAGGCTCGCCCTCAACTACACGGTGCCGGTTCCCGAATGAGCGGTGATTTGCGCTAATCTACGCGCCCACGAGAATTCCCTTCGACCGAGGTTCGCCATGAAACGCCTGCCTTTCGCAGCAGCAATCCTTACTTCCTGTGCCGTGACCGCCATGGCGCAGGCGCCCTCCAACGTGCCCGAGCAGAAGTGCGAGCCCAAGCCGGTCTATCCCGGCATGAAGCACTTCAAGAGCGACGTCGAGGTGAAGGCCTTCGAGGGGCAGATCAAGTCGTACAAGGAATGCATCATGGGCTACATCAGCGAGCGCAAGAACGCGGCACGCGCTCACGAGCAGGCCGCAAACTCTGCCGCCGACGAGCACAACAAGGTCATGGAGAAGATCCGCACGGACCAGGAGGCGCAACGCGCCGAGCTCGAGAAGGCCCGCGCGAGCGAGAAGAAGGACAACGTGTCCACGCCGGGCGTGAAGCCGAAGACCTACTGAGCGCGAAAGGCTCCCCATGAAACGCATCGCCCTCGCGGCCGGCCTGCTGGCCGGCGCCTCCGTTTCCACTGCCCTCGGCCAGGCGCCCGCCGATGTGCCCCGGCACAAGTGCGAGCCCATCCCTCAGATGCCGGCCAAGAGCCTCATGGCCGATCGGATGGTCCGTCGCACTTTCGACAACGACCTCAAGCTGTACAAGGAATGCATGAACGGCTACCTGGACCAGCGCAATGCCGCCATCAAGGCGAACCAGGATGCCGCCAACGCCGCCATCAACGAGTACAACGGCGTGATGAAATCCCTCGCGGATGCCCAGGACTCGCAGAAGGGCGGCGACGCCGCGCCGAAGACCTCCGGCGGATCCACCAAGTACTGACCTCGCGGCGCGGCCCGGGCGATGGACCAGCCGCTCCCCCCGCGCGAGTTTCCGGCGCGCCTGCCCGAGCGCTCCCGGCTGCGACGTGCGATCACCGCGGCCCGGCGCAGGCCCGAGCCGGAATGCGTTCCGCCATTGCTGCCCGCGGCGCAACTCGACGAGTCGAGGCGCCCGCGCGCCGATGCGCTCGCCCGCAGGCTGGTCGCCGGCCTTCGCGCGCGCCCTTTCGCCGCCGGCCGCGAAGGCCTGGTGCAGGGATTGCTGCAGGAGTTCTCGCTCTCGAGCGACGAGGGCGTTGCCCTCATGTGCCTCGCCGAGGCCTTGCTGCGAATTCCCGATCCCGAAACGCGTGATGCGCTGATCCGCGACAAGGTCGCGCGCGGCAACTGGCGCGCCCACCTGGGGCAAAGCGCCTCGCCCTTCGTGAATGCCGCCGCCTGGGGCCTGCTGATCACCGGGCGGCTGGTGGCCACGCACGACGAGGCCCGGCTCGCCAACGGCCTCACGCGCGTGACGGCCCGCATGGGCGAGCCCGTCGTCCGCAAGGCGGTGGACGTCGCCATGCGCCTCATGGGCAAGCAGTTCGTCGCGGGCGAAACCATCGAGGATGCGCTTGGCAACGCGGCGCGTTACGAGGCGATCGGGTTCCGTTACTCGTACGACATGCTGGGGGAGGCGGCGATGACGCAGGCCGATGCCGCCCGCTACCTCGCGTCCTACGAGCAGGCTATCGATGCCATCGGCGCAGCTTCCGCCGGCCGCGGTGTCCACGACGGGCCCGGCATCTCGATCAAGCTCTCGGCGCTGCATCCGCGTTATACCTATGGGCAGCACGCGCGTGTGATGGCCGAGCTTTACCCGCGCGTGAGGGATCTCGTCCTGCGCGCCCGCGGCTTCGACATCGGCATAAACATGGACGCAGAAGAGGCCGATCGCCTGGAGCCTTCCCTGGACCTCCTGGAGGCGCTGTGCGAGGAGCCGGCGCTCGAAGGCTGGGCCGGCATCGGCTTCGTGGTGCAGGCCTACCAGAAGCGCTGTCCGTTCGTGATCGACTTCCTGGTGGACCTCGCGCGACGCACGCGGCGACGCCTCATGGTGCGCCTGGTCAAGGGCGCCTACTGGGATTCGGAGATCAAGCGAGCGCAGGTCGAGGGCCTGGACGGCTATCCCGTGTACACGCGCAAGGTCCATACGGACGTGTCGTATCTCGCCTGTGCGCGGCGCCTCCTCGATGCGCGCGACGCGATCTATCCGCAGTTCGCGACGCACAACGCGCAGACCCTGGCCACGGTCTACGAGATGGCCGGCCCCTGGGAGCCCGCCAGGTACGAGTTCCAGTGCCTGCACGGCATGGGGGAGTCGCTCTACACGCAAATCGTGGGACCACCAGCGTCCGGAAAACTGGGAGTGCCCTGCCGCATCTACGCGCCCGTGGGTACCCATGAAACGCTGCTCGCGTATCTCGTCCGCCGACTCCTGGAGAACGGCGCCAACACCTCTTTCATCAACCGCATCGCCGACCCGCGCGTCTGCGTCGACGAGCTCGTTGCCGAACCGGTGGAAACCGTTCGCCGGATCGGCGCGGAGACCGGCACGCTGGGCGCGCCGCATCCGCGCATTCCGCTGCCGCGCCTGTTGTTCGGCGAGCTACGCGCCAACTCGTCCGGCATGGACCTCACCGACGAGGCCGAGCTGGCACGCCTGGCCGAGGCGCTCGCGCAAAGCCGGACACTCGCGTGGGAAGCGGCGCCCACGCTCGGCGTGGTGGCCGCGCCGGATCGCGCGGCAGTGCGCAACCCCGCCGATCCGGACGACATCGTCGGCCACGTGATCGAGGCCCGGGGCGCAGAAGTGGAAGCGGCCCTGCGCGCCGCCGAGGCAGCGGCCGGCGCGTGGCGCGAGACGCCACCCGCTTCGCGCGCCACGGTGCTGCTCGCCGCAGCCGACGCGTTGGAGGCGCGCATGCCGCTCCTCGTAGGCCTCATCGTGCGCGAGGCCGGCAAGACATATGCGAACGCGGTCGCCGAAGTTCGCGAGGCCGTCGACTTCCTGCGCTACTACGCCACGCAGGCGCGGGATCGCTTCGATTCCGCGACCCATGTCCCGCTCGGGCCGGTTGCCTGCATCAGCCCCTGGAATTTCCCGTTGGCGATCTTCACGGGCCAGGTTTCGGCGGCGCTCGCGGCAGGCAATCCCGTGCTCGCGAAACCCGCCGAGCAGACCCCGCTCATCGCGGCCGAGGCGGTCCGGCTGATCCACGCGGCGGGCGTGCCGCGCGGGGTGCTCCAGTTGCTGCCTGGTCGCGGGGAGACCGTCGGGGCAGCCCTGGTCGCGGATCCTCGTGTCCAGGGGGTCGTGTTCACCGGCTCGACCGAGGTGGCGCGGATCATCCAGCGCACGCTCGCCGCGCGTGTTCGCGCCGACGGCCTGCCCGTCCCGCTCGTGGCCGAGACCGGGGGGCAGAACGCCATGATCGTGGATTCCTCGGCGCTCGCCGAGCAGGTCGTGGCCGATGCCGTGGTCTCCGCCTTCGACAGCGCCGGGCAACGTTGCTCGGCGCTTCGCGTGCTTTGCCTGCAGGAGGAAGTCGCCGATCGCTTCATCGAGATGCTCGAGGGGGCCACGGCGGAGCTGCGAATAGGCGACCCACGCCGACTCGATACCGATGTGGGGCCGGTGATCGACGCCGCGGCGCGGGAGGCCCTGCTGCGGCACATCGACCGCATGCGCGCCGAAGGGCAGCGCGTGACGCAGGATGGCTCCCAACTCGCGACAGCGGCGCGCGCGGCGGGACATTTCGTCGCGCCCACCATCGTGCACCTCGACAACCTGTCGCGGCTCGATCGCGAAATGTTCGGGCCCGTCCTGCATGTCGTGCGCTATCGCCGCGAGGGACTCGACCGGCTGGTCGACGGCATCAATGCTTTGGGCTACGGCCTCACGCTCGGCGTGCATTCGCGTGTCGATCGCAAGATCGACCGGGTGGTGGGGCGCGCGCGCGCCGGCAACATCTACGTGAATCGCAACATCGTGGGCGCGGTCGTGGGCGTGCAGCCCTTCGGTGGCGAGGGCCTTTCGGGCACGGGGCCCAAGGCCGGCGGGCCCCTGTATCTCTACCGGTTGCTGGCTTCCCATCCCGCCGGTGCCGCGCTCGCGGAGCTGGCCGCGATGGCGAATGCATGCGACGGCCCGCAGCCTCCGCGCGCAAACCCTTCGGATGCGCTCGAGGCATTGCGGGACTGGGCGCTGCGGGAGAGTCCCGATCTCGCGGCCTGCTGCGATCGCCTCGCGGCGCTCACCCCGGTTGGGGACTCCGTCCCGCTGCCCGGGCCCACGGGCGAGCGCAATACCTATTCCCTGGTGGCGCGCGAAACGATCCTCGGCCTTGCCGAGGGCGAACATGACCTGCTCTCACAGCTGGCCCTTGCGCTGGCCCTCGGCAGCCGGGTGTTATGGCCTCGCGGCTCGATGGCCGAAGCCCTGCGCGCGCGCGTGCCGGAGGTGGTGCGCGACTGCATCACGCTGGTGGACGATTGGACGCAAGAGCGCTTCGACGCGGTGCTGCACCACGGCACCGCCGGCGATCGAACGCAGGTCCTGCGCCGGCTCGCCACGCGCGACGGTCCGATCGTGAACCTCTGCGGATTCGCTCCGGGCGAGGAGCCGCTCACGGTCGAGCGGCTGCTGGTCGAACGCGTCGTCAGCGTGAACACCGCGGCCGCGGGGGGCAACGCGAGCCTCATGACGATCGGCTAGCCGGGCCTACTTCACCACCGACCTGTCCTGTCCGAACAGGATCCTGCGCTCCTCTTCGCTGCGGGTCTGTGCCGGCTGCGGGTTGACTTCCTTCGCCCGCGCGTAGGCGCGCGTCGTGGCCGGGCGCGTGCGGATGGCGGCGTGCCAGCGGCGCAGGTTCGGGAAGTCGTCGAGGCTCTGTCCCTGGCGCTCCGGGACGATCCACGGATAGCAGGCCATGTCGGCGATGGTGTACTGCTTGCCGAGGATGAAGTCCCGACCGGTGAGCCGCTTGTTGAGCACGCCATAAAGGCGCGAGGTTTCCTTGACGTAGCGCTCGATGGCGTAAGGAATCTTTTCAGGAGCGTAATGGTTGAAGTGGTGGTTCTGTCCGGCCATCGGCCCCAGCCCCGCCATCTGCCACATGAGCCACTCGAGCACCTGCACCTGGCCCCGCAGGTCCTTCGGCAGGAACTGCCCGGTCTTGCCGGCCAAATAGAGCAGGATCGCGCCCGATTCGAAGACGCTGATCGGGTCGCCGCCATCGGCCGGAGCGTGGTCCACGATGGCCGGGATGCGGTTGTTCGGCGCGACCTTGAGGAAGGCCGGCTCGAACTGCTCGCCCTTGCCGATGTTGACGGGCTTGAGCGTGTACTCGAGGCCGGCCTCCTCGAGGAAAAGCGTGATCTTGTGGCCGTTGGGCGTGGTCCAGTAGTAGAGGTCGATCATGGTGAGGGATGAGGGGTGAGGGATGAGGGATGAGGATACCCGGCTCATTTTCCCAGGGGTCCCACCTCGCATCTCGCGTACGGGTCGGGCCATGGGAACTCCACCCCGAGCGACCTGGCGGCATGGCGCGGCCAGTACGGATCGCGAAGCAGCGCGCGGGCAAGGCACACCGCGTCGGCGCGCCCGAGCGACAGGATCTCCTCGGCCTGCACGGCCTCGCTGATGAGCCCAACCGCCGCGGTGGCGACTTCGGCTTCACGCCGGATCGCCTCGGAAAACGGCACCTGGTAGCCGGGACCCAGGGCGACCTTCTGGTCGTGCACGTTGCCGCCGCTGGAGCAATCCACCAGGTCGATGCCGGCACCCTTCAGGCGCCTGCAGAGCTCGATCGACTGCGCGAGGTCCCATCCGCCCTGCGCCCAGTCGCTGGCGGAGATGCGATAAAGCACTGGCTTGTCGTCGGGCCAGGCGGCACGAACTGCGGTGGCCACTTGCAGCGGCAGTCGCATGCGATTTTCGAGGCTGCCGCCATATTCGTCGTCGCGGCGGTTGGAAAGCGGCGAGCAGAAGCTGTGCAGCAGGTAGCCATGCGCGCCGTGGATCTCGACGGCGTCGAAGCCCGCCGCGAGGGCGAGCTGCGTCGCGCGGCGGAATTGCTCGACCACGTCGCGAATTTCATCTCGCGAGAGGGCGCGCGGCGCCGGATAGTGGCCGAAGGCGAGCGCGCTCGGCCCGAGCGCTTGCCAACCATGGGCGGCATGCGCCGGAATGGGCTTGCCGCCGCGCCAGGGCCTGTCGAGGGAGGCCTTGCGGCCGGCATGGGCGAGCTGGATGGCCGGCACCGCGCCCTGCCGGCGGATGAATTCGGCGATCGGCTTCCATGCGTGCGCGTGCGCCTCGGACCAGATGCCCGCATCCCAAGCGGTGATGCGCCCCTCGGGCGAGACGCCGCTCGCTTCGATGCACACCAGCCCGGCGCCACCCACGGCGCGGCTGCCGAGGTGAACCATGTGCCAGTCATTGGGCATGCCGTCTTCCGACGAGTACTGGCACATCGGCGAGACGAGGATGCGATTGCGCAAGCGCACCGACCGCAGCTCGAGCGGGGAGAACAGATGGGACATGGGAGTCGGGAAATGCCACGAAGCCGCGATTCTAGTATGCGATAGAATTTTTCCGGTGATCACGATTCGTGCCGGACCGCGCGCGGCAAAGCTCATCCGGGAGGAAGGGCTCGCGCCGGCGATGGTGGAGATCATCCCGGGCGCGGCGGGCGGGCCGAAGGGCCTCGGCATATCCGGGCTCGATCGCGCGATTTTCGCCGAGTGGCTTCCGTCGGCCCCACGCGTTCGCCATTTGGTCGGGGCTTCCATCGGCGCGTGGCGCTTCGCCGCCGCGTGCTGCGACGATCCTCGTGCGGCACTCGCGGCGTTCGCCGATGCGTACACGCGGCAATCGTATCCGCCGCGCCCGAGCCGGCGCTTCGTCTCGCAGGCGGCTCGCGCGATGCTCGCCGAGCTCTTTGCCGGGCGGGAGGCGCAGATCCTCGCCAATCCCTGGAACCGCCTGCATATCCTCGCCGTGCGGGGCCGGTGGCCGCTCGCGCGCGATTCCTCTTTCGCCACGCCCCTTGCCTTCGGCATCGCCGCGATGGCGAATGCCGTGGGCCGCAGGCACCTCGCCCGCTTCATCGATCGCACCGTGTTCGTCGATGAGCGCGAGCACCCGCCGTGCCTCGGCACGGGCTCGCTCACTGCGCAGGATGCGGCGAGCCTGCGCTTCGATGCCTTCCATACCCACAGGGTGTCCCTCGGCAAGGAAAACCTTGGCGACGCGCTGCTTGCTTCGGCATCGATCCCGCTCGTGCTCGAAGGCGTGGCCGACATCCCCCGCGCGCCGCCCGGGATTTACTGGGACGGCGGCATCATCGACTACCACCTGCACCTGCCCTACCACCATGCGAGCGGCATCGTCCTCTACCCGCACTTCACCGACCACATCGTGCCGGGTTGGCTCGACAAGGGAATGCCGTGGCGCAAGGCGCGCGGCGCATGGCTGGACAACGTCGTGCTGGTCGCTCCGTCGCGCGAATACCTCGCGGGCTTGCCGCACGGCAAGCTGCCCGACCGGCGCGACTTCGCTCGCTTCGCCGGCGACGACGCCGGGCGCACGGCGTATTGGCGGCGTGCGATCGGCGAAAGCGATCGGCTGGCGGAAGCGTTCCTGGAGTTCGCGCGGCGGCCCGATCCTTCGCGCGTGTTGCCGCTCTAGCGGGACGGCGCCTCGGTCTCGGCGATCCGGCCTTGCGTGACGCGCAGCGCCTCGGCCGAAGACTCCATCAGCGCGTCGATGCCCAGGGCGCGCCGAAGTTGCAGCGCCTCGCGAAAGCAGCGCGCGGCTTCGCGATAGCGCCGCTGGTCGAAGAGATTCTTGCCGGCGTGCTGCAGCACCGTGTGCGCAAGGCCCTCGAGCTCGGGCATGCAGCGCGCCTGCCCGGTGAGCTGGTCGAAGAGGGCGTTGGACAGGTCGAAGCGGCCCTCCCACTGCATCACGTGCGCGAGGCGGATGCGGTTCACGTACGCGGCCTTTGCATCCTCGAGCAGCTCGGCGAGGGCGATCGCGGCGGAGGCGGTGCGCCGCGCCTCATCGAGTCGACCGGCGATGCGCAACAGCGGCGTGGCCTCGCCCAGCATCGCGAGCAGTCGCGCCGGCTGCGACTTCGCCGCGGCGATCTGGTCCACCAGTGCGTCGAGTGCGGTTGCGAATGCCGCCTTATCGAGGGGCACCTCGCGAAGGCGCTCGTCGAATCGCCACGCGAAGGGGCCACCGTCCCGGGGCGCCGGCACGTCCTCGTTCATTCGACCTCGAGGCCCGCCGACTTCACGATCGCCGCCCACTTTTCTCCCTCGCGCCGGATCACGGCGAAGGTTTCCTCGGGCGTCGCGCCCACCGGGTCGATCCACTGGCGATCCCACAGCACGAGCTTGAGCGCCGGGTCGCGGATGATGCGCGCGAGCTCCGCGTGCAGCCTCTGCACCACGGCGGACGGCGTCTTCGCCGGCGCCATGATGGCGATCCAGACCTGCGCTTCGAAACCGGGATAACCGGATTCCGCGACCGTAGGCACGTCGGGAATGAGCGGCGAGCGCCGGGCGGAAGTCTGCGCGAGAACCTTCGCCTTGCCCGCGGCGACCTGCGGAATCAACGCCGTGGGGTTCAACGACAGCAGCTGCACGTCCCCGGCGATGAGCGCGGTGACGGCGGGCGCGCCGCCGTTGTAGGGGATGTGGACGGTTCGGATGCCGGCGACGCTGTTGAAGAGCTCCATCGACAGCTGCGAGATGCTGCCCTTGCCGACGGAAGCGAAGTTGAGCCTGCCAGGTTCCCTGCGCGCACGCTCGACCAGCTCCCCCAGGGTGGCGACGCGCAGGGAGGGATTTACCGCAATCAGGTTGGGTGAGATGCCGACGAGCGTCACGGCGGCGAAATCGCGCTGCGGCTGGTAGGGCAGGTTGCGGTAAAGCGCGGGGCTCACGGCGAGCGGCCCGTTGGTGCCCACGAGCAGCGTGTAGCCGTCGGGGGCGGCGCGCGCCACCGCTTCCGCGGCGATGTTGCCGCCCGCCCCGGGCCGGTTCTCCACGATGACGGGCTGGCCGAGGGCACGCGCCAGCGGCTCGGCCAGCCCCCGTGCGACTACATCAGGCTGGCCACCCGCGGCGAATGGCACCACCAGCTTGAGCGGCCTTGCCGGCCAGTCGGCGGCCGCGGAAGCGCCGGCCAGGCAGGCAAGTGACAGCGCGAAAACGCCGCGCATGGCGGCACGGAAAGAGGGAATCACGTTTGGTATTGTAGATGCGGCCCTTCCCACCGACCGTCGATGCAGCTCACGCTCGAGCAATACGAGAAGATCGCCCCCGCAGCCGAGGTGGAGCACGGCGGCGTGCGCATGCGCTTCGCAACCCCCAACGCCGTTGCCCTCTGGCGCGTGCAGACCATTCGCGAGAAGGAGCCCTGGACGCTCGACTGGATATCGCGCTTCACCGCGGGCGACGTGATGCTCGACTGTGGCGCGAACGTCGGCATGTACACGGTCTGGGCGGCCGCCACGCGCGGTTGCCGCGTTCTCGCCTTCGAGCCCGAAGCGCAGAACTACGCGTTGCTCAACCGCAACATCCAGCTCAACGCCCTGGGCGAGCGGGTTCGCGCCTACTGCGTGGGACTGTCCGATGTGTCGGGGCTATCGGTGCTGCATCTTTCGGACACGCGCGCGGGCGGCGCCAACCATGCGCTGGGCGAGGCGCTGGATTTCCAGCACCAGCCCCTGGGCACGGCCTTCGTGCAGGGCTGCGTGGCAGCCACGATCGACGCACTGGTCGACGCCGGCATGGAGGTTCCGGCCCACGTGAAGATCGACGTGGACGGCTTCGAGCCGCGTGTGCTGGCCGGTGCGCGGCGCACGCTCGAAAGCGAAGGCGTGCGTTCGCTGCTCATCGAGATCAACCAGAACCTCGCCGACCACATGGCGATGGTGGGCGAGCTGCATGCACTGGGATTCCGCCACGATCCGGCGCAGGTCGCGCGCGCCGAGCGGCGCTCCGGCGCCTTCAAGGGCCTGGCCGAATATGTCTTCGAGCGCTGAGCTGCACGTCGCGTACAAGGTCGGCAACGCGCCGATCCAGCCCTATCCTTATCCGCACGTCTTCATCGAAAGCATCTTCCCCGAGGACTTCTACGCGCGGATGCAGGAAATGCTGCCGGATCCGAAATGCCTGCTGCCGCTCGAGCAGGCCCGCGGCGTGCGCGGCTACGACGAGCGCTTCGTGCTCGAGTTCAAGGAAGAGCAATTTGCGCACCTCACGCGCGAGCAGGACACCTTCTGGCGCGAGCTGCACAGGTGGATGGTAGGCGGGCGCTTCACCCAGCTGTTATTGGGCAAGTTCGGGCCGCTGATCGCGCCACGCTTCCGCGGCGAGCCCGACGTGCGCTTCCACGACGAGCTGATGCTGGTGCAGGACACCACGCACTACAAGCTGGGGCCGCACACCGATGCGCAGCGCAAGGTGCTCACGCTGCTCTTCTACCTGCCGCGCGACCGCTCGCAGGAGCACATGGGAACCTCGATCTACCAGCCGAAGGACCGCGAGTTCAGGTGTCCCGGCGGGCCGCACCATCCGCACGAGAAGTTCGACCGGATGTGGACCATGCCCTTCCGGCCGAACTCGCTCTTCGCGTTCGTGAAGAGCGACGTGTCGTTCCACGGCGTGGAGCCGGTGACCGACGCGGACACGCGGCGGTGGTTGATGCTCTACGACATCTACGTGAAGCGTCAGTAATTCAGGATCGGCGCGAGCCAGCGCTCCGCCTGCGCGATGTCCATCCCCTTGCGGTGGGCGTAATCGGCCACCTGGTCGCGCTCGATCTTGCCGATGGCGAAGTAGCGCGAGTCGGGGTGGCCGATGTAGAAGCCGCTCACCGCGGCGGTCGGCAGCATCGCGAACGAGTCGGTGAGCGTGATGCCGGCGTTGTTGCCCGCGTCCAGCAGGTGGAAGAGGTCGGCCTTCTCGGTGTGGTCGGGGCAGGCGGGATAGCCGGGCGCGGGACGTATGCCGCGATATTTCTCGGCAACCATCTGCTCGTTCGAAAGCTTCTCGTCCTTCGCGTACCCCCAGAACTCGGTGCGCACTCGCCAGTGCAGGTGCTCGGCGAACGCCTCGGCCAGGCGGTCTGCGATGGCCTTCAGCAGGATCGCCGAATAGTCGTCGTTCTTCGCCTCGAACTCGCGCACTCGCGCCTCGATGCCCAGGCCCGCCGTGACGGCGAAGGCGCCGACGTAATCGGGGATGCCGGAGTCCTTGGGCGCCACGAAATCGGCCAGGCACTGGTTGGGATTGCCCTCGGGCTTCTGCGCCTGCTGGCGCAGGTTGTGCCACGTCATGAGTACGTTGGCGCGGCTCTCGTCGGCGTAGATCTCGATGTCGTCGCCGATGGAGTTCGCCGGCCAGAGGCCAAAGACGCCGCTCGCGGTGAGCCAGCGGCCCTTCACGATGCGCTCGAGCATCGCGAGGCCGTCGCGATGGACATTGGCTGCCGCCTCGCCGACGACCGGGTCGGAAAGGATGTCAGGATACTTGCCTGCGAGGTCCCAAGCCTGGAAGAAAGGCCCCCAGTCCATGAAGTCCACCAGCTGCTCGAGCGGATAGTTCCTGAGCGCGGTGAGCCCGAGCTTCGCGGGCTTGACGGGGCGTGATGCGGCCCAGTCGATGCGAACGGCGTTGGCGCGCGCGGCTTCGAGGGTCACGCTCTTCTGTCCGGTCTTCTTCGCATGCGCTTCGCGCACCTTCACGTAATCCGCGCGCACGCCTTCCATGTAGGCGTCTCGCTGCTCCTGCGAGGAGAGCGCCGTGGCAACGCCCACGGCACGCGAGGCGTCCGGCACCCAGACGGTGGGGCCCGAGTAGTGCGGCTCGATCTTGACCGCCGTGTGGGTGCGGGAAGTCGTCGCTCCGCCGATGAGCAGCGGCACCTTGAACTGCAGGCGCTCCATCTCGCGCGCCACGTGCGCCATTTCCTCGAGCGAGGGCGTGATGAGGCCCGACAGGCCCACCATGTCGGCATTCTCGCGTTTCGCGGTCTCGAGGATGTTCTCGCACGCGACCATGACGCCCAGGTCCACGACGTCGAAGTTGTTGCACTGCAGGACCACGCCCACGATGTTCTTGCCGATGTCGTGCACGTCTCCCTTCACCGTGGCCATGACGACCTTGCCCTTGGGCTTGGGCGCGGTGCCCAGGCGCTTCTTCTCCTCCTCGATGAAGGGAATGAGGTGCGCCACGGCCTGCTTCATCACGCGCGCCGACTTGACCACCTGTGGCAGGAACATCTTGCCCGAGCCGAAAAGGTCGCCCACCACGTTCATCCCGTCCATGAGCGGGCCCTCGATCACCTGCAGCGGTCGCTCATAGAGCAGCCGCGCTTCCTCGGTGTCCTCGACGATGTGCTGCGTGATGCCGCGCACCAGCGCGTGCACCAGGCGCTCCTGGGGCGTGCCCTTGCGCCATTCCTGGTCGAGGGCGGCGTCCTTCTTCTTGCCCTTGTAGCTCTCGGCGAATTCCACGAGGCGCTCGGTGGCGTCCGGCCGGCGATTGAAGAGCACGTCCTCGACGCGCTCGAGGAGCTCGGGCGGGATGTCGGCGTACACGCCCAGCTGCCCCGCGTTGACGATGCCCATCGTCATGCCGGCTTTCGCGCCGTGGTACAGGAGGGCGGTGTGCATCGCCTCCCGGATCGGGTCGTTGCCGCGGAAGGAAAACGAAAAGTTGGAGACACCGCCCGAGGTCTTCGCATGGGGCAGGTGGCGGTGGATCCAGGCGATCGCCTCCAGGTAGTCACGCCCGTAGTTGTTGTGCTCCTCGATGCCCGTGGCCACAGCGAAGATGTTGGGGTCGAAGATGATGTCCTCGGGCGGGAAGCCCACCTGCTTCGTGAGGATGTCGTAGCAGCGCTGGCAGATCGAGGTCTTGCGCTCGAGCGTATCGGCCTGGCCCTTCTCGTCGAAGGCCATCACCACGACCGCCGCGCCGTAGCGGCGGGCGAGCTTCGCCTGCTCGACGAACTCCGCCTCGCCCGCCTTGAGCGAGATCGAGTTCACGATCGACTTGCCCTGGACGCACTTGAGCCCGGCCTCGATCACGCTCCACTTGGAGCTGTCGATCATGACCGGCACGCGCGAGATGTCCGGCTCGGCGGCCACCAGCTGCAGGAAGCGCGTCATGGCCGCGGCCGAGTCGAGCATCGCCTCGTCCATGTTCACGTCGATCACCTGCGCGCCGCTGTCGACCTGCTGGCGCGCGACCGACAGCGCCTCGGCGTAGTCGCCCGCCATGATGAGCCGCGAGAACGCCTTGGAGCCGGTGACGTTGGTGCGCTCGCCCACGTTCACGAAGAGCGAGTCGTCGCCGACGTTGAGCGGTTCCAGGCCCGAGAGCCGCAGCTTCGGCGTGATGGTGGGGATGACGCGCGGGCGGCACGGCGCGACCCGCTCCGCGATCGCCTTGATGTGCGCGGGCGT
>DASPNE010000040.1:0-9901 GCA_035626705.1 Usitatibacter sp. | reverse complement strand
TTACTTCAACGCGCTCATGGACGAGATGGCGAAGTTCCGCATCCCCATCGAGGGCCTGCACACCGAGACCGGGCCCGGCGTGTACGAGGCGGCGATCCTGTTCGACGACGCGCTGGAAGCAGCCGACCGCGCGGTGCTCTTCAAGACGGCGGCCAAGGAGATCGGCGCGCGCTTCGGCATCATGCCGACCTTCATGGCCAAGTGGCACCCGAAGTACCCGGGGTGCTCGGGGCACGTCCACCAGAGCCTCACCGACGGCAAGAAGAACCTCTTCCACGATCCCAAGGGCCGCTACGGCGGGATGTCCAAGCTCTTCGAGAGCTACCTCGCCGGACAGCTCGCCTACCTGATGGAGTTCGGGCCGATGTTCTGGCCGACCATCAACTCGTACAAGCGCCTCGTGGACGGATTCTGGGCGCCGGTGAAGCCCTGCTGGGGAATCGACAACCGGACGGCATCCTTCCGGGTGCTTCCAGGGTCCCCCAAGTCCACGCGCATCGAGACCCGCTGCCCGGGCGCCGACATGAATGCCTACCTCGCGGTCGCGGCCTCCATCGCCGCGGGGCTCGCGGGGGTCGAGAAGAACATGAAGCTCACCGCCGAGCCGGTGCTGGGCGACAGCAAGGGCGGCGCCGAGAAGGTCGTCCGCGCGCCGCGCACGCTCATCGAGACCACGCGCATCTTCCACGCCTCCAAGCTGGCGCGCGACTGGTTCGGGCCCGACTTCGTGGACCACTACGCCGCGACCCGCGAATGGGAGTGGCGCCAGTGGCTCGACGCGGTGACCGACTGGGAGATGAAGCGCTACTTCGAGATCATCTGAGCCAGCCGGTGGTTCGAATGCTTTCGTCTCCGTGGTTCATCCGTGGAAAACAATGATCACCAAATTCTCCTTCCCGACCACCATCCATTTCGGCCCCGGCGCGCGCAAGCTGGTTGCCGACCACCTCCAGCAGCAGGGCCTTAAGCGCCCGCTCATCGTCACCGACAGGGGACTCGGCGCGCTGCCGATCCTGCACGACTTCGCCGAGAGCCTCCTGGGCCTCGAGGTGAAGGTCTATGCCGGCGTCTTCGGCAACCCCGTGAAGAAGCAGGTGGACGACGGCGCCGCCGCGTACAAGGAGCATCGCGCCGACTGCGTCATCGGCTTCGGCGGGGGCGCTGCGCTGGACGTGGCCAAGGCGGTCGCGTTGATGGCGGTGCATGAAGGCAACGTGCTGCAGTACGCGTGGGACCACCCACAGGTGCTGCCCATCGAGAATCCCCTCCCCTACTGGATCGCGCTGCCGACGACGAGCGGCACCGGCAGCGAGGTAGGCCGCTCCTCGGTGATCTCCGACGACGCGACCCACGTGAAGAAAGTCGTCTTCAACCCGGTGCTGCTTGCCAGGGCGGTGTTCGCCGATCCCGAGCTCACGCTCGACCTGCCTCCCCACGTGACCGCGGCCACCGGCATGGACGCGCTCACCCACAACGTGGAGAGCTACCTCTCGCCCGCATACCACCCGCTCTGCGACGGCATCGCGCTGGAAGGCGCGCGCATCGCCGCCCATGCGCTGGAGAAGGCGGTGGCGCAGCCGAAGGACATCCAGGCGCGCTCCGACATGATGATGTCGTCGATGATGGGCGCGATCGCCTTCCAGAAGGACCTCGGCGCCACGCACTCGTGCGCGCACGCGCTGGGCACGGTGGTGGACATGCACCACGGCCTCGCCAACGGCATCATGATCGACCACGTGATGCGCTTCAACCTCGACGCGGCGGAGCGCAAGATGGCCGAGCTCGCGCGCGTGTGCGGCGCCGGCGAAAGCGCCGAATCCTTCGTCTCCTGGCTCACGGCGCTCAAGCGGCGCCTGGGAATCCCGGCCAGGCTGGCGGAAAAGGGCGTGACCCACGAGCACCTGCCGCGGCTGGTGGACATCGCGGTCGACGACATCTGCCACCAGACCAACCCGAAGCCCTGCACCCGCGCCGACTTCGAGCGGATCTTCAGCCAGGCGCTCTGAGCCCGGGTTTCAGCCGGCGCGCGGCCGAATCGCGCTGCAATGCGCGACGATGGCATCGACGATCGACGGCAACACGGCAGCCGGCATGTCGTGGCCCATGCCTTTCACGACTTGCAGCGTGGCCCTGCCGCCACCCGCCTCGATCGCCCGCGCCGTCGCCTCGCCGCACGCCGGCCGCAGCAGGGGGTCCTCGTCTCCATGGATGACCAGCGTCGGGACCTTGATGCGTTTCACGTTCGAGGTGCGGTCGCCTGAAGCGGCGATGGCGAGGAGCTGGCGCGCGGCGCCCGCCGGGTGGTAGGAGCGCCGCACCTGGCGCTCGCAGAACGCGCGCAGCTCGCTTTCCACCGGCGGATACGTGCGGCTGCCGATGACCTTCATCAGGCTCTCCAGCCGCCGCGCTGCGCCTGCGACGTCGCCGGGCGGGGCGAGGGGCTGCAGCAAGGCGCGCAGCGCCCGCGGCTCCGGCAATGGCAAGGCGCGGCTGCCGGTGGTGGACATGATCGAGGTGAGCGTCGCCACGCGCGCCGGGGACCGGGCGGCCAGCTCCTGGGCGATCATTCCGCCCATCGAGGCGCCGACCACGTGCGCACGCTCGATCGCCAGCGCATCCATGAACGCTTCGGTGTCCCGCGCCATGTCGTCGATGAGGTACGGCGCACGCAGTGGCAGGCGAAGGAAATACCTCGCCGCGTCGAGCGCGATGTTCGGCATCCCATGGTGGTCCAGCTTGCTGGACAGGCCGATGTCGCGATTGTCGAAGCGGACCACGCGAAAGCCGGCCGCGCCCAGCCGCGCGACGAACTCGTCGGGCCAGAAGGTGAGCTGCACGCCGAGGCCCATGATGAGCAGGGCCACGGGCCCGTGGGGGTCGCCGCTCTCCTCGTAGGCGAGGGTCAGCCCCTCGACCTGCGCCGTGGGCACGGTAGGGATCGCAGCTTGGGCGTTTGTGCGGGCACGGGGAACATTCTGCCCCAAGGCGCCTTCCAACCGGTTGAAATATAATCGTTTGCACCATGGACCCCCTGAAGATCGGCGTCTCCGCGCGCCTGCTGTACCCGGACTCGAGCCGAGGCTTCCTGCCGACGAAGTCGGTGCAGTACCTCGAGCAGTCGGTGGCCAACTGGATCATGTCGGGCGAGGTGCTCGCGTTCATGATCCCGGAGATGAGCCTCGCCTCGCCGCATTTCCCCAAGTCCCTGCGCGTGAAGCACTACGTCGATGCCCTCGACGGCTTGCTGCTCCAGGGCGGAGCCGACATGTCGCCGAAGAGCTACGGCGAGAGCCCGATGAACCCGCTCTGGGCCGGCGACGAGATTCGCGACGCCTACGAGATCGAGCTCTTCCACGAGTTCGTCTCGCAAGGCAAGCCCGTGTTCGGCATCTGCCGCGGCCACCAGGTGATCAACGTGGCCCTCGGCGGATCCCTCTACCAGGACATCGCCACGCAGTGCCCGGACAAGTCGTGCCACCGCGACGAGGTGAAGTACGACCTCGCCTACCACGAGATGCGCATCCTGCCCAATACGTGGCTCTCGCGCGTCTACCCGCAGGTCCAGGTCACGCGCATCAACACGATCCACCACCAGGCCATCAAGGCGCTGGGCGAAGGGCTCGTGGTCGAGGCGATGAGCGAGCCCGACGGCATCGTCGAGGCGATCCGCTGGGAAGGCCACAGTTTCGTGGTCGGCGTGCAGTGGCATCCCGAGTTCATGGACCCGAACGACCCTGCGCTGATCGACAGCCGCCCGCTGCTGCGGGCGTTCCTCACCGCCTGCGAGCAGCGAAAGAAGACGGGGAAGGCGGCACCGGTGATGGCCGTCCGGGCGGCGTAAGGGGACAGACACTTTTTCGATTCGCGCGCTGCGGCGGTTGCGGCTGCAGATCTAAAAAGTGTCTGTCCCCGGTTTATCTCCCGATGAAAAAACTCAAGATCCTCAATCCCGCCACCGGCGAGGTCGCCGCGACGCTGCCCGCCGACGACGCCAAAAGCGTGAAGGCCAAGTACGAGCGCGCGCGCGCGGCGCAGCCCGGCTGGGCGCGGGTGCGCCTCAAGCAGCGCCTTGCGATCCTGCAGAAGTTTCGCGAGCTGGTCGCAGCCGAAACCGACGCGCTCGCGCGCGTGCTCACGCTGGAAGTCGGCAAGCCCATCAACCAGTCGCGCAACGAGCTGAAGGGCCTGCTGCCGCGCATCGACTTCTTCCTCGAGGAGACGGCGCACACGCTGCGCAACGAGAAGGTCTTCGCCGATGACACCATCGAGGAGCGCATCTCCCACGAGCCGCTGGGCGTGGTGGCCAACATCTCGGCCTGGAATTATCCCTGGTTCGTCGGCGGCAACGTGTTCGTTCCCGCATTGCTGGCCGGCAACACCGTGCTCTACAAGTCGAGCGAGTTCGCCTCGCTCACCGGCGCCGAGATCGCGCGCCTGCTCTATGCCGCCGGAGTGCCCCAGGACGTCTTCATCCCCGTGATCGGCGGGGGCGACGTGGGCGCGGCGTTGCTGGAGCAGCCGGTCGACGGTGTCTTCTTCACGGGCTCCGTCGGCACCGGCAAGAAGATCGCCGCGGCGGTCGCCGGACGGCTGGTCAAGCTGCAGCTCGAGCTGGGCGGCAAGGACCCGGTGTACGTCTGCGAGGACGTGGACATCGGCAAGGCCGCCGCCGGGATCGCCGATGGCGCCTTCTACAACACGGGCCAGAGCTGCTGCTCGGTCGAGCGGATCTACGTGCAGGAAAGCGTCTTCGACCGCTTCGTCGACGCGTTCGTGGGGGAGGTTCGCAAGTTCCGGCGCGGCGATCCCGCCGAGGACTCCACCTACATCGGCCCGCTCACGCGCGCGCCGCAGCTTGCGGTGCTCGAGGCCCAGGTGAAGGATGCCGCCAGGAAGGGCGCCAAGGTGCTCGTAGGCGGCAAGCGCGTGAAGGCGAAAGGCAACTGGTTCGAGCCCACCGTGCTGGTGGACGTGGACCACTCGATGGCGGTCATGCGCGACGAGAGCTTCGGCCCCATCATCGGCATCATGGCGGCGAAGGACGATGCGCAGGCGGTCGGCCTCATGAACGACACGACGTACGGCCTGACGGCCGGCGTCTACACCAGGGACCGGGCGCGCGCCGAGAAGATCCTGGCGCAGGTCAAGAGCGGCTCGGTGTACTGGAATTGCTGCGACCGCGTGAGCCCGCGGCTGCCCTGGTCTGGCGTAGGCGATTCCGGCGTGGGCCTCACCCTTTCGACGTACGGCATCGAGACATTCACTCGCCCGAAGGCCTGGCATTTGCGGGCCGCATGAGGAAGACCATGAAGAGGTTCGTTTTCACGGCAGGACTGGTCGCCGCCCTGGTGATGCCCGCATTCGCGGCGGAGGACGACGATCCCCCGCTCAAGTACAAGGACCGCGGCGAGGCGCGCGACGCGTACCGGGAAGGCTACGAGCGCGGTTACGACCGGGGCTACCAGCGCGGCCTGAGGGAAGGTGAACGCCGCGCGGAAACGCCCGTGCCGGCGCCGCCCAAGGCCGCGCCCACCGGCCCCATCCGCATCACGGGCGCGTTCTATGGGACCTCTTCGCGCACCTGCAACGCCACGCGGTGGGTGGCGCGCCGCGCCGACGGCAAGCGCGCCTTCTCGGTCAAGGTCAGCAACGAGATCTGCGGCGATCCCGCCCACGGCGATCGCAAGTCCCTCGAGGTGAGCTACCAGTGCGGGGGGATGTCGAAGACCGCCAGCGCCCGCGAGCACCAGACGCTTTTCCTCAGCTGCAACTGATCGACCAGGGTCAGAAGTCCGCTGCGTCGGCGGTATCCGCCGCGCGTTCCTTGAGCCGGGCGCGGCGGTGCTGCCACAGCGCGAGCGCCACGGAAGCGACCGAGGCGAACAACAGCGCCGCCGAGATGGGGCGCGTGAAGAAGAGCATCGGATTGGCATCGCTCATGATGGCGCGGATCAGGTTGATCTCGATCTGGTCGCCGAGGATTACCCCGAGGATGAAGGGCGCCAGCGGCAGGCCGGTCTTCACCATCAGGTAGCCGAGCACGCCAAAGACCAGCAGCACGTAGACGTTCGACATCGTGTTGTTGAGCGCATACGCGCCTACCACGCACAGCACCAGCACCACCGGGTAGAGCAGCGACTTCGGCACCGTCACCACGTGCAGGGCGAAGCGCGCGAACACCGCCATCGCCAGCACCATGATCGGGTGCGCCAGCAGGTAGGCGGCGAAGATGCCGTAGGCGAGCACCGGCTGCTGCGAGATGAAGAGCGGCCCCGACTGGATGCCGTGGATCGTGAGCGCGCCCAGCATTACCGCCGTCACCGCATCGCCGGGGATGCCGAAAGCCATGATCGTCACCAGCGAGCCGCCCACGTTGGCGTTGTTCGACGCCTCGGAGGCGATGATCCCTTCCGGCACGCCGGTGCCGAACTCCTCGGGCCGCTTCGAGAACTTCTTCGCCTGGTCGTAGGCCATGATGTTGGCGGCGCTTCCCCCGATGGCGGGCAACACGCCGATCCACACGCCGATCGCCGAGGACCACAGCAGCAGGAAGGGGCGCGTGAGGATCTCGCGCAGCACCGCGAGCTGCGAGGCGGCGAGGCTCATCTTCACCGCGAGCGCCTCCGAGGCCTTCTTCAACGCGCGCATCTTCTCCACGTCCCCCATCACCTGGCCGAAGGCAAACACGCCGATGAGCACCGGCAGGAAGGCGATGCCGCCCTCGATGAAGCCCACCCCGAGCGTGAGGCGCGGCGCCCCCATCATCGGGTCGTTGCCCAGCACCGTCACCACGAGGCCCAGCATCCCGGCGATGAGCCCTTTCAGCAACGAGGACTCGACCAGCCCGGCCACCATCGACAGCGCCAGCACGAAGAGCGAGAAGTACTCCCAGGGACCGAACCGCAGCGCGAACGCCGCCAACGGCCCTGTCGCCGCGATGAGGAAGACACCGCCCAGGAGCCCGCCGAAGCAGGACGCCCAGATGCCCAGCCAGATCGCGCGCCCGGGCTCGCCCTTCTTTGCCATCGGAAAGCCGTCGAACATGGTGGCGATGGATGAAGGCGTGCCCGGGATTCCCAGCAGGGTCGCCGTCACGAGCCCACCCGCGGAGCCGCCAACGTAGATGCCGACCATCGCGACGAGTCCCTGCAGCGGATCCAGCCCGAACGTGAACGGCAAGGCGACGATCACCGTCATGGTGATGGTCACGCCGGGCAACGCGCCTCCCACGGCTCCCACCGCGGTGCCAAGGATGAGCGGCAGCAGGTATTTCCACTGCGAGACGTTGGCGAGGGCGGTGCCGAGCAGGTCGAACATCAGAAGCCGGTCCAGCGGCCGCGCGGCAGCAGCACGTGCAGGTACGACTCGAAGGCGTAGTGCGAGGCGAGCGTGGCCACGACGGCGACCAGCGCAACGATCACCCAGCCCCGCACGCCCGCTGGCCGTTCGAGCAGCACCGGCATCGCGAGCAGGAAAAGCAGCGTCGCGAGCCGGAACCCCAGCCACGGAAGCGCGAGCACGTAAACCGTGAATACCGCGAACGCGGCGACGACGAGCCCATAGTTGGGGCGCTGTCCGGCGGGCGCGGCTTGCGCACCGACGACACGCCGCCGCCGCGCGAGGACATCCGACACGAGCAGCCCCAGGGCCATGGCGGCGGTGATGCCCAGGATCACGCGGGGATAGAAGCCGGGCCCGATGGGCACCATGGGATGGCGCTCGAGCCCCAGCGTGGCCCAGAAAAGCGCGAGGCTCGCCACCAGGATGGCGAGCCCCGCGTATCCGTCGCGACCCATCGCGTGGGCGCTTCGGCGATCAGCGCTTGAGCATGCCGAGGTCCTTGGCGAGGTCGCGGTTCAGCGTGTCGTTCTTCTTGAGGAAGTCCGTGTACGCCGCGGGGGCAAGGTGGTTCACGAAGGTGCCTTGCGCCTTCATCGCCGCGGCGAACGCCGGCTCCCTCGCGGCCGCCGTGCACGCATCGCCCAGCTTCTTCATCACGTCGGGCGGCGTGGCCTTCGGGGCGAGCAGCCCGCGATTGACCGCGTAGGTCACGTCGATGCCGAGCTCCTTGAGGGTCGGCACGTTCGGAACCTCCGGCAGGCGCTGGTCGGTCGCGACGGCGAGGAACTTGAGCTGGCCGGCATCGACCTTGCCCTTCTGCGTGAGGTTGGACTCCGCGAGATCGACGTGACCGCCCAGGAGCGCGTTCATGCGAGGCGCGGTGCCCTCGTAGGAGACGTACTTGAACTTGATGCCCGCGGCCTTCTCCACCAGCGCGGGGAAGAAATGGCTGGTCGAACCGAGCGTGGCCCCGACCGTGATCTGTCCGGGGCGCGCCTTGGCATCGGCCAGCATCGCCTTCATGTCGGCCCAGGGCACCTTCGGGCTCGAGGTGACGATCGAGGGCGTGGAGGCGACCAGGCAGATCGGCTGGAAGTCGCTCCAGTTCACGTCGGCCACGCCAGTGTAGTAGGTGGAGTGGATCGAGTCGTGCACCGCGAACAGCGTGTAGCCATCGGCGGGCGCGTCCTTCGCTTCCTTGGCGCCCTTGGTGCCCGAAGCGCCGCCCACGTTGGCGATGACGATCGTGCCGCCGAGGTGCTTCTGGAAGTGCGGCTGGAAAGCGCGGTAGACCACGTCGGTGTCGCCGCCAGCGGCCCACGGCACGATGAGCTTCACGGGCCGGTCGGGGTACGCGGCGAGGGCGGGCAGGGTGACGAGGGCGGTGACTGCTGCGGCGAAGGCGACGGTCGATCGTTTCATGGCAGGGCTCCTCTGTTGTGCGCCCATATTAGACTTTCGGCTCGACCTTCATCAATGGAGCGGGAATTGCGCATCGGTCTTCTCGGCGGCGGCATCATCGCGCGCCTCGTCATGGAGGAAATTTCCGCCGGCAAGTTGCCCGGCACGAGCGTCGCCGCCATCACCGGGCGCGGGGAAGCCTCGCGCGGGCGTGCGCTTGCCGAACGCTTCGGCGTGCCTTTCGTGGTGGGGGTCGACGCGCTCGTCGCCATGCGTCCGGATGCGGTCATCGAAGCGGCTTCGCACGATGCGGTGCGCGCGCATGGCGAGGCGATCCTCTCGGCCGGAATCTCCCTCGTGCTGCTTTCCGGGGGCGCGCTCGCCGACGATGCCCTGCGTGAGCGGCTCGAGCGCGCGGCGGCGCGCCATCGCGCCCTGCTCTACGTGCCCTCGGGCGGCATCGGCGGCCTGGATGCCTTGAAAGCCGTATGCGCGGCCGGCGCCGAAGAAGTGCGCATCGCGGTGACCAAGCCTCCCGCGGCGTGGAAGGGCATCGCCTATGTCGAGGCGCTGGGCATCGACCTCGATCGCCTCGAGGGCCCTGTCACGCTTTTCGAGGGCAGCGCCCGCGAAGGCGTGCCGCATTTCCCCGCCAACGTGAACATCGCGGCGGTGCTGTCGATGGCGGGCATCGGCTTCGACCGCACCCGGCTCGCGGTGGTGGCCGATCCGGCGTTGAAGTTCAACACGCACTTCATCCACATCCGCGGCAAGACCGGGACCGTGGACCTGCGCTTCGAGAGCGTGCCTTCGGTGGAGAACCCGAAGACGGCGATGATCGCCTGCTACAGCGCGCTGGCCGCGATCCGGGAGCTGGGGGCCAGCGTGCGGTATGGAACGTAAAGCGGCGACCCCTGTGGTGGCTATGCCCTAGAAGCGATGTCGTCGCAAGTTCGTGGTGCGCCCATTCGGTAACGTCATCAGCGCGGCGTCCGGCCCGCTGAAGGTGATCGTCACGGGTGCCACGTTGTCGCTCAAGCGCGCATGCGGCCGCCACGGCCCGGAAAGCGTCATCCCGTTGCCGTAGCTCCACCAGTTGCCGCTGAAGCTGCGCCCATCCGCGCTTTGCTCGCCCACGGTGAGGTACCACACGGGGTTG
>DASPNE010000039.1:0-94780 GCA_035626705.1 Usitatibacter sp. | reverse complement strand
AGATGGTGATGCCCGGCGACAACATCAAGATGACGGTGACGCTGATAGCGCCGATCGCCATGGAGCAGGGGCTTCGCTTCGCCATCCGCGAAGGCGGCCGCACCGTCGGCGCCGGCGTGGTTTCCAAGATCCTCGAGTAGTCATGATCAGGCCCCGGCTTCGCCGGGGTTAACCGAAAGACATTTATGGCCCAAGCCCTCGCGAAACAGAAGATCCGCATCCGCCTGAAGGCGTTCGACTACAAATTGATCGACCAGTCGGCCCTCGAGATCGTGGAGACGGCCAAGCGCACGGGCGCCGTGGTGAAGGGGCCGGTCCCCATGCCCACGCGCATCGAGCGCTTCGACATCCTGCGCTCGCCGCACAAGAACAAGACCTCGCGCGACCAGTTCGAGATCCGCACGCACCTGCGCCTCATGGACATCATCGAGCCGACGGACAAGACGGTCGACGCGCTCATGAAGCTGGACCTGCCCGCCGGCGTGGACGTCGAGATCAAGCTGTAACGGATGTAATGCGCGGGGCCAGGGGCCCCGCAAGCTGCTATAATCGAACGCTTTTCCGCTCGCTGGCGGAAAGCAACGCGCCGCGGCTTTTGGGGCCACGTGCACGCAAGGTGAAGGGCCGGCCAATTGTTGCCGGCACCGCTCGGGCGGTGGTCAACGCGCCCGGACGGTCAATAGACGAAAGGACTTAAAGATGAGTCTCGGTCTCGTCGGCCGCAAGGTCGGCATGATGCGCATCTTCAGGGAGGACGGCACTTCCGTCCCCGTGACGGTGATCGACTGCGCGGGCAACCGCGTGACCCAGATCAAGGATGCGGGCACCGACGGCTACGTGGCCGTCCAGGTGGCGTTCGGCAAGCGCCGGGCGAGCCGTGTCAACAAGGCGATGGCGGGCCACTACGCGAAGGCGGGCGTCGAGGCCGGCACCGAAATGCGCGAGTTCCGTGTCGCCCCCGAGGCCGTCGCCGAGCTCAAGGCTGGCGCCGAGCTCAAGGTGGACATGTTCGAGGCCGGCCAGAAGGTCGACGTCTCCGGCACCACGATCGGCAAGGGCTTTGCCGGTGTCATCAAGCGCCACCACTTTTCCTCCAACCGTGCCTCGCACGGCAACTCGGTCACGACCAAGGCGCCGGGCTCCATCGGCATGGCCCAGGATCCCGGCCGTGTCTTCCCCGGCAAGCGCATGTCGGGCCACCTCGGCAACGTGAAACGCACCATCCAGCTGCTGGAGATCGCGCGCGTCGACGCCGAGCGCTCGCTCGTCATGGTCAAAGGGTCCGTGCCGGGAGCCAAGAACTGCGCGGTCGTGCTTCGCCCGAGCGTCAAGGCAAAGGCGCCGAAGGGAGCCAAATGATGGAACTGAAGCTCATCAACGAGAAAGGCGAGGCCCAGGCGGGCGTCGCGGCCTCCGAGACGCTCTTCGGGCGCGCGTACAACGAGGCGCTGGTCCACCAGGTCGTCGTGGCGTACCACGCCAACGGGCGCCAGGGCTCGCGCAAGCAGAAGACGCGCTCGGAAGTGCGCCACTCCACCAAGAAGCCGTGGCGGCAGAAGGGCACCGGCCGTGCGCGCTCGGGCATGACCTCGAGCCCCCTGTGGCGGGGCGGCGGGCGCATCTTCCCGAACACTCCCGACGAGAACTTCACCCAGAAGGTGAACCGCAAGATGTACCGCGCCGGAATGGCCTCGATCCTGTCGCAGCTGGTGCGCGAGGACCGCCTCGCCGTGGTCGAGGCATTCACCCTCGAGCAGCCCAAGACCAAGCTGCTCGCGGGCAAGCTTTCCGCGATGGGCGTGCAGGACGTGCTCATCCTCACCGACCGCCTGGACGAGAACCTCTACCTGTCGTCGCGCAACCTGCCCAACGTGATGGTGCTCGAGGCGCGGCACGCCGACCCGGTGAGCCTCATGCGCTTCGAGCGCGTCCTGGTCACCAAGGCCGCGGTCAAGTCCCTCGAGGAGGCCCTGGCATGAACCAGGAAAGACTCATGAAGATCATCGTCGCCCCGGTCATCTCGGAGAAGGCCACGTTGGTGGGCGAGACGCGCCGCCAGGTGGTGTTCGAGGTGCTGCCGGACGCGACCAAGGCCGAGATCAAGGCCGCCGTCGAGCTGCTCTTCAAGGAGCAGAAGGTCGAGGTGGGCGCGGTCAACGTCGTCAACGTCAAGGGCAAGGAAAAGCGCCATGGCCGCTTCATAGGACGCCGCAAGTCCGTGAAGAAGGCCTACGTGAGCCTGAAGGGCGAGGGCGACATCAACTTCGTGGAAGGGATCGCCTGATGGCTCTCGTCAAGACAAAGCCGACCTCGGCGGGCCGGCGCTCGATGGTGAAGGTCGTCAATGCCGACCTGCACAAGGGCGCGCCGCACGCTCCGCTGGTCGAGGCCCTGCACAAGCGCGCGGGCCGCAACTCCATGGGCAACATCACCACGCGCCACAAGGGCGGCGGGCACAAGCACCACTACCGCATCGTCGACTTCAGGCGCGACAAGGATGGCATCCCGGCCAAGGTGGAGCGCCTCGAGTACGACCCGAACCGCAGCGCCAACATCGCGCTCGTTTGCTACGCCGACGGCGAGCGGCGCTACATGATCGCGCCCAAGGGACTCGCAGTGGGCGCGAAGGTGGAAAGCGGCTCCGAGGCCCCGATCAAGGCCGGAAACGCGCTGCCCCTGCGCAACATCCCCGTCGGCACCACCGTGCACTGCGTCGAGATGATGCCGGGCAAGGGCGCGCAGATCGCGCGCGCGGCCGGTGCCGGCGTCCAGCTGCTCGCGCGCGAGGGCGAGTACGCGCAGCTTCGCATGCGCTCGGGCGAGATCCGGCGCGTGCACGTGAACTGCAAGGCGACCGTGGGCGAGGTGGGCAACGAGGAGCACAACCTGCGCCAGATCGGCAAGGCCGGCGCCAACCGCTGGCGCGGCATCCGCCCGACGGTTCGCGGCGAGACGATGAACCCTGTCGACCATCCGCTCGGCGGCCGCACGCGCGGCAACCGCCACCCGGTGTCGCCGTGGGGACAGCCCGCCAAGGGCAAGAAGACCCGGTCGAACAAGCGCACCCAGGTGATGATCGTGCGCAGCCGGCACAAGAAGGCTTAAGGGGTACACATGGCACGCTCAATCAAGAAAGGCCCGTTCGTCGACGGGCACCTGCTCGGCAAGGTGGAGGCGGCTTCGGCCGCCAAGGACAAGCGACCGATCAAGACCTGGTCGCGCCGCTCCACGATCCTGCCGGACTTCGTCGGCCTCACGATCGCGGTGCACAACGGCAAGCAGCACATTCCGGTGTACGTGACCGAGAACATGGTCGGCCACAAGCTGGGCGAGTTCGCGCTCACCCGCACCTTCAAGGGCCACTCGGCCGACAAGAAGGTCGCGGCCCCTTCGGCCCCGGCCAAGAAGTAAGGAGACCGCGATGCAAGTTCAAGCCAAGCTTTACGGCGTGCGGCTGTCGGCCCAGAAGGGCCGCCTGGTCGCCGACCTGGTGCGCGGCCAGCCGATCGCCTCGGCCCTCAACATCCTCGCCTTCACCCCGAAGAAGGGCGCGCGGATCATCAAGAAGGTCCTCGAGAGCGCGATCGCCAACGCCGAGCACAACAACGGCGCCGACATCGACGAGCTCAAGGTGACGACGATCTACGTGGAGAAGGGCCCCGTGCTCAAGCGCTTCCACGCGCGCGCCAAGGGCCGCGGCAACCGCATCATCAAGCCCACCTGCCACGTGTTCCTCACGGTCGGCGACGGGAAAAAGGACTAGCCATGGGTCAGAAGATCAATCCGGTCGGCTTCCGCCTCTCGGTGAACCGCAACTGGGGCTCGAAGTGGTTCGCCAACACCAAGAACTTCCCGACGATGCTCGCCGAGGACATCAAGGTGCGCGAGTACCTGAAGAAGAAGCTGTCGCACGCCGCGGTGGGCAAGGTGGTGATCGAGCGCCCCTCCAAGAACGCGCGCATCACCATCTACTCGGCTCGCCCGGGCGTGGTGATCGGCAAGAAGGGCGAGGACATCGAGGGCCTCAGGAACGCGCTGCAGCGCCTGATGGGCGTGCCCGTGCACGTGAACATCGAGGAGATCAGGAAGCCCGAGCTCGACGCGCAGCTCATCTCCGACTCGATCACGAGCCAGCTCGAGAAGCGGGTCATGTTCCGCCGCGCCATGAAGCGCGCGATGCAGAACGCCATGCGCCTGGGCGCGCAGGGCATCAAGATCACCAGCGCCGGCCGCCTGAACGGCGCCGAGATCGCGCGCACCGAGTGGTACCGCGAGGGCCGCGTGCCGCTGCACACGCTTCGCGCCGACATCGAATACGGCTTCTCGGAAGCCAAGACCACCTACGGCACGATCGGCGTGCAGGTGCTGGTCTACAAGGGCGAGGTGCTCGGCAAGGGCGAGCAGCCGGCCGCGCCGCCGCCCGAGGCCGAGAAGAAACCCAGAGGCAAACCGGGGGTGAGAAATGCTGCAGCCAGCTAGAAGGAAATACCGCAAGGAGCAGAAGGGCCGCAACAAGGGCATCGCCACGCGCGGCGCCAAGGTGTCCTTCGGCGAATACGGGCTGAAGGCCATCGGCCGCGGCCGCCTCACGGCGCGCCAGATCGAGGCCGCACGCCGCGCGATGACGCGCCACATCAAGCGCGGCGGGCGCGTGTGGATCCGCATCTTCCCCGACAAGCCGATCTCCAAGAAGCCGGCCGAGGTCCGCATGGGCAACGGCAAAGGCTCGCCCGAGTACTTCGTGGCCGAGATCGTCCCGGGCAAGGTGCTCTACGAGATGGACGGCATCGACGAGGCGACGGCGCGCGCCGCCTTCGCGCTCGCTGCCGCCAAGCTGCCCATCCGCACGACCTTCGTGCAGCGCGCGCTGGGCTAGGAGACGACATGAGCAAGAACGACGAGCTGCGCTCCAAGAGCGTGGAAGAGCTGGACAAGGAGCTGCTGGAGCTGCGCCGCGCGCAGTTCGGCCTGCGCATGCAGGTCGCGACCCAGAGCCTCACCAAGAACAGCGAGATCGAGCGCATCCGCCGCCAGGTGGCGCGCGTGATGACCTTCCGCAGCCAGAAGGCGAAAGGGGCCGCGAAATGAGCGAGGCGAAGCCGCAGGTTGCCAGGAACACCCGCACCCTCACCGGCCGCGTGGTGAGCGACAAGATGGACAAGACCGTCACCGTGCTCGTCGAGCGCCAGGTCATGCACCCCGTCATCGGCAAGGTCGTGAGCCGCACCAAGAAGTACCACGCCCACAACGAGGGCAACGACGCGAAGGTGGGCGACAAGGTGGTGATCGAGGAATGCGCGCCGATCTCGCGCACCAAGGCCTGGAAGGTGGCCAAGGTGGCCGAGCGCGCCCGGCCCGAGTAGTCAATCGGACGTTAAGTGGTTGGCAGGTAGGACAAAAACCTGCTAGAATCTCTGTCTTTGCTGCCTCCGGCCAAGCTTCGTGGCCGGCGGTCCAGTCAGAGAGCCCGCACCCGGAAGGATGTTCGCCGCAAGGCAACGAGGGAGCGGGGGCCGCCCGGCCGCCAGCCGAAGCCAGCTTCACCCAAACGCCCGGGCCCAGAGCGGTTGCAGTTCGACCCTCCCGATCCTTCCCTGCAGCGGCGATGCGTCGCTCGTGGGGGCGCCGGGAAACCAAGAACCAGTCGCCCCGCCGGGCCATCAGGCGCGGGGAGGCGACGGAAGACGGATCCAAGACTGCCCGGGCTCCGGGTCAAGTTGGAGAGAGAACAATGATTCAGATGCAATCCATTCTCGACGTCGCCGACAACACCGGCGCGCGCTCGGTGATGTGTATCAAGGTGCTCGGCGGCTCCAAGCGGCGCTACGCGGGCATCGGCGACATCATCAAGGTCAGCATCAAGAGTGCTGCCCCGCGCGGCCGCGTGAAGAAGGGCGAGGTCTACAGCGCTGTCGTGGTGCGCACCGCCCACGGCGTGCGCCGCGCCGACGGCTCGGTGATCAAGTTCGACACCAACGCCGCGGTCCTGCTCAACCCGAAGCTCGAGCCGATCGGCACGCGCATCTTCGGCCCGGTCACGCGCGAGCTGCGCACCGAGCGCTTCATGAAGATCGTGTCGCTCGCGCCCGAAGTCCTGTAACGGAGCGCGCGATGCAGAAGATTCGCAAGGGCGACCAGGTGGTCGTCACCCGCGGAAGCGAGAAGGGCAAGCGAGGCACGGTGCTGCGCGTGCTCGAGTCCGGCAAGGTCCTGGTCGAGGGCGTGAACCGCGCCAAGAAGCACCAGCGGCCCAACCCGGTGAAAGGCCAGCCGGGCGGCATCATCGACAAGGAGATGCCGCTCGCCATCGCCAACGTGATGCTGGTCAATCCGGCCACGGGCAAGGCCGACCGCGTGGGATTCAAGTTCCTGGAGGCGCAGGGCGGGGCGCAAGCCCGCAAGGTGCGCTTCTTCAAGTCCAACGGCGAAGTCGTGGACGTCTGAGGTAACGACAAATGGCCAAAGAAGACAAGGACGCGAAGGGCAAGAAGGACGCCAAGCCGGGCAAGGCCCCGGCGCAGGACGCCAAGCCCGCCGCCAAGGAAGCCAAGCAGAAGCAGCCGAAGGCCGAAAAGGGCGCGGTGGAGCGCCAGGCCGCGCCCACGCAGCCCGCGCGCCTGAAGGTGCACTACGAGCAGAACGTGGTGCCGGCGCTCATGAAGCAGTTCGGCTACAAGACCAAGATGCAGGTGCCGCGCATCGACAAGATCACGCTCAACATGGGCGTGGGCGAGGCCGTCGCCGACAAGAAGATCATGGACAACGCGGTCGCGGACATGCAGAAGATCGCCGGGCAGAAGGCCGTGGTGACCAAGTCGCGCAAGTCGGTCGCCGGATTCAAGATCCGCGACGGCTATCCCGTCGGCTGCATGGTCACGCTGCGCTCGCGGCGCATGTACGAGTTCCTCGACCGCCTGGTCACGATCGCGCTGCCGCGCGTGCGCGACTTCCGCGGCGTGTCGGGTCGCGCCTTCGACAGCCGCGGCAACTACAACATGGGCATCAAGGAACAGATCATCTTTCCGGAGATCGAGTACGACAAGGTCGACGCGCTCCGGGGGATGAACATTTCGATCACCACGACGGCGAAGTCCGACGAGGAAGCCCGCGCGCTCCTCGCCGCGTTCAAATTCCCGTTCCGTACCGAGAGGGCTGCGTAAATGGCCAAGCTTGCCGTCATCAACCGCCAGGCGAAACGTGAAGCCACGGTGAAGAAGTACGCCGAGAAGCGCAAGGCGCTGTTCGCCATCCTGCGCGATCCCAAGGCGACCGACGACGCCCGCGACCAGGCCCGCGCCCGGCTGCAGGCGATGCCGCGCGACGCCTCGCCCGTGCGGCTGCGCAACCGCTGCGCGATGACCGGGCGCCCCCGCGGCACCTTCCGCAAGTTCGGGCTCGCGCGCAACAAGATCCGCGAGATCGCCATGCGTGGCGAGATCCCCGGGATGATCAAGGCGAGCTGGTAGGAGCCCATACATGAGCATGAGTGACCCCATCGCCGACATGCTGACCCGCATCCGCAACGCGCAAGCGACGGAGAAGGTGAGCGTCAACGTGCCGGCATCGAACGTGAAGCGCGCCATCGCCCAGGTCCTCAAGGACGAGGGCTACATCGAGGACTTCGCCGTGCGCGACCTCGACGGCAAGCCCGTGATCGAGATCGGCCTCAAGTACTACGCCGGCAAGCCGGTGATCGAGAAGATCGAGCGCGTCTCGCGCCCCGGCCTTCGCATCTACAAGGGCCGCGACGACATTCCCCGCGTCATGAACGGGCTCGGTGTGGCCATCGTCTCCACGTCCAAGGGCGTGATGACGGACCGGCGCGCGCGCGAGGCCGGCGTGGGCGGCGAAGTGCTGGCGATCGTGGTGTAAGCAAGGAGCCGCCGAACATGTCCCGTATCGCCAAGTACCCCGTGGCCGTCCCCGACAAGGTGCAGGTCACCCTCGACAGCTCGAAGATCGTCGTGAAGGGCCCCCTCGGCACGCTCGAGCGTGCGCTCGCCCCAGAGGTGGTGGTCAAGCTCGAGGGCAACCAGGTGACCTTCGCGGCGGCCGACGAGAGCAAGGAAGCCAACGCCCTTTCCGGCACCCTGCGCGCCAACGTGGCGAACATGGTGCACGGCGTGAAGGAAGGTTTCCAGAAGAAGCTCACCCTGGTGGGCGTGGGCTACCGCGCGCAGGCCCAGGGCTCGAAGCTGAACCTCTCGCTGGGCTTCTCGCATCCCATCGCCTACGCGCTGCCCGAGGGCGTGAAGGCCGAGACGCCCACCCAGACGGAGATCGTCATCAAGGGCATGGATCGCCAGAAGGTCGGCCAGGTGGCCGCCGAGGTGCGCGCGTACAAGCCTCCCGAGCCGTACAAGGGCAAGGGCGTGCGTTACGCGGACGAGCGCGTCGTCATCAAGGAAACCAAGAAGAAGTGATGAGCATGGACTTCATTGCCACCGGGGCGATCGCCGGAGCGGACGAGGTGTCGCCGCCCGGCTCCCCGAGCAATGCCAATCAGGGGTCGAGGTAGACACATGGACAAGAAGGTTTCGAGAGCGCGCCGCGCGGCCAAGACCCGCGTGCGCATCCATCGCCAGGGCGCGGCGCGCCTCACGGTGCATCGCACCAACCTGCACATCTATGCGCAGGTGATCGACGCGGCGGGCGGAAAGGTGCTCGCGGCCGCCTCGACGCTCGAGAAGGATGTGCGCGCGACGCATCCCAACGGCGCCAAGAAGGAAGCCGCGGCGGAAGTGGGCAAGCGCATCGCCGAGAAGGCAAAGGCGGCCGGCGTGACCGAGGTCGCGTTCGACCGTGCCGGCTTCAGCTACCACGGGCGCGTGAAGGCGCTTGCCGAGGCGGCCCGCGAAGGCGGCCTCAAGTTCTAAGGACGACAAATGGCTAGAAACGACCAGCGTGGCGGGCAGCAGGACGAGCGTAGCGACGGCCTGCGCGAGAAGATGATCTCGGTGAACCGCGTCACCAAGGTGGTGAAGGGCGGGCGCATCCTCGGCTTCGCCGCGCTCACCGTGGTGGGCGACGGCGACGGCTCGATCGGCATGGGCAAGGGCAAGGCCCGCGAGGTTCCCGTGGCGGTGCAGAAGGCGATGGAGCAGGCGCGCCGCAACATGGTGAAGGTCGCCCTGAAGAGCGGCACGATCCACCACGACGTGCTCGGCCGCCACGGCGCCACCAGGGTGATGATGAAGCCTGCCGCCGAGGGCAACGGCATCAAGGCGGGTGGGGCCATGCGCGCGGTTTTCGAGGTGATGGGCGTCACCAACATCTCGGCCAAGTGCCACGGCTCGACCAACCCGTACAACGTCGTGCGCGCGACGCTCGACGGCCTGATCCAGCAGCGCCGGCCCTCCGAGATCGCGGCCAAGCGCGGCAAGAAGGTCGAAGAGATCGCCTGAGGACGCGCCAAATGGACAAGCAGAGCAAGCCGGCTACGTCCGGCAAGAAGATCAAGGTGACCCTGGTGAAGGGGCTCACGGCAACCAAGCACAAGCACCGCGAGTCGGTGAAGGGGCTGGGCCTGCGCCATCGCATGCACACCGTAGAGGTCGAGGACACGCCCTCGGTGCGCGGAATGATCAACCGGGTGAGCTACCTGGTGAAGGTCGAGGAATAGAGACCCTCACCCGAACCCGCCCCCAGGGGAGCGGGGCCGATCGAGGGACACGGTTTCGCGGAATAGGAATGCAAAGATCATGGAACTGAACGACATCAAGCCGGGCGCGGGCGCGAGGAAGAACCGCCGCCGCGTGGGCCGCGGCATCGGCTCGGGCTTGGGCAAGACCGCGGGCCGCGGCCACAAGGGGCAGAAGTCCCGTGCGGGCGGCTTCCACAAGGTGGGCTTCGAGGGCGGCCAGATGCCGCTTCAGCGGCGCCTGCCCAAGCGCGGCTTCCTCGCCGTGAACATCGAGAAGGCGGCGCAAGTGCGCTCGGGGGACCTCGCGCGTGTTGGCGCCGAGGCCATCGACATGGACGGCCTCAAGAAGGCGGGCCTGGTTCCGGGCGGCGCGAAGCGCGCCAAGATCATCCTGGCGGGAGCCGTGGAGAAGAAGTTCACCGTCTCCGGCGTGGCCGCGAGCAAGGGCGCCAAGTCCGCGATCGAGAAGGCCGGCGGCAGCGTGGCCGACATCGTCGCGGCGGGCACGCCCGGCAAGCTGCAGCCCAAGGCCGGAAAAGCCGCCAAGCCGGCGGCCAGGCAAGCGTAAGAGAGAGACGATTTGGCGGCCAACCCCCTAGCCTCCCTCGGGAAATTCGGCGACCTCAAGCGGCGCCTCTGGTTCCTCGTGGGGGCCCTCGTGGTCTACCGCGTCGGCACGTTCCTGCCGGTGCCGGGCATCGACCCGACCGAGCTCGCGCGGCTCTTCCAGCAGACCCGCGGCGGCATCCTGGACATGTTCAACATGTTCTCGGGAGGGGCGCTTTCGCGCTTCTCGATCTTCGCGCTGGGCATCATGCCGTACATCTCGGCCTCGATCATCATGCAGCTGCTGACGGCGGTGTCGCCGCAGCTGGAGGCCCTCAAGAAGGAAGGCGAGGCCGGGCGTCGCAAGATCACGCAGTACACTCGCTACGGCACCGTGGTGCTCGCGCTCTTCCAGGGCCTGGGCATCTCGATCGCCCTCGAGTCGCAGCCGGGCCTGGTGATCGACCCGGGGCTCGCATTCCGCTTCATCACCGTGGTCACGCTCACCACCGGGACCATGTTCCTCATGTGGCTGGGCGAGCAGATCACCGAGCGCGGCATCGGCAACGGCATCTCCATGATCATCTTCGCAGGCATCGTGGCGGGCCTGCCCTCGGCGATCGCCGGCACGCTCGAGCTGGTCCGCACCGGCGCCATGTCTATCATGCTCGCCCTGGTGATCTTCGCGATGGTCGTGGGCGTCACGGCCTTCGTCGTGTTCGTGGAGAAGGGCCAGCGCCGCATCCTGGTGAACTATGCCAAGCGCCAGGTGGGCAACAAGCTCTACGGCGGCCAGAGCTCGTTCCTGCCGCTCAAGCTCAACATGTCGGGCGTGATCCCGCCGATCTTCGCCTCCTCGATCATCCTCTTCCCGGCCACGCTCGCCACGTGGTTCGGCTCGAACGAGGGCATGACCATCCTGAAGGACATCTCGGCCGCGCTGTCGCCGGGCAACGCGCTGTACGTCGTGCTTTATGCCGCCGCCATCATCTTCTTCTGCTTCTTCTACACCGCGCTCGTCTTCAATTCCAAGGAGACCGCCGACAACCTCAAGAAGAGCGGGGCGTTCGTCCCGGGCATCCGGCCGGGCGACCAGACGGCGCGCTACATCGACCGCATCCTCATGAGGCTCACGCTCATCGGCGCGCTCTACATCACGCTGGTCTGCCTGCTGCCCGAGTTCCTCACCGCCCAGTACAACGTGCCGTTCTACTTCGGCGGGACGTCGCTCCTGATCGTGGTCGTGGTGACGATGGATTTCATGGCGCAGGTGCAGGCGTACCTCATGTCGCACCAGTACGAGAGCCTGCTCAAGAAGGCGAACTTCAAGGGCTCGGGCTTTCCGGTGCGCTAGCGAGAATGGCGAAGGAAGAGACCATCCAGATGCAGGGGGAGATCGTCGAGACCCTCCCCAACGCGATGTTCCGGGTGAAGCTCGAGAACGGGCACATCGTCCTGGGCCACATCTCCGGGAAGATGCGCATGCACTACATCCGCATCCTCCCCGGCGACAAGGTGACCGTGGAGCTCACGCCGTACGATTTGACCAAGGCGCGCATCACCTTCCGCGCCAAGTAAGGAGAAGAACCATGCGAGTGCAGGCTTCCGTCAAGAAAATCTGCCGCAAGTGCAAGATCGTGCGGCGCAAGCGCGTGGTGCGGGTGATCTGCACCGACCCGCGCCACAAGCAGCGCCAGGGCTGAAGGCCCGCGCGTCGAGCTCAATCGAGGAATAGAACATGGCCCGTATTGCCGGCATCAACATCCCGAACCACCAGCACGCCGCCATCGCGCTCACCGCGATCTATGGCGTCGGCCGCTCGCGCGCGCGCCTCATCTGCGACGCCGCGGGAGTCAGGCACTCGACCAAGATCAAGGACCTCACCGACGCGGAGATGGACAAGATCCGCGAGCAGATCGGCAGGTTCACGGTCGAGGGCGACCTGCGCCGCGAGACCTCCATGAACATCAAGCGGCTGATGGACCTCGGCTGCTACCGCGGCGTGCGCCACAAGAAGGGCCTGCCGGTGCGCGGCCAGCGCACCCGCACCAACGCGCGCACCCGCAAGGGGCCGCGCAAGGCCGTGCGCCTCACCAAGGCCGCCGCCTAAACGAGAAGCGAGGGAAATACAGACATGGCAAAGGCACCTGCAGCCGCGCGCGTGCGCAAGAAGGCGAAGAAGGTCGTCTCCGAGGGCATCGCCCACGTGCACGCGTCGTTCAACAACACCATCATCACGATCACCGACCGCCAGGGCAACGCGCTCTCGTGGGCGACTTCGGGCGGGGCCGGCTTCAAGGGCTCGCGCAAGTCCACCCCCTTCGCCGCGCAGGTGGCGGCGGAGTCGGCCGGGCGCGCCGCGCAGGAGCACGGCGTGAAGAACCTCGAGGTGCGCATCAAGGGCCCCGGGCCGGGCCGCGAGTCGGCCGTGAGGGCGCTCAATGCGCTCGGGCTCAAGATCGTCTCGATCGCCGACGTGACGCCGGTGCCGCACAACGGCTGCCGGCCGCCCAAGCGCCGCCGGATGTAACGGCCGCGGGCCAGGACGAACCCGGCCGCCTGTGACTGGCGGCCCGACGGAATCATTAGGAGAACACCGTGGCACGTTATACCGGACCCAAGTGCAAGCTGTCGCGCCGGGAAGGCACCGACCTCTTCCTGAAGAGCGCGCGCCGTTCCCTCGACACGAAGTGCAAGCTCGACTCGCGCCCCGGACAGCACGGCGCGAAATCCACTCGAATCTCGGAGTACGGCACCCAGCTGCGGGAGAAACAAAAGATCCGGCGCATGTACGGCGTGCTCGAGCGCCAGTTCCGCAACTACTTCGACAAGGCGATCACCAAGCGTGGCGCCACGGGCGAAGTGCTGCTGCAGATGCTGGAAAGCCGCCTCGACAACGTGGTCTACCGCATGGGCTTCGCGTCCACGAGGGCCGAGGCGCGCCAGCTCGTCTCCCACAAGGCGATCGAGGTGAACGGCAAGCCGGTGAACATCCCCTCCTACCTGCTGCGCGCCTCCGACACGGTGGCGGTGCGCGAGAAGGCCCGCGCCCAGCTGCGCATCAAGGCCTCGCTCGACCTCGCGGAGCAGAACGGCTTTCCCAGCTGGGTGGAGGTTGACGCCAAGAACTTCAAGGGCGTCTTCAAGGCCCTTCCCGACCGCGCGGAGTTCGCCAACGACGTGAACGAACAGCTGGTGGTCGAGCTTTACTCGAAGTAACCGCTTATTCGCTGGAGCAAGTTTCCCCGAAACGCATCTGGCCGAGGTACCCCCGAATGCAAAGCAACGCCACGAATTTCCTGAAGCCCCGCATCATCGACGTGCAGAACCTTTCGCCGACGCACGCGAAAGTCGTCATGGAGCCGTTCGAGCGCGGCTACGGCCATACGCTCGGCAACGCCCTGCGCCGCATCCTGCTTTCCTCCATGCCCGGCTATGCCGCGACGGAGGTGAAGATCGCCGGGGTGCTGCACGAATACTCCACCATCGAGGGAGTGCAGGAGGACGTCGTCGACGTCATCCTCAACCTCAAGGGCGTGGTGATGAAGCTGCACAACCGCTCTGAAGCCACCCTCAAGCTGAAGAAGGCGGCGGCCGGCCCGGTGACGGCCGCGGACATCGAGCAGACCCACGACGTGGAGATCATCAATCCCGACCACGTCATCGCGCACCTCACCCAGGGCGGCAAGATCGACATGACGATCAAGATCGAGAAGGGCCGCGGATACGTTCCGGCCACCTCCCGCCGCCAGGACGACTCGCGCTCCATCGGCTCGATCCTGCTCGACGCCTCGTTCTCGCCGGTGCGCCGCGTGAGCTACCAGGTGGAGAGCGCCCGCGTCGAGCAGCGCACCGACCTCGACCGCCTCGTGATCGACATCGAGACCAATGGCGTGATCGAGCCCGAGGAGGCCGTTCGCTATTCGGCCTCCGTGCTCGTCGACCAGCTGTCGGTGTTCGCATCGCTGCAGTCGACCTCGGAAGAGCGCCAGGAAACGGCGCAGCCGCAGGTCGACCCCATCCTGCTGCAGCCGGTGGACGACCTCGAGCTCACGGTGCGCTCGGCCAACTGCCTCAAGGCCGAGAACATCTACTACATCGGCGACTTGATCCAGCGCACCGAGAACGAGCTGCTGAAGACGCCGAACCTCGGGCGCAAGTCGCTGAACGAGATCAAGGAAGTGCTCGCCTCCAAGGGCCTCACCCTGGGCATGAAGCTCGAAAACTGGCCGGTGGCAGGACTTACCAAATAGGAAAACCGGCGACAGACGGTTTGGCCTGAGGCCCGACTCGAAAACACCCTAAACCGGGGAATTTCTCCCCACCACAATACTTATAAGGCTGCACAAGCCAAGACAGTCGAAAGGAAACGAACATGCGTCACCGCAGTGGACTTAGGAAGCTCAATCGCACCAGCAGCCATCGCCTCGCGATGCTGCGCAACATGACCAACTCGCTGTTGAAGCACGAGGCGATCAAGACCACGTTGCCAAAGGCGAAGGAGCTGCGCCGGGTGGCCGAGCCGATCATCACGCTCGGCAAGAACCCGACGCTCGCCAACAAGCGCCTCGCCTTCAACCGGCTGCGCGATCGCGAGATGGTCGTGAAGCTCTTCGACGAGCTGGGACCGCGCTTCAAGGCGCGCAACGGCGGCTACCTGCGCATCCTCAAGATGGGCTTCCGACAGGGCGACAATGCGCCGATGGCCTACGTCGAGCTGCTCGACCGGCCCGACGCCGCCGGCGGCGAAGAGGACGCGGCCCCGAAGAAGGGCGGCAAGCGCAAGGAAGCCGAAGCGGCCTGAGCGCCCTTCCACCCCCGGAAAAAGCCGGCGAGCGAGCCGGCTTTTTTTTCATGGTGCGCCTTACTTGTGCGTGGCGCCGAACACGAGGTTGCGCCGCGAGAGGTAGTTCCAAGAGAACACCACCGCGGTTGCGGCGAGCTTCGAGAACAGCAGGCCCAGCCCCGCCAGCTCCACGCACGCCCAGAGGATCGCCTGGTTGAGGGCGAGCCCGAGCGCGCTCACCGCGAACACGAGCGCCACCTCCCAGCGGCGCGTGAAGCGCAAGCCGCTCACGAAGACGAAACGCACGCTGAGCACGTAGTTCACCAGCGTCGCCAGGGCGAAGGTGCCCGCTGCCACGCGCAGGTAGGGCATCCCCAGTTGCTGCGCGAACAGCATGAACAACCCCACGTCGACCACCGTGGCGATGCCTCCCACCACGAAGTAGCGCGCGGCGCTCTTCAGGTCAGCGAAGGAGGTTGTACTTGAGGATGCAGTAGATGGCCCGGAATCCATCGCGATATCCGATCTTCTTGCCTTCGGCATAGGTGCGGCCGTAGTAAGAGATGCCCACCTCGTACACGCGGCAGCCGAGCCTCGCCACCTTGGCCGTCACCTCGGGCTCGAAGCCGAACCGGTCCTCCTCGATGTCGATCGACTGTATGACCTCGCGGCGGAAGGCCTTGTAGCAGGTCTCCATGTCGGTGAGGTTCAGGTTGGTGAACATGTTCGACATGAGCGTGAGCAGCGAATTGCCCACGGAATGCCAGAAGTAGAGCACCCGGTGCGGTGCGCCGCCCATGAAGCGCGAGCCGTAGACCACGTCGGCGCGATCCTCGACGATCGGCGCCAGCAGCCGCGGGTACTCGTTCGGGTCGTACTCGAGGTCGGCATCCTGGATGATGAGGAGCTCGCCCGTGGCCGCGGCGATGCCGCTGCGCAGCGCCGCGCCCTTGCCGCGGTTGGCCTCGTGCAGCACGAGGCGGTCGACGCGCGCGGCGAGCGGGCCCTGGAGCATCTCGCGGCTGCCGTCGGTGGAGCAGTCGTCGACGACGATCACCTCCTTGTGCGGCCAGGGCGCGGCCCTCACGGCGTCGAGCAGCCGCTCGAGCGTCGCCGCCTCGTTGTAGCAGGGGATGACCACCGATAGCTTCATTGCTTGAGCGCGGCGCGCACCTTTGCCTCGTCGATCTCCACCAGCACGCCCTGGATGGTGCCAGCCGGCGAGGCGCGGTGCCAGACCGGTCGCCCCAGCTCGAGCGCGAACGGCAGGCTCGCGAGGGGATGCCCGTCGCGCCCCGCGCTGTCGCGGGGATGGAGCTCGGCCATGTACACGAAATGTGCGCCGCTCTCGCTCAGCTGCCGCGCCATCGAAGCGCGATCGCCCGCGCGCTCCAGGCGAACGCCCTCGCGCCCGGCCAGCAGCGCCACGTAGCTGGGCCAAAACCACGCCACGCGCGCCCCGGGTGGAGTCGTCTCGCCCACTCGCGCGAGGTCCTCGAACACGCCGATCTGCGCGGCCGCGTTGGCCGCGGCCGCCCCGCCCGAGGGAATGCGGTAATACTCGGCGATGTGGCCATGGCGAAGCCGCCCGCTGCTTTCGTCGCTCGCCGCGCGCGGGGCAACATAGAAAAGCGTAGGCGGCAGGCAAACCGCAAGCGGCAGGACCACCGCATACGCCGCCCGCCGCGAGGCATCGGCGGGTGAATAGCGCTCGAGGATGCGCCACCAGCCCCACAGGAAGAACACCAGCAGCAGCGGCAGGATGGGCAGGGCAAGCCGGAACATCTGGCCGGGGAAAGGCCATGCGAGGAGGATGCCGACGAAGGCGATCGCATAGAGGCCGTCGGCCTCGCCGCGCGCGGCCCGCACCAGCCCGGCCAAGGCGCCCGCGATGCCGATTGCGCTCGCGAGCAGGAAGCCTGGCTTCCACGGCTCGCCCCAGAACACGATCAGGGCAGTCAGCCACGCGTCCCGTAGCGCAGCGGCGTTCGCGCCTGCGAGCTGCAGCGCGAATGCGGCGCCACCGCTCGAGGCCTCGCGCGCGACCTGCGAGCCGAAGGAAACGTAGGCGTCCTCCCCGGCGGCAGGACGCAGCGCATACCACAGCGCCCCGGCGAGCATGGGAACGCCAATGATCCACGCCAGGCCGACGAGGCGGCGGCGGTCGCGCTCGCGCAGGTATCGCGACGCTTCGAAAGCGAGGATCGCCGCGATGAGGGCCACGCCGATGGTTCGCGTGAGGAACGCCGCCGCGAGCAACGCGCCCAGCGTGGCGGCACGGGCCGGCGCGAGGACAGTGCCCCGCCGGGAGGCGTGGACGGCCATCGCGGCAAAACTCAGCGCCATGTAGGGAAATTCGCTCAGGATGCCCTTTACGTTGAGCCAGGCTCCCGGCATGAGCGCGTAGACCAGCGCCGCGGCGGCGCCCAGCGCCGGCAAGCCGGTGACGGCACGAGCGTGCCAGCCCAGCGCGAGCACGCTCACGCCGAAGGCGATGGCGACCACCGCATGCGCGATCCGCCAGTCGAATGCGCCGCCCGCCAGGGCGACCAGCCATCCAAGCAGCGGAGGGTACTTTTCCTGCGCAGCCGCGGCGAGCGCCGCCGGCGTCGCGCTGCCGAAGGGCGAGGCGGCCTGCGCCAGCAACAGGTAGCTCACGCTGTCGTCGAAAAGCGAGGCGAGCCCCGGTTGCCACGTAAAAGCGACGGCGACTGCCGCGGCGCCGGCGGCCGCCGCGCACAAGGCCGCATCGCCGACTTTCATCGGACGAGGATCACGCGGTAATCATTCACGTTGGTGCGCGTGGGGCCCGTGACGACGAGCTCGTCCAGCGCCGAGAAGAACCCGTAGCCGTCGTTCTCGGCCAGCATTCGCCGGGCATCGACCCCCGAAGCCGCCGCGCGGGCCAGCGCATCGGGGGGAAGCGTGGCACCCGCGTTGTCCTCGCTGCCGTCGATGCCGTCGGTGTCGGCGGCGAGCGCCCAGACGTCTAGCTCGCCCGCCAGCTCCACCGCGAGCGAAAGCAGGAACTCCGTGCATCGCCCGCCGCGGCCGCCCCCGCGCACCGTCACTGTCGTCTCCCCGCCGGAGATGATCGCCACCGGCGGCCGGAACGGGTGCGCATGGTGCCGGATCTCGCGCGCCAGGGCGGCGAACACCTTGGCTACTTCGCGCGATTCGCCGGTGACGCTGTCGCCCACGATCATCGGCGCGATGCCTCGCCCCTGGAAAAACGCGGCGGCGGCCGCGAGGCTCGCGTGCGCGGTGGCGATCACCCGGTTTTCCACACGCGCGAAAGCGCTGTGGCCGGGCTTGGGCGTCTCCTGCCATCGCCCCGCGGCGCCTTCGTCGAGGCGTCGCGCCACGGCGGGCGGTGGCCTCACCCCATAGTGGCGCAGGATCTGCCGCGCATCGGCGAACGTCGTGGGGTCCGGCACGGTGGGGCCGGAGGCGATGTGCGTCGGGTCGTCGCCGGTCACGTCCGAAATCACCAGCGCCAGCACTTGCGCGCGCGTTGCCGCCGCGAGCCGGCCGCCCTGGATGAGCGACAGGTGCTTGCGCACGGTATTCATTTCCTGGATCGGAGCCCCGCAGGCGAGCAGTGCGCGCGTCACCGACTGGAGGTCCTCCATGGCGATGTCCTCGGCCGGGAGCGACAGAAGCGCCGAGCCGCCGCCGGAGACGAGGACCAGCAGCAAATCCTCTTCACCCAGGCTGGACGCGAGCGAGAGGATCTCCCGAGCGGCAGCCTCGCCCTGCTCGTCGGGTACCGGGTGTCCCGCTTCGACCACGCGGATGCGGACGCTTTCCATGCCGTGGCCGTAACGCGTGATGACGAGGCCGCCCAGCGGCGCGTGGGGGGGCCAGTGGGCCTCGACGGCGTGCGCCATGGCGCCCGCCGCCTTGCCGGCGCCGACCACCACCGTGCGGCCGCGCGGCGGCGAGGGCAGGTTGGCGGGAACGATGGCGAGCGGGTCGGCGGCGGCGACCGCGGCGGCGAAGCTCGCGCGCAAGATCTCCCTGGGACTCATGGCTTCGTGGCGCAGGTCTCCAATCGGGCGGCCTCCCGCGCTCCGGCGGCGCCGGTGTCGCGCATCAAGCCGAGGCCGCCTTCCTGCGCGGCGCGGTCTCGAGGATCGGCCTGAGGAAACGCGCGGTGAAGCTCTCGGGCGCGTGCATCACTTCCTCGGGCGTTCCCTGCGCGATCACGCGGCCGCCGCCATCGCCGCCTTCGGGGCCCAGGTCCACCACCCAGTCGGCGGTCTTGATCACGTCCAGGTTGTGCTCGATCACCACGACGGTGTTGCCGTGGTCGCGCAGGCGGTGCAGCACCTTGAGGAGCATGTCGATGTCCTGGAAGTGCAGCCCCGTGGTGGGCTCGTCGAGGATGAAGAGCGTTCGGCCGGTGTCGCGCTTGGACAGCTCGAGGGAGAGCTTCACGCGCTGCGCCTCGCCGCCCGAAAGCGTGGTCGCGCTCTGCCCCAGGCTGATGTAGCCCAGGCCCACCTCGAGCAGCGTGGCGAGCTTGCGCGCGATCGCGGGGACCGAGGCGAAGAACTCGTGCGCCTGCTCGACGGTCATGTCGAGCACCTCGCTGATGGCGCGGCCCTTGTAGCGCACCTCGAGCGTCTCGCGGTTGTAGCGCTTGCCGTGGCACACGTCGCAGGGCACGTACACGTCGGGCAGGAAGTGCATCTCCACCTTGATCATGCCGTCGCCCTGGCAGGCTTCGCAGCGCCCGCCCTTCACGTTGAAGGAGAAGCGCCCCGGCCCGTAGCCGCGGGCACGCGACTCCGGCACGCCCGCGAAGAGGTCGCGTATCGGGGTGAAGAGCCCGGTGTAGGTCGCGGGGTTCGAGCGCGGCGTGCGCCCGATGGGACTCTGGTCGACGTTGATCACCTTGTCGAAATGCTCGAGGCCCTCGATCGCCTCGTGCTCGGCGGGCTCGGCGCTCGCTCCGTAGAGGTGGTGCGCGACGGCGTGGTACAGCGTGTCGTTGATGAGGGTGGACTTGCCCGAGCCCGAGACGCCGGTGATGCAGACGAAGAGGCCGACCGGAACATCGAGCGTCACATCCTTCAGGTTGTTGCCGCGGGCGCCCGCGACGCGCAGCCGCTTGTCCGCCTCGGCGCGCCGGCGGCGCGACGGCACGGCGATGCTGCGCCGCCCGGACAGGTATTGCCCGGTGAGCGAGTCGGGATGGCGCATCACCTCGGCGGGCGTTCCGTGCGCCACGATCTCGCCGCCATGCACGCCGGCGCCAGGTCCCATGTCCACCACGTAATCGGCCGCGGCGATCGCCTCCTCGTCGTGCTCGACCACGATCACCGAATTTCCCAAGTCACGCAGCCGCTTGAGCGTCTCGATGAGCCGCTCGTTGTCGCGCTGGTGCAGCCCGATCGAGGGCTCGTCCAGCACGTACATGACGCCGGTGAGCCCGGAGCCGATCTGGCTGGCGAGCCGGATCCGCTGGGCCTCGCCGCCCGAGAGCGTGTCGGCCGAGCGGGTGAGCGACAGGTAGTCGAGGCCGACGTTGTTCAGGAACTGCAGCCGGCTTGCGATCTCCCCCACGATCTTCTCGGCGATGGCGCGCTTTGCACCGGGCAGTTCGAGGCGCTCGAAGAAGGGTTGCGACTCGCGCAGCGGCATCGACGAAACCTGGTGGATGTTGCGCCCGGCCACGCGCACGTGGCGTGCCTCCACGCGAAGGCGGGTGCCGTCGCACGCCGGGCAGGCACGCTGGGCGAGGTACTTGGCGAGCTCCTCCTTCACCGCGATCGAATCGGTCTCGCGATGGCGCCGCTCGAGGTTGGGAACGATGCCTTCGAAGGCATGCTCCTTCACGGCGCTGCGCCCTTTCTCGGCCGGATAGCGGAAGGCGATCTTTTCCTCGCCCGAGCCGTGCAGCACCACGTCCTGCGCGGCCTGCGGCAGCGACTCGAAGGGGGCGTCCACGTCGAAGCCGTAGTGCTGCGCGAGCGAGACCAGCATCGAGAAGTAGAACTGGTTGCGGCGGTCCCAGCCGCGGATGGCGCCCCCGGCGAGGGAAAGGTGCGGGAATGCGACCACGCGGCGTGGATCGAAGAAGGTGACTTCGCCCAGCCCGTCGCATTTCTGGCAGGCGCCCATCGGGTTGTTGAAGGAGAAGAGCCGCGGCTCGAGCTCGGGAATCGAGTAGCTGCAGATGGGGCACGCGAACTTGGCCGAGAAGAGGTGCTCGAGGCCCGAATCCATCTCGACCGCGAGCGCCCGCCCGTCGGCGTGGCGCAGCGCCGTCTCGAACGACTCGGCGAGGCGCTGGCGCACCCCGCCCTGGGCGGCCGCATCGCCGCCGGTGACCTTCAGGCGGTCCACGACGATCTCGACCGTGTGCTTGCGGTTGCGGTCGAGCTTGGGCAGCCGGTCGATCTCGTGCACCTCGCCGTCCAGGCGCAGGCGCACGAAGCCCTGGGCGCGCAGCTCGTCGAAGAGCTCGGCCTGCTCGCCCTTGCGCCCGACCACCAGCGGGGCCAGCACCATGATGCGTGTTCCCTCCGGAAGGGCGGCCACGTGGTCGACCATCTGCGACACGCTCTGGGCCGACAGCGCCACATCGTGCTCGGGGCAATAGGGGTCGCCCACGCGCGCGAAAAGCAGCCGCAGGTAGTCGTGGATCTCGGTGACGGTGCCCACGGTCGAGCGCGGGTTGTGCGAGGTCGCCTTCTGCTCGATTGCGATCGCCGGCGACAGGCCCTCGATCATGTCCACGTCGGGCTTTTCCATGAGCTGCAGGAACTGGCGCGCGTAGGCGGAAAGCGATTCCACGTAGCGCCGCTGGCCTTCGGCGTAGAGGGTGTCGAATGCGAGCGAGGATTTTCCCGACCCGGAAAGGCCGGTCACCACCACGAGGCGCTCGCGTGGAATGTCCAGGCTGACATTCTTGAGGTTGTGCGTGCGCGCACCCCGGATGCGGATGGTCTCCATAGGGAACCTGCTAATATACCTGAGCCCCTTTTGCCTGCTCCAACCCCCCGATTCGGTGAATTCCGCGGCCCGCATGAGCCCCGACGAGCTGCGCGCCAGCCTGTCGCTCGCCTCCATCTTCGCGCTGCGGCTTTTCGGGATGTTCGTGATCCTGCCGGTGTTCGCGCTTCATGCCGAGGGCCGGCCGGGCTGGACCCTCACGCTGGTGGGCGTGGCGCTCGGCGCCTACGGGCTGGTCCAGGGCCTGCTGCAGATCCCGTTCGGCTGGATTTCGGACCGCGTCGGGCGCAAGCCGGTGATCTATGCCGGCCTGGCGGTCATGGCGGCCGGCAGCTTCCTCTGCGCCGCGAGCGACTCGCCGTGGGTGGTCATCCTCGGGCGTTCGCTTCAGGGCGCGGGCGCGATCTCGGGCACCGTCCTCGCCTTCGCCGCCGACCTCACGCGCGACAGCCAGCGCACCAAGGTGATGGCGATCATCGGCTCGACCATCGGGGCGATGTTCGGGCTGTCCTTCATCGCCGGGCCCTTCCTGGACCGCTCCATCGGCGTGAGCGGGATCTTCGTGCTCACGGGCGTGCTGTGCATCACGGCAATGGCGGTGGTGCGCTTCGCGGTGCCCGCCGCGCCCCCGGTCCTGCGCGGGGCGGCGCCCACCTCGTTCGGCGAGGTGCTGCGCGATACCGAGCTCGCGCGGCTGAACGTGGGCATCTTCGCCTTGCACGCGGTCCTCATGGCGCTCTTCGTCGTGGTGCCCTCGGCGCTGGTGCGCGCGGGCCTGCCTGCCGCCGACCACTGGTGGGTATACCTGGCGACGGTCACCGCGGGTTTCGTGCTGATGCTGCCGGGCGTAGCGGGGCCGGCGGCCAGCCGGGACCGGCCGGTATTCCTGGTCGCCATCGCCGCGGTGGCAGTCTCGCTCGCCGCGATGGCATTGATGCTCGAGGGCCTGGCGGGAATCGTCGCCGCCCTGGTCATCTTCTTCGCGGGTTTCAACGTTCTTGAGGCGAAGCTGCCCGCCCTCGTCTCGCGGGCAGCCCCAAGGGGCGCCCGGGGCGCCGCCACGGGCGTGTATTCCAGCGTACAGTTCCTCGGCACCTTCGCCGGGGCCGCCGCCGGCGGGGCGCTCGCGCAGCATGCGGGTGCGGTAGCGGTGCTGGCGGCCTGCCTGGCGCTCACCGCGGGATGGTTCGCCCTGGCGTGGGGCATGGGGCAGCCGCTCCCCCGCCCGACGCACCCCACTGGAAATTGACGCAACCGGCCGCATATCGAAAAAAGGGAACGGAACATGGCATCGGTCAACAAGGTCATCCTCATCGGCAACCTCGGGCGCGATCCCGAGACGCGCTACATGCCCGACGGCGGCGCGATCACCAACATCTCGATCGCGACCACCGACACGTGGAAGGACAAGCAGGGCGAGAAGCAGGAAAAGACGGAATGGCACCGCGTCGCCTTCTTCGGCAAGCTCGCCGAGATCGCCGGCGAGTACCTGAAGAAGGGCAGCCAGGTGTACGTCGAGGGCCGCCTGCAGACGCGCAAGTGGCAGGACAAGGACGGCAACGACAAGTACACCACCGAGATCGTGGCCGACCGCATGCAGATGCTCGGCTCGCGCCAGGGCATGGGCGGGGGCGGCGAGCGCGACCGTGGTGGCGATGCCGGCGGGGAGCGCGAGGCCGCGGCGAACCGTGGCGGCGCGGCCAAGCCGGCGGCCAAGCCCGGCGGCAAGTTCGATGATTTCGAAGACGACATCCCGTTCTAGGACCGCGGTCCTAGAACGGTGGTCAGGGCTTGAAGGCCAGAACTGAAGAAATGCGATTCACGGAGACTTGAATGAAACGGATCATGCTCTTTCTCCTCACTAACCTGGCGGTGATGCTGGTGCTGAGCATCACCGCCTCGATCCTGGGGGTGAATCGCTGGCTCACCGCGAACGGCATGGACTTCGGCTCGCTGCTCGCGTTCGCGGCGCTGCTCGGCTTCGGTGGCGCCATCATCTCGCTGCTGATGTCGAAGTTCATCGCCAAGATGTCCGTGGGCGCGCACGTGATCGAGGCGCCGCAGACCGCCGACGAGCAGTGGATCGTTTCGACCGTGCGCAGATACGCCGAAAAGGCCGGGATCGGCATGCCCGAGGTCGCGATCTACGAGGGCGCGCCCAACGCATTCGCGACGGGCGCCTTTCGCGACTCGGCCCTGGTGGCGGTGTCCACCGGGCTGCTCGAGTCGATGACGCGTGACGAGGTCGATGCCGTCATCGGCCACGAGGTGGCGCATATCGCCAACGGCGACATGGTGACGCTCACGCTGATCCAGGGCGTGGTGAACACCTTCGTGATCTTCATGGCGCGCGTGGTCGGCTTCTTCGTCGACAAGGTGGTCTTCAAGACCGAGCGCGGCGTGGGGCCGGGCTTCATGATCACCGTGATCGTCTGCGAGATCGTCTTCGGCATCCTCGCCTCGATCATCGTGGCGTGGTTTTCGCGTTATCGGGAGTTTCGTGCGGATGCGGGCTCGGCGCAGATGGCCGGCTCGCCCCGCAACATGATCGCGGCGCTGCGCCGCCTGGGCGGCGTGGAGCCCGACCCGCTGCCGCAGGCGCTGCAGTCCTTCGGCATCGCCGAGGGGGGCAACAAGTTTCTCGCGCTCTTCTCGAGCCACCCGCCGATCCAGGAGCGCATCGCCGCGCTCGAGGGGCGAGCGGCCTAAGCCGCGAAGGTGCCCCTTGCCCTGATCGTCGTCACGACGGTCCTCGCGCACTCCGCGTTCAACGGCAGCCGGCTCACGATCTCGCTCAGCGCGCTCGCGCTGGGGGCCTCGCCGCTGGCGGTGGGCGTGATGATGTCGCTCTTCGCGGCACTGCCGATGCTCCTCGCGGTGGCGAGCGGGCGCCTGGTCGACCGCATCGGCGTGCGCACGCCGCTGCTGGTATCGGCGGCGCTCCTCGCGGTGTTCGTGGCCGCCGCGGGGCTCGTGCCGGGCATGGGGGTGCTGTACTTCGCGGCGGCCGGCATCGGCACCTCCTTCATGGTGTTCCACATCGCGGTGCAGCATGGCGTCGGCTCCGGCAGCACCGAGGCCGAGCGCAAGACCAATTTCAGCTGGCTGGCGCTCGGTTTCTCGATCTCGAACTTCGTGGGGCCCACCAGCGCGGGCTTGCTGATCGACACGATCGGCCACCGCCCGACGTTCCTCGTGCTGTGCCTCGGGGCCCTGTGCGCGCTCGGGCTGCTCTCGCGACGGCGCGCGAGCCTGAGCCATACCCCGGGAGCATCCGCGAAAGATCCCACGCGCAATGCGTTTCACCTGCTGCGCGAGCCCGAGCTGCGGCGGCTCTTCATCGTGAGCGCGCTGCTGGCCAGCGCCTGGGACCTCTTCGTCTTCGTGATGCCCATCTACGGGACCGAGATCGGGCTTTCGGCCTCGACCATCGGCCTCATCCTCGGCAGCTTTGCGCTGGCGACGTTCGTGATCCGCGTGGCCCTGCCCTGGCTGCAGCGTCGCGTGCGCGAATGGCCGCTCATCACGGTCACGTTCGGCGTGGCTTGCGTGGCGTTCGCCCTTTTCCCGCTGGTGGAGACGGTGCCGCTGCTCTCGGCGATCGCTTTCCTGCTGGGTCTCGGCCTGGGCGCCACCCAGCCATCCATCATGTCGCTGCTCTATTCGAAGACGCCGCAGGGACGTGCCGCAGAGGCGGTCGGCATCCGCTCGGTGGTGCTGAATGCCAGCCACACCGTCTTGCCGCTCCTCTTCGGCGGCGTGGGTGCCGCGCTCGGCATGACCCCGGTCTTCTGGACCATGGCGGTGGCGCTCGCCGCGGGCGGTGCGCTCGCCAATCGCCGCCGCCTGGCCGCCTGATGCGCTGCACAAAAAGCGCCAAGTCCCTCTGTTAAAATCGCTTTTTTCTCCACTCTTCGGGAACAACGATGCCGATCTACGAGTACCGTTGCTCGAGCTGCGGGCACCAGCAGGAGTTCATGCAGAAGCTGAGCGACCCCGCGCTCACCGTTTGCACCCAATGCAACCAGCCCACCTTCTCCAAGATGCTCACAGCCGCGGGCTTCCAGCTGAAGGGCAGCGGCTGGTATGCCACCGACTTCAAGTCGAAGGGCGCGCCGGCGAAACCGGCGGAGTCCGCGGAGAAGAAGGAGGGCGGCGAAGCGAAGAAGCCCGACGGCGAGGCCCCGAAGGCCGCTGCCTGCGGGACGGGCGCCTGCGCGGCCTGCCAGTGATGCGCCGGCCGCGGCGCGCGTGATGGGCGCCACGCTGCGGCGCTATTTCGTCGCCGGGCTGCTGGTGTGGATCCCGCTCGTCATCACGTTGTGGGTGCTCAAGCTGCTGGTCGACCTCATGGACCAGTCGCTGCTGCTCGTGCCCTCGCAATATCGCAGCGAGGCCCTCTTCGGCTTCCACGTGCCGGGCATGGGCCTCATCCTCACCGGCGTGATCGTGCTGGCAACCGGCGCGCTGGCGGCCAATTTCTTCGGCCGCAAGGTGCTCGCCCTCGGAGACCGCATCCTCGGGCGCGTGCCGGTCGTGCGCTCGATCTACGGCGGCGTGAAGCAGATCAGCGACACGCTTTTCTCGCCGGAGGGCAAGGCCTTCCGGCGCGCGGTGCTGGTGCGTTATCCGCACGCCGGCGCCTGGACCGTCGCGCTGGTCACCGGCAACCCCGAGCACGAGGTGGCCGACATCCTCGGCCGCGACCAGATCTCGGTATTCGTGCCGACCACGCCGAACATCACCGCCGGGTTCTTCCTGGTGGTGCCGCGCTCGGAGACCGTGGAGCTCGACATGAACGTCGATGCCGCGCTCAAGTACATCATCTCCATGGGCGTGGCCGAACCCGCGCCGCGCCGCGACCGGCCCGAGAGGAATCGCTCCGGGACCGAGCCCAATCCGACGGCACGTCAGGTTTCGACGTAGCGAAGGATAGTGCCGTCGTCCCCGTGGCGGCGGGGACCCAAGGATTGGAAAGAACGGCGCTCCGGCGCCTGCGAGAAAATGCGAACCGACTATTGCGGCAACATCGACACCCGATTCCTCGGCAAGGAAGTCACCGTCTTCGGTTGGGCGCATCGCCGCCGCGACCATGGCGGCGTGATCTTCATCGACCTGCGCGACCGCGAGGGCCTGGTGCAGGTCGTCTGCGATCCCGACCGCGCCGACACTTTCGCCGCTGCCGACCGCGTGCGCAACGAGTTCGTGTTGCGCGCGACGGGCGTGGTGCGCAACAGGCCCGAGGGCACCGTCAACCCCAACCTCAAAAGCGGCGAGGTCGAGATCCTCGCCCGCGAGCTCGAGATCCTGAACGTCGCAACCACCCCGCCCTTCATGATGGACGACGACCACATCTCCGAGGAGGTGCGGTTGAAGTACCGCTTTCTCGACCTGCGCCGCCCGGCGATGCAGCGCGTGATGCGCATGCGCCACGCGGCGGCCAGGGCGGTGCGCGAATACCTCGACGAGGCCGGCTTCGTCGACGTGGAGACGCCGGTGCTCTACAAGAGCACGCCCGAGGGCGCGCGGGAGTTCCTGGTGCCCTCTCGAATCCACGACGGGCAGTTCTACGCGCTGCCGCAATCGCCGCAGCTCTTCAAGCAGCTCCTCATGGTGGCCGGGTACGACCGCTACTACCAGATCGTGAAGTGCTTCCGCGACGAGGACCTGCGCGCCGACCGCCAGCCCGAGTTCACGCAGGTCGACATCGAGACCTCCTTCCTCACCGAGCGCGAGATCCAGGACGTGATGGAGGGCCTGGTGCGCCACGTGTGGAAGCGCGTGTTGGACGTGGACCTCGGGCCCTTTCCCCGACTGACCTACGCCGAGGCCACCTCGCGTTACGGCAGCGACAAGCCGGACCTCAGGGTGAGGCTCGAGCTCACCGAGCTCACCGATGCGGTGCGCGGCTGCGGCTTCAAGGTGTTCGCATCTGCCGCCGAGCTGCCGGACGGGCGCGTTGCGGCGCTGGTCGTGCCCGGCGGAGCCAGCCAGTTCACCCGCAAGGAGCTCGACGATCTCTCGCCCTTCGTCGCCATCTACGGCGCGAAAGGGCTCGCCTACATCCGCGTGAACGACCCCGCGAAGCCGAACGAGGAGGGCCTGCAGTCGCCCATCGTCAAGTTCCTCGCGCCCGAGGTGCTTTCGGCGATCCTGCAGAAGACCGGCGCGAGGGCCGGTGACGTGATCTTCTTCGGCGCCGATCGCCGCAAGGTGGTGAACGACGCGTTGGGGGCACTGCGCAACAAGGTGGGCCACGAAAAGGGGCATGCCGACACGGGATTCCGTCCCTGCTGGGTGGTCGACTTCCCCGCCTTCGAGTACGACGAGGACAACAGGCGCTGGAACGCGGCGCACCATCCCTTCACCAGCCCGAAGGACGAGCACCTGGAATTGCTCGAAAGCGACCCCGGCCGCGTGCTGGCCAAGGCCTACGACATCGCGATGAACGGCTGGGAGCTGGGCGGGGGCTCGGTGCGCATCCATCGCGCCGATGTCCAGGCGAAGCAGTTCGCCGCGCTGGGCATCAGCGTCGAGGAGCAGCGCGCGAAGTTCGGCTTTCTCCTCGACGCCCTCGCCTATGGCGCGCCGCCCCACGGCGGGATCGCCTTCGGCCTCGACCGCATGGTGTCGATGCTCGCCGGCGTCGAGCAGATCCGTGACGTCATCGCCTTCCCGAAGACCCAGCGCGGGCAGGACCTCATGGTCGAGGCCCCCAGCCCGGTGACCGAAAAGCAGCTGCGAGAGCTGCATATCCGGTTGCGCAACGTCTCCCCGGCTGCGCCCAGCGAGGCCCGCGGCGAGGCCAACCGGTGACGATCGCGCTCATCGCGCACGGCGGCGCGGGCAACATCCGGCCCGGAGGGGAGGCCGATGCCATCGAGGGCATGCGCCTTGCCGTGGAGGCCGGCCGCACGGTCTTGCGAGGCGGCGGCAGCGCGCTCGACGCCGTTTGCGCCACCGTCGTGGCGCTCGAGGACAACCCTGCATACAACGCCGGCACCGGCGCGGTGCTCAACTACGACGGCGTGGCCGAGCTCGATGCCTGCGTGATGGACAGCCGCAACGCGCGCGCCGGCGCCGTGGCCGCGCTGCAACGGGTGAAGAACCCGGTGCTGGTGGCCCGCAAGGTGATGGAGGAGACCGACCACGTGATGCTGGCCGGGGAAGGGGCGCAGCGCTTCGCGCGCGCGATGGGATTCGGCGACCACGATCCGGTGACCGCAAACCGGCATGCCGACTGGCGGGACAAGCGTTCGCGAGTTGCTGAAGTCCTCGGCCCCCGCAGCCTCAACGCCGGGCGTTTTTTGCGGCAGCATCCCGAGTATTCGGGCGGCACGGTCGGTGCGGTCGCGGTGGACGCGGGCGGCGACCTCGCGGCGGCGACCTCCACCGGGGGCGTCACGCTCAAGCTTGCCGGCCGCGTGGGCGACACGCCCATCGTCGGCGCGGGCAACTATGCATCGGCGCGCGTTGCCGCCTCGGCCACCGGCACCGGCGAGTACGTCATGCGTTCGCTTGCTACGCGCGCCCTCGACGAGCGGCTCGCGCAGGGGGACGCGCTCGAGGCCGCCCTCGCCGCGGTACTCGAGTCGCTGGGGCGCGATTTCGACGCCGACGTTGGGATCATCGCGGTGGACCGCACGGGCCTTGCGCTCGCGCGGCATCGCACACGAGACATGCCGCACGCCTGGTTCTTGGGCGAGGACATCGTGCGGGCGCTCGCGCGCGCGGCGTGAAGGCGTTCAAGATCCCGGTCTCCACGCTCGTCGTGATCTACACGCCGCGCCTGGAAGTGCTGCTGCTGGAGCGCGCCGACCGTCCCGGCTACTGGCAATCGGTCACCGGCAGCCAGCACGAGGGCGAAGCGTTGCGGGACACCGCGGTGCGCGAAGTCGCCGAGGAAACCGGGATCGACTCCGCGGAAGGCCTCGAGGCGTGGAACTTGCAGAACGTTTATGAAATCTATCCCGTATGGCGTCACCGGTACGCGCCCGGCGTGACGCACAACACCGAGCACGTCTTCGGCCTGCGCGTGGCCCAGCCTCTGCCGGTGAGGCTGTCGCCGCGCGAGCACCTGCGCTTCGAATGGGTCGACTGGCGTGCCGCGGCCGAGCGGGTATTCTCGTGGAGCAACCGGCGCGCCATACTGGCCCTGCCCGATCGAGCGCGCTGACGAGACAACGAATGGCCTCCCCGCTGAAGGTCGTCACCTACAACATCCACAAGGGCATGTCGCAGTTCAACCGGCGGCTGGTGCTGCACGACATCCGCGACCAGTTGAAGCTGCTCGAGGCCGACGTGGCATTCCTGCAGGAGGTGCAGGGCAAGCACGACAAGAACGCGCGGCGCCACGTGACCTGGCCGGAGGCCGCCCAGCACGAGTTCCTCACGCACGACGGCGCCCATTGCGTCTATGGCATGAACTGCGTGTACCAGCATGGCCACCACGGCAACGCGGTCGTGAGCCGACATCCCATCCCGGTATGGGAGAACATCGACATCTCCCACCATCCGATCGAGAGCCGCGGGCTGCTGCATTGCGAGGTCCGCGTGGAGGGATGGAAGCAACCCCTGCACTGCATCAACGTGCACCTGGGCCTGTGGGCGCGCAGCCGCCGCTTCCAGCTGGAGTGGCTTGCCGACCGCATCCGGGCCGCGGTGCCCAAGCGCGGCCCGGTGATCGTCGCCGGCGACTTCAACGACTGGCAGAAGAAGGCGAGCCAGTACCTCGCCGCCGAGCTGGGCCTCTACGAGGTGTTCGAGCGCGCCGAGGGCCGGCTCGCCAAGAGCTATCCGGCGCAGATGCCGATGCTGTCGCTCGACCGGATCTACGTGCGCGACCTGAACGTGGACGGCGTGGAGCGGCACGCGGGTCCGCTGTGGGCGCGGCTCTCGGACCACGTGGCGCTGGCCGCGCGACTGTCGCCGTAGGCGGCGACGCTTTCGCCTCAGCGGTGGTTCGGCCGGTTCGCCGAGGCGCCGCGGATGAGGGTGCCCACGCCGCTGCTGGTGAGCACCTCGAGCAGCAGCGCATGCGATACGCGCCCGTCGATGATGTGCGCGCTCCTCACGCCGTTCCTCACCGCGTCGAGGGCGCATTCCACCTTGGGCAGCATGCCCCCGGAGATGGTGCCGTCGTCGATCATCTCCTTCACGCGCGCCGAGGTGAGACCCGTGACCACCTTGCCGTCGCGGTCGAGCACGCCGGTGGTGTTGGTGAGCAGCATGAGCTTTTCCGCCTGCAGCGTGATGGCGAGCTTGCCCGCGGCGATGTCGGCGTTGATGTTGTAGGCCACGCCCTTCTCGTCCACGCCGAGCGGGGCAATCACGGGGATGAAGTCGCGCTGGTCGAGCAGCTGGATGATCTCCGGGTCGATGCGCACGACCTCGCCCACCAGGCCCACGTCGATCTTCTTCTTCTTGTCGTCCTTGCTCGCCACCTTCAGCTTGCGCGCATGAATGAAGTTGCCGTCCTTGCCGGTGAGGCCCACCGCCTTGCCCCCCGCCTTGTTGATGAGGGTGACGATCTCCTGGTTGATGAGGCCCCCCAGCACCATCTCGACCACGTCGAGGGTCTCCTCGTCGGTCACGCGCATGCCCTGGATGAACTCGCTCTGCTTGCCCAGCTTCTGCAGCAGCGAGCCGATCTGCGGCCCGGCGCCGTGGACCACGACCGGGTTCATGCCGATCAGCTTCAACAGCACGACGTCCTCGGCGAAATCCTCCTGCAGGGCCACGTCGGTCATCGCGTTGCCGCCGTACTTGATGACGATGGTGCGGTCGTAGAATTTGCGGATGTACGGCAGCGCTTCGACGAGCACCTCGGCCTTCTGGGCGGAGGAGAGCTTGGGGGGCATTGAGGGCGGATCTCGGGGCGGGGAGGGAGCGATATTGTAGGGGCGGAATGGGCCGATGGTAAGATTCCACGCGCCGCAAACGGAGGCAAACGCAGATGGATTCGAGCAGGATCGTGGGTTGCGCCATCGCCGGGCTGGTCGCGCTGGGGCTCGCGCAGGCCGCCGGGGCGCAGGACAAGGATGAGCGCGAGAAGTGCTACGGCGTCGCCAAGGCGGGCCAGAACGATTGCGGGACGGCCACGCACACCTGTGCCGGCCTCGCCAAGAAGGACAACGCGCCGGAAGAGTGGAAGCTTGTGCCCAAGGGCACGTGCGAGAAGATGGGCGGCAAGAAGCAGCCTCCCAAGGGCAAGTAGCGGCCTTCCGTGTCGCCGCCCTGCGCCGCGGGCATCGGCCTACGCGCGCCGCACTACCGCGACATCGTGTCCGCCCGGCCCGCGCTGGGCTTCCTCGAGGTCCACGCCGAGAACTTCTTCGCCGACGGCGGCCCCGCGCTCGCCTGGCTCGAGCGCTTCCGCGCGCTCTATCCGTTGAGCGTGCATGGCGTGGGCCTGTCGCTGGGCTCGGCCGATCCGCTCGATGAACCCCACCTGACGCGCCTTGCAAGCCTCGTCGGCCGCTTCGAGCCCATGCTCGTCTCGGAGCACCTAAGCTGGTCTTCCGTCTCGGGGCTGCATGCCAACGAGCTGCTGCCCCTGCCCCATACCCGCGAGGCGATCGACCACTTGGTGCCGCGCATCCAGGCGGTGCAGGAGCGCCTCGGCCGCGAGCTGCTGGTGGAGAACGTTTCCTGCTACACGCGCCTGGGCGAGGAGTCCATGCCCGAGTGGGAATTCGTGGGCGAGGTGGCGCGGCGCTCGGGGTGCAGGCTGCTCCTGGACGTGAGCAACGTGTGGGTGAATTCGGTCAACCACGGCTTCGACCCCCGGCGCTACATCGATTCGATCGACGCGCGCCTCGTCGGCGAATACCACCTCGGCGGCTTCGCGCGCGCACCGTGGGGATTGGTCGACACCCACGGCCGGCCCGTAGCCGAGGAGGCATGGGCGCTCTTCGACCACGCCCTGCACCGGATCGGCAGGCGCCCCACGCTCGTGGAATGGGACAATGACCTGCCGTCCATGGAAGTGCTCGTGGGCCTGGCCGACCGCGCCACGCGTGCGCTCGCCGCCACGACCGCCCGGGCCACCGCATGAGGCTCGCGGCCGCGCAGCGCGCGTTCATGGCGATGTTGCGAACGCCGGCGCTCCCGTGCGACGAGCGCCTCGCCACCTACCATGCTGCGGCGCGTGCGAACTGGCGCAAGGCGCTTTGCAAGGCCTATCCGGTGGTGCGTCGCCTGGTGGGCGACGAATTCTTCGCCGCCCTGGCCGAGGCGTTCGCGCAAAGCCACCCTTCGATGTGTGGCGACCTTGCCAGGTATGGCGAGGCGCTGCCCCGTTTCCTCGAGGGCTTCGCGCCGGCGGCCGCCCTGGGCTACCTGCCCGACGTGGCGCGCCTCGAGTGGGCGATCCACGAAAGTCGCCATGCCGCGGAAGCCCAGCCGTTCGACCTCGCGCTGCTGGCGCGCGTATCGCCGCAGCACCAGGCGCGGCTGCGCCCGCGGCTGCATCCGGCGGCCCGGCTGCTGCGCTCGACGCATCCGGTGGTCGCGATCTGGGAAGCGAACCAGCCGGATCGTGACGGGAAGCCCGGGCGTTTCGAGGCAGATGGCTACGTGCTCGTAGCCCGCGTGCAGGGGCGGCCTTTGCCCTCCAGCGTGCGCGAGTCGGACTGGCGCGTGCTGGCCTGTGCCGCCGAATCCCGCACGCTCGCGCAGGCCTGCGAGGCGCTCGCGGACGACGCCGCTTCGTTGCCCGAGATCCTCGCGCGCCACGCCGCCGCGGGCGTGATCTGCGCATTCGACGGGCCGGCGTGACAACTCCCGGCCATGGCCGGCGCCGCGCGCTGCGGGCACTCTTGTTCGTGCCGTGGGCTCTCGCGGCGAATGCGCAGAAGGATGAGCGGCCGCGCCTCGTTGCGGCGATGCGTCTTGCCGTGCTCGCCGAACGCGCCGCCAAGCTGCACGTCCAGGTCGCGCGCGGCGTGCTCGCCGATCGCAGTCGCCGGGCCATGGCGGAGGTCGTGCGCGAATTCGAGGCGACGCGGCGCTCGGCAGCAGAACGCTTGCCGGATCCCGAGGCGCGGGACAACTATCTCCTGTTGCGCCTGCTCTGGGCCGATTTCCGCCCCTGGGCCGAGCGCGCGCCCTCGCGCGACAGCGTGCGGCAGGTCGCCGACCGGGTCGAGGAAATCGCCTGGATCGCCACGAAGGGAGCACGCCTGCTGCATCCCGGGAGCAGCGACTCGCTCGCCATGCGCGCCTCGCTGGCTTGCGTGCTTTCCCAACGCGTTCCTCGCCTGCTGCTGATGCATCGCCAGGCGCCCGGGGAGCCGGGCCGGGACACTGCCGAGGCCTTCGCCGCGTTGAATGCGCTGCTGGAACAGCTCGCGGGCGCGCCGCTCAACACGCCCGAGACGCGCTCCCAGGCGCTGATCGCCCAGGCGCAGATGGGTTTCCTCGAGCGTGCCGCCCACGCCCTCGGCTCCGGGGCGCAGACCGCGCGCGATGCCGAGGTCGCCGCCAAGGCGGGCGACCACATCCTCGAGGTCATGGAGCGGGCGGCGGCGCGCTACGACGCCGCCGGCATCTAGTGTGCCGGCTGGACCACGTCCAGGATGACGCGCCAGCCCGGCGCCTCGCGACGCCAAACGCGAAGGAAGTAACCCGCGGTCTTCGCGGGCGCGGGGGCAAGCGCGTAGGTGCCGCGGCTGTAGCCGAAGTCGCCCGAGCGCGCGACGGCACCGTGCTCCAGCGTCCAGCGCTGCTGCGATTCGCGTGCCGCAGGCGATGCGATCGCCGTGGCCCGGTCGAGCACGGGCGAATGGCCTTCGCGATAGAAACGCAAATCCGCGGCGGCGAGCGCCTCGAATGCCGCGGCGAGGCCACCCGCCGTGGCGCGTTTCTGGAAATCGGCCTCGGCATCCACCAGCTCGCCGCCCGAGGAGCGTGCGCCGGCAGGCGCTCCTCGGTTCTCCAACGGCGCGTCCCACAGGATCGGCCTTTCGTGCGCGATGCCGAGGTCCACCTCGACCTTCCACGGGCCTGCCGGCGCGCGGCGCCAGATCGAGACGAACTGGCCATAACCCGCGGGTGCCGCCGGGTCGGCCTTGCTCGTGAGCCTCCACGGGCCCGTGGACAGCCCGAGCTCGCCCGAGGCCGCGACTTCGACCAGCTGCGGTCGCCAGTCGAGCACGATGGGTGGGGCGGGACGCGCTTCGAGGTAACGGGCCGCGGCAATCCAGCCGTTGCGCACGAAAAGCCCGTCGGGCGCGAAGGCGGCGATGAAGGCCACCCTCATGTCCTCGCGCACCGAATGCGAGGCGAACGCGGTTTCGGCCGCGGCGAGCGAGGCTGCGTCTTCTTTGGAGGCGGGATTCACGGCGCAGGCCGCGGCGGCGACGGCACAGGCGGCAAGGAGGGGGGCCTTCATGCCCGCGATGCTACGCCAGCGGGTTGGTCGCGGCGTTACAGGACGTAACGCGCGAGGTCCTCGCTTTGCGCAAGCCCGCCCAGGCGCGCATCGACGAAGGCGGCATCGACGATCACCTGCTTCGAGCTGCGCCCGGAATCGAAGGACACCTCCTCCAGCAGCTTCTCCATGACGGTGTGCAGCCGGCGCGCGCCGATGTTCTCGGTGCGCTCGTTGACCGCGAAGGCGATCTCCGCCAGCCGCCGCACGCCGTCGGCTGCGAACTCCACCTGGACTTCCTCGGTGGCGAGGAGCGCCTGGTATTGCCGCGTGAGGCAGGCATCGGTGGCCGTGAGGATGCGCTCGAAGTCCTCTACCGACAGGCTCGCCAGCTCGACGCGGATGGGCAGCCGGCCCTGCAGCTCCGGGATGAGGTCCGAGGGCTTGGCGAGGTGGAAGGCGCCGCTCGCGATGAAGAGGATGTGGTCGGTGCGCACGATGCCGTACTTGGTCGTCACGGCCGTGCCTTCCACCAGCGGCAGCAGGTCGCGCTGCACGCCCTGGCGGGAGACATCGGCGCCGTGCGTTTCGCCGCGGCTGGTGATCTTGTCGATCTCGTCGAGGAAGACGATGCCGTCCTGCTCGACCGAGGCCAGGGCGCGCGCGCGAATCTCCTCCTCGTTCACGAGCTTGGCGGCCTCCTCGTCGGTGATCACCCGCAAGGCGTCGCGGATGCGCAGCGTTCGCCGCTTGCGGCGCGCGTTGCCGAGGTTGGCGAACATGCCCTGGATCTGCTGCGTGAGCTCCTCCATGCCGGGCGGCGCAAGGATCTCCATGGCGCCGCCGCCCTGCGCCACGTCCACCTCTATTTCCTTGTCGTCGAGCTTGCCCTCCCGCAGCATCTTGCGGAACCGCTGGCGGGTGGAGTTGGCCTCGTTGGCGTCGCCCGCGGGCACGCCGGGCAGCAGGGCATCGAGCACGCGCTCCTCGGCCGCGTCCTCGGCGCGCGGGCGCGCCTTGGAGATCTCCTGCTCGCGCGTGGCCTTGACCCCGATCTCCACCAGGTCGCGGATGATCGAATCGACGTCGCGGCCGACGTAGCCCACTTCGGTGAACTTGGTCGCCTCGACCTTGATGAACGGGGCATTCGCCAGGCGCGCCAGCCGCCGCGCGATCTCGGTCTTGCCCACGCCCGTCGGGCCGATCATGAGGATGTTCTTCGGCGTGATCTCGGCGCGCAGCGGCTCGGGCACGCGCGCGCGGCGCCACCGGTTGCGCAGCGCGATCGCCACGGCGCGCTTGGCCTCCGCCTGCCCGACGATGTTCTTGTCGAGCTCGTGCACGATCTCCTGTGGCGTCATCATGGGCGCGGCCTCGCGGGCGCGGGCGGGCAGGGGCTCGGGCGCGTTCACAGCGACTCCACGACGTGGTTCTGGTTCGTGTAGATGCACAGGTCGCCGGCGATGCCGAGCGATCGCTTCACGATGTCCGCAGGCTCGAGCGTGGTGTTCTGCAGCAGCGCGAGCGCCGCCGCCTGGGCATAGCCACCGCCGCTGCCGATGGCGAGCAGCCCGTGCTCGGGCTCGAGCACGTCGCCGTTGCCGGTGATGATGAGAGAGGACTGGCGATCGGCGATGGCGAGCATCGCCTCCAGGCGCCGCAGGATGCGGTCGGTGCGCCAGTCCTTGGCGAGCTCGACCGCGGAGCGCATCAGGTTTCCCTGGTGCTTTTCGAGCTTGGCCTCGAAGCGCTCGAAAAGCGTGAAGGCGTCGGCGGCCGCACCGGCGAAGCCCGCCAGGATGCGGTCCTGGTAGAGGCGCCGTACCTTGCGGGCGGTGGCCTTCACCACGATGTTGCCGAGGGTCACCTGGCCGTCGCCGCCCATGGCGACGCTCGGGCCGCGCCGTACGCACAGGATGGTGGTGCCGTGATATTGGGGGAATTCCGTCGTCATGGATGGCCGAATGAAGCTCCTCGGAGTCTGGCCTTCGGGCCATGGACCGTGTGCGCCGAAATTCGGGAAATCTCCACAGGAGATTTCAAGTGGACTTCCGGCGAACGAGGATGGCGTAGCGGTTCACGCCCAGCGCCTCCAGCAGCGCCGCGTTCAGCTCGCTCAGGTTGGTGAGGATGACCCGCTTGCCCGCGAGCTGGATCGCCTTCACCGCGTCGAAGAAGGCGGCGGTGAACCCGAAGTCGATGCGCATCACGCGCCCCATGTCGACCACGACCTCGCTGCGCGCGGCGGCATGGCCGTTCATCTCGCCGACCTGGTTGGCGCTGGAGGCGGTCAGCACCCCCTTCAACGCGAACCCCCCCGCCTCCGGTGCCCCGGGCGCCGCGTCGGCCACCGCCCCGCTCTTGGCCGCCTCCGAGACGGGATTCACGTAGACCTCCCAGCTGGGCGGCGACATCTCGAAGGCCACGGCGTACTCCATCCCCAGCTCCTCGAACTCGGTGTCCTTGCCCTCCAGCACGTAGAGCTCGAAGAGCAGCAGCCAGTAGGCCTTGAGCTCGTCGGTGGCCCGCTCGTTGAAGGCGGCGCGCAAAACCTTCTCGAGCGCGTCCAGGTTGTTGAACCACATCGGCACCCGGGCGCGGCGCAGCTTCTGCAACGCGGCGGTGAAGATCGCGGCTTCCTGGGGGGAGAGCGCGGCCACCTTGGCAACGTCCAGCCGCACGGAGCCCTGGGTTTGGACGAACGCGAGGAACCGGTCGATCTCGGCGGCGACGGCGCCGTCGACCGCGGGCTTCATGGCGAAGAAGTCCTTGCGCTCGCGGCTCTGCCCGCGGCGCGGGTCCGACTGGGTTTCGGCGTTCTCGGCCCACGCGGGCGGTGACAGCTCGAACTTGACCGAGTAGAGCATCGACAGCGCGTCGAACTCCTGGCGGTTCTGCGCCGCCTGGTAGAGGTCGAAGAGCATGAGCCAGGCCTGCTTGTTGTTGCGCCCGAGCGCGTCCTTGATCTCGGACTTGAGCAGCGCGATCGCCGCCTCGGCGTAGTTGGCGGAGTAGAGGATGGCGGCTTCCTGCGCGGTGGGCAGCGAGGCCGAGTGGTATTCCTCGGAGCCTAGCCGGCCGGGGACACGCGCGCGGACGGCGCTGGGAGCGGGCGTTGCCATGGGAGAAAAACCAGTATAGCGCCGCGTCGGCCTCAGGCGACGCAGTAGGCGAGTCCCTCCTCGAAGAGCCGCCGCGGGATCTTGCGGCCGATGAAGACCATCACGCTCTCGCGCGCCTCGCCGGGCTCCCAGGGCTTGCCGGGGCTGCCGCCCATGAGCATGTGCACGCCCTGGAAGATCATGCGCCGCGGCTCGCCCTGGATGTTGAGCACGCCCTTGTAGCGCAGCAGGTCCTCGCCGTAGTTCTCCACCATCAGAGACAGGAAGGTCTCGATCTTCTCCATCTGCATCGGCCGCGGGTCCTTCCAGACGAAGGAGGTCACGTCGTCGTCGTGCTCGTGGTAGTCGCTGGTGAGGAACTCCGGGTCGACCTCGAGGATGGCGTTCAGGTTGAAGCCGCGCACGTCGAGCAGCTCGCGGATGTCGGCCTCGCCGAAGTTCGCCTTGCGGTATTGCGCCCGCGGGTTCATCTGCTTGAGCCGCTTGAGCAGCTCGTCGACCTTCTCCTGCTCCACCAGGTCGGTCTTGGAGATGAGGATGCGGTCGGCGAAACCGACCTGGCGGCGCGCTTCGTCGTGCTCGTCGAGCTGCTTCTGCGCATGCTTCGCGTCGACAACGGTCACCACCGCGTCGAGGAGGTACTGGTCGTGGATCGCCTCGTCCATGAAGAACGTCTGGGCCACGGGGCCGGGGTTGGCGAGGCCGGTGGTCTCGATGATGACGCGGTCGAACTTGAGCTTTCCCTGCTTCCGCTTGCTGCCGAGGTCGCCGAGTATGCGCACGAGGTCGCCGCGCACGGTGCAGCACAGGCAACCGTTGTTCATCTCGACGATCTGCTCCTGCTTGTCGCGCACCAGGATGTCGTTGTCGATGCTGCTCTCGCCGAACTCGTTCTCGATCACCGCGATCCGTTCGCCATGCTGCTCGGTGAGGATGCGATTGAGCAGCGTGGTCTTTCCCGCGCCGAGGAACCCGGTGAGGATGGTGACGGGGATCAGTTCGGATTCGGGAGCGGGGGCTGCCATGACGACCTCGGAGGGGTTTCTGAAAGGAAAGATTCGAAGATGCGGGCGAAGGCGGAGTCTTCAAGGCCGCGGCCGATGACCACGATCCGCGTCGAGCGGTCCTCGTCGGGCCATGCGGCGAGCCGTGCGAAAGGATACAGGGTGTGGCCCACCGCATGCACGGCGGTGGGCCCGGCCTGCCCCTCCACGCGTACCACGCCTTTCAACCGCAGGATGCGTTCGCCCAGCAGCTCGCAAGCGGCCCGCAACGCCCGTTCGACGGCGTGCGCGGCCAGCGGTTCCGGCGCGTTCCACGCGAAGCTCGCGATGGCCGGATCGTGTGCCGCCGCGCGGGCCTCTCCCACGCGCCGATATTCGCCCGCACGCAGCCAGCCTCGCAGGTCGGGAGCCAGTCCGGGCCCGCGGTAGAGGCCGGTATCGAAAAGCGTGGCGGGATCGACCTCGCCGCGTGCCCCCTGCACGACGGTTGCGCCCGGCGCCAGCATCCGAAGGCGGTTCTCGAGGGCCGCGGGGAGGGGCATCTCGTCCACCTTGGTGACGACGATGCGATCGGCCGTGGCGACCTGCCGCAGCGCCTCCGGAAAGGCGTCGAGCGTTTCCATGCCACGCGTCGCATCGACCGTGGCGATCACGCCCGAGAGCGAGTAACGCGCCGCTGTCACCGGCATCTCTACCAGCGTGGCCAGCAGCGGCGCGGGATCGGCGAGCCCGGTGGTCTCGATCACGACGCGCGCGAATCGCGCCTCGCCCTGCGCGCGCTGGAAATAGAGCTCGCGCAACGCGCGGACGACGTCGCCGGCGGCGCGGCAGCAGATGCAGCCCCCGGCGAGCGCCACCACCTCGCCGCTCGCCTCGCGCAGCAATGCGTGGTCGATCGGCGCCTCGCCCCACTCGTTCACGATGATGGCGGTGTCGGCGAAACGCGGATCGCGAACGAGGCGCGCGAGGAGCGTGGTCTTGCCGCTGCCGAGGAAGCCCGTCAGCACGCTGACCGGCGTGATCACTTCCTTCGCTTCGCGCGGGGATGCGCCGCGTCGTACACCTTGGCCAGGTGCTGGAAATCCAGGTGCGTGTACACCTGCGTCGATGCGATGCTCGCGTGCCCGAGCATTTCCTGCACCGCGCGCAGGTCGCCCGAAGACTGAAGCACGTGCGAGGCGAACGAATGGCGCAGCATGTGCGGATGCACGTCGCACTGCAGCCCCGCCGCGGCCGCGCGGCGCTTGATCCGGCGTTGCACCTCCCGCGCAGCCAGCCTTTTACCGGAGCGCCCGACGAAGAGCGCCTGCTCGCCGGGGCGAGCCAGCCCGGCGCGTGCCTGCAGCCAGCAGGCGATTGCCCGCACCGCGTGCTCGCCCACGGGCACGATGCGCGTCTTCGATCCCTTGCCGGTCACTCGCACCTCGCCCGCCCGCATGTCCACGTGGGAGATGTCGAGGCCGGTCAGCTCGGAGACGCGCAGCCCGCTCGAGTAGGCGAGCTCGAAAAGCGCCCGGTCGCACAGGGCCGCCACGCCTTCGCCTGCCAGGTTCACCAGGCGCACGGCTTCGTCGGGGCTGAGCGCCTCGGGCAGGCGCTTGCCCGCGCGCGGTGGCCTCACGCCCGCGCAGGGATTGGCCGCGGACTCGCCGCGCTTGGCCATCCATGCGAAGAGCCCGCGCCAGCTCGACAACACGCGCGCGAGCGAACGCGGCGCGAGGCCACGGCCGTGCAGGGTCGCGATGAAGCGCCGGATGTCGGCGGCGGTGAGCCCGGCGAGCGGCGTTTCCCCGCCCAGGGCCAGCAGCAGGGCGCCATCGCGGGCGTAAGCCTCGAGCGTGAGCGGCGCGAGCCGCCGCTCGTGTCGCAAGTGCGAGAGGTAGCGCCCGAGGGCCTCAGCCGGCGCGCTCACGGACCGGGGTCACGAAACGCCACAACGCGTGGCTCATCAGCTCGCCGATGCGCGCGAGGTAGAGCGTGCCCATCTCGGGATAGAAGCGGCGCGGGTCCTCGGAGGCGAGCGCGACCACGCCGAAGGCCACGCCATCGCGCGCGAGCGGCACCAGCGCGAAAGACTTCACGTGTGCCGCGGCCTCGCCGAACCACGACTGGCTTTCATATACCGCGTGGCTGCCGCAGTAGGGCGCCTGCAGGTTCTCCACGAACTCGCGCATCTCGCCGGCGACCGGCGCGTATTCCTTGGTGTCCGGGTTTTCCTCGGCCACGTTCCACAGCCGCACCGCGACGTGCGGCACCGCGAAGTGGTCGAGCAGCTCGAGATAGAGGGTGTCCAGCGCGGCGTCGAGGCTCGTGGCCTCGATCAGCCGGCAGCAGAGGCGATGGACCTTGGCGCCGACCGCGTCGTTCTCCTCGCCGAACTGGATCAGCTCGCGCAGCTTGTCCTCGAGCAGCTTCGACTTCTCCCGAAGCGCCACCAGCTGCCGCTCGCCGATCGAGACCGCCCGCCCGCCGTGCGGATGCGGGATCTGCAGGTTCATGAGGACGTCCACGTGGTTCTCGAAGAAGCCGGGGTTCTGCTGCAGGAACTCGGCGACCTGGTCCGCTGTGAGCAACGCTGGCTCCCTAGACAGTGATCTCGCCGTCGAAGACGCGCACGGCATCGCCCGTCATGATAACGGGCGGGTTGCTTTCCGTCTTGCCGCCGTCCCAGCGGATTCGCAGCTCGCCGCCGCGGGTCGTCACGCGCACGTCCTCGCCCAGCAGCCCCAAGCGGATTCCCGCGACGACCGCGGCGCAGGCCCCGGTGCCGCATGCGAGCGTCTCGCCGGCGCCGCGCTCCCACACGCGCAGCAACACATGGTCGCGCGCGACGACCTGCATGTAGCCCGCGTTGACCCGCTGCGGAAACGCCGGGTGGCGCTCGAGGAGCGGTCCCTGCTCCCGCACCGGCGCACGCTCGACGTCGTCGACCACCTGCACGGCGTGCGGGTTGCCCATCGACAACACGCTCACCTCGACCGGGAACCCCGCCACGCGCAGCGGATAGGCGAGGCGCTCGCGGTCGGCGAGGAATGGGACCTCCGCGGGGGCGAATCGCGGTGCCCCCATGTCCACGCTCACCTGCCCCGAAGGCTCGATGCGTGGCCGGATCACGCCGGCAGCGGTCTCCACGCGCAGCGAGCGCTTGTCGGTGAGCCCCTCGTCCAGCACGAAACGCGCGAAGCAACGCGCGCCGTTGCCGCACTGCTCCACCTCTGCGCCGTCGGCATTGAAGATGCGGTAGCGGAAGTCGTTGCCGGGCTCGCGGGCGGGCTCGACGACGAGGACCTGGTCGCAGCCCACGCCCAGGTGGCGATCGGCCAGGAAGCGCGCCCGCTCGGGCGTGATGTCGAGCGCCTGGCGCACGCCGTCGAGAACGACGAAGTCGTTGCCCTGGCCGTGCATCTTGGCAAAGCGGATCCGGTCGGGCGTTCTCATGCGGGCTCCTCGGCGGCTCGGCGCTGCCTTCGATAGGGGTTCGGCTCTCCCGGCGGGCGCGTCTTGAAGCGCTTGTGCGCCCAGAAATACTGCTCCGGCATTTCGCGCACGCGCTCCTCGATGAAGGCGTTCATGCGGCGCACGTCGGCCTCGAGGTCGCCGCTGGGGTAAGCCTCCCAGGGCGGATAGAAGCGCGCCACGTAGCCCTCGCCCTCCTGGCGCGTCACGACCGGGATGACTTTCGCGCCGGTGATGCCCGCCAGGCGCGGCAGCGCCGTGATGGTGGCGGTCGGCACGCCGAAGAACGGCACGAAGATCGCATCGCGCGGGCCGAAATCCATGTCGGGAAGGAAGTAGAGCGCCTTGCCGCTGCGGATCACGCGGATCACGGCGCGCAGTCCCTCCTGGCGGCTCACGAGCACCGGGTTGCCGAAACGGGTGCGTGCCTTGAGGAAGAGCCGGTCGAGCACCGGGTTCTTCTGGCGGCTGTAGATGCTCGCCGAGCCCGGCCATTCGTGGGCCACGCGGATGCCGCCCATGTTGAGCCCGATGAAATGCGGCGCGAACACGATCACGGGCTGGCCATCCGCCGCGGCCGCGCGCAGGTGCTCGAGGCCTTCGTGGCGTGCGAGGCGCAGCAGCTGCTCTTCCGATCCCCACACCATGACCGAAAGCTCGAGGGCATTGCGCCCGAGCATGCGGAAATGGCGCAGTCCGAGCTCGTGGCGCTCGCGCTCGGGCATCTGCGGAAAGCACAAGGCGAGGTTCACACGCGTCACGTGCCCGCGCCCGAAGCGATAGAGCAACGAGCCGATGGCCGAGCCGATCGCGCCGATCCACGCGAGGGGCAGGAAATGCACCAGCCACAGGATGAAAAGGCCGGCCCATGAACCCAGGCGGCGCAAGGCCCGCATTTCAGGAGGCGCGCGCGGGCTCGCCGGGCGGCGGCGGCGCGCCCGCCGGGCGCTTGTAGCGGTTGTAGCCCCAGAGATACTGCGCGGGACAACGGCGCACGAGCGCTTCTACGAAGGCATTGACCGTCCGGGCGGCCTCGCGCCGGTCCGCGGGCAGCGGCTGCGCCAGCTCCTCGGCATGCAGGTACCACCCCTCGCCACGCGGCAGCCGCTCCGCGAAGCAGAAGACGATCGCCGCTCCGGTGGCCTGCTGCAGGCGGCCCAGCAGCGTCATGGTGTACGCGGGCCGCCCGAAGAAATCGACCCACTCGCCCTCCCCCAAGCCCGGCACCTGGTCCGGAAGGACTACGGTGCATCCGCCGCGGCGAAGGTGCTTGAGCACCATGCGCACCCCGGCCATCGTGGCGGGCGCCACGTTGGTGCCGTCGGGCGCGGCGCCACGGTTGCGCCCCTCGCGCAGCACCTGGTCGATCCAGAAAATCTTGTGCGGCCGGTACATCGCGAGGATGTCGAGCCCCTGTTGCCAGAGATAACGCCCGGCGACGTCGTAGGAACCGAGGTGCGGAGTGACGAACACGATCGGCCGCCCCGCCTCGCGCAGGCGCTCGACCGCCTCCCAGCCGGAGCGTCCGCGCACCCTGGCGACCGCTTTGTCCGAGCGCATCAGGGCCCAGGCGAGCTCGGTAACGCCCTTGCCGATTTCGGCGGCGTTCGCGCGCGCAAGGCGCCCCAGGTCGCGCGGCTCGCCGCAAAGCCCGCTCGCGGCGAGGTTGGCGCGCAGGCGCCCGCGGTATCGCGGCGAAAGGAGGTACACCAGGAGGCCGGCTACGGCGCCCAGGGCCTGGTTGGCCCCGAGGGGCAGCCGCGCAAGCACGCGAAAGAGGATTTTCAAGGCGGAAAACCCGGGCTTCTTTGATAAACTGTCGGGCTTCGACCCGGGAGACTGCAATGAAAAGCGAGTTCTTGTTCACGTCGGAATCGGTCTCGGAAGGCCACCCCGACAAGGTGTCCGACCAGATTTCCGATGCGGTCCTCGACGCGATTCTAGCCCAGGATCCCAAGTCCCGAGTCGCCGCGGAGACGCTGTGCAACACCGGCCTCGTCGTCATGGCCGGCGAGATCACCACCAACGCGCAGGTCGACTACATCGGCGTGGCCCGTGACACGATCAAGCGCATCGGCTACGACAACACCGATTTCGGCATCGATTATCGCGGTTGCGCCGTGATGGTCTGCTACGACAAGCAGAGCCCGGACATCGCGCAGGGCGTCGACCAGGCCCAGGACGATCCCCTCAACCAGGGCGCCGGCGACCAGGGCCTCATGTTCGGCTACGCCTGCGACGAGACTCCCGTGCTCATGCCCGCGCCGATCCACTACTCGCACCGCCTCGTCGAGCGCCAGGCCATGCTGCGCAAGGACGGCCGGCTGCCGTGGCTGCGCCCCGACGCGAAGAGCCAGGTCACCTTCCGCTACGTGGACGGCAAGCCCGCGGAGATCGATACCGTGGTCCTGTCGACGCAGCATGCCCCGGAGATGTCCGACGGCAAGATGATGAAGAAGGAAGCCATCGACGCCGTGATCGAGATGATCATCAAGCCGGTGCTGCCGAAGGAATTCATGAAGAACGTGAAGTTCCTGGTGAATCCCACCGGGCGCTTCGTGGTGGGCGGTCCCCAGGGCGACTGCGGCCTCACGGGCCGCAAGATCATCGTCGACACCTACGGCGGGGCGTGCCCGCACGGCGGCGGCGCGTTCTCCGGCAAGGACCCCTCGAAGGTCGACCGGTCGGCCGCGTACGCAGCGCGCTACGTGGCCAAGAACGTGGTCGCGGCGGGACTCGCGAAGCAGTGCCAGATCCAGGTGAGCTATGCCATCGGCGTCGCACGCCCGATCAACGTGACCGTGTACACCGAAGGCACCGGCGCGATTCCCGACGAGAAGATCGCCAAGCTGGTGCAGGAGCATTTCGACCTGCGGCCGAGGGGCATCGTGAAGATGCTCGACCTGCTGCGCCCGATCTACGCCAGGACCGCTGCCTACGGCCACTTCGGCCGCGAGGAGCCCGAGTTCTCCTGGGAGCAGACCGACAAGGTCGCGATCCTGCGCGACGCGGCGGGTCTCAAGGGCGAGGCGAAGAAGCCTGTGACGGCCTAGCGCCTAGGCGAAGTTCCTGCGGATCACATCGGCCACCCCGGGGGTGGCCGATGTCTTTTCGGCGATCGCGTGCAGGGCCGGGGTGTTCGCCGCGAACCACTTGCGTCCCGGGCGCCAGTGCGTCATCACGGCGAGGTAGAGGTCGATGGCGCTGAAGGACTCGCCCAGGAACCACGGCGCTCGCGCCGCTTCCTCCAGGCGCTGCCACAACGCGAGGCGGTGCCGGTCGGTGCTCTCGCGAAGCTGCTTGGCGCCCCTGGGCTCTTCCACCCACTTCGCCGGCTCGTCGCCATAGGTGAACGTGGGATAGATCGCCGCGACCAGGAAAGTCGACCAGCGTAGGTACCCGGTACGAGCCGGGTCGCCCGGCGCCGGCAGCAGCCCCGCCTTGGGCGCGAGGTCGTGGAGGTGCTGCACCATCGCCAGGCTTTCGGTCATCACCTCGCCACCGGGCAGGACGAGCGCCGGCACTTGCGCCAGGGGATTGAGCTCCACCAGGCGCGCGCGGGTCGCGCTGCCCGCCCCGTAATCGACTTCCTCGTAGTCGAAGCCGATGCCCGCAACGGCGAAGGCGCATTCGACGATGGCCGAGCCGCAGCCCTTCGAGCCGACGAGCAGGTGTTTTTTCTTCATTTGCGGCGGATTCTAGCCTTGCCGTGCCGAATGCCCGGTTTTCACTTGTAGCGCAGCGCTCCGCGTAGGAGAAAAGGCGTGCGCAGCCAACGCATTCGCGACAGGCGCGCGCGTGGAATCGGCTACAATGACGGCGGTTCCGAGGAGCGTTGCAACGGAGGCGGCCCTTCCACTCGCGACACCGATTTCGTCGGTGTCCGCCGCCCCCGCCAGGCTCGGACCCCGATCGGGTGCCAGCGCGTTCCGGCACCTTCGAAAACGGCGCTCGTTGAACCGTGCCCAGCCACGGGGAGACGGGCGGACCGACTCCCCGCGGCGAAAGCGCCTACCTGGAAAGGACCACGATGAACGCCCGCATCAAGCCCGAGAATTTCACCGACTTCCGCGTCGCCGACCTGGCCCTCGCCGCCTGGGGCCGCAAGGAGATCCAGATCGCCGAGACCGAGATGCCCGGCCTCATGGCGATCCGCGAGGAATATGCCGCCTCGCGCCCCCTCGCCGGGGCGCGCATCACCGGCTCGCTGCACATGACGATCCAGACCGCGGTGCTGATCGAGACGCTCGAGACGCTCGGCGCCGAAATTCGCTGGGCCTCCTGCAACATCTTCTCGACCCAGGACCATGCGGCGGCCGCCATCGCCGCCACCGGCGTTCCCGTGTTCGCCTACAAGGGCGAGTCGCTCGAGGAGTACTGGGACTTCACCCATCGCATCTTCGAGTGGGGCAACGATCCCGAGGGCAGGCCCAAGTACGCCAACATGATCCTCGACGATGGCGGTGACGCCACGTTGCTGCTGCACCTGGGCGCACGCGCCGAGAAGGACGCGGGCTGCATCCAGAAGCATTCGAGCGAGGAAGAGCAGTACCTCTTCGCCTCGATCCGCAAGACGCTCGCGAAGGACCCGCAGTGGTACTCCAAGCGCCTCGCCGCCGTGAAGGGCGTGACCGAGGAGACGACCACGGGCGTGAAGCGGCTTTACCAGATGGCCAAGGACGGCTCGCTCAAGTTCCCGGCGATCAACGTGAACGACTCGGTCACCAAGAGCAAGTTCGACAACCTGTACGGTTGCCGCGAGTCGCTCGTCGACGGCATCAAGCGCGCCACCGACGTGATGGTCGCGGGCAAGATCGCGGTCGTGGCCGGCTACGGAGACGTGGGCAAGGGCTCGGCGCAGGCGCTGCGCGCGCTCTCCGCCCAGGTTTGGGTCACCGAGATCGATCCGATCTGCGCGTTGCAGGCGGCGATGGAAGGTTATCGCGTCGTGACCATGGACGAGGCCGCCAGCCAGGCCGACATCTTCGTCACCGCGACCGGCAACTTCCACGTCATCACGCACGAGCACATGAAGGCGATGAAGAACAACGCCATCGTGTGCAACATCGGCCACTTCGACAACGAGATCGACATGGCCTCGCTCGAGCAGTACGAGTGGGAGAACATCAAGCCCCAGGTCGATCACGTGATCTTCCCCGATGGCAAGCGCATCATCGTGCTGGCCGAAGGCAGGCTGGTGAACCTCGGCTGCGGCACGGGCCACCCGTCGTACGTGATGAGCAGCTCGTTCGCCAACCAGGTGATCGCGCAGATCGAGCTCTTCACCAACAACGCGAAGTACCCCATCGGCGTCTACGTGCTGCCCAAGCACCTCGACGAGAAGGTGGCGCGCCTGCAGCTCGCGAAGCTGAATGCCAGGCTCACGGAGCTGCGCGACGACCAGGCGAAATACATCGGTGTCGCGAAGGAAGGCCCCTTCAAGCCGGACCATTACCGTTACTAGGGGTGGGGGACGGGGGGTGGGGCGCGCCCTGAGGGCGCTGGCCATCACGCTGCTCGCGCTTGCGATGCCGCAGGCGTGGGCGGCGCGCTTCCACGAGTCGGTGCTGAAGGTGCCGGTGGTGTCCGGCGTCGAGCAGGCCTACATCGACGTCACGGTCTTCCGGCCGGCTGGCGAGGGTCCCTTTCCGCTGCTCGTGCTGTCCCATGGCAGCCCGCGTTCGGCGGCCGATCGCCGCGCGCAGGGCCGGCAACGCATGGCCGCGCAAAGCGCGCGCTTCGTGGCGATGGGTTTCGCGGTGCTGGTGCCGACGCGCCGCGGCTATGGCGAAAGCGGCGGGCGCTGGGCCGAGGCGTACGGCCGCTGCGACAGCCCCGACTACCACGCCGCCGGCCTCGAGACGGCGCGCGACCTGCGCGCCGCGGTCGACGCGGTGCGCGGCGAGCGGTGGGTCGATGCGACCCGCATCGTGCTCGCCGGCCAGTCGGCCGGCGGCTTTGGCTCCATCGCCGCCGCCTCGGGCCGCTTCGAGGGGCTCGCCGGCGTGGTGAACTTCGCCGGCGGGCGTGGTTCCACGGGCCCCGACCAGGTATGCGGCGAGGAGCAGCTCGTTTCGGCCATGGCGCGATACGGCCGCGGCTCGAGCGTGCCGCAGCTCTGGATCTACAGCGCGAACGATCGCTTCTTCGGCCCCGGGCTTGCGCGGCGCATGCACGCGGCGTTCGTGGCCTCCGGGGGCACGGCGCAGTTCGTCGCCGCGCCGGCGACGGGCCTCGACGGGCATGGCTATTTCGCCACCGCCATGGACGAGTGGTCGCCGCAGGTCGAGCGGTTCCTCGAGCGCATCGGCGCGAGGCCCTGAATATGCCGAGCACGGCGCGCGAGCGCCTCTACAGCTTCGAGTTCTTCCCGCCGAAGACCGAGGAGGGCGCGGCGCGGCTTCGCGCCACGACGCAACAGCTGGGGCAGCTCGATCCCGCATTTTTCTCCGTCACCTACGGCGCCGGCGGCTCGACGCGGGAGGGGACGCTGCGGACGGTGACGCAGATCCGCGACGACGGCTTCGCGGCCGCGCCGCACCTGTCCTGCGTCGCGTCTTCGCGCGAGGAGCTGGCCGAGGTGATCGATCAGTACCGCGCGGCCGGCATCCGCCACGTGGTGGCGCTGCGCGGCGACCTGCCCTCGGGCCTCGCCTCGTCGGGAGAGTTCCGCTACGCCTCGGAGCTGGTGGCCTTCATCCGGGAGCGCACCGGCGACTGGTTCCACGTCGAGGTCGCCGCTTATCCCGAATACCATCCCCAGGCGCGACGGCCGCAACAGGACCTGGCCGCCTTCAAGGCGAAGATCGACGCGGGCGCGGACGGCGCCATCACGCAGTACTTCTACAACGCCGATTCCTACTTCCATTTCGTCGAGCAGGCGCAGGCCTTGGGCATCGGCGTGCCGATCGTCCCGGGAATCATGCCGATCAACAACTTCTCCCAGCTCGCGCGCTTCTCCGATGCATGCGGCGCCGAGATCCCGCGCTGGATGCGCCTCAAGCTCGAGGGTTTCGGCGACGACAGCGCCTCGATCAAGGCCTTCGGCCTCGACGTGGTGACCGAGCTTTGCGACCGGCTCCTCGCCGGCGGCGCGCCGGGCCTGCACTTCTACACCATGAACCAGGCCGGGCCCACCTCGACCATCTGGCAGCGGCTGGGCCTGTAGGCGCACGGCATTAGGAAGCGGGCTCATGGCGCGGCTACAATCGGCCGACGAGTTCCCGAGGAGCCGCCGTGCCGACCACTGCACTCAACGAACGCCAGGCCTCCGCCGCGCAGGTGAAGGCGCTTCCGCCGAACGAGGCCGCGGCGGTGCTCGAGCGCATGCAGCCGGGAGAGGCGGCCGAGACCCTGGGCGTGCTCAACCCCGCCTTCGTGCAATCGATCCTCGCCGAGATGGAAACCGGGGCGCGGCGGCTCATCGCCTCCTCCGCGCCGGCCGAGGTGGCAGAGCAGTGGAAGCGCAACACCGAATATCCCAAGGGCACCATCGGCCAGATGATGGAGGCGCCGATCGCCGTGTTCCAGCCGTCGATGACCGTGGGCGAAGCGATCGAGGCGCTGCGTCCGAAGGTACGCACCGCGTTGGTGACCTACCTCTACGTGGTCGACGAGGCCGGCAAGCTGCTGGGACTCGTCACCATGCGCGACCTCCTGTTCAACGAGCGCGCGCAGCGGCTCGAGGAAGTGATGCTCGTCGCGCCCTTCACCCTGGCGCCCGACCTGCCCCTGCCCGATGCGATGAAGCTCACCGTGAACCGGCACTTTCCGCAGTATCCGGTCACCGACCGCGACGGCCGGCTCGTGGGGCTGGTGCGAGGCGCCGCGCTTTTCGAGCTCGAGGCCTTCGAGATCACCGCGCAGGCGGGCGCGATGGTCGGCGTGGAGAAGGAAGAGCGCATCGCCACCCCGATCGGCCAGAGCTTCAAGTTCCGCAATCCATGGCTGCTGGTGAACCTTGTGACGGCCTTCACCGCCGGCGCCGTGGTGGCGATCTTCCAGGGCACCCTCGACAAGCTGGTCATCCTCGCCACCTTCCTGCCTGTGCTCGCGGGCCAGTCGGGCAACACGGGCTGCCAGGCGCTCGCCGTGACGGTGCGCGGCATCACCCTGGGCGACATCAAGCCCGGGGGCGGCAAGCAGCTCGTCACCAAGGAAGCCCTGCTCGGGGTGGCCAACGGCGTCGTCACCGGCCTGCTCTGCGGCATCGCCATGTACCTGCTCGCCGTCTCGCAGGACTCCCCGCACGCCTTGATGCTCGGCCTGGTGGTCACGCTGGCGATGATCGGCAGCTGCGCCATCAGCGGCGTGTCAGGCGCGGTCGTGCCGCTGCTGCTGAAGCGCATGAAGTTCGATCCGGCGACGGCCTCCAGCATCTTCGTGACGACGGCTACCGACGTGGCCAGCATGGGCCTGCTGCTGGGGCTCGCCTGGCTCATGATCCGCCCATGAGGATCGCCGTCGCATTGTTGCTGCTTGCGTTCGCCGCCCCGGCGCTCGCGCAGGAGCAGGCCTTCGCCAATCGCGCCACCGAGCTGAAGGATCGCGGCGCGGCCGATGCGCGCACCCTCGCGAGCCTCGCCGAGGGCACTTCGGTGCGCGTGCTCGAGCGCGCCGGCGGCTGGACGCGCGTCGAAGCCGGCGGGCAGCAGGGGTGGGTGCGGGTTTTCCACCTGCGTTTCCCCGCCGTTGCGCAGGCCGCCACATCATCGGGAGGCGGCCTGGGCACGGTGACTTCGGCGCTCGGCTTCGGGCGCGAGACTTCGAAAGGATCCACGGTGGCCACCACCGGCGTGCGCGGGCTTTCGCCCGAGGAGCTGAAGAACGCGGCGCCGGACCACGCCGCGGTGGCCCGGATGCATTCGTATCGGGCCGACAAGGCCACGGCCGAGCGGTTCGCGCGCGAGGGCCGCCTGCAGGAAGCGCGCATCGACGCGCCCGAAGGGAGCGGGCGATGAGACGCGTCGCATGGCTGGCGCTTCTCGCGCTCGCGTTGCCGGCGCAGGCGCAGTTCGGCGGCATCGACATCGGCAAGGCGCTGGACATCGGCAAGCGCGTGGTGAAGGGCACCGAAGCTTCCCGGGAGCTCACGCAGGAGCAGGAGATCGCGCTGGGCGAGGCGGCCACGGCCTCCTTCCTGGGTGCCTCGCCGCTGCATCGCGACGAGAACCTGCAGCGTTACGTGAACCGCGTCGGGCGCTGGCTCGCGCTGCACAGCGAGCGGCCCGACCTGCCCTGGAGCTTCGGGGTGCTGGATACCGAGACCATCAACGCCTTCGCCCTGCCCGGCGGGTCGATCGTCGTATCCAACGGGCTGATGAAGCGCCTTGCGAGCGAATCGGAGCTGGCCGGCGTTCTGGCCCACGAGATCGCGCACGTCGTGAAGCGGCACCAGGTGATGGCGCTGCAGTCGAGCGCGAGCGGCAGCTTCTGGGCCTCGCTCGGCAAGGACGTAGCCTCGGAGGCGATCTCGCGGCGCGGCGGCGGCGCGCTCGCGCAGCAGGCGCGAAGCTGGGCTTCGGGCGTCGTGGTGGACCTGATCAAGGACGGCTTCTTTCTGCGCCCGCTCGATCGGTCGATGGAGCACGAGGCCGACCAGCTCGCCATCGTGATCGCCACGCGCAGCGGCTACGATCCCTACGGCCTCGTCGCCGCGTTGCAGATGCTGGCGCAATACAGGGGTGATGCCGACGCGGCCTCCGTCTTCAGCACGCACCCCCCCGCTGCCGAGCGGATGGCAGAGCTCGAGAGGTTCCTGCCGACCGTGGAACGCTATGCCGGCAACCCGCGGCTCGAGGGGCGCTACCGGGAGGTGGTCGGCCCGCGCTGACCTACGACGCGGGCCGGCGCTTCACGAGCTCGATGGGCGCGGGCCGCGCCTCGCCGGTCGCGGCGAGGCCCGCGAAGTCGAAGAGCGATCGATCGAGCAGGTGCGAAGGCGCCGCGTTGGTGAGCGCGCCGAAGATCGAGTCGAGGCGGCCGGGATGGGCCCTGTCCCATTCGCGCAGCATCGCCTTCACCTGCTGCCTCTGGAGCTGGTCCTGGGAGCCGCACAGGTCGCAGGGAATGATCGGGAAGGCGCGAAGCTCGGCATAGGCCTCGAGGTCGGCCTCCTCCACGTAGGCGAGCGGGCGGATCACGATGTGCCTGCCGTCGTCGGAAACGAGCTTGGGCGGCATCGTCTTCAGCTTGCCGCCGTGGAAGAGGTTGAGGAAGAAGGTCTCGAGGATGTCGCCGCGGTGGTGGCCGAGCGCGATCTTGGTGGCGCCCAGCTCGCTCGCGACGCGGTAGAGCACGCCGCGGCGCAGGCGCGAGCAAAGCCCGCACATCGTCTTGCCTTCCGGGATCACGCGCTTCACCACGCTGTACGTGTCCTGCACTTCGATGCGGAAGGGCACGCCGACCGATCGCAAATAATCCGGCAGGACGTGCTCGGGGAAGCCCGGGTGGCGCTGGTCGAGGTTCACCGCCACGATCTCGAAGGGATGCGGCGATTTCTCGCGCAGGCGCAGGAGCACGTCGAGCATCGCGTAGCTGTCCTTGCCGCCGGACAGGCATGCCATCACCTTGTCGCCCGCCTCGATCATCGAGTACTCGGCGATCGCCTGCCCGACCTGCCGGCGCAGGCGCTTGGCGAGCTTGGCGTTCTCGAAGTCAGATTTGCGCGAGTTCATAAATGGATGCCGCGGCCTCCATCCACGGCGATGATCTGGCCGCTCACGAAGGGCGCGTCGAGGAGCAGGTATTTTACCGCCCCCGCCACGTCCTCCGGGCTGCCGATGCGCTTGAGCGGCGTCTGCTCGAGGATGCGTTGGCGCTCCGAGGGCGCGAAGTGCTCGTCGCCGTCGGGCCAGAGGATCGCACCCGGTGAGACGCCGTTCACGCGCACCTCCGGACCGAGCTCCAGCGCGAGCGAGCGCGTGAGGCCCGCCAGCGCCGCCTTGGCCACCGAGTACACCACGAAGTCCTTCAGCGGCCGCTCGGAATGGATGTCCACCAGGTTCACGATCGCGCCGCGTGCGGCGCGCAGGTGCGTGGCGGCTGCCTGCGACAGGAAAAGCGGCGCGCGCAGGTTGCTGCCGATGAGCTCGTCCCAGTCGCTCGCCTCGATGCGCCCGAGCGGCGTCGGATAGAACGACGAGGCGTTGTTGACCAGGGCATCGAGGCGCCCGAAGGCCGCGGCGGCATCCTCGACCAGGCGCTCGAGCTGGTCGCGGTCGAGCAGGTCGCACTGCAGCACCGCACACGAATCGCCGCGGTCGGCGTTCAAGGCGTCGGCGAGGCGGTCGGCATCCCCGCGCGAGCGATGGCAATGCAGCACCACGCGGCAACCGCTCGCATGCAGGCGCCGCGCGATCGCCGCGCCGATGCGCCGTGCGGCGCCGGTGATCAGGACCGCACGATCGTGCATGTTATAGTCGGCCGCCCGCGAGAAAACACGAATGCAAAGTGTAGCCGAACGCTCCATGGCGCCCGCCGAAACCGCACTTCCCGCACCGCCACCCGAAGCCGCGGCGCACTCGGCGCAACTCGCCGAGCACATCGCGGGCGTGATCTGCGACGAGGGCGACTGGATCCCGTTCTCGCGCTACATGGAGCTCGCCCTCTACGCGCCGGGCATGGGCTACTACGCGGCGGGCGCGCGCAAGTTCGGCCCGGAAGGCGACTTCGTCACCGCGCCCGAGGTCTCCCCGATGTTCGGCCGCTGCCTCGCCCTGCAGGCGGCACAGGTGCTTGCGGCCGTGGGCGGCGACGTGCTTGAGCTGGGCCCGGGCTCTGGCGCTCTGGCGGCGGACCTCTTCGGCGAGCTGAAGACGCTGGGCCAGCTGCCGCGGCGCTACCTCATGCTCGAAGTGAGCCCGGACCTGCGCCAGCGCCAGCGCGAGCGGCTGGCCCAACGTTTCCCCGAGGACATCGCGCGCTTCGAGTGGATCGACGAGCTGCCCGCGACGATCACGGGCTTCGTCATCGCCAACGAGGTGCTCGACGTCGTGCCGTGCTCGCTTCTGCATCGCACGCACGGGGAGGTCCTGGAGCGCGGGGTCGTGCTCACCGAGGCGGGCTTCGCCTGGGACGACCAGCCCTTGCCCGATGGGCCGCTCAAGCGTCGCGGCGAGACCGCGTTCCCGCCCGGCGACTACGACTACCTCTCGGAAGTCGGCCTCGCGGCCGAGGGCCTGGTGCGCACCATCGCCTCCACGCTGGATCGCGGCGTGGCCATCTTCATCGATTACGGCTTTCCCGAGCGCGAGTTCTACCACCCGCAACGGTCGATGGGCACGCTGCGCTGCCATTATCGCCACCGCTTCCACAACGACCCGTTCTTCCTGCCAGGCTTGCAGGACATCACCGCGCACGTGGATTTCTCCGCCATGGCGCGTGCCGCGGAGTCCGGCGGCGCCGACGTCTACGGGTTCACGACGCAGGCCTATTTCCTCATCTCGTGCGGCCTCGCGGTGCTGGTCTCGGCCGGGGATCCGACCGCGACGCTTTCACGCATGAAGGGCACGAGCGCCGTCTACCGGCTGATCAACCCCGCGGAGATGGGCGAGCTCTTCAAGGTGCTCGGCTTCGGCAAGGGGATGGACGCGCCGCTGCTGGGATTCCAGTCGGCCCGGCACCTGCAGCTATAGGCACTCAGCGGCACTCGGCCGGCAGGTAGCGGCCATCGATCGTCGAGTTGAGCTTGCAATCCCACGCCGCGATCGTGGCGCCCACGCATGCGGGCGTCGCCGGGGCGCCGCACATGGGCGTGAACACGAGCAGCGTCCCCGTGCCGATGCCGGTGAGCTGCGTGTGCAGGCCGCCCGCGGCCTGGACCTGGATCAGCCCGTTGTCGATGGTCGGGGCCTTCGCGTTGGCCGTGCCCGTGGTGAAGCAGCCCGCGTCCGCGGTGGTCGCCGGCATGGCCGACCTCGTCTGGTAGTACTCGGCGACCGACGTCTTGCAGGTGCCGGCCATGTTGACCAGCTCGACCGCCTTGGACCGGATGGTGAACTGCTGGTACGCGGGCAGGGCGATCGCCGCCAGGATGCCGATGATGGCCACGACGACCATCAACTCGATCAGGGTGAAGCCGCGGTCCGTTTTCATAGCCATCCTCCGTGCCAGAGGCCTAATGAAAAAATCGTGCCACGGCCGGTAACCCTTGCTTCGCATGGGCGGCACGCGGCATGCTTCGCGTCACAAAAGGAGTGATGAACGATGCGCGCTCGGTATGTGCAGCTCGGACTTGCGGTGGGCCTGATCGCGTCAGTTCCTGTCGCTTTTGGGCAGAAGCTGAACAAGTGCCCGGACGGAAAAGGCGGAGTGGTGTTCCAGCAGGAGAAATGCGGCGAGAGCGCCGAGGCGGCCGAGGCGCGCAGGAAGGAGCGCGAGAAGCTCGAGGCCGAGGCGCAGCGCAAGAAGGCGGAGGAAGCACGCCGCAAGGAGGAGTCGATCCAGAAGGCCCGCGAGCGCGACAAGGCGTACCAGGACGAGCTCAAGGCGAGGGCGGATGCGCAGAAGAAGAGCCGCGAGGCCGAGCAGCGCCTGATGGAAGGGACCTCCAAGCAGAAGGGCGTCGACGACGGCTCGTTGCCGGCGGCGTTCGCGCAGACCCATCCGGGCGCCTGGAAGGAGGCGGCGAACGCCGAGATCACGGGAGCCCTTGCCAAGAACAAGACACCGGCCTGCGCCCAGTACCGGTATCGCCAGCGCGCCGGGGGGCTGCCCGAATACGTCGTGCAGTGCACGACCGACAAGGCGAGCTGGGTGACCTACTACGTGTGGCCGAAGGCCGAGACGGTCAAGGGCCCCGTCAAGTTCTAGCGCCGCCGCGGGGCGCTTCAACCCCGCAGGGCCGAAAGCACCTCGTCCAGCATCTTCTTCGCGTCGCCGAAGAGCATGCGGTTGTTGTCCTTGTAGAAGAGCGGATTGTCCACCCCGGCGTAGCCCGAGGCCATGCTGCGCTTCATCACGATCGAGGTGCGCGCCTTCCACACCTCCAGCACCGGCATGCCGGCGATCGGGCTCGAGGGATCGTCCTGCGCGCTCGGGTTGACGATGTCGTTGGCGCCGATGACCATCGCGACGTCGGTCTCGGGAAAGTCCTCGTTGATCTCGTCCATCTCGAGCACGATGTCATACGGGACCTTGGCCTCGGCGAGCAGCACGTTCATGTGGCCCGGCATGCGGCCGGCCACGGGGTGGATGCCGAAGCGCACCGTCTTGCCCAGCTCGCGCAGCCGCCGCGTGATCTCGAAAACGGTGTGCTGCGCCTGAGCGACCGCCATTCCGTAGCCCGGGACGATGATCACGCTCTTCGCCTCGCGCAGCAGCTCGGCCGCTTCCGGCGCGCTCACCGGGACGACTTCGCCTGCGGGCTGGGCCGCGGCGGCAGATGCCGCCGGCGCGGCATCGCCACCGAAGCCGCCGGCGATCACGCTCAGGAACTTGCGGTTCATCGCGCGGCACATGATGTACGAGAGGATCGCGCCGCTCGATCCGACCAACGCGCCGGTCACGATCAGCAGGTCGTTGGAAAGCATGAAGCCCGTGGCCGCCGCGGCCCAGCCCGAATAGCTGTTGAGCATCGAGACCACCACCGGCATGTCGGCGCCGCCGATGGCCATCACCATGTGCACCCCGAAGGCGAGCGCGATGAGCGTCATGAGGAAGAGCGGGATCATTCCCTCCTGCAGCGAGGATGCGCGCAGGAACGCGTAGCCCAGGCCGATCACCACCACGAGCGCGGCCAGGTTGAGCAGGTGGCGCGAGGGCAAGAGCAGCGGCTTTCCCGAGATGCGCGCCGACAGCTTGCCGAAGGCGATGACCGAGCCCGACAAGGTGACCGCGCCGATCAGCACGCCGACATAGACCTCGACGTGGTGGATCGCCACTTCCGCGCGCGACATCCCGCCGGTGGCGCCTGGATCGACATAGCTCGCATAACCCACGAGCACGGCGACGAGGCCCACGAGACTGTGCATGAAGGCCACCAGCTCCGGCATCTGCGTCATGCGCACGGTGCGCGCGAGGTACAGGCCGACCCCGCCGCCCACCACGAGCGCGGCCGCGATCCAGGCGAGGCCCGTGGCACTCACGCGCGGCCCCAGGACGGTCGCCCCCACGGCGATCGCCATGCCGAGGATGCCGTAGAGGTTGCCCCGGCGCGAGGTCTCCGGATGCGACAGGCCGCCGAGGCTCAGGATGAAGAGGATGATCGCGGCGATGTAGGCGACGGTGGCGAGGCCTGCGGACATGTGCCGTCTCCTACTTGCGGAACATCGACAACATGCGCTGCGTCACCGCGAAGCCGCCGAACATGTTGATGGCGCTCAGCGCTATGCCGACGGTGGCGAGCCAGCGGATCACGTCATCGGGCCGGTCCGCTCCCCCGGGGGCGATGGGCGGGGCGATCTGCACCAGCGCGCCGATGACGATGATGCTGCTGATGGCGTTGGTCACGCTCATGAGCGGCGTGTGCAGCGCGGGCGTCACGTTCCAGACCACCATGTAGCCCACGAAGCAGGCGAGCACGAAAACGGTGAAGTGGCCGAGGAATGCGGGTGGCGCGTACGCTCCGATGAGCCCGAAGAGCAAAGCCGCCACGGCGAAGAGCAGCGCGAGCGCGCCGCGCGAAAGCGGCGCCCCCGCGGCATGGCCATGCGCCTTCTTCTCGCTCGGAACGCCCGGCGCGTTGGCCGACGCCGATGGCGCGGGCGCGGCGGAAAGCCGCGGCGGTGGCGGGGGCCAGGTGACTTCGCCGTCCTTGATGACCGTGGTGCCGCGCAGCACCTCGTCGTCCATGTTGACGTTCACCACGCCGTCCTTCGCCTTGGCGAGCTCCTCGGCGAGGCGGAAGAGGTTGGTCGCGTACAGCGTGCTCGATTGAGCCGCGAGCCGGCTGGGCAGGTCGGTATAGCCGATGATGGTCACGCCTTCGCGCACCGCCACCTCGCCCGGGACGGTGAGCTCGCAGTTGCCCCCCTGCTCGGCCGCAAGGTCCACGATCACGCTGCCGGGCTTCATCGACCGCACCATGTCGGCGGTGATGAGCCTGGGCGCGGGCTTGCCGGGAATGAGCGCGGTGGTCACGATGATGTCCACTTCGCGCGCCTGCTGCGCGAACACCTCGCGCTGCGCCTTCTGGTAGCCCTCGCTCATGACGCGGGCGTAGCCGCCCACGCCGGTGCCTTCCTCGACGTAGTCGACGGGCACGAACTCGCCGCCGAGCGAGCGGATCTGGTCGGCGACCTCGGGACGCGTGTCGTTGGCGCGAACGATGGCGCCCAGGCCGGACGCCGCGCCGATGGCGGCGAGCCCGGCCACGCCGGCGCCGATCACGAAGACCTTCGCCGGCGGCACCTTGCCGGCGGCGGTGACCTGCCCGGTGAAGAAGCGCCCGAAGTGGTGCGCGGCCTCGATGATGGCGCGGTAGCCGGCGATGTTGGCCATGGAGGAGAGCGCGTCGAGCTTTTGCGCGCGCGAGATGCGCGGCACGCTGTCCATCGCGAGCACGGTCACCTTCTTCGCCGCCAGGTCCTGAAGCAGTTGCGGGTTCTGCGCCGGCCACAGGAAGCTCACGAGCACCTGGCCCGCGCGCAGGGCGGCGACCTCCGCCGGCGCCGGCGCGCGCACCTTGAACACGACGTCCGCCTGCGACCAGATGGCTTGTGCGTCCGGCACCACGGTGGCGCCCGCTGCGGCATAGGCGTCGTCGCCGATGCTCGCCGCCTCGCCGGCCCCGGCCTGCACCAGCACGCGGAAGCCCAGCTTGGCCAGCCTGGGCACGACCTCGGGAACGGTCGCGACACGCTTTTCGCCGGGGAAGATTTCCCGCGGTACGCCGATCACCTGTGCCATTTTCGTGGGAGTCCTTCGTGCCTTGGATCGGCCGATTCTACGGGGTGCCGCTCAGGGGCCGCGGCGGCCGGGCTCGGGGGCGCTCACTCCGCGCCTCATCAGCTGCATCACGATGACCACCACCACGAGGGCGAAGCCCAATGCATCGAAGGTCGCCTTCGGGTAGACCAGCATCACCCCGGCGACGATGAGCACCCAGCGCTCGATGACGAGGGTCTTCTTGAGCAGCCAGCCCTGGAAGCCGCCGGCGAGCGAGATGATGCCCACGGCCGCGGTGAAGGTCACGAGCGCGATCGAGCCCCAGTCCGCGGTCGCGAGCGTCTTGATCGAGCCGGTGAGCAGCAGGCCCTGGCCGCTGGGGTCGAGCACGAACATGAAGGGCACCAGGAAGGCGGGAGTGGTGTATTTCCAGCACTGCAGCGTGGTCTTGTAGGGATCGCCGCCGGTGATCGCCGCGGCCGCGAAGGGCGACAGGGCCGTCGGCGGGGAAACTTCGGAAAGCACCGCGTAGTAGAAGACGAACATGTGCGCGGCGAACTCGGGCACGTCGAGCGCGATGAGGGCGGGAGCAGCGATCACCGCGCAGATGATGTAGCTCGCCGTGACGGGCACCGCCAGGCCCACGATCCAGACGATGAGCGCGGTGTAGATCGCCGTGAGCAGCAGCGAGTTGCCGGCATAGGCGATGACGATCGAGCTGAACTTGAGGCCCAGGCCGGTGAGGGTCACCACGCCCACGATGAGCCCCGCCCCGGCGCAGGTCGCCGCCACGTTCAGCACCGCCCGCGCGCCGCCGTCGAGGGCCTTCACCAGTCCCGAGGTGCCCAGGCCACGCCAGAACGGCGCCCGGCGCGTGAAGACCTCCCGCGGGATGAGCGCGGTGTCGCGCCGGAAGAAGCTCGTGGCGAGCGCGACCACCGTGGCCCAGAACACCGACAGCTCCGGGGAGAAGCCGAACAGCATGAAGATCACGATCGAGACCAGCGACAGGAAGTGGTACCAGTACTTGCGCGCGAGGCTCCAGGCCGACTCCACGTTCTCGAACACCACGTCCTTCATGCCGAACTTGCGCACGTCGAGCTCGACCATGATGAAGAGAGCCATGTAGTACAGGCACGTCGGGATCGTGGCCATGAGCACCACGTCCAGATACGAGATCTTGAGGAACTCGGCGATGAGGAAGGCGGCCGCTCCCAGGACCGGCGGCGAGATGATGGCGCCCAGCCCCCCGGCGGCGAGCAGGCCGCCCGCCTCGTTCTTGCTGTAGCCCACCTTGGCGAGCATGGGCGCGGCGACCGCGCCGAGCGTCACCGTGGTCGCCACGCCGGAGCCGGAGGGCCCCCCCAGCAGGAACGAGGCGAGCGTCACCGTGCGGCCGGCGCTCGTGGGCTTGCCGCCCATCGCCGCGAAGGAGAAGTCGATGTAGAACTTGCCCGCGCCCGAAAACTGCAGGAACGCGCCGAAGATGGTGAAGAGGATCACCAGGCTCGAGGACACGGCGATCGCGGTGCCGTAGATGCCTTCGAGCGTCATGTACATGTGGCCCACCAGGCGCGGGATCTCGTAGCCCTTGTGCGTCCACGGCATCGGCAGGTAGGCGCCGAAGAACGCGTAGGCGAGGAAGCAGCCGGTGATGAAGGGCAGGATCCAACCGGTGGTGCGGCGCATCGCCTCGAGGATGAGGAGCGCCAGCGTCACGCCGAAGACGATGTCCCAGGTCTCCGGGACGATCGAGCGGTCGAAGAACTCGTCGCCGCCCATGATGAGGTACACCGTGGTGGAGACGCCGGCGGCGGCGAGCAGCCAGTCCCACCACATCACGCGGTGGCGGTAGCGCCGCGCCACCGGATAGATGAGGAAGATGAGGAAGAGCACGAAGGCCACGTGGATCGCGCGCAGGTGCTCGGGGCGCACGATGGCGTAGGCCGTGTAGAGGTGGAAGACCGACATGCCGACGGTCACCACGGCCACCAGCATGCCGAGCCATCCCGTGAGCCGGTTGTGCGCGCCCTCCTCGCGCTCGATCATCTCCTCGGCGCGCCGAAGGGCCTCGGCGCTCACCTCGGCGGCCGGCTGGTGCAACCGCGCGACGTCTTCGCTCACGGCGTTCCCTCAATGAAAAGCCCCGGCCAGCAGGCTGGACGGGGCCCCGGCTGCGGACGGGTCACTTCACTTGAGCTTGATGCCCTTCTCGGCGAAGTACCGGATCGCCGCGGGGTGCCACGGGATCGAGGAAGCTTCCTGCTTCTGGTTCTCGAGCTTGATGTTGGTCGCTTCCTTGTGCACGCGGATGAGGTCGTCGCGATGGTCGAAGACCGCCTTCACGGTCTTGTAGGCGAGGTCCTCGTTGAAGTCGCGATGCACCACTAGCAGGTTGGTCACCGTGGCCTGCGGGTTGTCGGCTTCCATCCCCTTGTAGGTCTCCTTGGGGATCACGTCCTTGATGTAGACGTTGCCGTACTTCTTGGTCATCGCCGGGACCAGGTGCGCGATGTCGATCATCTTGATCTTCACGCCCGGGGTGTTGGCGAGGTCGGTCACCGCCGCGGTGGGCAGGCCGCCCACCCAGAAGAAGGCGTCGATCTTGCGGTCCTTCAGCGCGGCCACCGATTCGGCAACGCCCAGCCGCTCGCGCTTCATGTCGCGGTCCTTGTCCAGCCCCGCCGCCTCGATCACGCGGAAGGCGAAGACCTCGGTCGCGCTGCCGCCGGAGCCGGTGGAGACGCGCTTGCCCTTGATGTCGCCGATCTTGGTGACGCCCGTGCCCTCGATCGAGACCACGTGCATGCGGTTGGGATAGAGCACGGCCAGCGTGCGCACCGGGATCGGCTTGCCCTTGAACTTGTCGTTGCCCTTCAGCGCGTCGATCGCGGCGTCGGCCTGCGTGAACGCGAGGTAGGGCTTGCCGGTGCCGACCAGCTGCAGGTTGGCGACCGAGCCGCCGGTGACCTCGGCGGTCGCGCTCACGCCCGGGATGGCCTTGGACAGCACCGCGCCCAGGCCTCCTCCCAGCGGGTAATAGACGCCGCCGGTGCCCCCGGTGGCGATGGAAAGGTTCTGCGCCTGCGCCACGCCGGCCAGCGCGAGCAGCAAGCCCCCAAGCAATCGAATCGTCGGTCCCATGTCCCCTCCTTTATTAGGAACTGACGATTCTATTACTAGTTGCGCGGAGCCGGCACAATCGGCCCATGGCCGATCGCCTCGTGGACAGTTTCGGCGCGCCGGTGGTGCGCGGCATCGCCGCGGCGATCCGCGACGCGCACCCCCCGTTCGCGTCGCGGGATTTCGTGCGCTCGGCGCTTCGTGGGTTCGAGCCCCTCGACCTCATGGCGCGCGCGCGCGCAATCGCGCAGGCCCTGGCCGGGCACCTGCCGCGGGACTTCCCGCAGGCCGCCGACATCCTCGTGCGTTCCCTCGGCCCGCCGCTGGGCACGACCGGCGGCCACGGCATGGCGCCATTCTTCTACCTGCCGCACTCGTTCTTCGTCGCCGCGCATGGGCTCGGCCATTTCGAGGAATCGATGCGCGCACAGTACGAGATCACGCAACGATTCACGGCGGAGTTCAGCATCCGTGTTTTCCTCGAGCGGACACCCGACCGCACGCTCGCCCGTCTGCGGGAGTGGACCGCCGATCCGAGCGTGCACGTGCGCCGCCTGGTTTCCGAGGGCACGAGGCCGCGGCTGCCGTGGGCGCCGCGGCTTCGCGCCTTCCAGCGCGACCCCACCCCCGTGCTGGAGCTGCTCGAGCGCCTCAAGGACGATCCCGAGCTCTACGTCCGGCGCTCGGTGGCGAACAATTTGAACGACATCGGCAAGGACCATCCCGCGATCGCCGCCGAAACGGCTCGCAGGTGGCTCGCGGGCGGCGCACCGCATCGCCGCTGGATCGTGGCCCACGCCTTGCGCTCCGCGGTGAAGCGCGCAGAGCCCGGCGCGCTCGAGGTGCTCGGCTACGGTGCGGCGGCCCGGGTTTCCATCTCGAATGTCGCGATCGAGCCGCCGCGCGCGCGTATCGGGGGCCGGGTGGAGATCGGCTTCGAGGTCCACAACCCGGGGCGGACCCGCCAGGGCGTCCTCGTGGACCTTCGTGTCCACTTCGTGAAGGCCAATGGGCAGGCGTCGCCGAAAACCTTCAAGCTGCGCGCGCTCGAGCTCGCGCCGGGCGAGCGGGCGCGGCTTTCGAAATCGATCTCGCTCGACCAGCTCACGACGCGCACGCACTATCCGGGAGTGCACCGCGTCGAGGCGCTTTGCAATGGCGCCGCCTCGCCGCTGGGCGCATTCGACCTACGCTGAACGATTCCAGGGCGCAGCGCCACCTTCGAGCGGTTTCGGACGTCAGTGCCCCGTGGGCGTCTGCAGGCTCGCGATCGCCGCCAGCCGCGCGCGCCGGATCGCGCCGGGGATGTCCTCGGGGAACTCGCGCGCGATCGCTCCCGCGTCCACGGCGCGCGCCTCCTGCAGCGCGCGGGCGAGCTCCGCCTCGGGCACGCAACGCTCGGCCGAGTGCGAGTGCGCATCGCTCACCGCGACCGCCACGAGCCGGCCCAGCCGCTCGGGGCGGCGGAAGATGTCGCAGCGCTCGAGCAGGCCGAGGGTCGATTCGGCATCGAGCGCGGGACGGGCGAGCAGCTCGCGCTCGCGGATCGCCGCTGCGGCAAGGTCGCGGCATTCGCCCGGTGCGTTCACGCGCCCGGCGAGCCCCGCCGCCGCTTTCGGCGCGAGGTCGAGCACCAGCAGCGCGAATCGCACCGGCAAGTCGGCTCCCGTGGCGGCAGCGTGGTCGAGCCGGGCGGCGAGGCGCTCGGGAGCCACCGAGGCCGTGTACCAGGCGTCCAGCTCCGGCAGGATGCGCTCGAGCGCGCCGCATTCGCGCAAGACTGCGACCATCCGCGAAGGGGCCTTCTCCATCAGGCCGCGCGAAAGCTCCTGCCAGACGCGCTCGGGCACGAGCGCATCGGCTTCCCCTGCCTGCACCATGCGTTTCATCAGCTCGAACGTTTCCGGCGCAACCGCGAAGGCGAAGCGCGCCGCGAAGCGCGCCACGCGCAGGATGCGGACCGGATCTTCGGCGAAGGCCTCGCTCACATGGCGCAGGACGCCGGCGCGCAGGTCGCGCTCGCCGCCGTGCGGATCGATGAGCGTGCCGTCCTCGGCGCGGGCCATCGCGTTGATGGTCAAGTCACGCCGCTTGAGGTCGTCCTCGAGGGTCACGTCGGGCGCCGCGTGGAAGCTGAAGCCCTTGTAGCCCGGGCCGGTCTTTCGCTCCGTGCGGGCGAGCGCGTGCTCCTCGTGGGTCTCGGGATGGAGGAACACCGGAAAATCGGCGCCCACGGGCTTGAAGCCCTCGCGCAGCATCTGCGCAGGATCGGCTCCGACGACGACGTAGTCGCGGTCCTGCACCGGCAGGCCGAGCATCTCGTCGCGCACCGAGCCGCCGACGAGGAAGCGCTTCATCTAGGCCGGCGTGGCGTAGGGCTCGTCCTCGGCGACGAACTCCGTCTCGCGGCGGGCTTCGTCCACCCAGGCCGATACGCCGGGCGCTGCGCGCATCGCGTCGCAGTAATCCGCCGCGAGCGGGGCAAGCGGCACGGCATAGGTCGCGAAGCGCATCACCACCGGCGCGTACATCGCGTCGGCGGCGCAGAAATCGCCGAACAGGAAAGGCCCCGCGCCCGCGAAACGCTCGCGCGCCTGCGTCCAGAGCGCGACGATGCGGTCGATGTCGGCCTGCACCCGCGCATTCAAGCCCTTGCCCGGATGGGCGGCGCGGATGTTCATCGGCATGCTCGAGCGCAGCTCGCGAAACCCCGAATGCATCTCCGCCGCGGCCGAGCGCGCGAAGGCGCGGGCCCCGGGATCGCGCGGCCAGATTCCCTTCTCGGGGTACCACTCGTGCAGGGTCTCCATGATCGCGAGCGAGTCCCACACCGATTGCTCTTCGCGCCAGAGCACCGGCACCAGCCGCGAGGGCGACCAACGCTGGATGTTCGCGTCCCATTCCTGCGAATGGAAGCGAAGCTTCACCTGCTCGAACGGGATGCCGAGTTGCCGCATCAGCACCCAGGGGCGCATCGACCAGGACGAATAGTTCATGTTGCCGATGACGAGCGTGAGGGCAGCCATGTTCACCTCCCGGCGAAGTGCCGGTAACGGGGGTAACGCGCGCGGGCGGCGCTGCCGACGAGGTACTCGGGCACCACGGCCTCCAGCGGCGAGGGGTTGAAACCGAAGAGCGGCGGAAAGGGGTCGGCACAGACGTTGTCCATGCTCATCGAGGCGAGGTTGTCACGCGTCATGAGCTTGCCGGGCAAATGCTCGAAGGCGAGCGCCTGCAGCTTGCCGAGCGCCGCGGGCAGGGCGAGGATCGCGCGGCGGCGCCCGAGGGTGCGCGCGACGAAGCGCACCAGCTCTTCCAGCGTGTAAGCGTTCGGGCCGCACAGGTTGTATGCCGCTCCGAAAGCGGCGGGATTGCCCAGCGCGAGCGTGAAGCAGCGCGCGACGTCCTCGACCCACACGGGCTGGAAGCGCGCCTGGGCGGCGGCCAGCGGCAGCACCGGGTTCCAGCGCACCAGGGTCGCGAAGAGATTGAGGAAGCGGTCGCGCTCGCCGAAGATCACCGACGGACGCATGATCGTCCAGGGAACGATTCCGGCCGCGGCACGCAGGGCGGCTTCGCCCGCGGCCTTCGATCGCAGGTACTGGCTGGGTGCGCCCGGCGCGGCGCCGAGCGCGCTCATGTGCAGCAGGTGGCGCACGCCGCTCGCGCCGCAGGCTTCAGCGACCTTGCGCGGCAGCTCCTCGTGGCAGGCCCTGAAAGACTGCCGCCGCGTCTCGTGCAGGATGCCGACGAGGTTGATCACCGCGTCCATATCCTCGAAGCAGCGCCGCAGCGTGGCCGGGTCGTGCGCGTCGGCCACCACGACCTCGGCCGTGGGCAACACCGTGAGCGGCGCGGCATTCTGGCGCAGCCGGGTCACGATGCGCATGCGGATGCCCCGGGGAGCGAGCTCCTCGGCGATGGCGCGGCCCACGAAACCGGTGCCTCCCAGCAGGCAGACGCTCGCCACCTTCATGGCAGGCTCGCAGCTACCGCGGCGCTGCTGCGGCCCGGCACCGTGCCGACCCATTGGCGCAGGCTCGCGGTCTGTCCCGTGAGGCGATGGGCATAGAACCAGGCATTCGCGAGCACCTGCTTCACGTAATCGCGGGTTTCGTCGAAAGGGATCGTCTCCACGTAGATCGCGCCATCCAGCTCCGCCGCGTCTCGCCAGCGCCGTGCGCGTCCGGGCCCCGCGTTGTACGCGGCAGTCGCGAGCACGGGATGGCCGAGCTCGGCCAGGACGCGCCCCAGGTAATACGAGCCCATGCGCAGGTTGACCTCGGGTTCGGCGAGCATCGCCGGGCGGTATGGATCGACGGGTATCTGCTTCGCCACCCAGCGCGCCGTCGCGGGCATGAGCTGCATGAGGCCCGTGGCGCCCACGCGGGACCGGGCGTGCGCCATGAATCGGCTTTCCTGGCGGATGACGGCGAAGACGAGGGCTGCATCCACGCCCCATTGGCGCGCGGCCGCGGCGATCGCTTCCCGATGGTGCACGGGAAAGCGCTGCGTGAGGTCGTGCAGTTGCGCGGTACGGTTGGCCGTGTGGATGGCCCGATCGGGCGCGCCTGCGCGGGCGATGATCTCCGCCGCGGCAAGCAGGCCGCGATCGTCGAGGCCGCGTGTCGCCCAGTTCCATTCGCGCAGCGCCTCGTTGTGCAGGCCGGCGCGATAGAGTGCCAGCGCTCGGGCTACGCCGGGAAGCGCCGCGACGCGCTCGAGGTCCGCGGGCTGCGGCTTCCACCCGTTCCAGTCGGGCGCGACGGGGATGCCGAGCTCCTCGGCGGCGAGTATGCCGTAGAAGGAGCGCTCGATGGCCACGCCGCGCAGCAGCGCGTCCGCCGCCGCGGCCTGGCCCAGCTCCCGCAGCGCGCGGGCGCGCCAGTAGCGCCAGCGCGACTCGCGCGCCTGCTCCGGGGACATCTGCTGGATCGCCGCCAGCACCTCCTGCCAGGCGCCCGCGCGCAGGGCCGCGCGCGCTTTCCAGGCGACCTGCGAGTCGGCGAGCGGCGTGTCCCCGGCGGCGCCATAGAGCTCGAGCGCCTGCGGGTGGTGCGCCATCGCGGCATGGCTCGCCACATGGGCCCAGGCAGGCTGCGCCAGCTCGGGCCCGAGGCGAGGCGCGAGGGCGGCGAGGCGCTCGGCGGCCTCGTCGGGCTTCGAGCGCGCGAGGCGTGCGATGGCGAAGAGGGCCAGCTCGCGATCGTTGCGCGTGAAGGTGGCCGACTTGAGCTCGCGAAGCAGGAAGCGCGCGGGATCGGCGGCCACGCGGTCCAGGGACTTCTCGCCCAGGCGCTCGCGCGCGGGCAGCAGGGCGAGGGCGCGCTTCGCGTCGCGCAGCGCGTTGGCGGCGAGCAGCCGGCGTATCCGTGCCGCGATATCGGCTTCGCTGAGCGCGCCCCTGCCGACGAGCGCGGCGAACACCGGATCGCAGGCGGCCGGCGCCTCGCGCGCGCTCTTGAAAAGCGTGCGCGCCTCGGCGATCGCCTCGGCATCGTCGCGGGCCTGGCGCTCCTGCAGCGAAAAGCAGGCGACCTCGGCGTCCTCGGAACGCAGGCGCGGCTGCTCGGCGCGGAAGAGCTCCCACTGGGCGCCGGCACCGAGGACCTTGAGCCAGTCGCGCCGCAGGGCGTCGGCGAGCGGGGTGTCCGGATAGCGATCGAGGAACCCGCGCACCGCGTTTCGATCGGCGCGTTCAAGCCCGAAGGCAAGCTGCCAGTAGGCGGGATAGGCCTCGAGGGGGTGGCCCGCGAAGCGCTGGCGCGCTGCCTCGACGGCCTTCTCGTTGCCGCGCGCGGCCGCCTCGCGCACGGCCGGAAGCTCGAGCTCGAGGGAAGCGCAAGCCCAGCCGTACCCGATTGCCACGGCCGCGAGGACGACGCGCATCGCTGCAACGATTGGGCTGCGGGAGGGGATGGACACGGCTGGCAAATTATAGAGCCGCCGCGGCGCGCGACGTTCCCTCCGGCGGCGGGCAGCCGCCGGAGGGTCCCGCGATCACTTCACGAAGGGCAGCACCCAGATCAGCATGCCGAACACATAGCAGATCCCGCTCGAGATCGCCGTGAAGACCACGCTCCAGCGCAGGAACTCGCCTAGCGGGATCCTGCGGTTCTCCTCGCGCTCGCAGATGTTGTTGGCCACATACAGAGCCGGGGCCCCGGCGATGGTGAGGTTGCTGCCGAGGGTGCCCGACCAGAGGAGCATCCACCACAGCGGCCACGGGTTCACCCCCTGCTCGCCCATGTCGCGGATGGTGTAGAGGAAGGTGAGGATATAGGCGTCGTGCTCGACGATGCCCACGATCGGGATGGTCACCCAGAAGAGAAGCGTGGCCCCCAGGGCCAGGTTCTCCCTGAAGATCGGCTGGATGCCATGGGCGAGCTTTTCCAGGATGCCGGTCTTCTCGAGCCCGCCCACGAGCGCGAAGAGCGCGATGTAGAAGAAGACCGCGCGCCAGTCGAGGTCCTGGATCACCTCTTCGAAGCTGGGCTTCTTGAGCCGATCGCCCATGAGCTCGAGGATGAGCACCAGCAGCAACGCCCCCGTCATCGCGATGAAGCCCAGCTTCACGCCCAGCTTCTCGCGGAAGGCCATGGCTACCACCGTGCCCGCGAACATGAAGAGCACGATGAAGGCGAAGGTCGGGTCGGGAATCTTGGCGCTGGGCATCGCACCGCCGCCCTCGGCGCTCGCGCCCACGTTGGTCGCCTTGAACTTGCGGAATGCCAGCCAGTACATGATCCCGAGCGTCATGAGGAACGTGACGGTGAGGATCGGGAAGGAGCTGGGGCGGCCCTGGTGCCAGATGAAGTCCATGAATTCCGCTCCCGAGACGCTGTGCATCATCTGCGGCGGCAAGTCGCCCAGCAGCATCGCCGAGCCCATGAAATTGGCGCTGAAGCCGATCATGAGCACGAGCGGGGTGAGGGGAAGGCCCAGGTGGCGCGCCAGCGGGATCGCCACCGGGGCGAACATGAGGATCACCACGACGTTGTCCACCACCATGGAGACGAAACCTGCGAGCGCAGACAGGATCACCACCAGCATTCCCGGGTTGCCCTTCGACAGCCTGAGGGCCTGCACCGAAAGCCATTCGGGCACGCCGGACTTGCCGAAGTAGCCGGCGATGGTCCAGATCGAGATGAGGATCGCCATCACGTTCCAGTCGACGATCTTGAATGCGTCGTCCTCGGTCATGATGCCGAGCCAGATCATCGCCGCCACGCCGAGCAGCGCCCCGGCGGTGCTGTCGATCCAGCCGGTGATGACGACGATGATGGTGACGGCGAAGATGCCGATCGCCAGCCAGGTCATGGGATCCATCGCGGGAAGCTCCTCCTTGGTTTCTTCGTGTGGCCCGCGGCGCGGGCACGAGACTTTAGCAAATCGTCGCCGCCGCGCGCCCGCCGGCGCATTGACCCAGGCCAATTTCCCTTCGGCCCCTCGGCTCGCCTAAACTACGCCGACCCGGTCCTCCGGAATGGCGGCACGCGCGTTGTAAAGGATTCGCACGCGCCGATTGACCTCGGTCAAGAGACTTCCGGGGGGCGGCGGCAATAGAATTGGTCCGCCGAAGAGGCGACGCGCCGAAGGGCTCGCCTCGAAGAAGAAAAAAGGACTTTGGAGCTTTCCGTCCGAAACAAATACGAGGAGAAAACCATGAAGAAACGCTTGTTCGCCAGGGCCCTGGTCGCCGCAGCCGTCACCGCGGCATTCACCGCCATGCCCGCGCTCGCCGCGTGGGAACCCAACAAGACCGTGGAGTTCATCGTCCCCGCCGGCACCGGCGGTGGCGCGGACCAGATGGCACGGCTCATCCAGTCGATCATCGCCAAGCACAACCTGATGAAGCAGTCGATGGTCGTCATCAACAAGAGCGGCGGCGCCGGCGCCGAGGGTTTCCTCGACGTGAAGGGCGCCAAGGGCGAGCCGCACAAGATCATCATCACGCTGTCGAACCTCTTCACCACGCCGCTCGCCACCGGCGTGCCCTTCAGCTGGAAGGACCTCACGCCGGTGCGCATGATGGCCCTGGACCAGTTCGTCCTGTGGGTGCACAACGAGGCGCCCTACAAGACCGCCAAGGACTACATCGCCGCGGTCAAGGCCGGCGGCAACAACAAGTTCAAGATGGGCGGCACAGGCTCCAAGCAGGAGGACCAGATCATCACCGTGGCCCTCGAGAAGGTGGCCGGCGCCAAGTTCACCTACATCCCCTTCAAGGGCGGCGGCGACGTGGCCACCCAGCTAGTGGGCAAGCACATCGACTCGTCGGTCAACAACCCGATCGAGGCGGTGGCGCAGTGGCGCGCCGGCAACCTGCGCCCGCTGTGCGTCTTCGACGACCAGCGCATGCCATACAAGACCAAGGTCACGAAGGAGATGTCCTGGAACGACATCCCCACGTGCAAGGAGTCCGGCGTCCCCACCGACTACGTGATGCTTCGCGGCATCTTCATGGCCGGCGGCGCCACGCCCGACCAGGTGAAGTACTACGCCGACCTGCTGGAGAAGGTGCGCCAGACGCCGGAGTGGAAGGACTTCATGGAGAAGGGCGCCTTCAACCAGACCACCATGGTCGGCAAGGATTACGCCGACTGGGTCGAGAAGGCCGAGAAGCTGCATTACGACCTCATGAAGGAAGCCAACTTCCTCGCGCCGGGGAAGTAGCGCCGCGCAAAGCCCCGGGCCACGGCCCGGGGCCTTCCGTCACCACCGCAGGAGGCAGGTTATGCAGGACGGTCAGCAGGACCGCGCCGTAGGGTCGTTTCGCGTCTGGGAGGCGCTGGTCGCGATCCTGTTCATCATTTTCGGCTCGATCGTCGTGTTCGACAGCCGCCGCCTGGGCGCATCCTGGGGCTCGGACGGGCCGCAGGCGGGCTATTTCCCGTTCTACATCGGCGTCGTCATCATCATCGCCTCGGCCTTCAACCTGTACGGCGCCTTCAGCCGCGCGGAGTACGCGCGCAAGGCTTTCGTCTACCGCGGGCAGCTGAAGATGGTGCTCACCGTCATGGTGCCCAGCATCGCCTACGTGGCGCTCATCAACAACCCGGTCTATTCGCTCGGCATCTACGAGGCATCGATCGTCTTCATCGCGTTCTTCATGCGCGTGCTCGGCAAGTACGGCTGGGCCAAGATCGTCGCCGTCTCCGTCGGCGTGATGACCGCCTTCTTCCTCATGTTCGAGGTGTGGTTCAAGGTGCCCCTGCCGAAGGGCCCGATCGAAGCGCTCCTGGGCTTCCGCTAGGCGCCGGCCGTGGCAGAGATCAACTCCCTCCTCGGCGGCTTCGCGGTCGCGCTCACGTGGTTCAACCTGATGCTGATGTTCGCGGGCATCGTGCTGGGCGTGATCATCGGCGTGCTGCCGGGCCTCGGCGGCGCCAATGGCGTGGCGATCCTGCTGCCGCTCACCTTCACCCTGGCGCAGCAGCCAGGCGGTGCCACCTCGGCGATCATCCTGCTGTCGTGCATCTACTGGGGCGCGCTGTTCGGCGGGGCGATCACCTCGGTGCTCTTCAACATCCCGGGAGAGCCCTGGTCGGTCGCGACCACCTTCGACGGCTACCCGCTCGCGCAGCAGGGCCGCGCCGGCAACGCGCTCGCCGCGGCGTTCACCTCGTCTTTCGTGGGCGCGCTCATCGCGGTGGTGATGATCACCTTCCTGTCGCCACTGGTGGCCAAGTTCGCGCTCAGGTTCGGACCGCCGGAGTTCTTCTCGGTGTACCTGCTCACCTTCTGCGCCTTCGTGGGCATGTCCAAGGGCGCGCCGATGAAGACGGTCGCGGCGATGATGATGGGCTTCGCGATGGCGGCCGTCGGCATCGACATCGTCACCGGCCAGCTGCGACTCACCTTCGGCTTCACCGAGCTGCTGAAGGGATTCGATTTCCTCATCGCGGTCATCGGCCTCTTCGGCATCGGCGAGATCCTGCTCACGATCGAGGAGGGCCTGGTCTTCAAGGGCGCGAGCGCCAAGCTCAACATGCGCGTGGTGCTGGAGACCTGGAAGGAGCTGCCGAGGTACTGGAAGACCTCGCTGCGCAGCTCCGCGGTCGGCTGCCTCATGGGCATCGTTCCGGGCGGCGCCACCCCGGCATCCTTCATGAGCTACGGCGTGGCCAAGCGCATGTCGCCCAACGGCCAGAAGTTCGGCACCGGCCAGGTCGAGGGGGTGGTCGCGCCTGAGACCGCCGCGCATGCCGCGGGAACCTCGGCGCTGCTGCCCATGCTCACGTTGGGAGTGCCGGGCTCGCCCACGGCGGCGGTGCTGCTGGGCGGGCTCATGATCTGGGGCCTGCAGCCGGGGCCGCTGCTCTTCGTCGAGAAGGCCGACTTCGTCTGGGGCCTCATCGCCTCGATGTACCTCGGCAACATCGTGGGCCTGATCGTGGTGCTCACCTGCGTGCCGCTCTTCGCCTCGATCCTGCGCGTGCCCTTCTCGATCATCGCCCCGGTGATCCTCGTGATCTGCGCCATCGGCGCATTCACGGTTCACACCTCGCTCTTCGACGTGTGGCTCATGCTCGTTTTCGGCGTGATGGGCTACGTGTTCAAGAAGCTCGACTACCCGCTCGCCCCGCTCGTGCTCGCGCTGGTGCTGGGCGACCGCGCCGAGGACTCCTTCCGCCAGTCGATGCTGCTGTCGCAGGGCGACCTGCGCATCTTCTTCAGGAACGAGCTGGTGGGCTTCGTGACCACGCTCTCCCTCATCCTGCTCTTCTGGCCGCTCATCTCGCGCGGCCTCGACATCCTTCGCGGGCGCAACGGCGAACGCCCCTCGCCCAAGGAGTGATGCCATGGCCGTCGTCGCGATGACCCAGGAAATGGCCACGCTCGGCAAGGACGTGGCCCTCGGGGTGTGCGAGGCGCTCGGCCTGCAACAGGTGCGGCACGAGGTGGGCGACGTCGTCGCGGGCCGCATGCAGGTGAAGAAGAGCCTCATCCGCCGCATCCGCGAGGGCCGCGCCAGCGCCATCGAGAAGTGGGCCGCCGACGAGAAGACCATCTCCATCTTCACCGCCGAGGAGGTGTTCGACCTCGCGGTGAAGGGCAACGTGCTCATCCGCGGCTGGGGCGCCACCCTGCTGCTGCGCCCCGTGGCGCACGTGCCCACGGTTCGCGTGACCGCCTCCATGGAGGTGCGCGTGAAGCGGCTGATGGAGCGGCTCGAGACGGACGACGAGGAGCTCGCGCGCCACGAGATCGAAGCCGACGATGGCGCCCGTTCCGCGCGCATGGGCGAGGCTTTCGGCGTGAGCTGGGGCGAGCCTCGCCTCTACGACCTCACCCTCAACACCGACCGCATCGCGATTCCCACCTGCGTGGACCACGTCGTGCGACTGGTGAGGAGCCCCGAATTCCAGGAAACCCCCGCCTCGCGGGGCCACCTCGAGGACCTCGCGCTGCAGGCCCGAGCGCGTGCGGCGCTTCGGGCGGATTCCCGCACCGCGGCGATCGACATCGTGCTCGACGTGGCCGGTGGCGCCGTGACCCTGCGCGGCATCGTCGTCGACGACCGCGAGAAGGCGGTGTGCCGCGAGGTGGTGGAGAGGCTGCCCGGGGTGCGCTCGGTCGCCGACGAGCTGCGCACCATGAAGGGTGGGCTCTATCGCTTTCCGACGCAGAAGGACAAGGGGTAAGGGCGGTTACCGAGAAACGACGTACGCGGCGCTAGATCTTCCCGGCATGCTTGAGCCGTGAAAGCGTCTCGGCCGAAAGGTTCAGGTAGGAGGCAAGCTCCTTCTTCGGCACGCGCTCCGAGAGCTCCGCGTGCTTTCGCAGGAACCGGTGGACGCGCCCGGGGGCATCGAGCAGGTGCAGCGTGATGGTGTGCGCCATCACCTCGCTCATGAGGTGCATGATCTCGTACTCGAAGTCCTCCTTCACGTCGGGATGCTTGTCGAGGAATGCGGCCCACTGCGGCAGCGGCAGCTTGGCCACGCGCGCCTTGGTCACCGCGCGGATCGAGTAGGGCGCGGGCGTGCGCAGCTTCCACGCCGCGTAGCTCGTGTCCATGTCGTCTTCCTTGGCGAAGCGCAGGATCATCTCCTTGCCGTCGGAGCTCGCGACGACGCGCTTGAGGATCCCGTCGAGCACGAAGTACTGCTCCATGTCGTGGGCGCCCTGCGACAGCAGGACGTCGCCCTTGCGGTAGTCGACCACGGCGAGGTGCGGCTCGATTTCCTCGAAGGCGCTCTGCGGCAGGCGGCGCAGGACGATGTTCTGCCGCAGGCGCTCGCGAATCTGCTCGGCCTCGGGAAGATTGACGAGTAGGGTCATGCGATCGAAAAGCGGGGGGTCGGCGGCGGGAACTTGACCCGTATCAAGGTGGGGCGTTCGGGCCTTTTTCTACCATGTCATTGTAGCCTGATCGCGCAGGACCAATTCCATTCGCGCCGGCCCGTCGCGCCGTGCCGCCCCCCGGAGGAACACACCATGGCCACCGTCACCCAACCCGCCGCCGCCGCGCCCGTTGCGCCCCAGGCGGCAACGTCGCAGGAGACCACCGACGGCTTCCACCTCGTCATCGACGCGCTGAAGCTGAACGGCATCGACACGGTTTTCGGCCTGCCCGGAATCCCGATCACCGACCTCACGCGCATGCTGCAGGCCGCCGGCATCCGCATGATCTCCTTCCGTCACGAGCAGAACGCCGGCTATGCCGCCTCGATCGCGGGCTTCCTCACGCAGAAGCCGGGCATCTGCCTCACCGTATCGGCGCCCGGGTTCCTCAACGGGCTGACCGCGCTCGCCCACGCGACCACGAACTGCTTCCCGATGATCCTCATCTCGGGCTCGTCGGAGCGCGAGATCGTCGACCTGCAGCAGGGCGACTACGAGGAGATGGACCAGCTCGCCATCGCCAGGACCATGGCGAAGGCGGCCTTCCGCGTGCTGAATGCCGAGGACATCGGCGTTGGCATCGCCCGAGCCATCCGCGCGGCGGTCTCCGGCCGGCCCGGCGGCGTCTACCTCGACCTCCCGGCAAAGCTTTTCGCGCAATCGATCCCGGCAGAGCAGGGCCGCGCATCGCTCATCAAGGTGGTCGATCCCGCTCCCCGGCAGATTCCCGCGCCCGATGCCGTCAAGCGCGCGCTCGAGCTGCTCAAGTCGGCGAAGAAGCCTCTCATCGTGCTGGGCAAGGGGGCGGCCTACGCGCAGGCCGATGCCGACATCCGGGCCCTGGTCGAGCGCACCGGTATCCCGTACCTGCCGATGTCGATGGCCAAGGGCCTGCTGCCCGATACGCACGAGCAATCGGCTTCGGCGGCGCGCTCCTTCGTGCTCCCCGAGGCCGACGTGGTGCTGCTCATCGGCGCGCGGCTCAACTGGCTGCTCTCGCACGGCAAGGGCAAGACCTGGGGCGGCAAGGACCACAAGTCGTGGGGCGGCCAGAAATTCATCCAGGTGGACATCTGGCCGCAGGAAGCGGACAGCAACGTGCGCATCGATGCGCCCGTCGTCGGCGACATCGGCTCGTGCGTCGCGGCGCTTCTCGGGGGGATCGGCTCGGGCTGGCCGAAGCCGCCGGCCGAGTGGACGGGCGCCATCGCCGAGCGCAAGAACAAGAACATCGCGAAGATGGCCGAGACGCTGGCCAAGGACCCGACCCCGATGAACTTCCACAGCGCGCTCAACGTGGTGCGCGACATCGTCAAGGCCAATCCCGACGCCATGCTGGTGAACGAGGGCGCCAACGCGCTCGACTTCACGCGCAGCATCGTGGACATGTACAAGCCGCGCAAGCGCATCGACGTCGGCACCTGGGGAATCATGGGCATCGGCATGGGCTATTGCGTGGCTGCCGCCGTCGTCACGGGCCAGCAGGTGATCGCGGTCGAGGGCGACAGCGCCTTCGGTTTTTCCGGCATGGAAGTGGAGACCATCTGCCGCTACAACCTGCCGGTTTGCATCGTGGTGATGAACAACAACGGCGTATACCGCGGCACCGACGTCGATCCCACGGGCCGCGACCCGGCGCCGACCGTGTTCGTGAAGAACGCGCGCTACGACAAGCTGATCGAGGCCTTCGGCGGCGTGGGCGTGAACGCGGCCACGCCCGCGGAGCTGCGCCGCGCGATGGAGGAGGCGATCCGCTCGCGCAAGCCCACGCTCATAAACGCGGTCATCGACGAGACCGCCGGCACCGAGAGCGGTCGCATCACCAGCCTCAATCCCGCGGCTGCCAAGAAAGCGAAGGCATAGAGACCATGGAAGCACTCAAGGGCGTACGCATCCTCGACATGACCCACGTGCAGGCGGGCCCGACGTGCTCGCAGCTGCTCGCCTGGATGGGCGCGGACGTGATCAAGTTCGAGAACCCGATGGGCGACGCCACGCGCGGCCAGCTGCGCGACGTGCCCAACGCGGACTCGCTCTATTTCACGATGCTCAACTGCAACAAGCGCTCGATCACGGTGAACATGAAGAGCGCCGAAGGCAAGCAGGTCTTCGTGGACCTGCTGAAGAAGTGCGACATCATCATGGAGAACTTCGGCCCCGGCGTGCTCGACCGCTTCGGCTTCACGTGGGAGAAGATCCACGAGATCAACCCGAAGATCGTCATGGGCTCGATCAAGGGTTTCGGCTCCACCGGGCCGTATTCCGATTTCAAGGCCTACGAGAACGTGGCGCAGGCCATGGGCGGGGCCATGAGCACCACCGGCGTGCCCGACGGCCCGCCCTTCGTGACCGGCGCGCAGATCGGCGACTCGGGCACGGGCCTTCACCTGGCCATCGGGTTGCTCGCCGCGTTGCGGCAGGCCGAGCACACCGGCCAGGGGCAGTACGTCGAGGTGGCGATGATGGACGGCGTCATGAACCTTTGCCGCGTGAAGTTCCGCGACCACCAGCGCCTCGCCCGCGGAACGCTCGCGGAGTACTCGGTGCCCACCTACCAGGGCATGGGGGAAGTGCCGCGAGCCGGCAACGACTCGGGCGGCGGCCAGCTGGGCAACGCCGTGCATTGCAAGCCGCACGGCGCCAACGACTGGCTCTACGTGGTGGTGCAGGAAGCGGTATGGAGCGCCCTCGCCAACCGCATCGGTCCCGACGTCGGCATGCCCGACCTCGCGAACGACCCGCGCGTGGCCACCATCGGCGAGCGGCGCAAGAACCAGGCGCTGGTGTGGACGCTGCTCAACAAGTTCGCCGAGAAGCACACCAAGCGCGAGCTGATGGCGATCCTCAATCCGCTCGACGTGCCCTGCGGCCCGATCATGTCCACCCAGGATCTCGCGAACGACGAGCACGTGCGCGGCCGCGAGATGTGGGTGGAGCTCGACCACCCGCAGCGCGGCAAGTGGTTCAACGTGGGCATGCCGATCAAGTTGTCGGCTTCCCCGGCGAAGATCGAGCGCAGTCCCCTGCTGGGCGAGCACACCGACCAGGTGCTGAACGAAGTGCTCGGCTACGACGCCGCCAGGATCGAGCAGCTCAAGGCTGCCGGCGCCTTCTCGGCACCGCCGAAAAAGGTCGCCGCTTAGCAGGACTTGACGGAGTGACGACAATGAAAATCGCCATCATCGGCCAGCAGGACTTCGGCAAGGCCGTCCTCGAAGCCTTCCTCGCGCGCGGCGACACCGTCGCGGGCGTGTTCGTCGCCCCCGAGAAGGAGGGTGCAAAAGCCGATCCCATGAAGGTCGCGGCGCAGGAAAAGGGCCTGGAGGTCTTCCAGTTCCCCTCGCTCAAGAGTCCCGAGGCCACGGCGGCGATGAAGGGCCTCGACGCCGACATCGGCATCATGGCCTTCGTGCTGCAGTTCGCGCCGCAGGAGTTCGTGAACATCCCGAGGCACGGCACCATCCAGTACCACCCGTCGCTGCTGCCGAAGTACCGCGGACCTTCGTCGATCAATTGGCCGATCTCGCGCGGCGACAAGAAGACCGGGCTCACGATCTTCCGGCCCACCGACGGCCTCGACGAGGGCCCGGTGATCCTGCAGAAGGAAACCGAGATCTCCGAGAACGACACGCTCGGCACCGTCTATTTCGACCGGCTCTTTCCCATGGGCGTGAAGGCCATGCTGGAGGCCGCGGACCTGGTCGTTGCGGGCAAGCACCAGGAAAAGATCCAGGACGAGTCGCAGGCCACCTACGAAGGCTGGTTCCGCGCCAACGAGGCGAGGGTGAACTGGCACAACCACGTCGATTTCATCCACGACCTCATCCGCGGTGCCGATCCGGCGCCCGGCGCGTGGACCACGATCGCCGGCAAGAAGCTGCAGCTCTTCGGCTCCAGGAAGCATCCGGTGCGGACCTTCGGCGCAGTCAAGGGCAAGATCGGCGAGGTGACCGACGTGGGCGGCGAGACGATCCGGATCACCGCCCAGGGCGGCCAGGTCGAGGTCTCGAAAGTGAAGCCGGAGGACGGCAAGAAGGCCGCCGCGGGCGAGTGGGCACGGTCGGCCGGCATCGCCGCCGGCACCCTGCTGGGCTCCTGAGGGGCCTTAGCGCCGGGGCACGGGCGCCAGCGCCGCGATCAAGGCGCTGCGGGGATGGCCGGCATCGAGCCAGCGCAGCCAGCGAGCGCGCTCCGCCGGCCCGGGCACCTGGCCCAGCACCTCCGCGAATGCAACCGTCACGAAGACTTCGTTGTCCGTGGCGGCCCGAAACGCCTCGCTCTGCGCGAAGGCGAGCAGCACGTCGCCGCGGGTCATCGCGCCAGAGGCTAGCGCCTCGCGCCACCGCGCGCGTTGTGAAGCCTCGCCTGCGCCGTCGAAGACATTCGCGTACAGCCGGTCGATGAAGGCGGCGTCGTCGAGCGCGCCGAAACGCTGCGTGAACTCCTCGCTCGCCGCGAACTCACGCGCGATCTGCGCCAGGCCGACGCCAAGGCCGGCCTCGCCGGCGTAGTACTCGAGGCCTTCGTAGTCGGCATCGCGGTCGAACGACGCAAGATAGAGCCGCGCCAGGGACGCCATGGCCTGGAGCTGCTCCTCGCTTTCAAGGCTCGTTGCGGTAGCCGCTTGCGGCGATCGCCCATCCGCCGCCGGCCCGACCTGGGACACGGGCGCTGGCACCACGCCCGCAGCGCCGGGGCCAGGCTCGCTCCCGGGCACACCTGCTACCGGGCCAACCGGCGGGGTCGTTACGACACGGCCGACTCGAGGGCGCGATGGCGTGGTCGATTGCGACCCCACCGCATCGAGCGCCGCGGAAAGGGCTCGCTCGTCGGGCCGTTCCGGATTCGGCTGAGCCGCGGCAGCCAGGTTGCCGGCTTCAAAGGCAGGCGCGCGCGGGACAGGGGGCGCCTCGTCACCGCCCCACCAGAGCGCGGCGAGCGCGAGGCCGAGGAAGGCGAAAGCGGCGCGCATGGGCCCAGTCTAACTCAGCGATGTAGGCGCATTCGGACGCCAAAAGCAGCGCCTTGAGACAAGAATCCGGAATCGCGCGATCGTGCGGCGCTGTCTCACGGGTCCTGTCCATCCTGGAGAACCATCCATGAAACGCGCCCTGACCGCAGCCCTCGTCCTGTCCTCGCTGGCACTCGCCGCCTGCGACCGTCCCGCCACCACTTCGTCCACGACGGTCGTGAAGGAGCCGACGGTGGTCCAGAAGGAACGCGAGACCGTCGTGCAGCGCGACGTGCCCGCGCCGAGCTCGTCGACCACCATCGTGAATCCCCCGGCCACCACGCCTTCGAGCTCGTCGACCAACGTGACGATCGACGCGACCAAGCCCACGACGGAAGCGACGAAGGAGAGCCGCACCTCCACGGTGGAAACGCCCATGGGCACCGCCACCCGGCGCGAGACCACGAAGACCGAAACGACGAAGTAGCAGCCGCCGTCCCGCCGCCCCTTCCTCGCCTGGCGAGGGAGGGGCTTTTTCATTTCCGCCGGGTTATTCGGCGCCGCGCGCTCAGTACAATGGCGCCAGGCGAACAACAACCCGGAGAACCTCGATGGCGCACGCGATCCGTTTCCACAAGACCGGCGGTCCCGAAGTGCTGCAATGGGAAGACGTGGCAGTAGGCGAGCCCGGCCCGGGCGAGGCGCGCGTGGCGCACAAGGCGATCGGCCTCAATTTCATCGAGACCTATCATCGTTCGGGACTGTATCCCCTGCCGCTTCCGTCGGGCCTCGGCACCGAGGCCGCGGGCGTGGTCGAGGCCGTAGGTCCGAACGTGGCAGAGGTGAAGCCCGGCGACCGCGTCGCCTACTGCAACGGCCCGCTCGGCGCCTACTCGGAGAAACGCAACATGCCGGCCGACCGGCTCGTACAGCTGCCCGAGGGCATCAGCTTCGAGCAGGGGGCGAGCATGATGCTGCAAGGCCTCACGGTGCAGTACCTGCTGCGGCGCATGCTGGTCGTGCCCAAGTCCGGCGACACCATCCTGTGGCACGCGGCTGCCGGCGGCGTGGGCCTGATCGCATGCCAGTGGGCGAAGGCGCTCGGCGTCAACCTCATCGGCACCGTGAGCTCGGAGGAGAAGGCCGCGCTTGCGCGCGAGCACGGGGCGGCGCACACGGTGATCTACTCGAAGGAGGATTTCGTCGCGCGGGTGAACGAGATCACCGGCGGAAGGAAAGTCCCTGTGGCCTACGACTCCGTCGGCAAGGACACCTTCATGAAGACGCTCGACTGCGTGCAGCCCCGCGGACTCATGGTTCTTTTCGGCAACGCCTCGGGACCGGTGGACGCGCTCAACACGGGCCTGCTGGCGGCCAAGGGCTCGCTCTACGTGACGCGCCCGACGCTCGCTTCCTACGCCGCCCGGCGCGACGAGCTCCTTGCCTCCTCGAAGGAGCTCTTCGATCACGTGCTGGCCGGTCGCATCAAGGTCGGACCGCGGCAGACCTATGCGCTCAAGGACGCCGCGCAGGCGCATCGCGACCTCGAAGGCCGCAAGACCACCGGCTCCACGGTGCTGGTTCCGTAGCCTGGTATAGAAGCGCTCACCCCCTGCCGGACGGATCGCTCCGGCCCCCGGCCGAGGGTGATCGCGCACGGCCTCCCATGTAAGATGAGTCCAGCGCAAATCCGTCTTTGACGCGCCCCCGAAGAGGGGCCGCAGGACTCAAGGGAGAGTTCATGAAGACCGCCTTCTGGAAGGCCGACTGGTTCCTCGGCCTCGTCATCGCCATCGCGTTGCTCGGGTTCGCGCGGATGTCGGGATTCATTCCGGGCCTGGAGCGCTGGGCCTACGACCTGGGCGTGCGCATGACGTCGAAGACGCCGAGCGACAAGGTCGCCGTCATCGCCATCGACGACCAGTCGATCGCCAACATCGGGCGCTGGCCGTGGCCGCGCGACGTGCAGGCGAGGATGATCGACCGGCTCGCCGAGGCAAAGGCGAAGGTCATCGGCAACACGGTGTTCTTCTTCGAGCCGCAGAAGGATCCCGGCCTCGCCTACGTCGAGAAGCTGCTCGACATCTACGGCAAGGCATACCCCTCCGGCGACGGCCAGGCGCCGGCCAATGCGCCCGCGGAAGTGGCCGAGATCGGCAAGCTGCTCGCCGAGGCGCGCGTCACCCTCGACAACGACGCGCGGCTCGCGGTGAGCGTGAAGCAGGCGGGCAACGTGCTGGTTCCGCTCGCGTTCAACGAGCTTTCGTACCGCCCGCCCGAAGGCCGGCCCGACAAGCCGCTGCCCGAATACGTGGTGAAGAACTCGATCGCCTCGGTCACGCAGTCCGGCGGCAGCCCGCTGCGCGGAATCGGCGCGCTGGTGCCGGTGGCACAGATCGGCAACGAGGTCGCCGGCATGGGCCACCTCAACGCCGCGCTCGACGAGGACGGCGCCATCCGCTTCGAGCCGCTCGTCATCGACTACTACGGCCAGGCGTTCCCGTCGTTGTCGCTGATGCTCGCGGCGAAGAGCCTCAACCTCACCGTGAAGGACGTGAAGGTGAGCATGGGCCAGAGCGTCACGGTCGGCGGCAAGACGATCCCGACCGACGACTTCGGCCAGATGTACACCTACTTCTACAAGGACCGGGACGGTCGCGCGGCCTTCCCGGTGGATTCCTTTTTCGACGTGTACACGGGCAAGATCCCGGCGGCGAAGTACGCCGGCAAGATCGTGCTCATCGGCGCCACGGCGCAGGGCGTGGGCGCGAGCCAGGTCACGCCGATCTCGGCGCAGATGCACCCGGTGACCACGCTCGCGCACTCGGTATCGTCGATCCTGCAGCAGCATTATTTCGTGGCCCCGGGCTGGGGCGCCTTCGCCACGCTGGGCGCCTACCTGCTCGTGGCCCTCTACATCATCCTGCTGCTGCCGCGGCTGACCGCCGGCAAGGGCGCGATGATCACCGCCGGGCTTTTCGTGGTCCTCTTCGCCGCGCACCTGGGCCTCATGACGAGCGCGGGCCTCTGGCTGCAGCTCATGCTGCCGGCCACGCTCCTCGTGGTGGGCCACGGGCTGCTCACCACCAAGCGCTTCCTCGTCACCGAGCGCGGCAAGGAAAAGGCCGACACCGAGAGCGCCGAGTCCAACCGCATGCTGGGCCTCGCGTTCCAGCAGCAGGGCCAGCTCGACATGGCCTTCGACAAGTTCCGCAAGGCGCCGCTGAACGACGAGGTGATGGAGAACATCTACAACCTGGCCCTCGACTTCGAGCGCCGGCGCCAGTTCAACAAGGCGGAGAGCTGCTTTCGCTACATGGCGACGTACAACCCGAAGTTCCGCGACATCGAGGAGCGCATGAACCGGGCGAAGAACCTCTCCGAGACGATCATCCTCGGCGGCTCTGCCCAGGCGCGCACCAACGCGAGCACCATGATGCTGCAGGGCGGCGGCGCGGAGAAGCCCATGCTGGGCCGCTACCAGGTCGAGAAGGAGCTGGGCAAGGGCGCGATGGGCGTGGTGTACGGCGGCAAGGACCCGAAGATCGGGCGCGTCGTCGCCATCAAGACGATGGCGCTGTCCTCGGAGTTCGAGGCCGAGGAGCTGCAGGAGGCCAAGGAGCGCTTCTTCCGCGAGGCCGAGACGGCCGGGCGCCTCAACCATCCGCACATCGTCACCATCTTCGATGCGGGCGAGGAGCACGACCTTTGCTACATCGCGATGGAGTTCCTGAAGGGCAAGGACCTCGTGGGCTACACCAAGCAGCCGAACCTGCTGCCGCCCGACAAGGTGCTCTCGATCGTCGAGCGCGTGGCCGAGGCCCTGGGGTACGCGCACTCGATGGGCGTCGTGCACCGCGACATCAAGCCCGCCAACATCATGTACGAGCCCGAGAGCGACACGCCGAAGGTGACCGACTTCGGCATCGCGCGCATCACCGACTCGTCAAAGACCAAGACCGGCATGGTGCTCGGCACGCCCTCGTACATGTCGCCCGAGCAGCTCGCGGGCAAGAAGATCGACGGGCGCTCGGACCTCTTCTCGCTGGGCGTCACGCTCTACCAGATGCTGAGCGGAAAGTTGCCCTTCGAGGGCGAATCGATGACCCAGCTCATGTTCGCCATCGCCAACTCGGCGCATCCGCCGATCCGGCAGTACAACGCCGCGTTGCCGCCGTGGATGGACCTGCTGATCGAGAAGGCGCTCGCCAAGGACGCCGACAAGCGCTTCCAGACCGGCGCGGAGTTCGCCGAGGCGATTCGCCAGGCGCGCAAGGCAGCCGCGTCGCGGGCGCCGGCCGCTTCGGCCTGATGGCGGGGCTGGAACCGACGCTCCCGCGCGAGCCGCTTCACACGCGCCGCATCGAGGTTCGCGGCTACAGGCGCGAGGACGGCCTGTTCGACATCGAGGGCCACCTCGTCGATACCAAGCCGTACGACTTCAAGCTCGCAGCGGGCGTGCGGCGGGCCGGCGAGCCGATCCACGACATGTGGCTGCGAATCACGGTGGACCGCGCGCTCACCATCGTGGAGGCGGCTGCGGCGATGGACGCGGTTCCGTATGCCGGCGAGTGCGACCGCATCGCCCCGGCCTATCTCCGGCTGGTAGGGCTCGGCATACGTCCGGGCTACCAGCAGCGCGTGAAGGAGCTCCTTGCGGGCACGCGCGGTTGCACGCACGTGACCGAGCTCGCGCTCGCGCTGGCCACCGCGGCCTTCCAGACCATGGCGGGCCAGCGCCTGCAGCCGGCCGAGCAGAAGCCCTTCCAGCTCGACCGCTGCCACGCGCTCGCGAGCGACGCGCCGGCGGTGGCGCGCTACTACCCCAGGTGGTACACCGGCAAGGACGTGATCGATCCCGTGGCGGAGGATCACCACTAGCGCGCGCAGGACCTGCCTCGCGTCAAGGAATCGCCCTCGGGACGGGCTGCTAGAATCCGGCACCCCTTCCACCAGCTGCCGGTCGCCTCATGAACATCCACGAATACCAGGGCAAGGAGCTCTTTCGCCGCTTCGGCGTGCCCACCTCGCGCGGCATCGCCGCCTTCAGCGTCGACGAGGCGGTCGATGCCGCGAAGAAGCTCGGCGGCAACGTCTGGGTGGTGAAGGCGCAGATCCACGCCGGCGGGCGCGGCAAGGGCGGCGGCGTCAAGGTCGCCAAGTCGATCGACGAGGTGCGCGACTGGGCGAAAAAGATCCTCGGCATGACGCTCGTCACGCACCAGACCGGCCCCGCGGGCAAGATGGTCAAGCGCCTGCTGATCGAGGAGGGCGCGCAGATCGAGAAGGAGTACTACGCCGCGCTCGTGATCGACCGCGCGCAGCAGAAGGTCGTGCTCATGGCCTCCAGCGAAGGCGGCGTGAACATCGAGGAGGTCGCCGAGAAGACGCCCGAGAAGATCCACAAGGTCGCGATCGACCCGATGAAGGGCCTGCAGGACTCCGAGGCCGAGGATGTCGCGCGCAGGAGCGGCATTCCGGCGGCCTTGGTGCCCCAGGCGCGCGACCTCTTCAAGGCCCTCTACCGGGTGTTCGACGAGCTCGACGCCTCGCTGGTCGAGGTCAATCCGCTCATCACCACGAAGGACGGCCGCGTGGTGGCCCTCGATGCCAAGATCAATTTCGACTCGAACGCGCTCTTCCGCCACGAGGACGTTGTCGCGATGCGCGATTTCGACGAGGAGGACCCGGCGGAGATCGAGGCGTCGAAGTACGACCTGTCGTACATCCAGCTCGATGGCAACATCGGCTGCCTGGTGAACGGCGCCGGGCTCGCCATGGCGACCATGGACACGATCAAGCTCTACGGCGGCAACCCCGCGAACTTCCTGGATGTGGGCGGTGGCGCCACCACCGAGAAGGTCACCGAGGCCTTCAAGATCATGCTGAAGAACCCGAAGCTCGAGGCGATCCTCGTAAACATCTTCGGCGGCATCATGAAGTGCGACGTGATCGCCGAGGGCGTGGTGGCGGCGGCGAAGCAGGTGGGGCTCAAGGTCCCCCTGGTGGTCCGCCTCGAGGGAACCAACGTCGACCTCGGCAAGAAGATCCTCGCGGACTCGGGCCTGCCGATCATCTCCGCCAGCGACATGGGCGATGCCGCGCAGAAGGTCGTGGCCGCCGCGAAGAAGGGAAGCTAGATGTCGATCCTCATCAACAAGGACACCAAGGTGATCACCCAGGGGATCACCGGCAAGACGGGACAGTTCCACACCCGGATGTGCCGCGACTATGCCAACGGGAAGAACTGCTTCGTGGCGGGCGTCAATCCGAAGAAGGCCGGCGAGGACTTCGAGGGCATCCCCATCTTCGGCACCGTGGCCGACGCGAAGGCGAAGACGGGGGCCAGCGTTTCGGTGATCTACGTGCCGCCGCCCTTCGCCGCCGCGGCGATCGACGAGGCGGTGGAGGCCGACCTCGACCTCGTCATCTGCATCACCGAGGGCATCCCGGTGCGCGACATGATCCGCACGCGCGCGAAGATGAAGGGCCGGCGCACGATCCTGCTCGGGCCGAACTGCCCCGGCGCGATCACTCCCGACGAGATCAAGATCGGCATCATGCCGGGCCACATCCACCGCAAGGGCCGCATCGGCATCGTGTCGCGCTCGGGCACGCTCACCTACGAGGCCGTGGGGCAGGTGACGGCGCTGGGCCTGGGGCAGTCGACCGCCGTGGGCATCGGCGGGGATCCGGTCAACGGCCTCAAGCACATCGACGTGCTGAGGATGTTCAACGACGACCCCGAGACCGAGGCCGTGATCATGATCGGCGAGATCGGTGGCGGCGACGAGGAGACGGCGGCGCTCTGGGCGAAGGACCACATGAAGAAGCCGGTCGTTGGATTCATCGCCGGCGTGACCGCGCCTCCCGGCAAGCGCATGGGCCATGCCGGCGCGATCATCTCGGGCGGCAAGGGCACTGCGCAGGAGAAGCTCGCGGTGATGGAGGCCTCCGGAATCAAGGTCACGAAGAACCCCGCGGAGATGGGGAAGCTGCTGAAGAGCGTGCTGTAGCCGTCGCGCGCGGGAGAGGGTTGCCGTGAGCGACACCGTTCCCGCCTCCTTCCTCGCGAGCCTCGACGAGGAAGCGCGCAGCCAGCTGCTGTCGGTCGCCCGTCCCGTCGCCTTCGCCGAGGGTGCCACGCTCGTGCGCCACGGTGAGCCCGCCCGCGGCGCATATTTCATCAAAAACGGGGCCGTCGAGGCGGTGGTCACCTTGCCCGGCGGCGAGAGCCTGACGGTGGCGCGCCTGGGGCCCGGTGCCATCTTCGGCGAGATGGCGTTGATCGAGATGGGCACCTGCACCGCCACCGTGCGCGCCACGTCCGCCGTGGACGGTTGGTTCGTGGGCCACGAGGAGTTCCGCGCGCTCGTCTCCCTCTGCACGCCGGCGGCCATCCGGTTGCAGCACGCCATCACCGTGATCCTTTCGCGGCGCGTGGGCGCGCTCAATGCCCAGGTGCTGGAACGCTCGGCCCAGGAAGATCGCCCCGCGCGCCCGATACCCCCGGGCGATCCGCTCGCGCCCGTGAAGCGCCAGCCCGCACCGTCGTTCGACGCCGCCGGGTTCCTCGAGCGCCTGCCGGTGTTCGCGCGCTTTTCCGCCGACGAGATCGCCGAGCTGGTGGAAAGCGCGGCTTACGTGGAGCTGCCTCGCGGCCATGGCATCTTCGCCGCCGGCTCGCCGTCGACGAGCGCTTTCATCGTCGTGCGCGGAGCGGTCGAGATCCTTGGCATCCACGGCAAGCTCGAGCGCCGCGTGGCGGTCCTGGGCCCGGGGCAGCTCGTGGGACACCTCGCCGTGCTTCGCGAGGCGCCACATTCGACGCAGGCGTTCGTGCGCGAGGCGGCGATCCTGCTCGAGATTCCGGCCTCGGCATTCCGCCAGCTCTACTTCGGCAGCTCGCGCGCCTCATCGCGCCTTCGCGGCGCGGTGCAGGCGAGCCTGCTCGCCGCGATGGGTCGCACCAACCGGGCGCTCACGCGCCTCATCAGCCAGGCGAAGCTGGACGCCGTCCACCAGGCCGAGATCAAGCTCGAAGCGGCCTACCACGCGCAGCTCGCGACCGCGGACGCTCAGTCCAGGTAGTGCAGACGCACGCGCGGCTTGCCGGCCACGATCTCGGCGTGCAGCAGGCTGTACTCGGGCACCTCGACCCACGCCGCGGTGTCGCGCGTGAGCGGCTCGGAGGCGATGAGGATGGAATCGGCATTCTCCGCGCCCCCGGTCATCTTCCACTCGCCCTCGTTCAACCCGTAGCCTCGCCCGGCGGTATACCAGAGCGACAGGAAGTTCATGTTGGCCTCGTGCAGGCGCGAGGGATCGGAGGTCGCGTAGCGGCCGAAATCGAAGCAATAGCGCGCGGCGGCGACCTGCCTGCCGTCGGTCACGAACAGGTTGGCCGAGGAGGACGTGTCGATGCCCAGGTGCGCGCGCTCGTCGCGGATGATCGCGAGGGCCGCGCGCAGCGCGGCTACCAATGCGCCCCCCGATGGCGCCACGTAGGGATCGGCCAGCTGCGAAAGCACGAGCGCGTAGATCCACTCGCTGTCGGTCGTGCCGCGCACATGGCGAACGATATCGGCACGCACGTGCTGCGAAAGGCGCGGGCGCAGCTCGGGGAAGCGCGCGAGGTCGCCGTTGTGGGCGAGCGCCAGCGGCACCCCGGGAAACTGGAAGGGGTGCACGTTCTGCAGCGAGATCTCGACCTGGGTGGAATAGGCGACGCCGCGCACGTGCGCGAGCACGCAGCCGGCGGCCACCTTGGAGGCGAGGTTCTTGAGGTTGCGGTCGAACACCGGCAGCGAATCGGACGCGTAGGCGAAGGGCGACGCCGGATCGTGCGAGTCGGGGTCCCAGGCGCGCATGCCGAAGCCCGCGAGGTTCAGCATGTGCAGCATCTTGGGCATGTAGCTCTGCCGGACCAGCGCCGAGTCGGGCTGGAACAGCAGGTTGTCCAGCAGCACGGGGCTGCCGAGATAGAGGAGCGCGCGGCACATCGCGGCGCCATTCTACGGCTTGACGGCGGTCAAGCCCCTTGCAGCCCCGCATTCGGTACCCTAGGAGTTGCAATCACCGGGCCCGCGCAACGCAGCGCGCACCGCCCCAGGGCAGCGACTCGCAGCTACGCCGGTCTCGCCGGAACAGGACGCCCCGCCCCGCGGGCACGCTGCTGCCATAAACTCACGACATGAACGAAATCGCCATCCCCATCTCGAAGATCCGGCGCCCGCGCCCGACCCCCAAGGGCCGCCCGGTCGATCCCGTCGCGCGCGCAGACGTGGCGCGCCTGGTCGAGGGCGTACCCCAAGCGCGCGAATACCTCATCGAGAACCTGCATCGCATCCAGGATCGCTTCGGCCACCTGTCGGCCGCGCACCTGAATGCGCTCGCCGAGGCGATGCGGCTCGCGCAGGCGGAGGTCTACGAGGTGGCGACCTTCTACCACCACTTCGACGTGGTGAAGGAAGGCGAGGCCTCGCCCCCCGCGCTTACCGTGCGCGTCTGCGAGACCCTCTCCTGCCGCATGGCAGGTGCGCAGGATTTGCTTGACCGGCTGCCCTCGCTGGTCGGCCCGAACGTGCGCGTGCTGGCGGCCCCCTGCATCGGGCGTTGCGCCGAGGCGCCCGCGGTGTGCGTGGGCCAGAACGCCTTCGGACACGCGACCGCGCAGGCCGTAGCCGATGCGGCACGGCGCGGGGCATCGCAGGCGGAAGCGCCGCCGGCGATCGGATTCGCGGAATACGTGAAGCAGGGCGGCTACCGCACCTGGGTCGATTGCGTGAACGGCAAGCGCGATGTCGACTCCGTGATCAAGGTGATGGAGGACGCGGGCCTGCGTGGCCTCGGGGGTGCCGGCTTCCCCGCCGGACGCAAGTGGAAGATCGTCCGCGCCGAACCCGGCCCGCGCCTGATGGCGGTGAACATCGACGAGGGGGAGCCGGGGACTTTCAAGGATCGCCACTACCTCGAGCGTGACCCGCATCGCTTCCTGGAGGGCATGCTCATCGCCGCCTGGGCCGTGGGCATAGAGGACATCTTCGTCTATCTGCGAGACGAGTACCACGCCTGCCGCGCCTTGCTCGAGCGCGAGCTCGCAGCGCTGCGCGCCAACCCACCCGCCGCGCTGCCGCGCATCCACCTGCGCCGCGGCGCGGGCGCCTACATCTGCGGGGAAGAGTCGGCGATGATCGAGTCGATCGAAGGCCGCCGCGGCATGCCGCGCCTGCGCCCGCCGTACGTGGCCCAGGTGGGGCTCTTCGGCCGCCCCACGCTCGAGCACAACATGGAGACGCTGCATTGGGTGCGCGAGCTGATCGAGAACGGCCCGGAGTGGTTCAGCAAGCATGGGCGCAACGGGCGCAAGGGGCTGCGTTCGTTCTCGGTCTCGGGCCGCGTGAAGAAGCCCGGGGTGCATGTCGCCCCTGCGGGCATCACCGTGAAGGAGCTGATAGAGGAGCACTGCGGCGGCATGCTCGACGGGCATAAGCTTTATGCCTACCTGCCTGGTGGCGCCTCGGGCGGCATCCTGCCGGCCTCGATGGGCGACATTCCCCTCGACTTCGACACGCTGCAGCCTTACGGCTGCTTCATCGGATCGGCCGCGGTCATCGTCCTGTCGCAGCACGACCGGGCGCGCGACGCGGCGCTGAACCTCATGCGGTTCTTCGAGCACGAGTCGTGCGGCCAGTGCACGCCCTGCCGCGTGGGCACCGCGAAGGCCGCGCACCTGATGCAAGCCCCCAAGTGGGACAACGCCCTGCTCGAAGAGCTTTCGGTGGCGATGGCCGACGCGTCCATCTGCGGCCTCGGGCAGGCGGCGCCGAACCCGATCCGCTGCGTCGCAAAGCACTTCCCCCACGAAGTTTGATTTGAGAATGAACCACAAAGGCCACCGGGACCACCGAGAAAAGCCCACGGATCCTCTCGTGGGCCCTCGTGGTCTCCATGGTGAAACGAATTTCGGGGTAGCTCCATGAAAATGAACGACCTGGCCGCAACCGCCGAGACCATCGACTTCAAGCTGAACGGCGACACGGTTTCCGCCTTCGCCGGCGAGACCATCATCCAGGCCGCGAAGCGGCACGGCGTCGACATTCCCCACCTCTGCTACAAGGAGGGCTACCGGCCCGACGGCAATTGCCGCGCCTGCGTGGTCGAGATCAAGGGCGAGCGCGTGCTGGCGCCCTCGTGCTGTCGCGCTCCCGCCAAGGGCATGGAGGTGCAGAGCAACTCGCAGCGCGCGGTGCACTCGCAGAAGATGGTGGTGGAGCTGCTGCTCTCCGACGTGCCCAAGGAGGACCTGAAGCCCGGCGGCAACGAGCTCTTCCACTGGGCGGCCCAGCTCGGCGTGACGCACGGGCGCTTCGCGCCGCGCGCGCAACCCGCCTGCGACATCTCCCATCCGGCGATGGACGTGAACCTCGACGCCTGCATCCAGTGCACGCGTTGCGTGCGCGCCTGTCGCGAGGAGCAGGTGAACGACGTGATCGGCTACGCGCACCGCGGGCTCGACTCCAAGATCGTCTTCGACTTCGACGACCCGATGGGCAGCTCCACCTGCGTGGCCTGCGGCGAATGCGTGCAGGCATGCCCCACCGGCGCGCTCGCCCCCGCGCGCCAGGCCTACCAGGTCGTGGCCGACAAGCAGGTGGACTCCGTCTGCCCGTATTGCGGCGTGGGCTGCCAGCTCACCTACCACGTGAAGGACAACAAGATCGTTCGCGTCGAGGGCCGCGACGGTCCCGCCAACCACGAGCGCCTTTGCGTGAAGGGCCGCTTCGGCTTCGACTACGTGCAGCATCCGCATCGCCTCACCAGGCCGCTCATCCGCAAGCCCGGCGTGCCCAAGACGGCCGAATTCACCGTCGATCCGACGCGCTGGAGCGAGGTCTTCCGTGAAGCCACCTGGGAAGAGGCGCTCGACTTCGCCGCGGGCGGCTTGAAGAAGATCCGCGATACCGACGGCCCGAACGCGCTCGCCGGCTTCGGCAGCGCCAAGGGATCGAACGAGGAGGCGTACCTGTTCCAGAAGCTGGTTCGCACCGGCTTCGGCACCAACAACGTGGACCACTGCACGCGCCTTTGCCACGCCTCTTCGGTGGCCGCGCTGCTGGAGGGCGTGGGGTCGGGCGCCGTCTCGAACCAGGTCTCCGACGTGGTCGAGATGGCCGACGTGATCTTCATCATCGGCTCGAACCCCACGTCGAACCATCCGGTGGCGGCGACCTGGATGAAGAATGCCGCCAAGCGCGGCGCCAAGCTCATCGTGGCCGACCCGCGCAGGAACGAGCTCGCGCGCTACACGTGGAAGTACCTGCAGTTCACCGCGGACATGGACGTCGCGATGCTGAACGCGATGCTCTACACCATCGTCGAGGAAGGCCTCTACGACAAGGACTTCGTGCGCGAGCGCACCAGCAACTTCGAGGCGCTGCGCGAGAACGTGAAGGGCTACAGCCCCGAGAAGATGGCGCCGCTCTGCGGCATCGACGCGGCGACGCTGCGCGAGGTGGCGCGCACCTTCGCCACGTCGCGGGGCTCCATGATCCTCTGGGGCATGGGCGTCTCCCAGCACGTGCACGGCACCGACAACGCCCGCTGCCTCATCGCCCTGTCGCTCATCACCGGCCAGATCGGCCGCCCGGGCACGGGGCTGCACCCGTTGCGCGGCCAGAACAACGTGCAGGGCGCATCCGACGCGGGCCTCATCCCGATGATGTATCCCGACTACCAGCGCGTGGACAACCCGGAGGCGGCCGCGCGCTTCGAGAAACTGTGGGGCCGCAAGCTCGATCCCAGGCCGGGCCTCACCGTGGTCGAGATCATGGACGCGGCCTGCGAGGGCCGCATCAAGGGCATGTACGTCGAGGGCGAGAACCCCGCGATGTCGGATCCGAACGCGCACCATGCGCGCGAGGGGCTCGCGCGCCTCGAGCACCTGGTCGTGCAGGACATCTTTCTCACCGAGACGGCGTACCTCGCAGACGTGGTGCTGCCGGCTTCGGCCTGGCCGGAAAAGACCGGCACCGTCACCAACACCGACCGCATCGTGCAACTCGGGCGCCGGGCGCTCGACATGCCGGGTGAGGCGCGCCAGGACCTCTGGATCATCCAGCAGATCGCCAACCGCCTCGGCTGCGGCTGGACCTACGAGGGTCCGGAGAGCGGGGTGGAGCAGGTCTACGAGGAGATGCGCCAGGCGATGAATTCCATCGGCGGCATTTCGTGGAAGCGCCTGGAGGAGCAGTCCGCGGTCACCTATCCGTGCCGCACCGAGGACGACCCGGGGCAGTCCGTCGTCTTCACCGAGCGCTTTCCCACGAAGGATGGCCGCGGCAAGCTCGTGCCCGCCGACCTCATCCCCGCCAACGAACGACCCGACGGCGAGTATCCCTACGTCCTGATCACCGGCCGGCAGCTCGAGCACTGGCACACGGGCTCCATGACGCGCCGCTCCGGCGCGCTCGACGCGATCGAGCCGGAAGCCGTCGCCTCGGTGCATCCTCTCGACCTGGACGAGATCGGCGCGAAACCGGGCGGCCTGATAACCGTCGAGTCGCGGCGCGGCAAGATTTCGCTGTATGCGAGGGCGGATGCGGGCACGCCGCGCGGCGCCGTCTTCATCCCGTTCGCCTACTACGAGGCCGCGGCGAACATCCTCACCAACCCGGCGCTCGACCCCTTCGGCAAGATCCCGGAGTTCAAGTACTGCGCGGTGAAGGTGATGAAGGGCGGGGAGCTCATGCCGCGTTCGAGCTACGGCGGCGGCCAGGCGCTGGCGGACCTGGAAAAAGTCTAGCGGACCAGTTTGGATCGCGCAGCGCGGCGTCGCCGCGGCGCTGTCGCGCTGTGAGGATCGTTCAGGAGAGGAACAAGAACATGGCACTGTCAGACATCGAAATCGCGCAGCAGGCAAAGATGCAGCGCGTGGTGGAGGTCGCCAAGAAGCTCGGCATACCGGAGGAGAGCCTCGAGCCCTATGGGCACTACAAGGCCAAGGTCTCGCTCAAGTACCTCGATGGCCTCAAGGGCAAGAAGGACGGCAAGCTGATCCTGGTCACGGCGATCAGCCCCACGCCGGCAGGGGAGGGCAAGACCACCACCACCGTCGGCCTGGGCGACGCGCTCAACCACATCGGCAAGAAGGCGATCATCTGCCTGCGCGAGCCGTCGCTAGGGCCGGTGTTCGGCGTGAAGGGTGGGGCCGCCGGCGGCGGCTACGCGCAGATCATGCCGATGGAGGACATCAACCTGCACTTCACCGGCGACTTCGGCGCGATCCAGCTCGCCAACAACCTGCTCGCCGCGATGATCGACAACCACATCAACCACGGCAACGAGCTCGGTATCGACGTGCGCCGCATCCAGTGGAAGCGCGTGCTCGATATGAACGACCGTTCGCTGCGAGACATCAACATCGCGCTCGGCGGCACCGCCAATGGCTACCCGCGTCAGGACGGCTTCGACATCGTGGTCGCCTCCGAGGTGATGGCGATCTTCTGCCTGGCCACGTCGCTCGACGACCTGAAGCAAAGGCTGGGGAACATCGTGGTCGGCTACACCCGGGAGCAGAAGCCGGTGCGGGCGAAGGACCTGAAGGCGCACGGCGCGATGACGGTGCTGCTGAAGGA
>DASPNE010000038.1:0-53109 GCA_035626705.1 Usitatibacter sp. | reverse complement strand
GAGACACACGACCTTCGTCCCCGGACCGGCGCGCGTGATCAGCGTCTTCATCTGCTTGGGTGTCAGGTTCTGCGCTTCGTCGATGATCAGAAACTTGTTGATGAACGTTCGCCCGCGCATGAAGTTGAGCGACTTCACCTTGATGCGTGAGCGGATGAGATCGCGCGTCGCGGCGCGGCCCCATTCGCCGGCCTCGTCGTCGGTCTTGTTGAGCACGTCCAGGTTGTCCTCGAGCGCGCCCATCCAGGGCGTCATCTTCTCTTCCTCGGTGCCGGGCAGGAAGCCGATGTCCTCGCCCACGGGGACCGTCACCCGCGTCATGATGATCTCGCTGTAGACCTTGTAGTCGAGGGTCTGCATGAGGCCGGCGGCGAGCGTGAGCAGCGTCTTGCCGGTCCCGGCCTGGCCGAGCAGCGTCACGAAGTCGATCTCCGGATCCATGAGCAGGTTCAACGCGAAGTTCTGCTCGCGGTTCCTCGCCGTGATGCCCCAGACGTTGTTCTTGTTGTGCGAGAAGTCCTTGAGCGTCTGCAGCACGGCCGCCTTGCCGCGCGCCTCCTTCACGATGGCGAGGAATGGCTTGTCGCCCTCGTGATAGACGAACATGTTGACCATCATCGCGGGCACGAGAGGGCCGCGCACGCGGTACAGGGTGCGGCCGTGCTCCTGCCAGCTCTCCACGTCCTTGCCGTGCTTGTCCCAGAAGTCCTCCGGCAGCTGCATGATCCCGGTGTAGAGGAGGTCGGTGTCCTCGAGGACCTTGTCGTTGAAGTAGTCCTCGGCCGGGATGCCGATCGCATGCGCCTTGATGCGCATGTTGATGTCCTTGGACACCAGCACGACTTCGCGCTTCGGGTATTTCTGCTTGAGGTGCAGCGCCACCCCGAGGATCACGTTGTCGGCCTTCGAGGAGGCGACCGAATCGGGGATCTCGACGCTCACCGAGTGCGTCTGCAGGAAGAGGCAGCCGTCGGCCTCGCTGCCCGTGCTCTTGGCGCGCAGCCTGTAGCCCTTCTCGATGGCCCCGCCCTGGGAGACGATCTCGTCGAGGAAGCGGCTCGCTTGGCGCGCATTCCTCGAGACTTCGCTCATTCCCTTCTTGTGGTCGTCGAGCTCCTCCAGCACCACCATGGGCAGGAAGACGTCGTGCTCCTCGAAGCGGAAAAGGCTCGTGGGATCGTGCATGAGCACGTTCGTGTCGAGGACGAAGAGCTTGGTCGCGGCCGGTTTCGCGGCCCTGGTGGCGCCTTCGCGTTCACGTCTGCGTTGCATCGGGGCCTCCTCGGGCACGCCCGGCTTGTCGTGGCGGGCATGCGACTGCGGGGCGTAGCTGTCCGCATCCTCCGCGTCGTGCCGCGGGGACTCTCTCAGGGGATCGTTTGGCATCAGCTCGGGCAGGGGTGGAAGAAGGGGTCAGAGGCCGGCCGCTGCGACGTAGTCGAGCACCGCCTTCGCGTGGCCGGGCACCTTCACCGCGCGCCACTCCTTCGCGATGCGGCCCTTGCGATCGATCAAGAAGGTGCTGCGCTCGATGCCGCGCACCTGCCGGCCGTACATGTTCTTCATCTTCATGACGCCAAAGATCGCGCACGCCTTCTCCTCGGGGTCCGAGAGCAGCTCGAACGGAAAGCCCATCTTCTTCCGGAACCTCTCGTGGGACGCCACGGAGTCGCGGGAAATCCCGAACACGGCGACGCCGGCCTTGCGGAACTCGGCGTGCAGGTCGCGGAACTGGGTGCCCTCGTCGGTGCACCCCGGCGTGTCGTCGCGCGGGTAGAAGTAGAGGACCAGGGGGTGGCCGGAGAAGGCCGAGAGCTGGAAGCGCTGGTTGCCGGTGGCCGGAAGCTCGAAGTCGGGCAGGGGAGCCGAATCGGTCATGAGATGACGCATAGCCACAACCCATGGTGAACGCATCGCTTCGAAAACGCAAGCTGTAGCGATCAGCTCCCGGCCAGGAAGCCCGCGCCCTGGGTCGCGAGCGAGCCGGTGCGGCCAGGGACGGGCGCGTCGACCACGTTGTGCAGCGGCAGCATCGGCAGGACGGCCTGCGCCGCCATCTCACCCAGCGAGACGAGCTGGTATCCCTGCGCGCTCCAGCCGTCGAGCAGGCGCTCGAAGGCGGGCAAAAGCTTCATGCCCTCGAGCTCGGCATGCAGGGTGAAGACATGGTCGCGACGATCCGCGGCGGTTCGCTCGAGCAGCGCTTCGGCCACGCTGGCCTCGGTCACGCCATCGAGTCCGACCATCTCGTCGAGCGTCGGAAGCGTCGTCGGGAACTGGGGGCACGCGATGATTTCCGCGCGTACGACGGGAATGAAGGGCTGGGTGCCGCGCGTGTCGGAGGCGTAGGCAAAGCCAAGCGACTGCGTGCGGCGGAAGGCGTGCACGTTCATCTGCCAACCGGCGGCGCCGTGCACGCGCGCGGGCTCGCCGAAGATGTCGCGGAAGCGTTGCGCAGCCAGCGACATCTGCCAGGTGGTCCAGCCATCGTCGGCACCGGAAACGCCGTCCTGCCATTTCACGTGGTCCCAGGCATGGATGCCGACTTCGAAGCCGGCGTCACGTACTCGACGCAGGATGTCGGCGCAGCGCCGGCCCACGTCAGGACCGGGCAGCAACGTGCCGTACAGCAACGTGCGAACGCCGTAATGCGACAGGACCGAAGTGCGGCCGACCTTGTGCATGAACCCGGGTCGCATGGCCCGCCGGATGGCGCGCCCCGTGTGGTCGGGCCCGAGCGAGAAAAGGAACGTCGCCCCCGCCTGGCGCGCATCGAGCGCGCGGGCGAGCCGGGGGACGCCCTCCCGCGTTCCGCGGAAGGTATCGGCGTCGATCTTGAGGGCGAGTTTCAAGGCAGGCGTTGCGTGGGCGGATGAATCTAGCATGGTGCGAGAATGGCGGGATGCAGCCTCAGGAAAGCGACTCCCCCACGCCGTACGACCTGGTCGGCGGCGATGCCAAGGTCCGCGAGCTGGTGGACCGTTTCTACGATCTCATGGAGCTGGAGCCGAGCTACCAGCTCCTTCGCCGCGTGCACGGCACGAGCCTCGAGAGCGCGCGCGAAAAGCTCCACCTCTTCCTGTCCGGCTGGCTGGGCGGGCCGCCGCTCTACGTGGAGCGCTTCGGCCACCCGATGCTGCGGGCGCGGCACCTGCCGTTCGCCATCGGCACCGAGGAGCGCGACCAATGGATGGCCTGCATGGTGCAGGCGATGGAGGAGGTCGAGCTGCCGCGGGAGCTGCGCGAAGCACTTGCGCAGGCTTTTTTCAAGACGGCCGACTGGATGCGCAACCGGCCCGGCTGAGGCGCGCGCCGGGGCGCCGACGGCGCAAAATGCGGGAACCGATCCCGCACGCTCGTCACTGAAGCGGCACACCACGAGGAGGTCAGCGATGTCACCGGAGTTCATCGATGCCGTGCGCGCGTTCGTGCACGACCCTGCCGCTGCGACGGAAGCCGAGGGCCAGCTCGTGCTGGGCACCGGCGAGACCGCAACGGTATTCCGAGGCGCGGACGGGGCAGCTTTCTGCGCCCTTGCGATGGAGACGACCCGGCTGGACGCCGATGCGAGCCTCGGGCTCGGCGAGGCCCTGCTGCGGCTCACGGCCGAAACGCGCTTCTCCGGCGCGCCGCGCGTGGCGTCGCTGGGGCCGTTGGGTGAATCGGCCATCGCCCTGCAGCTCGATGCCGCGCTGGTGGACGACCCCGAACGGCTCGAACGGCAACTGGACGCGACGCGAAGGGCGCTGGGGGACCTCCACGGCGCCGGGGCGCAGGCCAACGAGGCGTTGCACGCCACGACCCTCATGCAGGAGGCGGCATGGCTGCGCGTCTGAAGGACGAGGCCGAGAACGCGGCATTCCGCCACCTGCTTTCGGCCGTGGCCGCGGATTCTGGCGGCGAGCTGGAGCTTAGCTCGCCCACGTCGTTCGAGCTGCTCATGCCGGGGGAAATCCCCGTGCGTGCGACCGTCCATCCCGATGGCGAGTCGATCGTGGTGGATGCCTATGTCTACAACGCCGCGATGATCACGGGCCCGCTGCGCGCATCGATGGTGCAGTCGATGCTGCTGCTGAACCACGCGGCACTGCGTGGGCGCCGCTTCGCCGTCGGCCTCGATTCGCGCGATTTCGTTTTCGTCACGGCGCGCCTGCCGCTGGGCGCGACGACCGCCGAAACGTTCTGGGACGACCTCGACTACCTCGCCGGCCAGGCCGCCCGCGTGCGCGAGCTGGTGGCTGCGCTGACGCTCGCCGGTGCTGAAGACGCAGTCGACCTTTCGGTCCGCGTGCCTGCGGACGCGCAATAACGGGTAACCAGGGGAAACCATGAGCGAATTCGGAATCCGCGATACCGGCGCCGTCGCCAAGGCGTGGACGAGCGAGATCAAGGACATGAAGCCGCCGAAGCTTTTCGGCGACTCGAACACCACGCAGCAGGCGGTGGACGGCTGCAAGGGAAAGTTCGAGAGCTTCTTCAAGGACAACCTGCAGGCGCTCAAGAGCTTCGTGCCGGTGAAGGACACGGCGAAGTTCGAGTCGGCCGCGAAGGCGCACCTGGACCGCATCCTGGACGCGACCTTCGCCAAGGTCGCACCCGGGGAAAACGGCCAGATCAGCAAGGCCGACGCCCACCGCGCGATGAAAGCGGCGAACGCCGAGGCGCGCCAGGCCATCGCCCAGCTGGCCGAGAAGTACTACGGCAAGACCACCTCGGACTGGGAGGGAATGGTCGATACGGCCGCCAGGTTCAACAAGGACGGTGACAAGCAGACGGTGAAGGCCGAGGCCTTCGGCGATACCAACCAGGCCCTGCAGCGGTTCCTCAACGCGAAGCTCGACGACATCCGCGAGAGCGTGCCCAAGGACAAGCTCGCGGAGTTCGACAAGGCCGCCAAGGCGCTCAAGGCCGAGGGCAAGCGGGCGCTGGCCGAAGCGCAGGCCGAGGTTCGCGGCTCCGGCGGCTCGGTGTCGCGCTCGAAGTTCGACGAGGGGGTGCGCAACATCCACACCCAGCTCATGCGCGTGCTGATGGAGGTCCGCAGCGATTTCGCCAAGCCCGACCTCACGCCGCAGGTGGTGAAGGGCGAGCACGGCATCACGGTGCTGCGCAAGGCGCCGACCATCGAGAACCTCGTGCTGCAGGGCGGTGGCGCCAAGGGCGTGGGCAACCCGCCCGCGCTGCTCGAGCTTTCGAAGACCGGGATGGTGAGCGGCCTCAAGCACGTGGTCGGCACCTCCGCCGGTGCGCTTACGGCGAGCTGCCTCGCCTCGGGAATGTCCGGGGAAGCGTTCCAGACGTTGATGGACACCACGCCCATGCCCAGCCTCGCCGAGAAGCTGGACAACTTCGCCACCATTTATCCGCAGATCAAGTTCGGCGATTCCAGCGACGTGGGCTGGTTCGACGCGAAGGCGATCTCGAGCAAGGGCGGCGGCAAGGACCTGCCGGCCGAAAAGGCCTTCGCCATCCTCGACCAGCAGACCGCGCGCAGCGTGGGCGCCTTCGTCGATGCAGACGGCGGCGCGATCCAGCGCGCCGTGGACGATGGGCGCATCAGCCAGCAGGACGCCGAAAGGCTCGACGTCTTCAAGGGCCTCACCGACGATTCCTTCAAGGCCGACCGCACCGACAAGATGGTCACCTTCAACGACCTGTCCATCCTGCACAAGGTGAAGCCCGAGACTTTCAAGGAGCTCACGCTCACGGGCTTCAACAAGACCGACAAGAAGGAGGAGTTCTTCAACGCGGCCAACAATCCCGACATGCCGGTGGCGCTCGCCGGCCGGATCTCGATGGCGATCCCGGTCTATTTCGCGCCGGTGGAGGTCGCGGGCAAGAAGTACGTGGACGGCGGCGTCGGCAGCAACGTGCCGTCGGAAGCGGTGCTGGGCGGCAAGAAGGACCAGGACCTCGAGCAGGCGAGGGCCCGCACGATGGTCATGGTCTTCGACGACAAGGGCAAGGCCTTCCACAACCTGCATGGCCGCAACCTCGACGTGAAGCCCACCACCGACAAGGAAGTCAACGACATCGCCGCGCGCGTGGTGCGCGACGCCTCGGGCGCCGACTACATCCAGACGCTCAAGGACGACAACCAGAAGGTCTGGGGCTCCGGGACGAACGTCCACGTGGTCTTCCATGGCAGCGTGGATACGTTCGACCTGCACGCGACCGATGCGCAGAAGGAATTCGCCAAGCAGGTGGCGACCCTGCGCACGCTCGAGCAGATCGAGCAGCGCCAGAACGAGGCGCAGGCGCTCACGGTCGACAACATCCACCAGGTCCTGGGGCTGCTCTCGGCGGAGGAGAAAAACGCGGTCTTCCAGGCGGGGGAGCCCACCAAGGCGACTTATCCGCGCGACGAGGACCTGAACGTCGCCAAACGCCTTTTCGACCTGTGCGCGGAGTTCGTGCGCTCGCGCTAGCCGCTTGTTGTGCAGCGCAGCATCGGCATGCTAAAATGTTGAAATTCCTCGGATTTTGACCTCCATGCCCCGTCCGCTGCGCAACATCGCGATCATCGCCCACGTCGACCACGGCAAGACCACGCTGGTCGACAAGCTCCTGCACCAGGCCGGCACCTTCGCCGCCCACCAGCACATCGCCGAGCGCGTGATGGACTCGAACGCCATCGAGAAGGAGCGCGGCATCACGATCCTCGCCAAGAACACGGCGGTGGACTACCAGGGCGTGCACATCAACATCGTCGATACCCCCGGCCACGCCGACTTCGGCGGCGAGGTAGAGCGGGTGCTCTCGATGGTCGACGGCGTGTTGCTGCTGGTCGATGCGGTCGAGGGCCCGATGCCGCAGACGCGCTTCGTCACCCGCAAGGCGTTGGCCCAGGGGCTCAAGCCCATCGTGGTCGTGAACAAGGTCGATCGCGAGTCCGCGCGCTCCGACTGGGTGGTCAACCAGACCTTCGACTTGATGGACAAGCTGGGCGCCACCGAGGACCAGCTCGACTTTCCCGTGATCTACGCCTCCGCCATCAACGGCTGGGCCTGCACCGAGGTGGGCAAGGTCGGCACGGACATGCGTCCGCTCTTCGACGCGGTGCTGAAGCACGTGCCAGAGCCCAAGGGCGACCACGAGGCGCCGCTGCAGCTGCAGATCGCCGCGGTCGACTACTCGAGCTTCCTCGGACGCATCGCCATCGGGCGCATTCGCCGCGGCACCATCCGCAAGGCGCAGCAGGTGGCGATCATGTCGGGCGAGAAGTTCACCCGCGTCGCGAAGATCGGCGTGATCCACACCTTCCAGGGCCTGGACAAGGTCGAGACCGACGTTGCGACTGCCGGCGAGATCGTCTCCGTCACCGGCATCGAGGACTTCGTGATCGGCACCACCTTCGCCGATCCCGACAGGCCCGAGGGCCTGCCGGTGGTGGGCGTGGACGAGCCGACGCTCACCATGAATTTCATGGTGAACAAGTCGCCACTCGCGGGCCAGGAGGGCAAGTACGTCACCTCGCGCCAGATCCGCGAGCGCCTCGATCGCGAGCTCCTCGCCAACGTGGCGTTGCGTGTCGAGGAGACCGAGGATGCGGACGTCTTCCGCGTGTCGGGCCGCGGCGAATTGCACCTCACGATCCTGATCGAGAACATGCGCCGCGAAGGCTACGAGGTGGCCGTGGGCAAGCCGCGCGTCGTGGTGAAGGAAATCGACGGCGTTCGCATGGAGCCTTGGGAGCAGCTCACCGTCGACGTCGAGACCGACAGCCAGGGCAAGATCATGGAGGAGCTCGGGCGCCGCGGCGGGGAGCTGCAGGACATGGTCCCGGACGGCAAGGGTCGCGTGCGCCTCGACTACAACATTCCGTCGCGCGGCCTCATCGGCTTCCAGATGGAATTCATGACGCTCACGCGCGGCACGGGCATCAAGAGCCACGTGTTCGACAAGTACGCGCCGGTGAAGGGCGAGCTCCCGGCACGGCGCAATGGCGTGCTGATCTCGTCTGAGCAGGGTGATGCGGTCGCCTTCGCGCTGTGGAACCTCGAGGAGCGCGGCCGCATGTTCGTGTCTCCCGGCGAGCGCGTGTACGAGGGCATGGTCATCGGCATCCATTCGCGCGACAACGACCTCATCGTGAACCCGATCAAGGGCAAGAAGCTCACCAACGTGCGGGCCGCGGGCAAGGACGAGGCCGTGACGCTCACGCCCCCGATCCAGCTCACGCTCGAGTCCGCGATCGAGTTCATCGAGGACGATGAGCTGGTCGAGGTCACGCCCAAGTCGATCCGCCTGCGCAAGCGTTTCCTCTCCGAGCACGATCGCAAACGCGCCGCCCGCGACGAAAAAGCGGCCTGATTGTTACACCGGGGACAGACCCGCTTTCGCTCATTTTTTAAGCAGCTTGCAGGTCGCGGTTGCGGCGGGTCGTCTTGCGGCCACTTGCGCTCGCCATGCGCTCGACGAACTCTCCGGAACCTGCCGGCAGGCTGCTTCTGAGCGCAGCCCTGAAAATTTCCAGCTCCCTTGCAGGCTGCGGAGTGTCGAAGAGCGCGCGATAGGCGAGCCGGCGCTCAAGCGCATCTTGATCTAGGCAGCGCAGGGCCGCGTGCTCCGTAAGGAAGGCGCAGGGATAACCCATCGCGTTGGCCCTGAAGCTCGACCAAGGATACTCGGCCGGATGTCGCACCATGCCCGCTCGCACGGGGTTCTCCTCGATATATCGGTAGCATCTGAGCGCATATCCATTGGAATCGACGAGCGACGACTTGAAGCGGCCCTCCCATAGCGGCCCCGTGCGTTTCCATCGCTTGTTGCAACGCTGCGCGTGCCGTTGGGCCACCGCGTCCCCGGTGTTACAAGTCGTCGATCGACTTGGGCCAGTCGGACTTGAGCAGGCGGGAGAGGGAGCGGTCGGCTAGCAGCTTGCCGCCGGTCTGGCAGCGCGCACAGTAGTTGCATTCGTTCTCGGCATAGACGATGCGCTGCACCGGCGCCTCGCACACCGGGCAGGGCTTGCCGTAACGGCCATGCACCGCCATCCCCTCGCGGAAGGCCGTCACCTTCTCCGGGAAGCCCTCTCCGGCCTCGGCGCGCAGGATGTCGGTCCAGGTGCGCAACGTGGTCCGAGTGGCGGCATGCAGGCGCCGAGCCTCTTCCTCCGACAGTTGCTTCGTCTGCTTGAGCGGCGAGAGCCGCGCCGCGTGCAGGATTTCGTCGGAATAGGCGTTGCCGATGCCGCTGAAGAGCCGCGGGTCGGTGAGCGCGCGCTTGAGGGTGTGGTTCGCCTTGCGGAGCGCCGCATCGAAATCCTCGAAGCTCGAACCGAGCACGTCGATCCCCCCCGGATCGAGCCCGCGCAGCGCTTCCTCCCCCCGCACGACCGTGATGGAGGCGCGCTTCTTCGAGCCCTGCTCGGTGAAGAAGAGCTTGCCGTGGGCGAATTCGAACACCGCTAGCGACTTGCCCATGCCTTTCTGGCTCGGCGGCTTCCAGTGCAGGCGCCCGGCGATCATGAGGTGGATCACCATGAACAGCGCATCGCCCATCTCGAGGACGATGCGCTTGCCGATGCGCCGCACGCCGGACACCCTGCGCCCGAATGTCGCATCGAGGGGCGGATCGTACGAGCGCAGCACGAAGGGGCTGGTGAGGCGCACGGCCTGCAGCTCGTGGCCGACCACCTTGCGCTCCAGCGCTTCGAGGTAGACGCAGACGTCAGGCAGCTCGGGCATGGGCGCATTTTATCCATCGGGTGGCTCATCCCATGGGCCTGCCGCATGCCAGAATTGGCGCCATGGAAACGATCCTCATCGGCGCCGCGGTGGCGATTTTCGCGGCGCTGGCCCTGCTGGCCTTCCTGGTGCTGAGGAAAGGCTCCCCGGCCGGCGACCAGCGCGTGGCCGACCTGGAGGCGCAGCTGCAGGCCTCGCGCGAGCACGGCCTGCGCTCGGGCGTGCAGGCGGCGGAGTTCGAGCGCGAGGCGACCACCCTGCGCGCCCAGCTGCTCGAGACCGCCCAGGAGAGCGCGCGATACGAGGAGCGCGCCAAGCAGGCCGAGGAGCTGCGCGCGCTGGTGCGCGAACGCGAGCAGGCCATCGCGCGCCTTCAGTCGGAAGCCGCGCAGCTGCGCGAGCGGGGCGCCGAGCTGCAGACGCGCCTCGAGGAGGAGCGCCAGCAAGCCGACGAGAAGCTCGCGTTGCTGACCGAGGCCAAGCAGGCCATGGAGAATGCCTTCAAGTCACTCTCGTCCGAAGCGCTGCGGCAGAACAACCAGTCATTCCTCGACCTGGCGCGCACTTCCCTCAACGAGTTCCAGCAAGTGGCCAAGGGCGACCTCGAGCGCCGCCAGCAGGCCATCGACGCGCTCGTGACGCCCGTCAAGGCCTCCCTCGACAAGGTGGACGAGAAGATCGCGGCGCTCGAGAAGGCGCGGGAGCACGCCTACGGCGAGATCAAGCAGCAGTTCACGCAGATGGCGGAGGTGCAGAACCAGCTGCGCGACGAAACCGGCAACCTCGTGCGCGCGTTGCGGCAGCCGCACGTCCGCGGCCGGTGGGGCGAGATCCAGCTGCGCCGCGTGGTCGAGATGGCCGGAATGATGGCGCATTGCGACTTCGTGGAGCAGCAGTCCGCGGACACGGAAGACGGCAAGCTGCGGCCCGACCTCGTCGTGAAGCTGCCCGGCAATCGCCAGATCGTGGTCGATTCCAAAGCGCCCATCACCGCCTACATGGAGGCGCACGAAGCGGCCACCGACGAGCTGCGCAAGGTCAAGATCCTGCTGCACGCGCAGCTCGTGCGCCGCCACCTCGATGCGCTCGCCCGCAAGAGCTACTGGGAGCAGTTCCAGCCCACCCCGGAAGTGGTCGTCATGTTCATCCCGGGCGAGGCCTTCTACAGCGCGGCGCTGGAGGCCGATCCCGAGCTGCTGGAGAACGCGTTCGGCCAGAACGTGATCATCGCCTCGCCCGCTTCGCTCATGGCGCTCCTCAAGGCGGCGTCTTATGGCTGGCGCCAGGAGAGCATCGAGGCCAACGCGCGCGAGATCAGCCGGCTGGGCCAGGAGCTCCACGACCGGCTCGCCAAGGTCGCCGAGCACCTGCTCAAGGTGGGCAAGGGCCTGAGCTCGGCCACCGACAGCTATAACGCCGCCATCGCCTCCTTCGAAAGCCGCGTGCTCGTCTCGGCGCGGCGGTTCAAGGAGCTGGGCGCCACCTCCCAGGAAGCGGAAATCATCGAGCTGCGCGCGATCGAGGGGGGCGCACGTCGCGTGCAACCTTCCTTGCTGCCGGATTCGCCCGAGGCGAAGTAGCCGGCTTTCCCGGCCGTGGCGGCGTGCGTGACCAGATGAGCCGGCCGTTTCGCCGCACTTCGCGAACCCGGTGAAGCGGCACGGAGCGCGCAACCCCTTCATCATCCGTAGTTTCGAAAGCGAATGCCGCTCCGGCGGGAAAGTCCACGCGCTCCAGCGGCACGCGCACGAGGCCCATGGCCTGCCGGTCGAGGTAGGCGATTTCGAAGCGCGCGCGGCCGAAGTCAGGGTCCCAGCGGATGCGCGCGAGCAGGTCGCGGAGCGGAGTCATGGCGCCGATCGGGGTGATAACCTTTAGGCGTTGCGCCCCGCGCGCGGTTCCGCGCGCACCGACGACAAAAATCGCGAGGAGACATGAAACGCACCCTGGTCACGGCCATCGCCGCCGCCATCCTTTCCGTCACGCCGCTTGCGTCCTTCGCGCAAGCCTTCCCCGCCAAGCCGATCAAGATCATCGTTCCGCTAGCCGCCGGCGGCACGGGCGACACCCTCGCGCGTGCGGTGGGCGAGGAAATGGCCAGGGACCTCGGCCAGCCCGTCGTGATCGAGAACAAGCCGGGCGCGGGGGGGCTCGTGGGCACGGAGCTGGTCGCGAATGCGCCGGGCGATGGCTACACGTTGCTCGCCGCCAGTCCCTCGCACGTCATCAACCCGCTGCTGCACGCCGACAAGAAGACCTACGACCCGATCAAGGGCTTCGACCCGATCACGGTCGTCGCCAACACGCACCAGATCATCGTGGCGCACCCATCGGTGCCGGTGAAGGACCTGAAGGAGCTCATCGACTACGCGAAGAAGAACCCGGGCAAGCTCAACTACGGCTCGGCGGGCACGGGTTCGGCCACGCACCTCAACATGGCGATGTTCCTCACCATGGCGGGCATCGACGTGGTCCACGTGCCCTACAAGGGCTCGACCCAGGCGCGCCAGGACGTGCTTGCCGGGCAGGTGCAGCTCGCCATGGACGGCTTGCTGCCGCTGCAGCCGCTCATCAAGGACGGGCGCCTCAAGCCCATCGCGCTTACGAGCAGCAAGCGCGCCCAGACCAATCCAGAGATCCCGATCATCGGCGAGGTCGTGAAGGGCTACGCCTCGGACACCTGGTACGGCCTGCTGGCCCCTGCCGGCACGCCCAAGGACGTGGTCGCCAAGCTGCACGCGTCGGCGGTGAAGGCGTTGAACGCCCCTGCGGTGAAGGAGCGTCTCGCGAAGCTGGGAGCGGAAGTGGTCGGCAACACGCCGGAGGAATTCAGGAAGCTGCTGGAGAGCGAGCAGCAGACGTGGGGCCGCGCCATCAAGGCTTCGGGCGCGAAGGCGAACTGATGCGCGCCTCCACTCGCCTGCGCGAGCTGATCGCGCAGGGTCCGACGCTCTACGTACCCGGCTGCTACAACGCGATGAGCGCCCGCGTGCTCGAGGCGGCGGGTTTCCCCGCGATCTACATGTCCGGCTACGGCACCTCTCTCTCGCTCACAGGGCTTCCCGACGTGGGCCTCGCGACGCTGACCGAGATGGTGATGAACGCGCGCTACATCGCCTCGTCGGTCCAGATACCGCTCATCGCGGACTCGGACACGGGCTTCGGCAACGCCATCAACGTGATCCGCACGGTGCGCGATTACATCGGCGCGGGCGTGGCCGGCATCCACATGGAAGACCAGGTGAGCCCGAAGCGATGCGGCCACGTGGCAGGGCGCCTGGTCATCCCGCTGGAGGAGGCCGTGGGCAAGATCCGCGCGGCTGCGGACGAGCGCAAGCGGCTCGATCCCGATTTCGTGCTCGTGGCGCGCACCGACGCCCGCGGCGCATCGGGAGGCTCCCTGGACGATGCCATCCGCCGGGTGAACGCCTACCTGGATGCCGGCGCCGACCTCGCCTTCGTCGAGGGACCGACCTGCGTCGACGAGGTGAAGCGCATCTGCCGCGAGGCAAGGGGGCCGGTCTTCTACAACATGACGGGCGTGTCGCCGCGTTTCACGCTCGAAGAGATGCGCGCCCTGGGCATCGCGGTATGCATCTCGCCCAACGCCATGCTTCGAAGCTCGCTTGCCGCCATGCACGACCTCGCGCAGGAGATGCGCGCCGAGGGTCCGGTGGCGGAGACGCGCTTCATGGAGCGCTTCAGGCAGCATCCGCTGGGCGACCTGCATACCTTCGCGGGCTTCGACCAGGTACGCGCCTGGGAACGCGAATACCTCGGCGAGGAAGCCATGAAGAAGTACGCCGATTCGGTGGGGCATGTCCCGGGCTAGGACGCTTTACGAAAAGGTCTGGGATGCCCACGCCGTGGCGTCCGGCCCCGGCGGGCGCACGCTGCTCTACGTCGATCGCCACCTGCTGCACGATGGCAGCTTCCACGCCTTCGCCGCGCTGCGGGATTCGGGCCGAACGGTGCGCCGCCCCGAGGCTGCGTTCGCGACTCCGGACCACTACGTGCCGACGCGCGGCCGCGTGAACATCGAAAACCCGGAGCTTCGCGACAAGGTCGAGACGCTCGCCGCAAACGCCGCATCGCATCGGATCGCGATCTTTCCGGTCGGCGACCATCGGCAGGGCATCGTCCATGTGATCGGGCCGGAGCAGGGCATCACCCAGCCCGGCATCACCCTCGTGTGCGGCGATTCGCACACCTCGACCCATGGCGCCTTCGGGGCGCTGGCCTTCGGCATCGGCGCCTCGGAAGTCGCGCATGTGCTGGCGACGCAAACGCTATGGCAATCGAAGACAAAGACGATGCGGGTGCGCATCGACGGGCAGCTGCAGCCGGGCGTCTACGCCAAGGACGTGATCCTGGCCCTCATCGCGCGCATCGGCGCCTTCGGGGGTACGGGCCACACGCTCGAATACGCGGGCAGCGCCGTCCGTGGCCTGACCATGGAAGCGCGCATGACGATGTGCAACATGTCGATCGAAGCGGGCGCCCGCGCCGGCATGGTGGCGCCCGACGACACGACGTTCGAGTACCTCGCGGGGCGCCCCTTTGCGCCCAAGGGCTTGCATTGGGATCGCGCACTCGAGCGCTGGCGGCAATTGCCGTCCGACGAGAGCGCGGCGTTCGACCAGGAGGTCTCGCTCGATGCGGCGGCGATCGAGCCCATGGCCACGTGGGGCACCAGTCCCGAGCATGGCGTCGGCGTGTCCGGAGCGGTGCCCGATCCGGCGGGCGAGCGCGACCCCGCGCGCCGCGGCAGCATGGAGAAGGCGTTGCGCTACATGGACCTCGAGCCCGGCCGCCGCCTAGAAGGCCTCGCGATCGATCGTGTGTTCATCGGCTCGTGCACCAACAGCCGCCTGGAAGACCTGCGGGTGGCGGCGAGCGTGGTGCGGGGAAGGAAGGCGCGCGTGCCGGCGCTGGTCGTCCCGGGGTCCGGCCTGGTCAAGCGCGCTGCCGAAGCCGAAGGGCTCGACCGCATATTCCTCGAAGCCGGGTTCGACTGGCGCGAGGCCGGTTGCTCCATGTGCGTCGGCATGAACGGCGACCTGGTCGCCGCGGGCGAGCGCTGCGCTTCCACTTCGAATCGCAACTTCGAGGGCCGCCAGGGCCGGGGCGCCCGCACCCACCTCATGAGTCCCGCCATGGCGGCGGCGGCGGCGGTGACGGGAAAGATCACCGATGTGAGGAAGCTGCTTTCCCTCGCGGGACCGGGGCTGGCGTCGTGAAGCCCTTCACCACACTGAGCGCCATCGCCGTCCCGCTCGACCTCGTGAACGTCGACACCGACCGCATCATCCCCGCGAGATTCCTGCGCAGGCCGAGAAGCGCCGGCTACGAGAACTTCCTCTTCCACGACCTGCGCGAGGGCAATCCTGGCTTCGTGCTCGACCGGCCCGAATACCGCGGCGCGCAGATCCTCGTTGCAGCCGAGAACTTCGGCTGCGGCTCGTCCCGCGAGGGCGCGGTCTGGGCGCTTGCCGGTTTCGGCTTCCGCGCCTGGATCGCGCCGTCCTTCGGCGATATCTTCTTCGAGAACTCGTTCAAGAACGGCGTGCTCGCCGTCGTCCTGCCGCACGATCGCGTCGAGTCGCTGCGCGGCATGCTCGCTTCGGCGCCCGGAAGCCAGGTCACGATCGACTTGCCGGCGCAGGCGGTGACCTTCCCGGACGGCTCCGTCGAGAAGTTCGAGGTCGATGCGTTTCGCAAGGAATGCCTGCTGCACGGGCAAGACGAGATCGACCTCACGCTGCGCAACGAGGTCGACATCGCCGCCTACGAGGCGCGGCAGCGCGAGGAGACCCCGTGGCTGGCGTGACGAGCGCGCGCATCACCGTCGACGACGACGCATCGCGGCTCGACATGGACGTGGTGCACGACTTCCTGTCGCGCTCCTATTGGGCCGCGGGCATCCCGCGGGAGGTGGTCGAGCGCGCCGTGCGCAACAGCCTCTGCTTCGGCGCCTACGAGGATGGACGGCAAGTTGGTTTCGCACGCGTGGTGACCGATCGCGCCACCTTCGCCTACCTCGCCGACGTCTTCGTCCTGGAATCCCACCGGCGCCGCGGCATCTCCAAGCGCCTGGTCGCCGAGGCGCTCGGCCACCCCGATCTGCGCGGCCTTCGCCGCTGGGTGCTCGTAACGCGCGATGCGCAGGGCCTCTACGGCCAGTTCGGCTTCAAGCCCCTGCGCGACCCCGAGCGCTTCATGGAGCTTCACGACCCGGAAGTCTACAAGCGCTGAGCAAGCTGCCGGCCGGTCGCCACTCTGTTGCGCGCTAAACTGGCGCGCAAAGACGACAAGCGGAGTGCTGCCATGAAGGTGAGAGCCGCCGTGCTCAACGCGATGGGCGCGGCCACGCCGTACGCGGAGTCGAAACCGCTTTCCATCGACATTGTCGAGCTGCGCGATCCCGGCCCGGGGGAAGTGCTCGTGCGCATCGCGGCGGCCGGGCTTTGCCACTCGGACCTTTCGGTGATCAACGGCGACCGGCCGCGGCCCACGCCGATGGCCCTCGGACACGAAGCCGCCGGCGTCGTCGAGGCGCTCGGGCCGGGTGTAACGGACCTCGCGAAGGGCGACCACGTCGTCCTCGTCTTCGTGCCCAGCTGCGGCCATTGCAATCCCTGCGCCGAGGGTCGGCCCGCCCTGTGCGAGCCGGGCGCGGCATCCAATACCGCGGGCACGTTGCTCTCGGGCGAGCGCCGCATCTTCCGCGACGGCCAGCCGGTGTACCACCACATGGGTTGCTCGGCCTTCGCCGAGGCGGCGGTCGTGTCGCGCCGATCGCTGGTGAAGGTCGATCCCGAGCTGCCGCTCGAGGAAGCCGCGCTCTTCGGCTGCGCCGTGCTCACGGGCGTCGGCGCGGTCGTGAACACCGGCCAGGTGCGCGCCGGCAGTTCCGTGGCGGTCGTCGGGCTGGGGGGCGTGGGGCTTGCGTCGATCCTGGGTGCGGTCGCATCAGGTGCGCGCCACACGGTGGCCGTCGATATCTCCAACGACAAGCTCGCCCTCGCCACCAAGCTCGGCGCCACGCACGTCTTCAATGCAGCCGACGCGGAGCTCGTCCAGAAGGTGAAGGAAGCCACCCGCGGCGGCGTCGACTACGCCATCGAGATGGCCGGCTCGGTACGGGCGTTCGAAACGGCCTACCGCATCACGCGTCGCGGTGGCACCACCATCACGGCGGGCCTGCCGCCCCCCGACGCCGCCTGGAGCATGCCACCGACCCACCTGGTCGCCGAGGAGCGCACGATCAAGGGAAGCTACATCGGCACCTGCGTACCCTCGCGCGACCTGCCGCGCTACATCGAGCTCTACCGCCAGGGGCGCCTGCCCGTGAACCTGCTCATGTCGGGGCGTCTCGCGCTGCAGCAGATCAACGAGGGTTTCGACCGGCTCCGGGAAGGCAGGGCGGTGCGCCAGGTGGTCGGATTCGACCCCTGAATGCTCGTACAAGCTGTTGATTCATAAGGCCTTGGCATTTTATATTGCGCCGCAGCAATCAAATGCATTCGGGGCTTGACCTTGCTGGAAAAATCGGTAGAATGTGATTTGTGCAGTGCAGCAAAAATGCTGCCACCCCGAATCCCACAAGGACCAGCCATGATGAAAATCGACCAGTTCACCGCCGCGAACGAAGCCGCGATCGAGCAGTTCTCGTACTTCGCCAAGCTTTCGCTTGCCAACGTCGAGAAGTTCGCCGGGCTCGGCCTCGAAGCGGCCCGCGAAACCGTGGCGCTCGCCACGCAGCACGCCCAGGCCGTTGCCGGCGCGCGCGACGTGCAGGAAGTCATCGCGATCAACTCCGCCGCCCTCGAGCCCGCGTTCAAGCGCGCCTACGCCTACTCGCGCGTCGCCTTCGAGACCGCCGCGCAGACCGGCAGCGAAGTCAAGCGCGTGATGGAGCAGCGCAACGCCGAAGTCCAGAAGGCCGCCGTCGCGGCCCTCGAAGAGGCGTTCAAGTACGCCCCCGCCGGCAGCGAGACCGTCGTCGCCAACGTGAAGTCGGCCATCGCCGCTTCGCAGAGCGCCTACGACAACCTCGTGGCCGTCAACAAGCAGATCTACGACACGTTCGAGAAGACCGTGGAGCAGGGCGTTGCGACCGCCGAGGCAGGCAACCGCAACACCACCAAGCGCGGCAACAAGCGCTCGAAGTAAGGTCTTTCCTCCAGCAGTGTTGGGCCCCCGGCGATCCCGGGGGCTTTTTTATGGGCGGCGCTTAACGCGTAAACTTGTGGCATGAAGATCATCGGCATCGCCGGGTTCAGCGGCAGCGGCAAGACGACGCTGATCGAGAAGCTGATTCCGGTCCTGGCCATGGAAGGCCTGCGTGTTTCCCTCATCAAGCATGCCCACCATGAATTCGACGTGGACCAGCCGGGGAAGGATTCCTATCGCCATCGGCACGCGGGGTGCGCCGAGGTCCTCGTGAGCTCCTCGAAGCGCTGGGCGCTCATGCACGAGCACCGCGGGGCGCCGGAGCCGAAGCTGCAGGAGCTGGTCAAGCACCTCTCGCCGTGCGACCTGCTGATCGTCGAGGGCTACAAGGGCGAGCCGATTCCCAAGGTCGAGGTGCATCGTCGCGACGCCAACACGCCGCTGCTGCACCCCACCGATCCGCACGTCGTGGCGGTCGTCACCGACGAGCCGCTCGACACCACCCTGCCGCAGCTGGGCATCGAAGACATCGAAGGCGTAGCGCGCTTCCTCATGCATCACCTGGGACTCGACCGCGCCCGCCTCGTCCGCTAGCCCCATGGTGACCGTCCTCTACTTCGCAAGCCTGCGGGAGTCGCTCGGCTGCTCGCGCGAGCAGGTGGCGTTGCCGCCGGCGGGAACGCCTACGGTGTCCCTGCTGGTCGATGCGCTGCGCTCGCGCGACGCGCGCTTCGGCGAGGCGCTCGCAGCCGGCAAGCCGTGGCGCGTCGCCGTGAACCAGCAGATGGCCGACCCCGCCACGCCCATCAAGCCCGGCGACGAGGTCGCGTTCTTTCCGCCGGTCACAGGAGGCTGAGTGCCGCGCGTTCGCGTGCAGGAAGCGGACTTCGACGTCGGGCGCGAGCTCGACGCGTTAACCCGGGGCAGGGTGGACGTGGGCGGGATGGCGAGCTTCGTCGGGCTGGTGCGCGATGCGAACGACGGGCGAGCGGTCCGCGGCATGACGCTCGAGCACTATCCCGGCATGACCGAAAAGGCGCTCGAGGACATCTGCGCCCAGGCCCATGCACGCTGGGACCTCGTGGACACCTTGGTGATCCATCGTATCGGCGCGATGGTCCCCGGAGACCGCATCGTGCTCGTGGCAGCGGCGAGCGCCCATCGGGGCGAGGCTTTCGCCGCCTGCGAGTTCATCATGGATTTCCTCAAGACGCGGGCGCCTTTCTGGAAACTTGAGGACACGCCCGAGGGCTCCCGCTGGGTGGAAGCGCGCGCGAGCGACGACACCGCCGCCGAGCGCTGGAAAAGCTAGGCGTCGTCCCTGCGCGGGCGTATCGAAGGGAAGTCGTGCAGCGCCATCCCGGCGAGCATCGCCGCCATGAACACGATGGCCTCCCACGCGCCACTCGCGAGGGCCACCAGCGCGGGACCTGGGCAAAGCCCGACCAGCCCCCACCCGATCCCGAACGCCGCCGCGCCGATCGCCAGTCGCCAGTCGATGTCGCGGCAGGCAGGCAACTGCATGGGCAGGCCAAGCACGGATTGCGTTTGCCGGCCGGCCAGGCGCAGCCCCAAAGAGCCGAGCGCGATCGCCCCGACCATGACCAGCGCAAGCGAAGGGTCCCAGGCCCCGGCAAGGTCGAGGAAGCCCAGGACCTTCGCGGGATTCGACATGCCCGACAGGAGCAGGCCCGCGCCGAACAACAACCCAACCACCGCGGCCATGGCAACCTCGAGCGCGCGGCCATCGTCGCGCGCGCTCATGCCAGCACGTGCCTCACGATGTACACGGTCGCGAAACCCACGGTCATGAAGACGAGCGTTGCGACGAGGGATCGCACCGAGCCGCGGGCGAGGCCGCAGACTCCATGCCCGCTGGTGCAGCCCGAGCCCAGCCGCGAGCCCCATCCGACGAGCAATCCGCCGGCGACTAGCGCGAGCGGAGAGGCGTCGATGCGTATCGCCGGCACGAGTGTCGCCATCGAGTACAGGAACGGCGCCGCCACCATGCCCACGATGAACGCGATGCGCCAGGCGCGGTCGCCGCGAACGGGGCGCAGCAACCCGCTTACGATCCCGCTTACCCCGGCGATGCGCCCGGCCACCATCGCGAGCAACCCGGCCGCGAATCCGATGAGTGCGCCTCCGGCAAGCGATGCCCAGGGCGTGAATGCGTTCCAGTCGACCTGCATGCCTTATCTTCGCATCCGGAGGGCCCCATGATCTTCCGACAACTCTTCGAGCCCCTTTCCAGCACGTTCACCTATCTCCTCGGGGATGAGGAAACAGGCAAGGCGGTGCTGGTCGATTCCACCCTGCCGACGTGGCAGCGCGACCTTCAGGCGGTGCGCGAGCTGGACCTCACGCTGGCGTGCACGGTCGAGACCCATGTGCATGCGGACCACATCACCGCGGCGCGGCGCCTCAAGCGCGAGGCGGGCAGCCGCATCGTCTATCCCGGCCCCGACCGCTTCGAATGCGTGGACGAATGGATCGAGGAAGGCATTCCGTTCCGGGTAGGCGGCCTGTGCCTGGAAGGCCTCCACACGCCCGGGCATACCGACGACCATTACGCCTATCGCGTGGGCGGTGCGGTGTTGACGGGAGACGCGCTCCTGATCGACGGATGCGGACGCACCGATTTCCAGAACGGAAACGCCACGGCGCTCTATCGCAGCGTGCGGGAAAAGATCTTCGCGTTGCCCGACGACGTGCTCGTCTACCCGGCGCACGACTACCACGGCCGGCGCGTTTCGAGCATCGCGCAGGAGAAGCAGCGCAACCCACGGCTGGGCCTGGAACGAAACCTCGAGGACTTCCTGGCGATCATGGCCGCGCTGAAGCTTCCCTATCCCAAGTTCATCGACTTCGCGGTCCCGGGCAATCGCGAGTGCGGCGTGTGTCCGGACGGCCTGCCCGATGACCTGCACGAATATTGCTCGAGCATGGCCCACACGCCGCAGGGGTGAGGCGCGCTAGAAACTGCAGAAGATCTCGCGCGTGAGCGCGATCATCTTTAGGACCCGCGGGTCGTCGATGCGGTAGAAGACCTTGTTGGCCTCCTTGCGAGCCACCAGCAAGCCATGTTCGCGCAATACGCCCAGGTGCTGCGAGATGTTGCTTTGCGTGGTGCCCACGGCATCCACGATCTCGAGGACGGAGAGCTCCTGGTTGCCGACGAGGCAAAGGATCTTGAGCCGCAAGGGGTGCCCCATGGCCTGCATGGCGGCGCTCGCCTCGCGGATGTTGTCGCCCTTGCCGATGAGGTCGAAGATGTCCTGGGAGGGGCGCGCGGCGACTGATTTCTTCTTTGCGGTGCGGGGCATGCGGCGACTGTAGGGCCGATGCTGCGGTGCGTCAATATTAGGTTTGACTAATATTGGCAGGCGCTAATAGACTGCGGCGATGATCCGTTCCCGCATCCGGCGCGCTCCCGAATCCTTCCTCGATCCCCGCCAGGTTGCCGAGGTCCAGGCCGGACGGCGCGGCTTCCTGCGCAACGCGTTCCTCGCGGCAGCCGCGGCGGGGACGCATTGGGCGCCGGCCTGCGCCGGGGCGACGGCGGGAGCCGGCGACCCGGCGATTCTCGAGCTGCCCGCCCACAGCAAGGGCCTCGGCCAACCCGTCGCGACCCACGGTTACGGCGCGCCATCCCGATACGAGAAAAACCTGCAGCGACGTCAAAGCCCCGGGCTCACGCGCGTGGGCGCGTCGTCGGTTTCCTTCTGCCCGCTCCAGGGCCTTTTCGGCATCGTCACGCCCAACGGCCTGCACTTCGAGCGCCATCACCAGGGATGGTGGGACATCGATCCCGCCGCGCATCGCCTGATGGTGATGGGCATGGTGAAGCAGTCCAAGGTCTACACGCTGGATGACCTCATGCGCCTGCCGGCCGTTTCGCGCATGCACTTCATCGAGTGCGGCGCCAACACCGGCATGGAGTGGGGCAATGTCGCGGTGCCGACGGTGCAGTACACCCACGGCATGCTTTCATGCTGCGAGTTCACCGGCGTGAAGCTCTCGACGCTGCTGGATGACTGCGGCTTCGACAAGGCGGCACGCTATATCCTGGCCGAAGGCGCCGATGGCTCGGGCCTCACGCGCACCATCGCCATGGATCGCGCGCTCGATGACGTGATGGTGGCCTGGGCGATGAATGGCGAGATGCTTCGCCCCGAGAACGGCTATCCGCTGCGCCTCGTGGCTCCCGGCCTGCAGGGCGTTTCGTGGGTGAAATGGCTGCGCCGCATCGAGGTGGGCGACCAACCCTGGGCCACCAAGGATGAGGCGCTGCATTACGTGGACCTCATGCCCGACGGCACGCATCGCCAATACACCTCGATCCAGGAGTGCAAGTCGGTCATCACCACGCCGTCGGGGGGGCAGAAAATCCTGGACCGCGGCTTCCACAACGTGACGGGACTTGCGTGGTCAGGCCGCGGGCGCGTGAAGCGCGTCGACGTCTCCTTCGACGGCGGCCGCAACTGGCGCGCCGCGCGCCTGGAGTCGCCCATCCTTCCCAAGTGCCTGACCCGTTTCAACATCGACTGGGTATGGGATGGCTCGCCCGCCATCCTCCAGTCCCGCGCCATGGACGAGACCGGCTATGTGCAGCCGCGCATCGCCCAGCTTCGCGAGAAGCGCGGACGGCGCTCGATCTATCACAACAACGCGATCCAGTCGTGGAAGGTGGCCGCCGACGGGGAGGTGAGCAATGTCCAGGTCGGCTGAGACTCTCGCGCGCTGCCTCGTCGTGCTTTTGGCCTTTCCCTGGCAGGCCCATCCGGGCGCCTTCCCCGGTGTGGGTCGCCCGGCCACACCGGCCGAGATCAAGGCTTGGGATATCGACGTGAGACCTGACTTCAAGGGCCTGCCCGCGGGATCGGGCAGCGTCTCGAAGGGACAGCAGGTCTGGGACGACAAGTGCGCCTCCTGCCATGGGACCTTCGGCGAGTCGAACGAGGTATTCCCGCCTCTGGTGGGCGGCACCACCCGCGAGGACCTGAAGACGGGGCGGGTCAAGGCGCTCTCCGAGGGAGGCCAGCGAACGACGCTCATGAAGCTTCCCACCGTCTCCACGTTGTGGGATTACGTGAACCGCGCGATGCCGTGGAACGCGCCGAAGACACTCACTACCGAGGAGGTGTACGCGGTGGTCGCCTACCTCCTGCACCTGGGCGATATCGTGCCCGCCGACTTCGTGCTGTCCGATCGGAACATGGCTGAAGTACAGGCGCGGCTTCCCAACCGCAACGGCATGACGCGCGCACACGGTCTTTGGGACCTCAACGGGCAACCGGATGTGCGCAACACGCCCTGCATGAAGGATTGCGCGGCCGAGGTGCAGGTGACTTCCGCGATGCCCGACCACGCGCGGGATTCGCACGGCAACCTTGCGGAGCAGCATCGCCTTGTAGGGCCCGTACGCGGGGTGCAGGTGGGCGGCGCGGCCGTAGCGGCAGCAGCGGCGCCCGAGCCCGTGGCCTTGATCGATCTCGCGCGCCGCAATGCCTGCCTTTCCTGCCATGGCGTCGATCAGCGCATCGTCGGCCCATCCTTCAGGGAGGTCGGGCAGCGCTATCACGGGCAGGCGGGTGCCGAGGCCAGGTTGTTGCAGAAGGTGCGGGCGGGGGGAAGCGGCGCCTGGGGCGCCGTCCCGATGCCGGCGAATCCCGCGCTGGCCGAGGAAGACGCCCGTGCCCTCGTGCGCTGGATCCTGCGCGGAGCCGCATGACTTTGGGCGCCGGCCGGGGCGAAAGGTATAATTTTTACGATTTGGCAATCCTCTGAATGAAGGAGCAATGCATGGACAGCGGGCGCAGGAAGGTACTGAAGGGAACCGGGGGAGGCGCGGTGCTCGCCCTGGCGATGGCCGCGGGGCTCTTCAAGCCCGGCAGCGCTTGGGCGCAATCGGGCTGGAACAAGGCGGCTTTCGAGACCAAGTCGCTCAACGACACCGTGAGGGCGATGGGCGGCGCCGCCGCCGTCGAGAGCAAGGACATCACCATCACCTCGCCGGACATCGCGGAGAACGGCGCCGTCGTCCCCTTCACGATCGCAAGCAAGATCCCCAAGACCGAGCAGGTTGCGCTTCTCGTGGAGAAGAATCCCAACGTGCTCGCGGCCAACTTCAGCATTCCCGGCGGCACGGAGCCGTGGGTCAACACCCGCGTGAAGATGGGCCAGACCTCCAACGTCATCGCGCTGGTGAAAGCCGATGGCAAGTTCTACTACACGGCCAAGGAGGTCAAAGTGACCCTTGGCGGATGCGGAGGCTGAGATGGCCGACCCGATGAAGATCCGCGCGGCGATGGCCGGCGACAAGGTGGAAGTGCGCGTGCTCATGAGCCACGAGATGGAGACCGGGCAGCGCAAGGACTCCAAGGGCGCCACGATCCCGGCCTGGTTCATCCAGAACGTGACCGCGACCCACAATGGCCGCACGGTGCTTTCGGCCGAGTGGGGCCCTGCCGTGTCGAAGAACCCCTTCCTGTCGTTCCGCTTCTCGGGCGGCAAGCCCGGGGACAAGGTGGTGATCACCTGGACCGACAACAAGGGCGAGAAGCGCACCGACGAAGCGACCATCGCCTGAGGTTGGCGATAGGCAAAAGGGAAGGGAAAAGGACATGCTCAAGCTCATTTTCGCGACTTTCGTCGCGGCCCTTTCCCTTGGCGCATGGGCGGCGCCCGGCGACCCGGTGAAGGTCGTCTATCACATGAACGAGGACGTGCAGCGCGCCCCGCAGGCCCTGCGCAACGTCCGCAACCACCTGAGCGTGGATCCGAAGGCGAAGATCGTCATGGTCATGCACGCGGCGGGAATCAACTTCCTGATGCGCGATGCCAAGGACGCCAACGGCAACCCGTTCGAGGTCACGGTGCAGGACCTCAAGTCGCAGGGGGTGGAATTCCGCGTCTGCGAGATCACGCTCAAGCAGCGCAAGATCGACAGGAAGCAGTTGATCGACGAAGTGGTGTACGTCCCCTCGGGAGTGGCCGAGGTGAGCAGGCTGCAGTCCCAGGAGGGGTTCGCCTACCTGAAACCGTAACCCGCCTTCGTTGCCGGCCAGCAACGTCGGAATGCAGCCGATCACAGACCAATTACAAGACAAGAGGAGAGTCACTTGAAACTGATCCACCGGGGCGCCTGCGCCCTCGCCTTGTCCGTTGCGCTCGCCGCGCCCGCGGCGATCGCGCAACAACGATCGGCCGTCGAGGAAATCGAGCGTTATCGCGCAGCGCTCGGAGACGGCAACCCCGCCGAGCTTTGGGAGGCGCGTGGCGAGGAGCTGTGGAAGCAGAAGCGCGGGCCGAAGAACGCCTCGCTGGAGAGATGCGACCTGGGCATGGGTCCCGGCGTGGTGAAGGGGGCCTACACCTCGCTGCCGAAATATTTCGCCGATACCGACAAGGTGGAAGACCTCGAGTCGCGCCTGGTCACCTGCATGGTGACCTTGCAGGGCTTCACGCCGGCGGAAGCGAAGAAGGACCCGTTCGGCGGCCCGGGCAAGAAGGTCGCGATGGACGCCCTCGTCGCGTTCATCACGGCGCAGTCGCGAGGCATGAAGATGAACGTCGCGATGAGCCATCCCAAGGAAAAGGAGGCCTACGATATCGGCCGCGAGATCTTCTTCTTCCGCGGCGGGCCCTACGATTTCGGTTGCGTGACCTGCCACGGCTTCGACAACCAGCGAATCCGCCTGCAGGACTTGCCGAACCTCACCAAGACCTCGGATGCGCAGAAGGCGTACACGTCGTGGCCGGCTTACCGCGTTTCGCAAGGCGAGCTGCGCGGCATGCAGTGGCGGCTCGAGGACTGCTTCCGGCAGCAGCGCTTCCCGCACCTGGAGTTCACGTCGCCCGCGTCGATCGCGCTTTCGATGTATCTCGCGAAGCGCGCCGACGGCGGCGTGTTCAACGCCCCCAGCATCAAGCGCTGAGGAGACGACATGAAGAAGACCAGCATTCTCGCCGTCGCCCTCGCGGGTGTTGCCGCCGGTTGCGCGATGACCGATACCGCCGACGAGACGCGGGCCAAGGCTATCGCGATGATGAAGGCCTCGTTCACCGAGCGTGGCCAGGCGAAGCTCGACCGGTTCGACCAGGACGAGGTGCAGCGCCTTTGCAGCCTGAAGGATGGCCAGCAGCTCGACAAGGCGACGGCCGCGCGGCTCGAGAAAAGCCAGCTTGCGCTCATCAAGTATCCCGCCGACGGCAAGTACATGGGCGACTGGAAAGCCGGCGAGCGCGTCGCCCAGTCCGGCCGGGGAGGGCAATACAACGACGATCCGAAGAGCGCCGCCGGCGGCAACTGCTACGCCTGCCACCAGCTTTCAAAGGCGGAGATGTCCTTCGGCACGATCGGTCCCAGCCTCTACAACTTCGGCAAGCTGCGCGGTTTCACGCCGGAGATGCAGAAGTACGCGTTCGGCAAGGTCTACAACTCGCAGGCGTTCTCGGCCTGCTCGAGCATGCCGCGCTTCGGCCACAACAAGGTGCTCACCGAGAAGCAGATCCAGGACGTGGTCGCCCTGCTGATGGACCCGGAGTCGCCGGTCAACAAGTGAGCATCTCGCGATGAAAATGTACCGGGGCGGCCATTGGAGCGGCCACGTGGGTGCCGCTCGATGGCGCGTGCAGGCGACTCGCTTTGCGGGCACCGAATCAATCGCCGACGAGCCGAGGTTCTAGGATTGGATCGCCGCTCCTTCCTCGAGGCACTGGCGGTCGCCGCCGCCTCGGGGCTTCCCCTCGCCTCGCGGGCCGCCGCCGCCGGAGACGGCAGCCGCTTCTACGACCTGCCGCGGTTCGGCAACGTGTCGCTGCTGCACATGACCGATTGCCATGCGCAGCTGTTGCCGCTGCACTTCCGCGAGCCCGACGTGAACCTGGGCGTGGCCGATGCGCGCGGCCGCCCGCCGCATGTCGTGGCCGAGCATGCGCTCAAGGTCTACGGGCTGCCCAAGGGCTCGCGCTATGCGCATGCGTTCACGAACCTCGACTTCGCCCATGCGGCGCGAGTCTACGGGCGCATGGGCGGCTTCGCGCACCTGTCCACGCTGGTGAAGCGAGTCAGGGCATCGCGACCCGGAGCGCTGCTCTGCGACGGCGGTGACACCTGGCAGGGCTCCGCGACCGCGCTTTGGAGCAAGGGCCAGGACATGGTCGACGCCGCGATGCTCCTCGGCGTGGACATCATGACCGGCCACTGGGAGTTCACCTACGGCCAGGACCGCGTGAAGCAGGTGGTGGAGGGCGATTTCAAGGATCGCGTCGAGTTCGTCGCCCACAACGTGGTCACTGCGGACTTCAACGACCCGGTCTTCAAGCCCTACACGTTGCGCGAGATCAACGGCGCCACCGTGGCGATCATCGGCCAGGCCTTTCCGTACACGCCGATCGCCAACCCGCGCTATTTCGTCGCCGACTGGACCTTCGGCATCCAGGAAGCCGAGTTGCAGAAGCGCGTCGAGGAAGTGCGCGCGAAGGGGGCGCAGGCCGTTGTCCTGCTCTCGCACAACGGCATGGACGTCGACATCAAGCTCGCCTCGCGCGTGACGGGCATCGACGCGATTCTCGGCGGCCATACGCACGACGCGGTGCCGCGGCCCGTGGAGGTTCCCAACGCGGGCGGGCGCACGATCGTCACCAACGCCGGCAGCAACGGCAAGTTCCTGGGCGTCCTCGACCTCGATATCAAGGCGGGGAAGGTCGCCGGCATCCGCTACAACCTGCTTCCGGTCTTCTCCAACCTCCTGCCCGCCGATCGCGAGATGGCCGGATTGATCGCCAAGGCCCGCGCCCCGCACGAGGCGAAGCTCGCGCAGAAGCTTTCGACCACGCAATCCTTGCTCTATCGCCGCGGCAATTTCAACGGCACCGTCGACCAGCTCATGCTGGACGCGCTCATGGATGTGAAGGGCGCCGAGATTGCCTTTTCGCCCGGCTTCCGCTGGGGCACGACCTTGTTGCCCGGCCAGGCGATCACGACCGAGCACGTGATGGACTGGTCGGCGATCACCTACCCGTACACGACCGTGAACGAGCTCACCGGCGAGCTGATCAAGACCATCCTCGAGGACGTCTGCGACAACCTCTTCAATCCCGACCCCTATTACCAGCAGGGCGGGGACATGGTTCGCGTGGGCGGGCTCACCTACACCTGCACGCCCGGCGAGTCGATGGGCAAGCGCATTTCCGACATGCGCCTGGGCGACAAGCCGATCGAGGCGGAGAAGAAGTACAAGGTCGCCGGCTGGGCGCCGGTTGCACAGGGCGCGACCGGCGAGCCCGTCTGGGAAGTTGTGACGCAGTACCTCAAGGACCGCAAGGTGGTGGCGCCCCGGCTCGTGCTGCCGAAGCTGGTCGGCGTTGAGGGCAATCCCGGAATCGCCGCCTAGCTTCGCAGCCCGACGCCCAGGAACCACACGAGGGCGGAGAAGGTGGCGAAGGCAAGGGCAGTCGTGATGAGAATGGTCGCCGAGACGCGGCCCGCATCCGCGCCGTAGCGCACGGCGAAAATGAACACCCAGCCCGCGGAGGGCAGGGCCGCCACCAGCACCGCGACCATCGCAGTGAAGTCATCGATGCCGAAGGCGCGCATTGCGATCCAGGCCACCAGCGGATGCAGCAGGAGCTTCGCGGCCACCGGCAGCGCCAACAGCGGCGAGCGCAGGGGCGCGTCGGGCCGCACCAGCGACACCCCGATGGCGAAGAGCGCGCACGGACCCGCGGCTGCTGCGAGGAGCTTCACGATTTCCTCGAGGGGCGTATAAAGGCTCCAGCCATAACCCGAGAACGCGGCTCCCAACAGCATGGCGAGCAGGATGGGATTGAGGAAAAGCCGAAGCGCCGATTCCCGCAGATCCTCCTTCCAGCCGCGCTTGGATTCGCCGCCCATGTCCGCGAGCACCAGTCCCGCCGAGGCGACGATCACCAGGTCCACGACGATCGCGAGGATCACGGGAGCGGCGGCGGGCTCGCCAAGCAATGCGACGAGCATCGGCACCCCGAGAAAGCCGGCATTGGAAACGCCGGCAGCCAGGCCGAAGAAGGCGCCATCGCGCAGGCTCGTGCCGAGGAAGCGCAGGGCGACGAAGGCGACCGCGTAGACGACGAAAACTCCCGCGATGCCCCATGCGGCGAAGAAGCGCACATTGACCAGTTGCTCGAAAGGCGTATTCGCGGCGAAGCGGAACAGCATCGCCGGAATGGCGAAGTAGAGCAGGAAGCCGTTGAACGCCGGCACCGATTCGGCCGGCACCCAGCGGCGCGCGGCCGCGATGTAGCCCAGCAGGATGAGGGCGAAAAATGGCAGCGTGACGGCGAGGATCATCCGGCCTCGCGAAACGCGGCTGAAAGGATCCAGGCCCCGAGCGCCATGAGCACGAAGGGCAACGCAGCGGCTCCGTGCCGACGTATGCCGGTGCCCCATCGAGGATGAGCCACGATGGCATGTGCGAGCCAGCACCAGATGCCCGTGCCGACCGCGAAGACGACGATGAAGACCGGCAGGGCATTCGCCTGCGCAGCGAAGAGGGGGATGTAGACGCCGAGGTTGTCGCCGCCATTCGCGAAGGTCACGGCAGCGACCGCCAGCGCCGGCGCGTGTATCCGCTTCTCGAGGAGGAGCTCGCGTTCATGCCCGTAAGCGTCATCGACCTCGGCGGAGCCCCGGCGCAGGCCGCGCAGCGCCAGGAGGCCCATGCCCAGGGGCACGAGCCCGAGTAGCGCGATCCATTTCTGGGGCACGCCGATCGCGAGCCATGCGGCGGCAGCGCTGACAGCGACGAGCGCGCCGATGCCGAGGAACTGCCCGATGACGATAGCGGCGGGGCGGATGCGCCGAGCGGCGAAGAAACCGGCCAGGATCAGGAGGTCGTCTATGTCGGTGGCCGCAAAGACGACCGCTGCGAGCCCGGCCTCGGCGATCAACGCATGTTGCCCGTGTGGCCGAGCGAGGCGCGGCCCGGCTGTGGCCACACCGTGAGGCCGTGCGGCTCGATGCCGACCTTGATCTTCTCCACCTTGCCGCTGGTGGTGTCGAACACGTAGACCACGTGGTCGTAGCGGGCGGAGAGCCAGAGCTGCTTGCCGTCGGCGCTCACGTTGCCCATGTCCGGACTGCCACCGCCGGGGATGGGCCAGGTGACGTCGATCTTCTCCGTGGCGAAGTCCATCACCGAGACGCTGCCGGGGCCGTTCTTGTCGCCGTGGACCTTGTTGGAGCCGCGGTTGACGATGTAGAGCTTCTTGCCGTCGCGGCTGGGGTAAAGGCCGTGCGTCCCCTTGCCGGTGGAGATGAATCCCACCTCCTTGAAGCTGTCGCCGTCGATGATGAACACGCCGTCGGCCTTCATGTCGGCCACGTACCATCGCTTGCCGTCGGGGGAGAGGCGCACGTCCTGCGGCATGCCGCCCTTGGACAGGTCCAGGTAACCGATCACCTTGCGCTCCACGAGGTCGATCTTGGCCAGGCGCTTGGCGAACTCGCAGGTGAAGATCGCCCACTTGCCGTCGATCGAGAAGTCCGCATGGTTGATCCCGCGGCATTGCGGCGTCTCGATGAAGTACTTGAACTCCATCGTCTTCGCGTCGCGGAAGGCGAGGCGCTTCTCGGCCTCCTCCACCACGATGGCGTATTGGCCGTCGGGCGAGAAGTACATGTTGTAGGGATCGTGGACGAGGATGTCCTTGCCCGGCTTGCCCGTCCTCGGGTCGATCGGGGTGAGGCTGCCCTTCTTGTGGTCGCGCTCCGAATTGTTCGTGACCCAGAGCGTCTGCAGGTCCCAGGACGGGACCACGTGCTGGGGATTGATGCCCACCTTGTACTTGTCGATCACCTTGAGCGTCTTGGGGTCGATCACGTAGACGTCGTTGGACTGCACGTGTGGGACGTACACGAGCTCGCGATGCCCGGCGAGGGCGGGGCTCACCTTCGTCGCGCCGATCTCGCTGTAGAGGTTCTTCGGATCCACGACCGGCGGCATTCCGGGCACGGTCTGGACCTGCGCCGCGCCCGGCGCGGCGAGGGCGAGGGCGAGGAGGGCGGCAACGAGCTTCACTTTCAAGGGGCTCCCGAGGGGATTCTGGACCCCGCCATTCTACCGGCGCGTCACCTTCCGGATGGCTTCCACGCTGGCATCGACCACGCGGGCGGCCATTGCATGCCCACGTTCGGCCGTGGCGCCGGAAGCATCGCCCGTCGCACCCGATCCGGCCCTTCGGGACTGCGCCAACCGGTCCGCGTGCACCATGCCGGGAGCCAGTGCCAGGGTGAGCGAGGTATCGGCTTCTCCGCCGTGTTCGTGGATCCCCGCGGCGCGGTAGTAGGCCTCGAGATGATGCGCCCGCACCTGGGCGGGCCATTCGCGATTGAGGCGCTGGGCCACGCGCTCGAGGCTTCGCCGGTAGCCGCCGTGGTCCCCGAGCAGCACGATGTCGCGGAATCCGTGCCGGCGAAAGCTTCGCGCAGCCGACTCCAGGCCGCGCTCGAAAACCTCCTCAGGCACGGTGATGGTCCCGGGAAATTTCATGTGTTCCGTCGGCGGGTCGATCGTGCCCTCGGGAACGTACGCCACGACCGGCGCTACCAGCGCATTGCCGAGGCGCGAAGCGATCCTTTCGGCCAACGCCAGCGCCCGGCGATTGTGCTTGCCCAGCGCCAGGTGCGGCCCGTTCTGTTCGGTCCCCCCGATCGGAACGAGGATCGTCGTCGCACCCGCATCGATGCGATCGCGCAGGTCGGTCCAGGCGAGCTCCTCGAGCAGCACCGTAGATTGCTGCGCGGCTGCCGGAATGGCGGCGAAAAGAAGTAGGACAACGCGAACTGCGAGGGCGCGCAATCGAAGGCTCCGGGCACTCATGATGGCCGCGAGCATAACGCGATAGGCTTCGCGGCGGATTTACTCGGGTACAGCCTCCGGCTACGCTTTGCAAAAGGGCCGGTGCGCTCGTGCCGGCGTGAACCCAGGCGGCATCGTGTCCCGGACCACTCTCAGCAGCGCCCAGCTCTACGCGATCCTCGATCGGGAGTTCAAGCGCCTGCGTCCACGGACTTGCAGCAGGTGCCGTGCGCCGCTGCCCTTCTGGCGAGCGCCGCCGGACGATGTCTCGGCGAACTGGAACATCGGCACGCCGAGCGATTGCCCCGATGGATGCCACCTGGTGATTGCCGAGCTGCTTACCAACCTGTGGAGCCGCTACGACATGGAGCGCGAGCGCCCGCAGTAGCGGTCAAGCCTTGGCGGCTGGCTTGCGGGAGACGTTGTTCAGCAAGCTGGCCAAGGTGTCGTAGTCGACCGGCTTGGTGAGGTGATAGGCGAAGCCCGCTTCCTTGGACTTCAGGCGATCCGACCGCGCGCCCCAACCGGTTACCGCGACCAGGACGGTTTCACGTCCCCAGTCGGCTTTCGAGATGCGCTCGGCCACCTCATAGCCGTTCATCGTCGGCATGCCGATGTCGAGCAGGGCCACGTGCGGACGCATCTTCTCGGCCTTCTCGATGGCGCCCGCGCCGTCGTACGCGACCAGGCCGGTGTGGCCGTGCATCTCGAGCAGGGTGGCAAGGCTGTCGGCCGAATCGCGGTTGTCGTCGACGACCAGGATGCGCAGCGCCTTGGTGTCTGCGTACTGCGCGCGGGCCTGCGATTCTGCGGCGGGCCGGTCGCCGGTGAGGGGGATCCGGATGACGAACTCTGATCCCTTGCCAAGCCCCTCGCTCCTGGCCTCGATGCTGCCGCCGTGAAGTTGCACCAGCTCGCGCGCGATGTGAAGGCCGATTCCCAGCCCGCCCGCCACGTCCTTGCGGCCGACACCGTCGATGAAGCGGGTAAAGACGCCTTCAAGGTCACCGGGCGCAATGCCCACTCCAAAGTCGCGCACCGACACCACCGCCTGCTCGCCTTCCTGCGCGAGGCGTACCTGGACTTCGGATTGCTGGCCCGAGTATTTCACCGCGTTAGCGAGGACGTGGGCGATGGCCTGCTCGAGGCGTGCGGGCTCCGCGTTCACGTAAAGCGGCGCATCCTCGCAAGTCACGGTGAGCTCTCGTCGGTGGGTGTCCGCGGAGCGCCGCACAGTCTCCACTGCGCGTCCGATGACTTCCTGGATGGTCACGGTGCGCATGACCATCTCCTCGCGCTGCGCGATGCGCACGACGTCCAGGAGGTCGTCGAGCAGCTTCGTGAGGCGGCTCACCTGGCGGTCGATCGCCTCCGCCGGGCGGGCCACTTCCGCATCGCGCGTGCGAGACTTGATCAGCAGCGCATTGGTATGGATGGCGTGGATGGGATTGCGCAACTCGTGCGAGAGGGCGGCGAAGAACTCTTGCCGCGCCTTTTCGCGAGGCTCGAGTTGTGTATTGCGCCGATCGGCGCCCTTGCGCCTTTCTTCGCCCGACTTGCCTGCGCCCTGTGCGTCGTCCACGTTTGCGTCCCGAAATGACCCGAGGGCCGAAGGTGGATTCTCAATGAAAACGGGCCAGGAATACGCTTTCCTGACCCGTCTGGATCATGGCTCCCCGAGCTGGGCTCGAACCAGCGACCTGCGGATTAACAGTCCGTCGCTCTACCGACTGAGCTATCGGGGAATTGGTGCGGGAAAGCTGTCTATTTTAGCGTTTTTCGGGCTCGACGAGCAATCCGGGAACGCGGAAGCGACAGCTTCAGTGGATCGCGGAAGGCTCCGGCAGGGCATGGGCGGAAGCCTTCTCTGCGCCATGGCGCTCCGCCTCCAGCATCGCCGTGATGCGGCGCCTGGCTTGGGCAAATGGAGTGTCCTTTTGTCCTTGGAGGAGAAAGGCATCGAGATTCGGGTGGGTCGCGTGCAGCTCCCGAACCATCTTTACGAAGACGTCGGTCAAAGCCGGGTCGAACTGCCTGCCCTTGCGTTGCTCGATTTCATCGACTGCCCGTTCAAACGGCCATGGCGGAGAGTACGGGCGGCCGTGGGTGAGGGCGTCGAACACGTCTGCGAGGGCGACGATCCGCGCGTGCAACGGAATGCGCTCGCCGGCCAGTCGCGATGGATAACCCTCGCCATCCCAGCACTCGTGATGGTAGCGGGCAATCTCTTCGGCGATCTTCACGTGCGGAAACTGGCTTTTTCCGAGCAACTCGGCGCCGATCTGCGTATGGGCGCTCACGAAATGTCGCTCGACGGCCGCGAGGTCCCTCGTGTTGAGAAGGATGCGGTCGGGCACGCCGATCTTGCCGATGTCGTGGAGCTTCGCGCCGAGCTCGATGGCGTGGATTGCGTCCTTGGACCAGTTGAGTTGCCGGGCGAGCAGCGCCGATAAACGCCCGACCCGCGCCCCATGCTCGCCGCTGATCTCGTCTCGCACGTCTGCGGTAATCGCAAGGCGCTCGAGCATCTCGATTTGCGAGCTAAGGGCTTTACGCTCAGCAACTCTGGCGCGTAGCTGAGCCTCTCGGTGTTGAAATGAAGCGAGGTCGTGCTCCTCTGACGCTATGCCGATTTCCGTGAATGCGCACATGTTCGATCTCAGTGCATCTAGTCCTTTGGACCGAAACTCTCGCACGTGCGCGAGCAGCGCTTGCAAGGTCTCTAAGGCATGCTCCGGTTGATCCGCTCTTTCGTGCGCTTTAAAAAGAGCAATCAAGACCGTTTCTCGCGTGGAAAACACGTCGGAGCGGCGAAGTATGTTTTCTAGAGCTGATATGCCTGCTTCATACTGATTCTCTAGAACAAGACACGATGCCAACGAAATTGCCGCTAAGTCTTGAAATCTCTCAGCACAACCTCGAGCAAAGTCCGCCGCGAGCAGCGCATGGATCTTTGCGTCCTTTACGGCGCCCAACTCAAGCGCTATCTGAACAAATGTGAATTCACGAATGACACGCGATCCCGCTAGATTTATGTCCTTTGGTGGTTGGCTGTTTGAGAGCGCAAGCTGAATTGTTGAAAAGGCTAAATCGATTTCCCCAAGATGCATTAAGCACTGAGCTAAGTTCGTTATAGCGCCATTCGTAAGATCCGGCTCTGACGCATTCGTAGCAAACAGATCGATCGAGCGCTGAAAACACGGTACCGCTTCACGATAGAGACCCCCATACAGCAGGGCTACTCCAAGGTTCATCAAGACGCGGGCCTCATTGTCCAGATCACGAAGCTCCCGCGCTAGGCCCAGGGCAACTTGATACCGTGAAACCGCGCCCGCTACGTCTCCGCAGTCGCCAAGTATGATCCCGTAGCAATTATTGACGGTGCGCTGCCACTTTTTGCTTCTGGTTTGTTTGGCCAATTCTTCGATCTGGCGCAGGCAATCAATTGATTCCCTTGGAGACCCAATGAAATAGAGGTGTCGAGCACAGTCCAACATGCATTCCATTCGCACATCGGCATGTGCAGAACCACGAAGTCGCAGAAGACGCGCGGTCGCCTCCCGAATGTAAGCTGTAGATGAGACCCCAATGCGCGTTCGTTTTTGAATCTCATTGCGCATTCGTAGCAGCAGTCTTTTCGCGGAGGGGTCGCCGGCGAGAACTGGCCCAATGTCTTCGAAATCGCGCCCCATTGTTCTTCCCTCCAAAGCGAGCCAACTAACGCTGCATGTCTAAGCGGCTTCCGCTTCCCTCGTTTGATCGATCGTGACTCTTATGGAGCACATTCCAGATTCGACTTCTAGCTTGCAGGAAGGGCGATCCTGTAGCTGCTTGCCCCAAGAAAGAATCCAAATCAATGTGATCTCGTCGCAACTGACCAACCAAGACAACGAAAAGGTCAGTCAGTTGAGGATCAAACTGAACGCCCTTTAGCTGAAAGATTTCATCCAGCGCCGCATCAATGGGCCACGCTATTTTGTAGGGACGTTTGTGAGTGAGCGCATCAAATACATCAGCTAGAGAGGTAATACGGGCTCCAAGTGGAATGTCTTCCCCTGCCAAGTTTCCTGGATATCCACTGCCGTTCCACCACTCGTGATGATGGCGTGCAATCTCTTCTGCTAGCTGCATCTGCGGCATCGCACTTTTGGACAATAACTCGGCGCCTACGGTCGTATGAGTCCTCATGATTTGGCGCTCTGAATCATTGAGCTTTTCTGGCTTCAACAAGATCGCGTCTGGCACGCCAATCTTTCCAATATCGTGAAGGCGAGCGGCAAGCTCGATCATGTGACATGTTTCAGTATCACAGCCGAATTCATGCGCTAGCAAGGCGGCCAACTTACCGACACGGTATGAGTGCTCGCCGGTCGAGTCATCGCGAAGCTCCGCAGTGACGGCCAAACGCTCGAGCATTTCGATCCTGGATCGAAAAAGCTCTTGCTCCGCAATTTTGCCGCGTAACGCGGCTTCCTGGCGATGCAATCGGCTCGTCAACGGAGCTTCGCCTCCTCCGTCTCCACTGATTTCCGATGTATGTATGGCCAGATGCTTCAGAGCATTTTCTTGTTGCGTGTGGCTGATTGAATCAATCATTTCACGCAAGTACTTCAAAGCCAAGTCTGGTTGGCCGACGGCCTCGTGTGCTTTGACGAGCGCCGCCAAAGTGTCGCGGAGCATGGCCTTCACTGTTCGAGCGCGCTCAAGCGTCCGAGTTAACCTCGTCAAACCTGCGTCAACCTGTCCGGCCTCGACTTCGTATAGGCCTTCGGCAATTGAGGCAGCCATCTCGGCGCGCGCGGACTTTGACTTTGCGGCAAACCGTTTTGCCAGAGCGCACCTCTCCGCTGCCTGATCGATCGAACCAATTTCGAGTAGCAAGCGGATGTAGTTGTTCTCTCGCAGTACCCGCGCTACGAGATCTGGAGTGGAATGTGGTTCGGCGCTTTCCCTCAAGCACGTTTCAGAAGCCTTCAGGCCCCGAGCAAAATCCTCGAGGTGCAGGCAGCAGAGTGCGATGTTGGATAAAGCCGCGGTCCGAAATTTCTGTAGCTGTGGTTGCTTTCCTGCTAGCTGGACGGTGTGCTCGAAGCACGATAGCGAATCATGATATTGCGCGGCGTAAAGCAGCGCGACGCCGAGGTTAACCCAGACTGCACATTCGGCTTCGGAGTCTCGCAATGTTTGCGCTTCTTCCAACGCCTTTGCGTAGCACTCTATTGCTCTCGACGTGTTACCTGTGTCGGCGTACATCACGCCTGCCAAAGTCAGCGCCTTCCTGTGCAACGAGATATTTTGCGCAGCCCAGGCGAGATCAACGGCCACGGCTACGGATTCAATTCCGGTAAAGGCCTGTCCGCCCAAATAAAAGTAGTGCGATGCATCAAGTAGGCAGTTGACTCGAATGTCCGCAAATATAGATCCGGGCATTCGCCGTATTGCTTCGATCACCCTTTTCATGAAGTCGGGTGACCCCGGGGCACCTTGAAGTCGCGAATTGACCTCCAGGGCCACTTTGGACAGAGCAACCTTAGTCTCGGAGTCCTCGCCGGTAGCTGAAAAAGACTCTAAAAATTCAAGGTCTTGCGAAATGTTGTTGCTCAAGAAGATCTCATTGATCTGAAAGCGTTTGTCGAATAAGCTGCGCTAAAAATGTGAATTAATTCACATTTCTCTGGCCCGCACCCATGAAGCTGAGGATGTCGCATGTCTGGACGACTTAAGGCTTTACTGCTTGTTATCAATGGGTTAATTGAAGATATTGCCCTGAACCGGGTATTAAGAGTCCGCTATTACATTAGCGCCCTGCATCCGAAATTGGCGAGTATTTGATGAAGGTTTTACCAACCCGCCTTTGCGCCGGTTAGGCGGGACATTCCGCGTCATAACCCAAAGGAGAGATGAAATGAAACATGACACTCAAGAAGTGGCAGCGGTGGAAGAAGCAATTGCGAAACTGCAATCCGAATTATCAGAACTAGCCGAGCACCAACTGGCGCTCGTGGGCGGGGGAGTAGGGGAAGTCGTTATTTGCTAACAACCTGAACAGGAGAAAGAGATGAAACACGACCAGCAGGAAATCTTTGCGGTGATCGAAGTTGCAACGGTGGCTAATGAGTCGTTTGAGGCGCTGACCGAACTGCAGTTGGCGCTCGTAGGTGGGGGCGTCGGCGAAGTTGTAGTTGCTTAATTGATAACTCGAAAACACACATCAATGCTATGCATCGAAGAACTGGAACTCACAGCCCGGCCGCCACATTTTTCGCCAAGACCTCTTGAATTTGGAGTCAACGACTGGTGCTAGTTGGCTGTGGATAGGGGAAGTGTGGTGTTTTTGTTAAACAACAAGCAGAGGACGAGAATGAATCAAGAAAGCCCAGAGGTCATTTTGGCTGCTGTGGGAGATGAAGTGATGGTTGAACTCAGTAACCTTCATCTATCGTTGGTCGGCGGTGGGTGCGGCGAAGTTGTAGTTGCATAACAACAAACAAGCAAAGGAGTAATCGAAATGAAACATGACGTTCAAGAAATTGCGGCCGTTGAATCAGCTCTAAAGAATGTCGAATCAGAAATTACTCGATTGGATGAATTGAACCTCGTCCTTGCCGGGGGCGGCGTTGGTGAAGTTGTTATCGCGTAACGCTCCCGAGTCCTTCGGCTACTCCGTTGGTAAAAGGAGTCTTGAGTTCGAGAATTTGTTTGTTGCCGGCGGCTGTTTCTGGCCGGTGGCTGACAATAACTGTTGAAATAGCTGCCTTTGCTAACGAACCACTGATCCGCCTTTCGAGCCCCAGATCCACCTGATCGAAGGCTTCGTCGAGGAAGAGCAGCTTGGGATTGCGATACAGGGCCCGGGCAAGGAGCACGCGTTGCTTCTGCCCGCCCGATAGCGCGGTGCCCAGGCTGCCGACGATGGTGTTGTATTGCATTGGCATCGCCATGATCTCCTCGTCGATCATGGCGGCCTTCGCGGCTTCGCGCACGCGCGCGGGGTCGTGCTCGCTGTCGAAGAAGCTGATGTTGTCCTCGATGGTCCCGACGAAGAGCGTGTCGTCCTGCATGACCGCGCCCACGCGAGCGCGATATTGCGCTGCGTCCCAGTCCGAGAGGTTGCGGCCGTTCACGCGCACCTCCCCCTCGGTCGCGGGCAAGAGCCCGAGGAGCACCTTGACCAACGTCGTCTTGCCGCAGCCCGACGGGCCGATGATGGCGAGGGTCTCGCCGGGGCCGATCGTCAGATTCACATCCTTGAACACGAAACCCTCGGGCCCATACGCGAATCCGAGGTTCTTCGCCTCGAGCGTGAGCGGTCCCGTGGAAACTTCACCGGGCATGCCGGGTTTCGCGCCTTCGGGCTCCGCGAGCGCGATGTCGGCGATTCGTTCCGCGTGCAGGTCGAGCATGCGGAACTCGTTCCACTTCTCTATGAGGTTGATCACGCGCGTGAGGAAGAGCAACTTGAAGCCCAGGAATGCGTAGAGCATCCCGACCGAGAACTTGCCCTCCATCACAAGGGTTGCGGCAAGCCAGATCACGATCACGCTCTCCAATCCGAAGACGAGCGCGTTCGAGGATCGCTGCAGGATGCCCACGTTCTGCACGCGCACGCCGGCGTTGGTCTGGTCGACGACGAGGTTCTGGTACGCCGATCGCCGTTCGGCCTCGCGCAGGTTGAGCTTGATCGCCATCATCCCGCGCAGCGTCTCGATGAAATGGGTTCCCACGCGCGATTCGTGGGCGAGCTGCTCGTCGGTCGCGTAGCGCTGTGGATAGTAGAAATACCAGCGCAGCGCGCCGTAGATGAGCGCGGCACCCACCACCACGCTGGTCAGCATCACGCTGTAGTACGCCATGACGAAGAGCGTGAGCAGCACCATGATCCCGTCCACCACGGTCTCGACGAACGTGGTCGATAGGGTGCGCTGGATGGCATCCACGCTCCGGAACTTGGAGACGATCGCCCCGATATGCCGCTTCTCGAACCACGCGAGCGGTAGTCGCAGCATGTGGTTGAACAGGTTGGTGAGCAGCTTGAGGTTTATGTTGGTGCTGAGATACACACCCACCCATGCGCGCACCGCCGAGACGGCCACCTGGATGATGACCAGGGCGCCGAAGGCGATGCCGAGCACGGTGAGCAGGTCGCGGTCCCGGCCCACCAGCACGCGGTCCACGACCAGCTGCAGGAAAAACGGCATCGCCAGCGCGAAGACCTCGATCGCGAAGGACAGGATCAGTATCTGGGCGACTGTGCCCTTCAGCCCCGAGGCCACGTTGAGCAGCTGCCACGAGCTGATCTTCTCGCGCTCGTCCTTCTGCTGGAATTCGGCGCTCGGCGTGAACTCCATCGCCACGCCGGTGAAATGCCGCGAGGCTTCCTCGAGCGTGAGCCGCCGGCGGCCCAGCGCCGGATCGTGCACGACGATCTTGCGCCCCGAGACTCCGACCAGCACCACGAAGTGGTTCATGTCCCAGTGAAGGACCGCTGGCAGCCGCAGCTTGCCGAGCGACTCCAGCGGCACCTGCACGCCGCGCGCTGTCATGCCCATGGTCTCCGCGATCTGGGCGATGTGCTTGAGTGTGATTCCCTTCAGGGACGGCGAAAGGCGCATGCGCATCGCCGAGAGGTCGGTGCGATGCCCGTGGAAGGATGAAACCATCGCGAGGCACGCTATGCCGCACTCCGGCGCCTCGCTTTGCAGGATGACGGGAACGCGCGGCTCGAGGAGATCCGAAAGGATGCCCACTACAGGCGGCCCTTGAGCTGCAGCACGGGCTCGAAGATCCACTCCAACAGCGTGCGGCGCTCGAGCAGCAAGTCGGCGTTCACGAGCATGCCCGGCCGAAGCGCGTATTCCTGGCCGAGCGCCGTCACCGCCTGCCTTTCGAGGGTCACGTCGACGCGGTAGACGGGCTCGCGCGCGGAGAGGGGGCCGATGCGCTCGCCTGCGGTCCAGACGTTGCGGCCGATGTCGCTGATGACGCCTCGATACTGGCCGAAGCGCTCGTGCGGGAACGCTTCGTAGCGCAGCACCACTTCCTTGCCCTTGGTGAGGAAGCCGATGGCGCGGGTGGGAACCAGGAGCTCCACGTGCAGGCCGCTTCCCTTCGGAAGGACGGTCGCCAGCGGCGCGTCCGCGGCGACCGACTGCCCGCGGTTCACGGCGATGTTGGTGACGACGCCTGCCATCGGGGCGCGAATGACGGTCTCACGCCGAGCCTCGACCTGGGAAAGGTCCTGGCGCAGCTCGCTCAGCTGGCGCGCCACCTGCTCCTGCTGCGCGCGGGAACGCATCAGGATCGCAGGCTCCTCCATCCGCGCGGCGCCCAGGTCGCGCTCGACCTGCGAGCGTTGCCGGCGCATCGCCGCGAGCTTGATCTCCTGGTCGGTGACCTCGTCCTGCTTCTGCTTGCTGGCGACATCGGAGACGAATTTCTCGCCGGCCAGCTGCCGGAAGCGCTCGGCCTGCTCGCGCGTGGACTTGACGCGCGTCTCCTGCAGCTTCATCTCGCGGTCGATGTGGGCGAGCTCGGCCTCCAGGTCCTTCATGCGCCGGCGCACCTGCTCGGCCTGCTGCGCGCCCAGATCCCGCCACTGCGCCTGCTCCTTCTCGAGGATCGCGCGCCGCCGCTCGATCTCGAGCGCCACTTCCTGGCTGCTGGAGGCGCCGGATACGGTGGAGCGATCGAGCGAGACCTTCGCGATCGCCTCTCCGGCGCGGACCTCATCGCCTTCCTTCACCAGCAGCTCCGTGATCCGCCCTGCATCGGGCGTCATGACGCGCGCAGCGCCCGTATCGAGGGCCACGTAGCCTTCGACGCGCTCGCGCCGCGTGTACTGTCCCCAAACGGCGACAGAGATGAGCAGCAGGGCGATCCCGGCCGCGAGAAGCGTGAAGACCCAGAACGGGACGGGGCGCGCGATCGTGGCCTCGCCGAGAAACTTCTCTCGCTGGGCGTCGATCGCCTCTTGTCTGAATAGTTGGCGCGGCATGGTGCAGGCCGATTCTAAAAGAACTGCGCTTGCGGCGGTCACCTATCGTCGCGGGTAAGCATCTCCGACAACGCGCGTGGCGCACGGTCCCTGCCTTGCTCCGCGTGACCCAAGCAACAAAACGAACCGCCTGATCGCGTGATCCATGCTGCATGGAATCGAGTCATCGTCCCCGCCGCCGCTGGTCCGACGAGCGGCGCATCAACGCGCTGGACGCCGGCGACCGTACCTACTGGTGCAAGTTCTTCGGCGTGGAAGACCAGGACCTCCTCGCTGCCGTGGACAAGGTGGGCACTTCGGCGGAGAAGGTGCGCCAATACCTCCAGCGCTCGCTCACCAACGACTGGATCGTGGACGGCGGCCGCCCGGAACGGCGGCACGGAGCGCCCTCACGGCGCCACTTCATGTGAGTCGCGGCTCCTGAGGGGGCCTCGGGAATCGCGAGGCCCGCCCCCGGGGTTTTCCCCGATGGGCGGGCTTTTCGCGCATCGGCAAGCTTCCGTCCACAACACACCCAACGGAGCCGCCGATGAAAACCATCCAGATCGCCCGCCTTGCCGCTGCAGCCCTGGTCGCTTCCTTGGCCTTGTCCGCGCAGGGCGCGCAGTCCCTGCAGGCCGACGACCAGATCGCCGTGGGGCAGGCCGCGATCATCAACGCGCTCGCCGCCGGCGCGGATCGGCACGCTCCGGCCATCCTCAAGCGCGCGCGGATGCAGATTGCCGCAGCGCGCGAGCTGCTGGCGCGAAAGGACTATGCCGCGGCGCTCAAGGCGGCGTACGAGGTTGAAAAAGAGGCTTTGGTCGCGGAAACCCAGGCGCTGGAAGCCAAGGCCGGCCGCGCGCTGGCCGCCATCTCCCGCTAGGACCGTTCAGCGCACTTGCAGAGGCGGCGAGCGGGGTGATAAGGTTGTCACCATGGTGGCAATGCTGTCACCTTTCGGGAGGCTCCCCATGGAATCCCAGCTCACCGTCCGCCAAGCCGAAATCCTGCAGCTCATCCGCAGCTACGTAGCCGAGACCGGCCGCCCGCCTTCTCGCCCCGAGCTCGCGAAAATGCTCGGAATTGCCTCGACCAACGGGGTGTTCAAGCACCTCGATGCATTGGCCAGGAAAGGCGCGATCGAGCTCTCGCCGAACGCCGCTCGTGGCATCCGCGTGGTAGAGCAGGGCATGCCGCTGGTAGGCAAGGTGGCCGCCGGCAGCCCGATCCTCGCGATCGAGAACATGCTCGGGCGCTACCCGGTGGATCCCAACCTCTTCAATCCAAGAGCCGACTACCTCCTGCAGGTGAGTGGCCTGAGCATGCGCGACGAAGGCATCCTCGACGGCGACTGGCTCGTGGTCCATCGCACCACCGAAGCCAAGAACGGGCAGCTCGTCGTGGCGCGCCTGGGCGACGACGTCACCGTCAAGCGCTACCGCATCCGCGGCAGCAAGGCCGAGCTCATTCCCGCCAACCCCGACTACCAGACGCTGCATATCGACCTCACGCGCGAGAAGCTCGATATCGAGGGCGTGGCGGTGGGCGTCATCAGGAACCTGAACGCCAGGGTGTCATGAGTGCCGTAGCAGAGCTCATCAAGCTGCCCGGCGTCTGGCGAGGCGGCGAGCTCGAGCATGCCACGCGGCCCTCCATTCCGACGGGCCACGCGCTCCTCGATGCCGAGCTTCCCGGCGGAGGCTGGCCTACGGGCACGCTGGCTGAAGTGCTGCATGAGGGCGTGGGCATCGGCGAGGTGAGCTTTCTTTGCCGCGCCATCGCCCAGGCGTGTGGCGAAGCCCGCATGGCCGCATGGATCAATCCCCCGCACCTGCCCTATGCGCCTGCGCTGGCGCAATCGGGCCTGCCGCTCGATCGTTGCCTGGTGGTACGCCCGGTGAGCAGGGAAGACGCGCTGTGGGCGGCGGAGCAGGCGCTCAAGTCGGGCGCGTGCGGGGCGGTCCTCATGTGGATCGAAGCGACCCAGACGGGGCGCGCAGGCGAATACGCCTGGATGAGGCGCCTGCAGATGGCAGCCGAGGCGGGTCGCGTCATGGCGGTCGTTTTCCGTCCAACGTCGGTGGAGCGCCAATCCACTCCCGCCCACCTGCGCATCGTGCTGGCCCGCGAAGATGGAGCGCTACGCGCGCGCATTCCGAAGCGGCGTGGTCCGCCGCTCGCGCGCTCGATCGAAATCCGCGCCGGTTATTCCTGCGCACCCTCCCGAATCGAGCCTGCCGCGCATCCCGTGCGCGTGGCCGCACGCAAGCTGCACCTCGTTTCGCGCTGAAGGCAGGACCCGCATGCTCTGGCTCGCGCTCGAGCTCCCTTCGCTTCCCCTGCAGATCGCCGAACGCGGCGGCGCGAGCCGCATTCCGATGGTGATCTCCGAAGGCCCCGGCCAGCGTCCCTGGGTGGCGTGTGCGAACGCCGCGGCGCGTGATGCCGGTGTGCGCGAGGGGCAGGCCGTGGCGGCCGCCAAGGCGCTCGCCGGCGACATGAAGGTGGCAGGGCGCGATCCTGCTGCCGAGCGCGAGACGCTCGAGCGCATCGCGGCATGGGCGGGGCAATTCACGCCCATGGTGGCCATCGAAACGCAGGGCATCGTGATGGAAGTCGAGTCTTCGCTGCGGCTTTTCCGCGGGCATGCGCGGCTGACCGCGGCCGTGCGCAAGGGCATACGCGAGATGGGATTCCACGCCTCGCTGGGATTGGCGCCCACCCCACTCGCTGCGCGGCTCTTCGCGCGGGCCGAGTCGCAGGGACGTGCCATGCGCAGCTGCCTTTCTTCCCAGGAGTTGCGCGATCGCATCGCCGACCTGCCGATTTTCCTGCTGGACTGGCCGGAGAAAACCCTGGCGCACCTGACCGACCTCGGCGTGCTGCGCTTGCGCGACATCCTCGAGTTGCCCGCGGAAGGCATCGCGCGGCGCTTCGGCCCCGGAATCGTCCTGTCCCTCGATCGCCTCCTGGGCCGAACCGCGGACCCGCGCGAGCCGTTTGTCCCGCCGCCCCGGTTCCGCGCGCGCCTGGAGCTGCCCGCCGAGGTCGAGAACATCGAGGCGCTGCTTTTCCCGCTGCGTCGCATGCTGGTGGAGATGGAAGGATTCCTGCGTGGCCGTGGCTGCGGGGTGCAGCACCTGGAGCTCCTGCTGGACCAGGGACGCAAGGCGAGAACCACGATCGCGCTCGACTTCGCCTCTCCCGAGCGGGAAGCCGAATTCATCCTCGGCATCGCGCGCGAGAAACTGGGACGCATCGAGCTTTCTTCCGCTGCCTTTGCCATGTCCTTGCGTGCGGAGGCGCTGTTGCCTTTCACGCCACGCTCTTCGACCTGGCTGCCGGGTGCGCAAGAGCAGGCCATCGGCCGCGACCGGCTGCTGCAGCGGCTTGCCGCGCGATTGGGCAAGGAACGCGTGTTCGGCATCGCCCTCGCCGACGACCATCGCCCGGAGAAGGCTTGGGAGGAAAACCGGGGACAGTCCCTGTTTTTGCTTCCGCAAAATTCCGGGACGGTCTCCAACGCGACAGTGCCCAACAGGACGGTCCCCAATCGCCCTACCTGGCTCCTCAACCGCCCGCATCGCCTCATCGCCGCCGACGGCGGACCGAGCTACCAGGGCAGCCTCACGCTGCGAGCCGGCCCGGAGCGCATCGAAGCCGGATGGTGGGATGGCGAGGAGGTGCGGCGCGATTACTACGTGGCCACGAACCCGCGCGGCGAGGCGTACTGGATCTATCGCGAGCATCGCGATCCCTCGGCCTGGTACCTGCACGGCATCTTCTCGTGATCCCGGGTTACGCCGAGCTGCATTGCCTCAGCCACTACACCTTCCTGCGCGGGGCGTCGGGGCCGGAGGAGCTTGTGCAACGCGCCTACGAGCTGGGTTATGGCGCGCTCGCGATCACCGATGAATGCTCCGTCGCGGGGGCCGTGCGCGCCCATGCAGCCGCCAGGGAGCTGGGGCTCAAGCTCATCATCGGATCGGAATTCACGCTGGCCGACGGATTGAAGCTCGTCCTGCTCGCCCGTGACATCGGCGGCTACGAGCGGCTCTGCGAGCTCATCACTGTGGCCCGTCGCGCCGCGCCGAAAGGCGAGTACCGCATCACGCGCGAGGATTTCTCCGACACGCGCGGTTTGCTCGCCTTGTGGGTGCCGGGCCTCGATCCAAGCCAGGCCGATGGGGACTGGGTGCTGGATCGTTTCCCGGATCGCGCCTGGCTCGCCATCGAGCTGCATCGCGGGACGGACGATGCCGCCACCCTCGAGCGCCTCGAAGGCCTCGCGGTTCGATGCAGGCTGCCGTGCGTGGCGGCGGGTGACGTGCACATGCACGTGCGCGCGCGCAAGAAGCTGCAGGACGTCATGACCGCCATCCGCCTGAAGTGCCCGCTAGCCGAAGTGGGCAGGCGACTGCAGCCCAATTCCGAGCGCTACCTTCGCGCGATCGGCCGGCTCTCGGCCATCCATCCGGCACGCCTTCTCGCGGCGACGCTCGACGTGGCGAGTCGCTGCGAGTTCTCGCTCGCGCAGATCCGTTACGAGTATCCCGAAGAGCTCGTCCCCGCCGGAGAGACCCCGGCCACGCACCTGAGGCAGCTGACCTACGAGGGCATGAAGGCGCGTTATCCCGAGGGCGCGCCGGCCACGGTGATCGAGACCGTGGAGCACGAGCTGGCGCTCATCGCCGAGCTGGCCTACGAGCCCTTCTTCCTTACCGTGCACGACATCGTGCGCTTCGCGCGCAGCCAGCAGATCCTCTGCCAGGGCAGGGGATCGGCCGCGAACTCATCGGTGTGCTTCTGCCTCGGCATCACCGAGGTGGACCCCGGCCGCATGTCGGTGCTCTTCGAGCGCTTCATCTCAAGGGAGCGGAACGAGCCGCCCGACATCGACGTGGACTTCGAGCACCAGCGGCGCGAGGAGGTGATCCAGTACATCTACGCCAAATACGGCCGCGAGCGGGCCGCCATCGCCGCGGTGGTGATCACCTACCAGCCGCGCAGCGCGCTGCGCGACGTGGGCAAGGCGCTCGGGCTGTCGCTCGACCAGGTGGACCTGCTGTCGAAATCCATGTCTTGGTGGGACAACCGCGACGCGTTGGTCAGGCGTTTGCAGGAAGGCGGCTTCGACCTTTCCAATCGTGTCGTGCAGCAGGTGATCGACCTCACCCAGCAGCTGGTGGGCTTCCCGCGCCACCTGTCGCAGCATCCGGGCGGCTTCGTGATCGACAACCGGCGCCTGTCGCGCCTGGTGCCGGTCGAGAACGCCTCGATGCCCGAGCGCACCGTGATCCAGTGGGACAAGGACGACCTGGACGAGCTGGGATTGCTCAAGGTCGACGTGCTGGGGTTGGGGATGCTGTCCTGCATCAGGAGGGCGATCGATTTGGTGAACGGGTACCGAAAACCGGGGACAGCCCGCATTTTCGGGACCCGCAGCGGCTGGCGGGAAGACCGCCCGCTTGAAATGGGGTCAGTCCCCAGCGAAGACCCCGAAACCTACCGGATGATCCAGCGCGCCGACACCATCGGTGTCTTCCAGATCGAGTCGCGCGCCCAGATGGCGATGTTGCCCAGGCTCAAGCCCGCGTGCTTCTACGACCTGGTGATCGAGGTGGCGATCGTGCGGCCCGGCCCGATCATGGGGCGCATGGTGCATCCGTACCTGCGGCGGCGCGAAGGCAGGGAGCCCGTCACCTACGCGAGCGAGGCGGTGAAGAGGGTGCTCGAGCGCACCGTGGGCGTGTCTATCTTCCAGGAGCAGGTGATGCAGCTCGCCGTCGTGGCCGCGGGCTTCACCCCAGGCGAGGCCGACCGGCTGCGCCGCGCGATGGCGTCGTGGAAGAGGCGCGGCGGCATCGAGCCGTTCCGCGAGAAGCTGATAGAGGGCATGCTCGGGCGCGGTTATTCGCGCGAGTTCGCCGACCAGATCTACCAGCAGATCCAGGGCTTCGGCGAATACGGCTTTCCCGAGTCCCATGCGGCGAGCTTCGCGCTCCTCGTCTATGTCTCGAGCTGGCTCAAGTGCCACGAGCCCGCGGCCTTCGCGTGCGCGCTCCTGAACAGCCAGCCTCTGGGCTTCTATTCGCCTTCGTCGATCGTGCAGGACGCGAAGCGGCACGGGGTGGAAGTGCGGCCGGCTGATGTGCAGGTGAGTGGCGTGGATAGCAGCCTGGAAGCCGGGGACGGGGGACGGGAGGAGGAAGCACGTCCCGCGCTTCGCCTCGGCCTCGGAATGATCAAGGGCCTCAAGGCCGATGCGGGGCAGCGGATCGTCGCGGCGAGGGACGCCCACGGCGTTTTCACCTCCACCGAGGACCTCGCGCGCCGCGCCCAACTCGATCGCCACGACCTGAGCTGCCTCGCTGCGGCCGATGCGCTCGCGGCCATCGCGGGCCATCGTCGCGCCGCATTGTGGGAAACGCTCGCGGTCGATGCGCCGACCCGACTGGCGATGGCCGCACGCCCGGACGCCCGGCCGAAGCTGGCCCCGCCCACGGAGGGCGACGATATCGTCGGCGATTACGCCTCGCTCGGGCTCACCCTGCGGCGCCATCCTCTGGCGCTGCTGCGCGAGCGCCTGAGCAGGCAGCGCATCCGCAGCTCGGAAGACGTGGCTCGCTCCCGCAACGGGCAGCACATCCGCATCGCGGGCATCGTCACCTGCCGCCAGCGCCCGGCCACCGCGAGCGGAGTCATCTTCGTGACCCTCGAGGACGAAGCGGGCTACGTGAACGTCATCGTCTGGAACGACCTCGCCGACCGCCAACGCCGCGAGCTGCTGGGCTCGAAACTGCTCGCCGTGCACGGAGAAGTGCAACGCCAGGGCGCCGTGGTGCACATTCTCGCCAGGCGCCTGGAGGACCTGAGCCCGCTGCTAGGGCGCCTCGCCACCACCAGCCACGACTTCCACTGACGCAACGGCCCTACCTCGCCATCGACGGCGCCGCGAAGGCAATCGAGTTCTATGCCCGGGCCTTCGGCGCCGAAGCCGCGGGCAGGGGCTCTGCAAGTTGACCGCATCGGGAAAACTCCCGGGTCGGCATAGGGAAACGCCTCGGTCGAAGATGCGCGATACCAGCCGTTACACCCCGTAACGGCGTAGGTGAGTAAGTTTCACGGTGAGGACGACACCGTGAAGAAAGAGCCCCTGCGCACCCATCGCCGCTTTTCGCTGAGCGAGAAGCTCGCGATCGTGCGCGAATCGCTCGTCGCCGGCGTCACGGCATCGCACGTCGCGCGCAAGCACGGCATCGCGTTGAACGTCCTCTACTACTGGCGGAAGGTATACCGCGAAGTGGCCGGCACCGACCTCACACGGGTCGATTCCCCCGAGGCGATGCACAACGAGCTCGCCGACTTGCGGCTTCAAGTCCGGAACCTGGAACGCCTCCTGGGCCAGCGCACGCTCGAGATCGCACTCCTCAAGGAACGCCTGGGAAAGGATACGGACCATGACCTCTCGTCGGGATGACCGCCGCGACGGCGACATCGGGCGCCGCGCGCGCCGCTTCGTTCACCTGGGCGAACGGCTGCTCGCGATCGGGCGCGTGCGCTCGGGCCTCGCCAGCCTGGAGCGGGTGGCCGACGATTACGGCGTCGAGGTCGACGACGTGCGTTCGTGGCTCGAGATCCATCGCGGCGAGTGCCTCGTGACCTTCGAGCAGCTGGGTGCCGGTGCAACGCCCGAGACGCGGCTGCTGGTGGCGCGGGCGCAGCGATTGGCGGAGCTGGTCGCGCAGTCGGAGCGCCGCATCCGGGACCTCCACCAGGAATACCTCCTGGCGCTCGCCGCGCCGGCCGCCTCGGACCCGGAAATCTTCGTCGATTCGCCTCGGGATCCGGACTAGCTCGCCAAGGCTTTTCCTTGCGTATTCGTGCCTGCGGCGGCCGCCGTGCGCAGGCGGGCGGGTATCATCCCGCTTGTCTCCCACGGCGAAACCATAACGTGAAAAATTTACCGACGCGGGCGTTCGCGGCACTGATTGCTGCGCTGGGAAGCGGCGCCGCCATGGGGCAGTCCGCGCCGACGCACCTCGCGGACCTGGCCGACCTGAGCCTCGAGCAGCTCACGCAGGTCACGGTCACTTCCGCCTCGCGCCGCGAAGAGCGGTTGATCGACGCCGCAGCCTCAATCTTCGTCATCACGGCCGAGGACATCCGCCGCTCGGGCGCTACCTCGTTGCCGGAGGTGCTGCGCCTGGCGCCGAACCTGCTCGTGGTGCGCGGCGACACCAGCCAGCACATCGTCAGTGCGCGCGGAAACCTGGTCGGCACGGCAAACAAGATGCTCGTGCTGGTGGACGGGCGCACCATCTATACCCCGCTTTTTTCCGGTGTGTTCTACGACGCCACGGCCGTCATGCTCGAGGACGTCGAACGCATCGAGGTCATCAGCGGGCCGGGCGCCACGCTCTGGGGCACCAACGCCGTGAACGGCGTGATCAACGTGACCACCAAGTCCGCGAAGCAGACGCAGGGCGGGCTGCTGGCGGCCGGCGCGGGCAACCAGGAGATGGGCGGGAGCGTGCGGATCGGTGGCGGTGCCGGTATCGATGGTGCCATCCGGGGCTATGCGCGGTATTTCGATCGCGACGAGCACCGCCTGGAAAGTGGCGCGAGCGCGCGCGACGCCAGCAAGCGCTGGCAGGCCGGCTTTCGCGGCGACTGGGACCGGCGCGGCACCGGCCTCACCTTCCAGGGCGATGTCTACAAGGCCGAGGTCGACAACCTCGGCGGCGAGCGCAACATGTCCGGGGGCAACGTCGTCGGCCGTTGGCGGCGCGAGCTGGGCGTGGATTCGTCGCTCACGCTGCAGGGATACCTCGACCATACCAAGCGGGAGCATGCCGGGAGCTTCGAGGAGAAGCGGGACACGATCGACGTCGAGCTGCAGCACGCGCTCCCACTGGCCTCGGCCCACCGCCTGGCGTGGCGCGCGGCCTATCGCGCGTCGCGCGACCGGACGGCGGCCACGCCCGTGCTGGGCTTCGTGCCGGCCGAGCGGACGTTGTCGCTGCTCAGCATCTTCGCGCAGGACGACATCGCTCTCGCCAGCAACCTGCGCGCCACGCTGGGCCTGCGCGCCGAACGCAACAGCTATACCGGCGTGGAATGGCTTCCCAACGCGCGGATTTCGTATTCGCTTTCGCGCGACGACGTCGTCTGGGGCGCGCTCAGCCGCGCGGTGCGCTCTCCCTCCCGCATCGATCGCGACCTGGTGATACCGGGCACGCCTCCGTTCCTGCTGCGCGCCAACGACACGTTCGAATCGGAGATCGCCAACGTGGCCGAGCTGGGATATCGCGGCAATGTCGGCCGCGGCGTCACGTTTTCGCTCACTGCCTTCCATCACCAGTTCGAGAGGCTGCGCACCATCGGCCCGGCCGAGGCGCAGCTCGTCATCGCCAACGGGGCGGAGGGACGCGTCTCGGGCATCGAGGCCTGGGGCCTGCTGCGGCCGACGGCGGACTGGCGCCTCGTCCTCGGATACGTGGCGATGCGGGAGAAGCTCGAGCTGCTGCCCGGGCAGGCCAACCTCGCAGAGTCCCCGCTTGGGAACAACCCCCGTCATACCGCCTCCATCCGCTCGCTCTGGAACGCCACGCCCGACGTGAGCCTGGACCTCTTCCTGCGTCACGTGGGTCGCCTGCGAGATCCGGCGGTGCCGCGCTACACCGAGCTCAATGCGCGCGTGGGCTGGATGGTCTCCAAGCGCCTCGAGCTCTCGCTCACGGGCGAGAACCTCCTTGGCCGCGACCACGTGGAGTTCGCCACACCTGCGCAACGCGCGGTTTTCGAGCGTGCGTACTTCGCCAAGGCGACATGGGCATTCTGAGCCGCAGCCTGATGCGCGCCGGGCTGGCCGTGGCCGCCTTTTGCGCGATCGCGGCCTTCGCACAGCAAGCCTCCGAGGCGGTGGTGAAGGCGGCCTTCCTCTACAAGTTCGCGGGTTACATCGAGTGGCCCAATCCGTCCTCTGAGGGGCCATTCGTCATCGCAACCCTCAACGCCGAGGACGTCGCCGCGGAGCTGGACAAGCTCCTCCCGGGGCGAAGCGTCAATGGCCGGCCGGCGATCGTGAGACGCGTACGCGAAGGTGAAAGCCTCAGGGGCGTGCACATCCTCTTCATCGGGCGAGGGGAGGCCAACACACGCGCCGCGGTGCGCGCCGCCCAGCAACAGGGCGTGGTCCCGGTCACCGAGACGGAGCGCGGCCTCGAGATGGGCGCGGCGATCAACTTCGTGGTGATCGAGGACCGCGTGGGCTTCGAGGTCTCGCTCGACTCGGCCGATCGCAGCGGCCACCGGATCAGCTCGAGGATGCTCGCGGTGGCGCGAAGGGTGGTGCCGAAGTCATGATGCGTTCGGTGCACCGATCGCTGCGCCGCAAGGTGATGGTGCTGATCCTCGCGGTCACCGCGGCTGCGCTTGCCTTGAGCGCCGTGGGCCTCGTGATCAACGACCTGCGAAACTTCCAGCAGCAATGGACCGACGACCTGGAGGGCAATGCCGCCGTGCTGGCGCGCGCCGCCGCCCCGGCGCTTTCCTTCAACGACCGGCGCACGGCGGAGAAGGACCTGTCGGTCATGCAGGCGCGGCCCCGCGTGCTCGCGGCCGCGCTCTATACACGTGACGGGCGGCTCTTCGCCACCTATACCAAACCGGGCATCACGGTGCCGCCGTTCTCCTCTGCGCCCGGCGCGCACGGCTCCGTGATCGAGGGCGACAACGTGGTGCTCTATCGGCCGGTCGTTGAGAACAACGAAGTCATCGGCGTGGTGCACCTGCGCGGCTCGTACGAGCCCTGGGCGCGGCTGAAGGACTACCTGACCATCCTGCTCGTGGTGATGATCGCGAGCCTCATGGTGGCGGTGATGCTCTCGGGCTGGCTGCAGGAGGCGCTGACCGCGCCGATCCTGGAGATGGCCCGGGTTTCCCGCGAGGTGATGGAAAAGCGCGACTACTCGCTTCGCGTTCGCAAGACCACCGAGGACGAGATCGGCGAGCTGGTGGACGCGTTCAACGCGATGCTGGCCGAAGTCGGACGGCGCAGCGAGGCGCTGCGCGAGGCGGATCGCCGCAAGGACGAGTTCCTGGCGACGCTGGCGCACGAGCTGCGCAATCCGCTCGCGCCCATCCGCAACGCGTTGCAGATCCTGAAGGTGGCGGGCGACGATCCCGCCAAGGCGGCGAAGGCGCGCGAGATGATGGAGCGCCAGCTCAACCAGATGGTGCGGCTGGTGGACGACCTCCTGGACGTCTCGCGCATCACGACCGGCAAGCTCGCGGTGCGAAAGACGCCGCTCGACCTCAACGCCGCGCTGCGCGACGCGGTGGAAACCGCCCGGCCTTTCGTCGAAAGCCGCAAGCACGTCCTGCACGTGGACCTTCCCGAGGCGCCGATCCCGGTGGAGGG
>DASPNE010000037.1:0-94914 GCA_035626705.1 Usitatibacter sp. | reverse complement strand
TTAAATCACTCAATTCGAATCACTTGGATCCAAAGTGAGCCACTGCAGTATCACTTGACCCCTCAGGACTCAACCTCATCCCTCGGGCAAGCACTACCCAGCACCCACCTCTATCGGCTGTAACTTTTTAAAGAGCGATGCTGATCGGGGCCGCATTTGCGCCCGCGCTGAATCATCAGCTGAGCCAACGATTATACCGGTTTTCGGCTTCGTCGCGCAAGGACAACTGCGCGATCGATCGGAGCTTGCGCTCGCTCAGGCCGCCTTGCGCAGCGACACCCGCGCGAACTTGCGCTTGCCTACCTGCAATACATATGTAGCCCCGGCATCCAGCCTGAGCGACTTGTCGCTCACCTTCTCGCCGTTCACCCGCACGCCGCCTTGCTCGATCATCCGGTGCGCGTCCGATGTAGATGGGCACACACCCGAAGACTTCAAGACCTGCGCAATGGGCACGGCATCACCGGGGACCTCGATCACCTGTTCGGCCAGGTCCTCTGGAACGCCACCGTGCCGGAACCGCAGCTCGAAATCCTCCAGCGCCGAAGTCGCGGCAGGGTTGCCGTGGAAACGGGACACGATCTCCTGTGCGAAGCCAACCTTGATGTCGCGAGGGTTGGCGCCTTCCTCGATGGAGCGCTTCCACCGCCCGATGGTCTCGCTCGTCGCCGACGACAATAGCTCGATGTAGCGCCACATCAGCACGTCGGAGATCGACATCAGCTTGCTGAACATCTCGTTGGGCGGATCGTCGACGCCAACGTAGTTGCCGAGCGATTTCGACATCTTGTTCACGCCATCGAGGCCCTCAAGCAGGGGCATGGTGACGATGACCTGGGGCTCCTGCGCGTAGGCCTTCTGCAGCTCCCGGCCCACGAGCAGGTTGAACTTCTGGTCCGTGCCGCCGAGCTCCACATCCGAGCGCATCGCCACGGAGTCGTACCCCTGAACCAGCGGATAGAGGAACTCGTGGATGGATATGGGCCGCTGGTCGGCGAAGCGCTTCGAAAAGTCGTCGCGCTCCAGCATGCGGGCAACCGTCCACTTGCCGGCCAGCTTGATCATGCCTTCGGCGCCCAGGCGGGAGCACCAGCTGGAATTGAACAGGACCTCCGTTTTCTCGGGGTCGAGCACCTTGAACACCTGGGACTTGTAGGTTTCCGCGTTGCTCGCGATCTGCTCGGCCGTGAGAGGCGGGCGCGTGACGTTCCGGCCCGTGGGGTCACCGATCATCCCCGTGAAATCCCCGATGAGGAACATCACGTGGTGACCCAGATCCTGAAATTGCCGCATCTTGTTGAGCAGGACGGTGTGGCCGAGGTGCAAGTCCGGCGCCGTCGGATCGAAACCGGCCTTCACCCGCAGCGGCGCCCCGCGGGCCAGCTTGCGTTTCAGGTCCTCGAGCAGGATGACCTCGTCGGCACCTCTTTGGATCGTTTCGAGATGCATCGACTGAGTCATTGATTTAATTCCATTTTTGCGTACGTTGTAGCTGACTTCTGATAGACTGCGTCGGAATGGGCCGACATCCGAAATGAGCGACCAAAAAGCGGACATTCTAGCGCAGCACCCGCCGCGAGCCGCCTGGCCACGGCAGCTCGCGCTCGCGCTCCTGCTGCTGCTCGTGCCGACCCTGAGCATCGTCACGGCATTCGGCATAGCGCCTGGGACAACCCTGACCGACGGGCAACCCCGATTGGTGCGGGAGGCGGTCGAGCTTCCGGAGCCTGCGCCGTCGCCGATGTCGGAAGCGCGTAGCTTCGTGGCCCAGGAAAGGGTGCTTCGCGGCGATACCGTCGCGGCGCTCCTGGAAAGGCTGGGTGTCCACGACGCCAAGGCCATGGATTTCCTGCGGGCAGATGCCACCGGCCGCGCCATCTTCCGCCAGCTCGTCCCCGGTCGCATGCTCCAGGCGGAAACCGGCGAGCAGGGCGAGCTGCTCGCTTTGCGCTACTTCCTGAGCGCGTCCGCGCTTCTCGAGGTCACGCGCGAGAATGACCGCTTCACCTCGCGCCAGCGCGCCGTCACCGAGGCGCCGCGGCTCTTCTACAGGTCGGCCACGATCCGCTCGTCGCTCTTCGCCGCCTCGGACGCCGCCGGCATTCCCGATGCGATCGCGATGCAGATCGCGCGAGTTTTCGCCACCGACATCGACTTCCACACCGACCTGCGCAAGGGCGACCGCTTCTCGGTCGTCTACGACATGGTCTACGAAGGCGGCGAGCTCATTGCCCCGGGGAAGATCCTCGCGGCCGAATTCGTGAACGACGGGCGTGCCTACCACGCCGTTCTCTTTCGCGACGAGGAGGGTGTCGAAGGGTATTACTCGCTCGACGGCTCCAACCGTGCAAAGGCATTCCTGCGTTCGCCCGTGGAATTCTCCCGCGTGAGCTCGGGATTCGGCGGGCGCTTCCATCCGATCTTCAGGAATTGGCGCGCCCACACCGGAGTGGACTTCGCCGCCCCGAGGGGAACTCGCGTGATCGCATCGGCCGACGGCCTGGTGGTTGCCGCGGGCGGTCGCGGGGGCTACGGAAACGCCGTGGAGATTCGCCATGGCGGGGGAATCACCACGTTGTATGCGCATCTCTCGGGATTCGCGAAAGGCATACGAGCCGGCGCACGTGTTCGCCAAGGCGAGCCGATCGGGTATGTGGGTTCGACGGGCTTTGCGACCGGCCCCCACCTGCACTACGAGTTCAAGATCTCGGGTATCCACCAGGACCCGATGAAGGTGGCGCTGCCCAAGGCAGAGCCGATCCCGCCCCGTTTGCGCGGTCAGTTCATGGAGGTCGCTTCCCGCGCCCGTTCGACCATCGAGCAGGTGGGTTCGTCGGACGCGGCACGCTTCGAGTAGTGCCCTCCGGCGGCGCGCGCGACCCGCGCCTCTACATCGGCATCATGTCCGGCACCAGCCTCGACGGCGCGGATGCCGTGCTGGCCGAATTCGGAGGCGGGCAGCCGCACGTGCTGGCGTACGCATCACGGCAATTTCCTTCGGAGCTGCGCCAGTCGCTGCTCGCGTTGAGCGAGCCGGGCAGCGATTCGCTCGACCTCGCGGGCGAAGCTTCCCTCGCGCTCGCGGACCTCTATGCGGCCGTGGTCGAGGAGGTCGTGGCCCACTCGGGAATACAACGGCGTGAAGTACGGGCGATCGGTTGCCACGGGCAGACCGTGCGCCACCGGCCTGCGCTGGGATTCACCATCCAGCTGAACGATCCGGCCCGGCTCGCCGAGAAAACAGGGCTCGACGTTGTGGCCGACTTCCGGCGACGGGACATGGCGGCCGGGGGAGAAGGCGCTCCTCTCGTTCCCGCATTTCACGAAGCGGTGTTCCGCGATCGCGAGAAGCATCGATGCGTCGTGAATATCGGCGGAATAAGCAACGTGACCTACCTTCCGCCGGCCGGTGCGGTGACCGGTTTCGATTGCGGGCCCGGCAACGTGCTGCTCGACGGCTGGATCGGCCGGCACCAAGGCAAAGCGTTCGACGACGATGGCAGCTGGGCCGCCTCGGGCAGGACCGACGAGGCGCTGCTCACGCTGCTGCTGGCCGAACCCTTCCTGCGTGCCGCGCCCCCCAAGAGCACGGGTCGTGAGCTCTTCCGGATGGCGTGGCTCGACGCGAAAGTCGACGAGCGCTCGCGCCCGGCGGATGTCCAGTCGACGCTCGCCGATTTCACGGCCACGTGCATCGTGGACGCGATCGATGCGCACGCGCCAGAGGCGAGCGAGGTCTTCCTTGCCGGCGGAGGCGCGCGCAATCATGATCTCGTACGCCGCATCGCCGGGCTGGCTGCTCCGCGAAAGGTGGATACAACGGATCGACTCGGCGTGCCCACGGGACTGGTGGAGCCGCTGGCCTTCGCGTGGCTGGCCATGAAGTGCGTGGCTCGCGAGCCCGTGGACCTTTCACGCGCCACGGGCGCCCGCGGCCCGCGCATCCTGGGCGCCATCTATCCGGCCTGAATAAACGACGAAGGGGGCCGAAGCCCCCTTGCATGCGGACAATCGCGGCGCTCAGGCCGAGAAAGACGAGCCGCAGCCGCAGGTGGAAGAAGCGTTCGGGTTCTTGATCACGAACTGCGCGCCCTCGAGGCCTTCGCTGTAGTCGATCTCGGCGCCGACCAGGTATTGATAGCTCATCGGGTCGATGAGGAGGCTCACCCCGTTTTTCTGCATCACGGTGTCGTCCTCGTTCGCGACCTCGTCGAATGTAAATCCGTACTGCAGCCCCGAGCACCCGCCGCCGGTCACGAAGACGCGCAGCTTGAGCTCGTTGTTGCCTTCCTCTTCGATGAGGGCCTTGACCTTGTTGGCCGCGCTCTCGGTGAACACGAGCGGATCGGGCATTACGGTGGCCATGTCGTTCATGACGGCTTTCTCCAGTGGATATCGCGATTCAATCGTTGCCGGTCGCGGGCTTGAGCTCTACGACCTTGTCGCTCTTCTGCGGGCTTTCGTACACCAGCTGCCCCATCACGATGGCGCCGACGTGGATCTCGATCGATTTGTACGACACATTTCCTGTGACTCGGGCCTTGGGCAGGAGTTCGACATACTCCGCGCCCCGCACCGGGCCCGCGACCGTGCCGTTCACGACCACGTGGGCCACGTCGATCTCCCCCTCGACTTTCGCGAGCTCGGAAATCACCAGCGTGCCCGGCTTGTTGCCCGTGGCACGCACGTTGCCCTTCACATGGCCGTCGATACGCAGGCCGCCGGTGAAGCTGATGTTGCCCTCGATCACCGAGCCCGCGCCGATGAGGCTATCGATGGGGCTCGGCTTGTTGGTCTTTCCGAACATGGGTCCTCCCTAGGACATGTTCAAGGTACGGGACAGTTTAACCTGTCCCCCCGGGACCGCAAGGACGCGCACGTCCACGCTGCGCACCTGGGCGCCCTCCGGGACGCTGAAGCGGCCTTCCACCTTGTGGTAGAAGCGGAACTCGAAGGCACCCGTGTCGCCCGCCTCCGGTGGCGGCACCACGATCGACGACACCGATGATCCTTGCGCGACCCGTGCCACCAGCTGCACGCGCCCCTTGAAGTCCTGCTTGCGTTGCCCGCCTTGCGTGAGGAGCATGCGATAGCGGTACTGGTTGGTGCTGCCATCGCGCTCGACCTTGAGGTCGGAGACGCCGATCCCTTCAGGCGTGGTGCCGGAAGACATGAGACGCCGCAGGAACCCCAGGTCTTCCTTCAGCGAGGCATTTTCGTCCTGGAGCTGGGCCACGGAGCGGGCGAGCTCGGTCTGGGCCGCCTTGTCGACCTGCAACATGCGTTCGCGCTCGATCAGCGAAGCGCGCGAGGCTTCGAGCTCCTGCCGGATCCTGGCGTTCTCCTCGGTGAGGGCAGCCAGGCGCTGGCGAGCCTCCTCGTGGTTGAAGCCGGTGATGCGGTAGCTGTTCTGCACCAGCCACCAGACGACGCCCGCGACGATGGCCATCAGCAGCAGGTTCACGAGGAAGCGCCATTGCCAGGCCATCTGCGAGCGGATGGCCATGCGCGACGATCCGATGCCGAAGGTGCTGCGCAAGCGCCTGCCGAGTCCCCGCATCAGCTGGATTTCCCTTTCGTGGACGCCACCCCAGAACGACAAAGCCGCTTCGAGGCGGCTTTGTCGCTGCGGGACCGATGGATCGGCGTGCTCAGCGCTTCGAGAACTGCTTGCGGCGGCGGGCCTTGTGAAGGCCGACCTTCTTGCGCTCGACCTCGCGCGCGTCGCGCGTAACCAGCCCGGCCTTCGACAGGGTCGGCTTGAGCGTGGGGTCGTACTCGATCAACGCGCGGGTGATGCCATGGCGCACCGCACCTGCCTGGCCCGACTCACCCCCGCCAAAGACGTTGACCATGATGTCGAAGGTCTGGGCATGGTTGGTGAGCTCGAGCGGCTGGCGCACGATCATGCGACCGGTTTCGCGCGAGAAAAAGACGTCCACGGGCTTGTCGTTCACCATGATGTCGCCCTTGCCGGGCTTGATGAAGACGCGCGCCACGGCGTTCTTGCGGCGGCCCGTACCATAGTTGTATTTGCCGATCATCGTCGCTCCTTAGATCTCGAGGGCCTTGGGCTGCTGCGCGGTATGGGGATGCGCGGGACCGGCATAGATCTTGAGCTTCTTGATCATGGCGTAGCCCAGGCGGCCCTTCGGCAACATGCCCTTCACCGCGAGCTTGAGCACGCGGTCCGGATGGCGCTGCTGGAGTTTGGTGAAGTTGGTCTCGTAGATCCCGCCCGGATAGGTCGAGTGGCGGTAGTACTTCTTGTCCTGGGCCTTGGCGCCCGTGACGCGAAGCTTCTCGACGTTGACGACCACGATGTAGTCACCAGTATCGACGTGGGGAGTGAATTCGGGCTTGTGCTTGCCGCGCAGTCGCCGCGAGACTTCGGCCGCGAGACGGCCCAGGACCTTGTCCGTGGCGTCGACGATGAACCAGTCGCGTCGGACCTCTTCCGGCTTGGCCGAGAAGGTCTTCATGGATGCTTCCTTTTCGATACGCAACCCTGGGTGCCGGTCCGGCGGCGCGTGCCGCAGGCCGATACTTTGGCCGCTTTGTTTGGGGGACTTCGAACCCGAAATTATAGGTAAATCATTACTTTGTGTCAAACCGGGGGTTCTATAGAATCCGGAAGTCCCGGCCCTCTACCCCCCATGGAATCCAGCCGCTTCGAGCAGAACGCCCGCATCGCCGCCGTGGCGTTGCTCATCTTCGGCTGCATCCTCGTCCTGCGGCCTTTCGTGGGAGCGATCCTTTTCGCTGGCGTCCTTTGCCTGTCCACCTGGCCGGCCTTCACCTGGCTGCGGGACCGCTGGGGAGGCCGCAGCTGGGCGGCGGCGCTGGTCCTGGTCCTGGTCATGGTGATCGGGCTTTCGGTTCCCGTCGCCCTGGCTGCGCAAAGCCTCATTGTCCATTCGGCCGCAATGGTCGAGGCCGCCCGGGGATTCCTCGACCAGCGGGCAAGCTTGGCCCTGCCGCGCTTCATCGTCGACCTTCCTCTCGTGGGCGGATGGCTGAACGACTATTGGCAGCTGCTTCTGCAAAGCCGGGAAGAGCTCATTGCGCTCGGCAAGCGGCTCGCGGACCCCGCCAAGACGATGCTCGTAGCCATGGGGGCCGCGATCGGGGAGGGTCTGGTGCAGATCCTCATCGCCCTTTTCGTGGCGTATTTCTTCTACCGCGACGGCGAGCGCGTGCGGACGCTGCTGCACGAAGGCCTGGCGCGGCTCGCGGGATCCGAGAATGGCGCCTTGCTGGTGGCGACGGGCGTGGGCGCCGTCAAAGGCGTGGTCTATGGCCTTCTCGGTACCGCGTTCGCGCAGGCCGCGGTAGCGCTAGTAGGATTCCTTATCGCCGGGGTTCCCGGCGCCTTCATCCTCGCGGCCTTGACGTTCGTGCTCTCCCTGATTCCGATGGGACCCGTGCTTGTCTGGGGCGGTGCCGCCATCTGGCTGTACGCGCAGGGCTCGACGGGTTGGGCGATCTTCATGGTCGCCTATGGCGTGCTCGTCATCAGCTCGGTGGACAACTTCCTCAAGCCCATCCTCATGAGCCGCGCAGGCAATCTCTCGATGCTGCTGGTTGTCCTCGGCGTCTTCGGCGGCGCGATCGCCTTCGGATTCATCGGCCTCTTCATCGGGCCCACGCTGCTGGCGATCGCGTGGAGCCTCACCAAGGTTTGGCTCGACCGCCCCGCGGTGACTTCATGAAAGCGCGCGTAAGGCTGGCCGAAGGCATGACGTTCGTGGCCGAAAGCGGCAGCGGCCACGCGGTCGTGGTCGATGCTTCTCCCGAAGTGGGCGGGCGAGACCTGGGTCCTCGACCGATGGAGCTGGTGCTGATGGGGGCAGGGGCATGCAGCTCGATCGATGTGATCCACATCCTGCGCAAGGCGCGCCAGCCGGTGACCGGCTGCACCGTCGATCTAGACGCGGATCGCGCGGAAACCGACCCTAAAGTCTTCACGCGAATCCGCGTGCACTTCGTCATAACCGGCAAGGGCCTGGCCACCGCGCAGGTCGAGCGGGCGGTGCGGTTGTCGATGGAGAAGTATTGCTCCGCGAGCGCGATGCTCGCGAAGACCGCGGAAGTGACCTGGGACTACGAGTTGCGCGAGGACTGAGGCTTACACCCAATACGCGGTTCGAGTCAAAACGCGCGAGGCGGCCCGCATCGCCAGCTTCACGGGATAAGGCAGCTCGGCCGCTCCCAGGGCGCGTCCCACGGACCCATGGCGGTGCTCGTCGTCGCGCATCTGCGAGATGACCGCGCGGCTGCGAAGATCGTCGGCCGGCAGGCGCTCGAGGTGCCCCTCGAGGTGACGCTCGACCTGGTCTTCGGTTTCCGCGAGGAAGCCCAGGCTCCATCGGTCTCCTGCCATCGCGGAAACCACGCCGAGGACGAACGACCCCGCATACCAGGCCGGGTCGAGCACGCTGGGCCGGGCGCCCAATTCCTGCAAGCGTGTGCGGCACCAGGCAAGGTGATCCCGCTCCTCCGCTGCGGCAGCTTGCAACGCCGCGCGAACTTCCGGCTTGCGTGCAAAGAGCGCCTGGCCGCTATAGAGCGCCTGCGCGCAAACCTCGCCCGAATGATTGACGCGCATGAGCCCCGCGGCGGGCTGGGACAGCGGGTTTTCCGGCACAGCCGATCCGGGGTAAGGACGCGCCGCGCTGTTCGCCCCCGCGAGGGCGCGCAATGCTTCATCCGCGGCGATGATGAGGGGATCGAGCAGGGATGGCATGGCCAAAGAAAAAGGGCGCGGCGGATGCCGCGCCCTTCATTGTGACAGCTACGATCGTGCGATCAGAACACGTGCCGGAAGCCCGCCGAGAAGCCACGGGGATCCATGCCGGCCGTCACGCCACCCAGCGCGCCCTGGCCGAAGTTGCAGGTCGATGCCGAGTTGTTGTCGATATCCGCATATTCCGCGATGAACGAGGTGCGGCGGGTGAAGTCGTACCGGTAACCCACGGCCCACACGTCGCACTCGGGCTGAGTGGCCGCCGTGTTGGAGCCGCCGTCCTTGGAGTTCTGGAACGACGCGAGGATCACGTTCTTGCCGAACGTGAGGTCGCCGCCGATCATGAAGCCCTTGTTCGTCGTGGCGTTGGTGCGCTTGTACTCGCCATACTGGCCCGAGATGCGCGCCGGGCCGAAGCTGAAGCGGCCGGAAACCGCATGGCCCTTCTCCGTGACACCCGCCGTGGCCGTCTGGCCCACGCTGTCACGATGCTCTTCGTACGCGTACGCGACGTAGATCGGCCCGCGGCTGAACGTGACCGAACCGCCGAACTGGTACGGGTTGAGGCCGGCCGAGGTCTTGCCCTCGTTGGCGGTGTAGGCCGCGCGCAGGCTCAAGCCACCCCAGCTGGGCGACCACCATTGCGCGGTGTTGGCCAGGCGCTGGCTGAACGTGCCGCTGCGCAGCGCGGCGGTGGTGATGTCACCCAGGCCGATATCGCCGAACGGGTCGACGGCGGTCTGCGAGATCTTCATGGGCGAATCCCAGCGACCCAGCAGGAAGCTGCCGAACCCGCCTTGCAGGCCGACACCGCTGTTGCGCGTGGCGAACGACGTGGCAGCGCTGTCGTCCGGACGGAACGGCGTTTCGAGCTGGAAGAAAGCCTTCAGGCCGCCACCGAGGTCCTCGGTGCCACGGATGCCGAACAGCGATACACGGTCCTCAACGCGGTTGCGGCGGGGGATGCCTGCGCCACCCTTCGCCTCGACCGACTCGAAGTTCACGTACACGCGCCCGTACAACGTCACCGGGTTCGCGGTCTGCGCCATGGCGACCGGCGCCGCGCAAGCGCCAGCAACTGCCAGGGCGATCAGCTTTTTGTTCATCAGAATCTCCTTTGTTGAAGTGAGGCCGTCATTACTTGTGAGCTGCAATTCTTTGGGGAACCTCGTGGGCGTTTGTGGGCCCGGATTCTTGAAACTGCTCCCGTTATCTTTTGAGAAGCCACTCGCATGATGCCAAAGGCCCCGGCTTCGCTCAAGGGGTTTTTCGCCAATCGCGCAACAAACCGGGTGGGTTGTTGCTTAACTGCCACACCTCTTAAATCCACCCAAAAACGCGTTCGAGCTCGATTCCAGGGTCTGGCGCGGCCATGAAAGCGCTCCCGACCAAGTAGGCGCTCACTTTGGCAGCGGAAAGCCTTTCTACATCGCGGGCGTGCGCGATTCCGCTTTCGGCTATGACGATGCGGCCCTCCGGCACTCGCCCTGCCAGCTCCAGGGTTGTTTCCAGCCGGGTCTCGAAAGTGCGCAGGTCGCGGTTGTTGACGCCCAGTAGCGGCGTGGAAAATCCGAGCGCTCGCTCGAGCTGCCCGGCATCGTGGCTCTCCACCAGGACGTCCATGCCCAAGTCGCTGGCAAGCGCTTCCAGGGCCTTCAGCTCACCATCGGGCGCGGCGTCGACGATGAGGAGGATGCAGTCGGCGCCCCAAGAGCGCGCCTCGTGCACCTGATAGGCGTCGACGATGAAGTCCTTGCGCAAAACGGGCAGCGTACAAGCCGCCCGGGCCGCGCGAAGGTCGTCGGCGCTGCCCCCGAAGAATTCCCGATCGGTCAGCACCGAAAGGCACGCGGCGCCATGCGCCTCGTACGTGCTGGCTATGCGCGCGGCATCGAAGTCGGCGCGGATGAGCCCCTTGCTCGGGCTGGCCCGCTTGATCTCCGCAATGACGGCGGGCTTGCCTGCATCGATGCGCGCGCGCAGGGCGCGTTCAAAGCCGCGCGGGGCCGGCGCCGCCTGCGCTGCCTTGCGGATTTCCGGCTCCGGAATACGCGCCTTCGCCTCGTCCACCTCGCGGCGCTTGGCCTGGAGGATCCGGTCCAGGATATGCGCCACGGCTATGCCTTCGCGAAGCGCTGCGTGGCCTCGACCAGTTGCGTGAGCTTTGCCCGTGCAGCTCCGCTCTCGATCGCATCGCGCGCGAGCGCCACGCCGTCCCACAGGCTGCCCGCGACTCCGGATACGTAGAGCGCGGCGGCGGAATTCAGGATCACGACGTCCCGGGAAGGGCCGGCTTCGTTCGCCAGCACCGCTTCCAGCCGAGCCTTCGACTCGGCCGCGTCCTTCACCTGGATCGCTTCGAGCGGCGCCACGTCGAGGCCGAACTGGCCCGGCTCGATGGTGTATTCGGTAATGAAGTCATGCTTGAGCTCGGCCACCAGCGTAGGTCCGCTGAGGGTGATCTCGTCCAGCCCATCGGTGCCATGGACTGTGAGCACGTGCCGGCTACCCAGCATCTTGAGCACCCGTGCCTGGATGCCCACGAGGTCGGGATGGAAGACCCCCATCACCTGGTTGGGCGCGCCGGCGGGATTGGTGAGCGGCCCCAAAATGTTGAGGATGGTGCGCATGCCGAGCTCCTTGCGCACGGGCGCGGCATGTTTCATCGCGGGGTGGTGGTTGGGCGCGAACATGAAGCCCAGGCCCACCTCGCGCAGGGTCCGCGCAACCTGGCCAGCGTCGAGGGCGAGGTTGACGCCGAGCGATTCGAGCACATCGGCGCTTCCGGATTGCGACGATACCGCGCGACCTCCATGCTTCGCCACACGCGCCCCGGCGGCTGCCGAAACAAAAGCGGCCGTCGTCGAGATGTTGAACGTATGCGCCTTGTCACCGCCCGTGCCGCAGGTGTCGACCAGGTGCTCCAATCCCGCCGAGTCCACCTTGGTCGAGAACTCGCGCATCACGGAAGCGGCAGCGGCGATCTCCGAAACCGATTCCGTCTTCACGTGCAGTCCCATCAGGATGGCTGCGAGCTGAACGGGCGGCACCTTGCCTTCCATGACCTGGCGCATGAGGTCGACCATCTCGTCGTAGAAGATCTCGCGCTTGTCGCAGAGTCGGTTGATCGCTTCCTGGGGCGTGAACATCGGCATCGGCTCTCTTCAGGCGGTAAGGAAGTTGCGCAGCAGCGCATGGCCGTGCTGCGTGAGGATGGATTCGGGATGGAACTGCACGCCTTCCACCGGCAGGTTGCGGTGGCGCACCCCCATGATCTCGCCGTCCTCGGTCCAGGCCGTGACTTCGAGCTCCTGGGGACACGTCTCGCGCTCGATGGCGAGGGAATGGTATCGGGTCGCTTCGTATGGCGTCGGCAGGCCGGCGAAAACCCCCTTGCCGGCGTGATGGACGCTGGAGACTTTGCCGTGCATCAGCGTCTTGGCGTGGACGACGCGCCCCCCGAACGCCTGGCCGATCGCCTGGTGCCCGAGGCAGACGCCCAGGATGGGCACGCGGCCTTTGAATGTACGGATCACGTCGAGCGAAATGCCGGCTTCGTTCGGCGTGCAGGGGCCGGGCGAGATCACGATGCGCTCGGGCTGGAGCGCCTCGAGCGCCGCCACGCCCATCTCGTCGTTGCGAACCACCTTCACCTCGGCCCCGAGCTCCCCCAGGTACTGGACGAGGTTGTAGGTGAACGAATCGTAGTTGTCGATCATGAGGATCATGCGGGCCTCGTTTCCGGGATGGCAGCGAGGACGGCCGCCACACGCCGGCTCTCGTCCGCAGGCAGCGGTGTCGCCCCGCGCAGCACTTCTCGCTTCCAGTGCACCCGGCCCCAGGTATTCGCGCCGTGATGCACGTAGATGTAAAGGTCCGGCCGGTGCTGCAGGGCCACGAGGTTGCCCGCCTGCGCGAGGCTCGCCACGAGCGGCGTGTCCTCGAAACGCGCGAAGTCGGGGTAAGCGGGCATCCCGGCGCGCTCGGCCACCAGGCTTCCTTCCCACGGCCTGCCGGTGGAAAGGTAGGCCTGTCCGGATGACGAATCGAAGAGCGTCCACTGCCATAACACGCATGCGGGCTTGCCGCCTTCCCCCAGCGCGTCGAGCTGCCGCGAGAGCCGGTCGGGCGCGTGCCAATCGTCGTCGTCCCACTGGGCGATGAAGGCCCCGCGAGCCGACTCGACTGCCAGGTTGCGCAGGGAGCCCAGCTTCATGCGAGGAGATGCCGGTGCCTCGACCGCCCGGACGCGATCGTCTCCCAGTTCCTCCAGATAGCGCCGCGTAGGGACGTCATCGGCGTCGTACACCACGACCAGCTCGCGCTGCGCGTGGCCCTGGCGCTGGAAGCAGGCGACGGCCCGCCGCAGGAGTGGGACGCGGGCGCGCGTCACGCAAAGGCAGGAGACGAATGGGGCCGCGCGCGTCATGGCGCTTCGATCGGTTGGTCCACGCCGGCATGCACCATCTCGGAAGCGGCCAGCACGGCGCGTGCCTTGTTCTGGGTCTCGCGCCATTCGTTCTCCGGAATGGAATCGGCCACGATCCCCGCTGCGGCCTGCACGTGCAGGCGGCCCTCCTTCACGACTCCGGTCCGGATCGCGATGGCGAGGTCGACGTTGCCGTTGAAGCCGATGTAGCCGGCCGCTCCCGCATACACGCCGCGGCCTTCGGGCTCGAGCTCGTCGATGATCTCCATGGCGCGTACCTTGGGAGTGCCGGTGACGGTCCCGGCGGGGAATGTCGCGCGCAGGAGCTCCATGGGCGAGAGTGATGGCTCGACCTGCCCTTCCACGTTGGACACCATGTGCATCACGTGCGAGTAGCGCTCGACCACCATGGTCTCGGTCACCTTGACGCTGCCGGTGCGCGCGATGCGGCCCACGTCGTTACGGCCGAGGTCGATGAGCATGAGGTGCTCGGCCCGCTCCTTGGGATCGCTCACCAGCTCGCGCTCCATCGCCGCGTCCTTTTCCGGGGTGGTCCCGCGCTTGCGAGTGCCCGCGATCGGCCGCAACGTCACCTTGTCCCCTTCACGGCGCACGAGGATCTCCGGCGAGGCGCCCACGAGCTGCGCATCCCCGAACTCGAAATAGAACATGTACGGCGACGGATTGATCGAGCGGAGCGCACGGTACAGGTTGAGGGGAGCGTGCTTGAAGTCCTGCGTGAGGCGCTGCGAGATCTGCACCTGCATGATGTCGCCCTCGACGATGTAGCGCTTGCACCGCGCCACGGCATCGTAGAAGGCAGCATCACCGATGTTGGACCTCGCGGGCGTCGCCTCACCCGCGGGCGAATGGGCCGGAAGCCCGGGTGAGGCTCGCAGCTGCGCCCTCAAGGCCTGCAGCCTTTGGATGCCGGCGGCGAAAGCGCCGGGCACGGCAGGGTCCGCGTAGACCACCAGGTGCAGCTTGCCCGAGAGGTTGTCGACCACTGCGAGCTCTTCCGAAAGCACGAGGCGGATATCGGGCAGGCCGATGGGGTCGGGCCTGGCCTTTCGCGCCAGCCGCGGCTCGATGTAGCGAACGGTGTCATAGCCGAAGTAGCCCGCCAGTCCCCCCGCGAAGCGCAACCCCGCCGGCATGGGCGCAGCGCGATAACGCGCGAGATAGCGATCGATGAAGCGAAGCGGGTCCTCCCGCGAAGTTTCCGACGGCTCGCCGTGGCGCAGCAGCACCGCCTCGCCATCGCGCACCTCGATGCGCTCCCGCGCGGGCAGCCCCACGATCGAGAAACGCCCGAAGCGCTCGCCGCCGATCACCGACTCGAGCAAATACGAATCGGCCCGATTGGCGAGCTTGAGGTAGATGGAAAGCGGCGTATCGAGATCGGCGAAGGTCTCGAGGTGCAGCGGAATCCGGTTGTAGCCGGCGCGCCCCAGCGCCAGGAAGTCGTTCTCAGTCATGGTTCACCACGCGGTTCATTTCGGAAGGACGTGCAAGAGCGCAGCGCTTAGCGCCAGCTATGCCATCGCCAACCGAAACGAGTGACGCGCAGTGACATGGAGTGCGGGGCAGGGCGGAAAAGGACTAGGTGCCGATTGTAGCTTGCTTCAAGGCCTGTCGCATGCGCGCAACGGCGGCCTTGCGGTCGCGCTCGCCGAAAATCGCCGAGCCGGCGACGAACGTGTCCGCACCGGCCTGGGCGACGCGTGCGATGTTGTCCGCCTTCACCCCACCGTCGACCTCGAGCCAGATCTCCCGGCCGCTCGCGTCGATCCGCCGGCGCGCCGCTGCGACCTTGTGCAGTGCCGAGTCGATGAAGGATTGGCCTCCGAAGCCGGGATTGACCGACATGATGAGGATGAGGTCCACCTTGTCCATCACGTGGTCGAGCCAGTCCAGGGGAGTCGCCGGATTGAACACCAGCCCCGCCTTGCATCCCTCGTCCCTGATGAGGCAGAGCGAGCGATCCACATGTTCGCTCGCCTCGGGATGGAAGCTGATGATCGACGCGCCGGCCCGGGCGAAATCGGGAACGATCCGATCGACGGGCTTCACCATCAGGTGCACGTCGATCGGGACGGTGGCGAACGGCTTGATCGCCTCGCACACCAGCGGACCCACCGTGAGGTTCGGAACGTAATGGTTGTCCATCACGTCGAAGTGGATGAGGTCCGCCCCGGCCGCGATGACGTCGCGCACCTCCTCGCCCAGCCGCGCGAAGTCCGCCGAAAGGATGCTGGGAGCGATGCGGTAATCGTTGCGCGTCATGGGTCGCGGTGGTCGCCGGAAGCGCTGCGGATTCTACGTGGAAACGCCGCGCGCCGCGCCCTGGAGCACGCTTCATTTCCTGCTAACATCATTCGATGCCGCAAGCCAAGAAGCCCCAGGTGCCCGGAACCAAGCCTTCCTCGATCGCGGAGGCCAAGAAGTACAGCATCGCGGTCACGGCGCACTCCACCTACCTTCCCGACCAGTCCGACGAGGAAGAGGACCGCTACGTCTTCGCGTACACGATCCGCATCACCAACAACGGCAGCGTGAGCGCGCAACTCGTGAGCCGCCACTGGATCATCACCGACGCCGACAACCAGGTGCAGGAAGTGCGCGGCATGGGCGTGGTGGGGGAGCAGCCGGTGCTCAAGCCCGGCGACACATTCGAATATTCCAGCGGCTCGTCCATTCCCACCGCGGTGGGCACGATGCGCGGCAGCTACCAGCTCGTGGCCGAGGACGGCACCCGTTTCGAGGCGAACATCCCGGAGTTCACGCTGAGCGTGCCTCGCGTCCTGCACTGAGCCCCTCAGGCGTCGCGGTTCGAATTTTCCGGTGTGCTCGCGTCGCCCGCGCGATGCCGCGGCTTTCGCGGCATCGTCCACCAGACGATCAGCACAGCCACCACGAGGGCGGCGGCAATCTCCAGGAACACCCAACCCATCAGTCCCGCCCCGCCATCCCTAGCGTGAGGACACCTTCGGCGTTGCCGCCTTCGCCGCAACCAGCTTCTTCTCGAATTCGGCGATGGGAATCACGCCGGGGACGCGCTCGCCATCCTCGAAGATGATCGTGGGTGTTCCCTGCACGCGCTTGGATTGCCCGAAGGCAAGCACCTTGTCGACGGGCGTCTCGCATTTCGCGTCCGCCGGAGCGGGCGGGGTGTCCTTCACCATGAGGTCGATCCAGGCCTTGCCGCGATCGGGGGAGCACCATACCGCCTTGGACTTCTCCACCGAGTTGGGCGACAGGATCGGATACAGGAAGACGTAGACGGTGATGTCGTTCACGCCGAGCAGGTCGCGCTCGAAGCGCTTGCAGTAGCCGCAGTTCGGGTCGGCGAACATGGCCACCTTGCGCGAGCCGTTGCCGCGCACGATCTTCACCGCGTTGTCGAGGGGCAGCGCGGCGAAGTCGATCTTGTTCACCTGGCGCATGCGAAGCTCGGTCACGTTCTCCTTCGTCTTGAGGTCCACGATCGACCCCAGCACCAGGAAGGACGCGTTCTGGTCGGTGTAGAAGATCTCGCTGCCGACCAGCACCTCGTAGAGGCCACCGTAGGGGATCTTGCGCACGGAATCCACCGGCGCCTCGGGCACCTTCTTGCGCAGCTCGGCCTTGACGCGCTCGGTGTCCTGCGCGGCTGTCGGCAGCGCGACCAGAGCCGCGAAAGCGGCAACGGCCAGTCTAGCGATCGATTTCATGGGGAAGGCGCTCGATAGGGAGGAAGGTTTGGCAGGAGAGCCGGCAATTTGTTCCTGCTGCCGCATTATCGCATCGCCCGGCGCGCGAGATAGGAGCGGGCCCAGGCCTGCGACTGCAGCAGGCTCATGCCGGCATTCCGAACGAGCGAGGCTCCCGGCGCCGTGCTGGCGAAGAGCTGGTCGAGCCGTTCGGTCACGAATTGCATGGCGGTGACATCCTCGCGGCGGCCGCGTGCGTAGCGCCGGAGCAGGCGCAGGTCTCCCGGCCGCTCGAGGGGCGAGCGCTCGGACACCAACTCGGCAAGGCAGCGCGCATCCTGGAATCCGAGGTTCACACCCTGTCCCGCGAGCGGATGGACGGCATGGGCGGCATCGCCGATGAGCGCGACGCCCTCGGCAACCGGGTCGGGGACGTGGACGGCGCGCAATGGGAACTGTCGCACCGGGGATGTCAGCGTGAGATCTCCCAGGGCGGCCCCCCCGGCATCGCGCACGCGAGCTTCTAGCGCCTGCGCATCCAGGGCGGAAAGCTCCGCGGCATGTTTTTCCGGCGCCGACCACACGATCGATATGCGCTTTCCCGGCAACGGCAGCCACGCCAGCACGCCATCAGCGCGGAACCATTGGCGGGCGGTGGCTGCGTGCTCCCGCTCGACATCGAAGTTCGCGACCAGCGCCATCTCGCCAAACGCCGTTTCCGCGGCAGCAATGCCGGCAAGCGAACGGACATGGGACTCGGGACCATCGGCGCCAACGACGAGCGCCGCATCGAGCGCCTCGCCGGCTTCGATCTCGAGCCGGCATCCCGGCGCGCCGAACGTGGCCTCGAGCACTCTTGCCGATCGCCGGACGCGGACATGTCCCAGGCTGCCCGCGAGCTCCTCGAGCGCGGCGGCGAGACGGCCGGCTTCCAGGATCCACGCGATGGGCGCCCCACCCGGACCGCTGAAGGCCAGCCGTGCGCCGGCATCTGCGAAAACCTCCATGCGCCGGACCGGCGCCACGCGACTCGCATCGAGCAGCTCCCAGGCGCCGATGTCGCGAAGGAATGCCCGCGTGCCGGGGCTTATCGCGAAGATGCGAACGTCGGTCGCATCCGCCAAGGGCTCAGATCGCGCCGGGTTGGCCTCGAGCAAGTCGATTTCGCAACCCCTCGCGGCGCACGCGAAGGCGAGCCCCACCGGCCCGGCGCCCACAACGGCGATGCGAGGATTGCTCACGGCACCGGCGCTCCGTGGATCATCCGCTCGGCCAGCAGGCGTCGCGCCGGCGGAAAAAGGTCGAGCGCAGCCAGGGCCAACCCTCGGCCCAGCCGCGTTGCGCGCCGCGAATCACCGAACAAGGACACCAGCAGGTCGGTGAACGCGACGCCGCGGGCTGCATCGCGTCGCCGCGAGTGGCGATAAGCGCAGAGCATCTTCCGTCCGCCCAGCTCGTTGGCGGGGAAGGCCCCGATGACCTCGGCCAGCGACGCGGCATCACGGAGCCCGAGGTTGAGGCCCTGCCCCGCGATGGGATGCAGCGCCTGTGCGGCATTGCCGATGATCGCGGTGCGCAGCGCCACCGGCGAGTTCACGGCGCGCAGTCGCAGCGGGAACGAGCGCCTCGTTCCGGCCTCGACGAAACGGCCGGCGCGATCGCCGAACGCCTCCTGCAGCTCGACGAGGAAGGGCTCATCGGCGATGGCGAGGATCCGCTCCGCTTCGGCGGGCGGCACGGTCCATACCAGGGCATATCGATCTTCCACCGGGAGCAACGCCATGGGCCCCGTGCTCGTGAATCGCTCGTAGGCACGATTTGCGTGCGCGCGATCGGTGCGGACCCGGGCGACGATCGCCCGCTGCCCATAGTCCTTCTCGCTGAAGGCGATGCCCGGAATGAGGGTCGCGGTGGCGCCGCCATCGGCGAGGACGAGAAGGCGCGCCCGCACTTGAGCTCCGGTCGCGAAATCGAGCGTCGCCGCCTCGGGATCCGGGCGAATGCCGGTGCATGCTTGGGCGAAAGACACTCCCAGGCCGTGGCGGCCCAGCCTCGAATGCAACGCCTCTTCGAGCGCGGAGAAGGCAACGGTATAGCCCAGCGCCGGCAATCCCTGTTCGCCCGCTTCGATGAGCGTGCGGCCGGGACCGCCGCGTTGGGAGACGTGGATCGACGCGATCGCCGTCGCGCGCTCGGCGGGCCACGCTCCCGCGCCTTCGAGAAGCTCGCGGCTGGCGTGCGACAGCGCCAGCGTGCGGGCGTCCGCCCCCGGCCCCGGGCGCGCCTCGAAGATGGCGATCTCGAGCCCCGAAGAGACCGCGAGGATGCCTAGCGTCGCCCCGACGGGCCCCGCGCCGACGATCGCCACGTCGACGGCGCGCGCGCCGGGCATCAGCGGTCGAGGACCGTGTCCTCGACGTCCTTGAGGCTCTTGGGGCAATCGGCCGTGAGGATTTCCCGCCCCTTGGCGGTGACCAGCACATCGTCCTCGATGCGCACGCCGATGTTCCAGAAAGCCTTGGGCACGTTGTCGGCCGGGCGGATGTAGCAGCCCGGCTCCACCGTGAGGACCATGCCGGGCTTGAGCTTGCGCCACTTGCCCTTCTGCATGTAATCGCCGGCATCGTGCACGTCGAGGCCAAGCCAGTGCCCGGTCCGGTGCATGTAGAACTGCTTGTACGAGCCGTCCTCGAGCACCTGCTCGACGCTTCCCTTGCACAGCTTGAGGTCGATGAAGCCGCGCGCCAGCACCCGCGTCGCGGCGTCGTGGTAGTCGATAAAGTCCGCGCCCGGCTTCACCGCCTTGATCGCGGCCTCCTGGGAGGCGAGCACCAGCTCGTAGATGTCGCGTTGCGGCGCCGAGAAGCGGGAGGCGATGGGGAAGGTGCGCGTGATGTCCGAGGCGTAGCTGTCGAGCTCGCAACCGGCGTCGATGAGCATGAGGTCGCCCTTGCGAAGCTCCGCGTTGTTCTCGCGATAGTGGAGCACGCAGGCATTGCCGCCGGCCGCGACGATGGAACCGTACGCCGGCGAACGGGCCCCGTTGCGAACGAACTCGTGCACCAGCTCGGCTTCCACCTCGTACTCGCGCTTGCCGGGCGCCGCGGCCTTCATCGCGCGCACATGCGCCGCGCTCGAGATGGCGCCGGCGCGCCGCATGATCGCAAGCTCCGTCTCGTCCTTGAAGAGGCGCATGTCGTTCACGTCGGCGCGCACGTCGCGGATCTGCACGGGGGCGCTCACGCCGCTGCGCACCTTCGCGCGCACGGCGTTCAGCCAACCTGCCACGCGCAGGTCCCAGGTCGGATCGGATCCGACTGGGGTGTGCAGCGCTTCCTGGTTGGCGAGCAGCTCCGGCAGGCGTGCGTCGAGCTCGCCATATGGATATGCCTCGTCGAAACCGAACATCTGCCGCGCCATCTCGGGGCCGAAACGGTAACCGTCCCAGATCTCCCGCTCCAGGTTCTTCTCGCGGCAAAACAGGATCGAACGCGGCTTCGATCCCAGCACCATCACCAGCACGGCTTCCGGTTCCCGGAAGCCCGTGAGGTAGAAGAAGCCGCTGTCCCAGCGATAGTCGTAATGCGTGTCGGCGTTGCGGTGTCGCTCCGGCGCCGTGGGCAGGACGACCAATCCTTCGCCGAGGGTGCGGGCGAGTCGCGCGCGGCGGGCCTTGAATGGCTTCACCTGCAGGGGATTTTCGAGTTTCATGGCAGGAATTCTACCCCTTGGGCAAGGCAGCGACCTCGTCCATGAGGCGCGCCAACTCGGGCGCTTCGCGCTCCAGCTCGCGCACCACGCGAGGCACTTCCGCGGGGCGGTTCTGGGACAGCTTGAACTTGCCTTCCAGGCGCTCGACCTCGATCTCGAAACCCACGATGCCCTTGAGCATCGTGTTCACGTAGTCGGCCGGGAGCTCCGACATGCGCCACGGCTTGTCGCGCGAAGACTCGTAGGTGGACGAAAGGCGCATCAGCAACTCGTGCAGCGCGGCTTCCTCGAGCAGCCGGGCCTTGCCGCGGGCATGCACCACCGCGTAGTTCCATGTCGGCACCGAGGGGTGCGATTGATACCAACCCGGCGACACATAGGCATGCGGCCCGTGGAAGATGGCCACGATGTCACGCGCGCCCTCGAGCACCTTCCACTGCTCGTTGCCGATAGCGACATGGCCCAGCAACCGCACGGCGCCGTCGGCCTCGCGCTCGGCCACGAAAGGGATGTGGCTCACATGCAGCCCGGCCTCACCGGCCGAGACCAGCGTCGCGAAGGCGTTTTGCTGGATGAAGGAGAAAAGCAGCTCCGCGTCGTCTTGGCGGAAATGCGGCGGCACGTAGAGCGTCATCGGGAAATCCTCCGGTCCAGGGCGTGTAGTTGCTCGGGAGTGCCCACGTTATCCCAGGCCCCGCGGAAATGCTCGCCGGAAACCCGTCCCGCGTCGACGTAGCGATACGCCCAGGGGAACATCTTCAGCCACGTGCCGGGGACGACGTCCGCGAAGACCGAGGGATGAAATATGGAGATGTTGCCGTAGGTCAGGCGCGGCTCGGCACGGCGCACCCGCCCTTCGACGAGGGCCATGTCGCCCTCGGTGTGCCAGGGCGGATTGTCGACGAGGACGAAATGCGCGGCGCTGGCCGCGGGATCCTCGGCGATGCGAGCGATCTGTGGATGCAACGATCCGTAGTCGAAATCCGTATGGATATCCGCGCTTGCCACCAGGACCGGTTGGGGTCCCAGCAGGTCGAGTGCCTTCGCCACGCCGCCGGCCGTCTCCAGCGCCTGCTCTTCCGCGGAATAGCGCACGCGCACGCCCCAGCGACTGCCATCGCCCACGAACCGTTCGATGAGCGATCCGAGGTACGAGTGGTTGACCACGATGTCGTCGAAGCCCCCGCGCGCGAGGCGCTCGAGTTGCCAGGCGATGAGCGGCTTGCCGCCCGCCTCCAGGAGCGGCTTGGGAACGCGGTCGGTCAGCGGGCGCATGCGCTCGCCACGGCCGGCGGCGAGAAGGATCGCGCCGGCCATCAGAATGTATAGCCGATGCGCGGCTTGACGCCCTCGAGGTTATCGAGCAGCCGGCCGAGCGGCGCCAGCTCGTCGTAGCGGGACACTGCGTGCCTCAGGTAGCCGATGAACCGCGGCGTGTCCTCGACGTAGCCGCGCTTGCCATCCCGGTGCGCAAGCCGCGCGAAGATTCCGGCGACCTTCAGGTGGCGTTGCAGTCCCATCCATTCGACGTCGCGCCAGAAGTGGGCGAAGTCCGCCCGCACCGGCAATCCCGCGCGGCGCGCCTTCTCCCAGTAACGGATGGTTCCGTCGAGCACACGCTCCTCGTCCCAGCTGACGTATGCATCGCGGAACAGGCACGCGATGTCGTAGCCGATCGGGCCGAAGGTCGCATCCTGGAAATCGAGGATGCCGGGATTGGGCCGGGAGACCATCAGGTTGCGCGGCATGAAATCGCGGTGCACGAACACCCGCGGCTGGGCGAGGTTGTTCGCGAGCACGATGCGGAAGACCGACTCGAGGGATTCTCGCTGCGAAGCCGCGAGCTCCATGCCGAGGTGGCGCCCGATGTACCAATCGGGGAAGAGTTCCATTTCCCGCCGCAGCATGGCCTCGTCGTATTCGGGCAAAACGCCGGGCCGGCTCGCCGCCTGCCACCGCACCAGTGCTGTCGTCGCGTCGCCGAAGAGCGCGTCGGGCGATCCGGCCTGCAACGCGGCGAGGTACGACGTCGTGCCGAGGTCGGCCAGGAGCAGGAATCCCTGCGCCAGGTCCTGCTCGAAGACCTGGGGCGCATTGAGGCCCGCTTCTCGGATCAGGGCGGCGATGCGCACGAATTGCGGCGTGCTGGCTTCCCGCTCGGGCGGGGCATCCATCACGATGCGCGTGGTGCCGTCTTCGAGAATCGCGCGGAAATAGCGCCGGAAGCTCGCGTCGGCGGAGGCCGGCTCGATGCGACGCACGGCCCCGGGCAGCACGGTGCCGAGCCACGCTTCCAGAGCGCGAAAACGAGGGTCCATCGGGGAGCGAAGCGCGGTTTTGCGTGTATCCTTCGCTGTCGATTCTAGCACCCGCATTACAGCTTCCTTGACGCCAAGACGCTCGCGCACGCTGCCCATCGCGCTCGCCTGCGCGCTGCTCGCGGCGCAAGCCCAGGCGCAGCTTCCGGAGGAGCTCCGCCTCAAGCTCGAGCGGCAGCTGCGGCTTGCGCCGGCGCGGCCCGAGCGCGACAGCGCCAAGTTCATCGAGGCCGACCGCATCGTGGGCGAAGGTGAGCGCACGGTCGTCGCCACCGGCAACGTGACCCTGCGCCAGCGCGGAGCAACGATTCGCGCAGACCGCGTCGAGTACCGCGTGGAGGAGCAGCAGGCCGTAGCCACCGGCGGCGTGCAGCTCGAGCGGCAGGGAGACACCGCCACAGGACCGCGGCTCAACTACAACCTCGCCAACGACACGGGCGAGATGATCTCGCCGGTCTTCGAATTCCCCAAGACGGGCGAGCGGCGCATGGCCACGCGCGGGCATGCCGAGCTGGCGGCGCTGGGCGAAAACCGCACCAGCCGCCTGCATAACGCCGAGTACACGTCCTGCCCGGCGCCGAGGGACGACTGGTTCATTCGCGTGCGCGACCTCGAGATCGACGGGGTCACCAACCTCGGGCGCGCGTACGCGACGACCGTCTATTTCCTCGGGGTGCCGATCCTGTACTCGCCCTTCCTGTCATTCCCGCTCGACAACAAGCGCCGCTCCGGCTTCCTCGCGCCGACCTTCGGCAGCTCGGGCCAGAGCGGCTTCGAGGTGGCGCTGCCCTACTACTGGAACATGGCCGAGAACCGCGACGCGACCTTCACTCCCAAGGTCTATACGCGCCGCGGCCTGCAGCTGGGCGGCGAGTTTCGTTACCTCGGCGAGACCTACAACGGCCGCCTGGAAGGGGAGTTTTTGCCGCAGGACCGTATCCAGGGCGACGACCGGTACTTCGCCGGCGTGACACACGCCCAGGCGCTGGGACGCGGCTGGCATGTCGCGGTCAACGCGCAGAAAGTTTCCGACGACGACTACTTTCGCGATCTCTCCACCAAGATCGCCGCGACCTCGCAGACCAACCTGCCGCGGGATGCCATCGTCGCCTACGAAGACGAGGTGTGGGCGCTCTCGGCGCGCGCGCTCGCCTACCAGACGTTGCAGGACCCCAACGGGCCTCGCGTGCCCATCCCCTATCGCATCCTTCCGCGATTGCTCGCTACCGGGGTGCAGCAGAATTTCCACGGCCTGGAGTGGCAGTTTTTCGGCGAGTACTCCAATTTCCGCCATCCCGAGCTGGTGAACGGCCAGCGCGCGATCGTCTATCCCTCGGTGGCGTTCCCGATCCGGCGCAGCTACGGCTACGCGGTGGCCAAGTTCGGCTACCACATGACGCGTTACGCGCTTGGCGAAAATGCCGACGGGCTCGATGACGCGAGCCGCTCCCTGCCGATCTCCAGCGTCGATGCCGGGCTTTTCTTCGACCGGCAGATGCAGTGGCGCGGGCGCTCCTTCCAGCAGACGCTCGAGCCGCGCGTGTTCTACCTGAACGTGCCTTACCGCGACCAGGCGAGGCTGCCGAACTTCACCACCGCCGAGTCGGACTTCAATTTCTCGCAGATCTTCACCGAGAACCGCTTCGTGGGCGGCGACCGCGTGGGCGATGCGAACCAGGTCACCATCGCGCTCACCTCGCGCCTGATCGAGTCGTCCACGGGACTCGAGCGCTTTCGTGCCGCCCTGGGCCAGGTGTATTACTTCCGCCCGCCGCGCGTGAGCCTCGAGGACACGACGCGGGACAACAAGTCCTCCGACATCGTGGCGCTCGCGGCGAGCCAGCTCGCGCCCACTTTCTCGCTGGAGTCCGCGCTGCAGTACACGCCCAACTTCAACCGCTCGCAGAAGCTCACCGTGGCGGCACACTACCTGCCGGTGCCGGGGAGCATCATCAACGCGGCGTACCGCTACGCGCGTGGCTCGATCGACGCGACCGATCCGGCGCGTGCGGGCATCGAGCAGGTGGACCTGTCGACCCAGTGGCCTATCACCCGCAACCTGTCCGCCCTCGCGCGCTGGAACTGGAGCGTCCAGGATCGCAAGCTGCTCGAGGGACTGGTGGGCTTCGAGTACAATGCGGGGTGCTGGCAGCTGCGCGCGGTGGCCCACCGATTCATCGCCGCCACGCAGCAATACTCGACTTCGTTCCAGATCCAGCTCGAGCTCTCCGGCCTGTCGCGGATCGGGATCAACCCGCTGGAGACGCTCCGGCAGAACATCGCCGGCTACCGCCGGTCCGACGAGATCACCCCATGAAGCCCGCTTTCCCCTTCCGCCTGCTGGCAGCGCTGTGCGCGGTCGTGGGCATGGCCGCGCAAGCGCAGTCCCCGGCGGCGCCCGCCACGCCCTCGCGCGTCGCCCCCGTCGATCGCATCGTCGCCGTCGTGAACGACGAGGTGATCACCTCCAACGAGCTGAACGAGCGGGTCGCTCTGGTGCAACGCCAGTTCCAGCGCCAGGGCGGACAGCTGCCCGCGCAGGATGTGCTCGCGCGCCAGATCCTCGAGCGCATGATCAACGACATGCTGCAGGTGCAGCTCGCCAAGGAAACCGGCATTCGCGTCGACGACGCGACCCTCGACCGCACCATCGAGCGCATCGCGCAGGAGAACAACCTCACGCTGCGCGACTTCCGCGCCGCGCTCGAGCGCGACGGCATCAAATACGCGCGCTTCCGGGAGGACATCCGCAGCGAGATCCTCCTCGCGAGGTTGCGCGAGCGGGAAGTGGACAACCACATCATCGTGACCGACGCCGAGGTCGAGACCGAGCTCGCGCGCGAGGCGCGCGAGAAGACGGGGGACTCCGAATACCGCATCGCGCACATCCTCGTGCTGGTCCCCCCGCAAGCAAGCAGCGAGCAGATCGAGAACCGCCGCCGGCGCGCATTGCAGGCGTTGTCGGAGCTTCGCCGCGGCGCCGATTTCGCGCGCGTGGCAGCGACCTACTCCGATGCGCCCGACGCGCTGCAGGGGGGCAACCTCGGTTGGCGCCCCGCCGGTCGGCTGCCGGCCCTTTTCCTCGAAGCTGTCGAAGCGCTCCAACCGAACGAGGTGAGCGATATCCTGCGCAGTCCCAACGGTTTCCACGTGGTGAAGCTGCTCGAGAAGCGCGGGCGTGCCGTCGCGGGCGGTGTGCAGCAGACGCACGTGCGCCACATCCTGCTCCGCGCCCGCGAGGGGTTGTCGGAATCCGAAGCGCGCCAGCGACTGCAGCAGCTGCGCGAGCGCATCGTGGCGGGAGCAGACTTCGCGGAGCTGGCCAAGATGCATTCCGAGGATGCGAGCGCGCAGAAAGGCGGCGATCTCGGCTGGGTGGCGGCGGGCGACACGGTTCCCGAGTTCGAGCGCGTCATGAATGCGCTCAAGGAAAACGAGGTGAGCCAGCCGATCCAGACGCCCTTCGGCTGGCATCTCGTGCAGGTGGTCGAGCGCCGCTCCGACGAGCTTTCCGAGGAGCGCAAGAAGCAGGCCGCGCGCCAGGCGATTCGCGCCCGCAAGGGCGACGAGGCCTACCAGGACTGGCTTCGCCAGACGCGTGACCGCGCCTTCGTCGAGAACCGCTACGACGAGCGCTAGCCTCGTTGCGGTGACGGCCGGCGAGCCGGCCGGCATCGGGCCGGATCTTTGCGCGCTGCTGGCCGGGGAGCGCTTCCCGGGGCGCCTGGTCTTCATCGGCAATCGAGCGGTCATCGAGGACCGCGCCCGCCGCCGCGGGCTGCGCATGGACCTCCCCGAATATTCCGGTCGCGAAGATGCCCCACCGGCCTCGTTGATTTCGCTTCCCACCGCGACCGACGTGTCGGCCGGCGTGCTCGACCGAGCCAATGCAGGCCACGTCACATCCATGCTCGACCGCGCCATCGCGGGATGCCGGGCCGGCGAGTTCGATGCGATGGTGACGGCGCCGGTGCAGAAGAGCGTCATCAACGAAGCGGGGATCGCCTTCACCGGACACACCGAGTACCTGGCGGCGGCGTGCGGCGTCGAGCGCGTCGTCATGCTGCTCGCCGGAGGCGGCCTGCGGGTTGCCCTCGCCACTACACACCTTCCTCTCGCCGAGGTGCCGCGGGCGATCACGCGGCAGGGCCTGGAGCAGGTCATCCGCATCGTCGAGCGCGACCTGAGGCTGCGCTTCGGCTTCCCGCGCCCGCGCATCCTGGTGGCGGGCCTCAATCCGCACGCGGGAGAATCCGGCTACCTCGGTCGCGAGGAGATCGAGGTGATCTCGCCGGTGATCCACGCGCTTGCCGCCGAGGGCCTGGACGTCTCGGGACCCTTCCCGGCCGATACCCTCTATACGCCCCGCGTCCTCGCCAATGCCGATGTGACCGTCGCGATGTTCCACGACCAGGGCCTGCCGGTGCTCAAGCACGCCGCCTTCGGCAATGCGGTGAACGTGACGCTCGGCCTGCCGATCGTGCGCACCTCGGTAGACCATGGAACGGCGCTGGACCTGGCGGGCGCCGGCGAGGTCGATGCCGGCAGCCTGCGCGCCGCGATCGAGCTCGCCTTCCAGCTCGCCCTGCGGGGCTAGGGGAAAACGTGTTGCCCAGGCCGCGGAAACGCTTCGGGCAGCACTTCCTCACCGACCGCCATTACCTGCGCCGCATCGTCGAGGCCATCGCGCCCGGCGAGAACGACGCGATGGTGGAGATCGGCCCCGGCACCGGCCTGCTGACCTCCGAGCTTGCCGCCGTCGTCCGGCACTTGCATGTGGTGGAGATCGATCGCGATCTCGCGGCAGCGCTGCGCGCGCGCTTCACGCCGGGTCGCGTGACGGTCCATGAGGGTGACGTGCTCGAGTTCGATTTCACCGCCTTGCCTACGCCGCTGCGCGTGGCGGGCAACCTGCCCTACAACGTCTCGACGCCGATCCTCTTCCACATCGCCGCCGTGGCCGACCGCATCGCCGATTGCACTTTCATGCTGCAGAAGGAGGTGGTCGATCGCATGGTCGCGGCGCCCGGCCGCCCCGAATACGGGCGGCTATCGGTCATGCTCCAATACCGCTTCGCCATGGAATCCATCTTCGTGGTGCCGCCGGGCGCCTTCACCCCGCCGCCGAAGGTGGATTCCGCCGTGGTGCGCATGAGGCCGCTTCCCTCCGACAGGTTGCGGGCTCGCGACGAGGCGCGCTTCGCGGCCCTCGTGGCGGCAGCCTTCGCACAAAGGCGCAAGACGCTGCGCAACGCGGCCAGGGCATTGGTAGCCGCGGCCGGCTACGAGCAGGCGGGCATAGATGCTTCGCGCCGCGGCGAAACCCTTTCGGTGGCCGAATTCATTCGGCTGTCCGATACCGCCGAGTGAAATTCGTCGCTACAATCCGCGGGAACCGAGAGGATCCCGCATGCCTGCCAAGAAACCCTTCCCCATCCCCGTCAAGGCCAAGTACAACTGCCTGAAGTGCCCGGGATACTGCTGCACCTACGACGAAATCGAGGTCACGCAACGCGACATCGACCGGCTCGCCAAGCACTTCGGCTTGAGCTCCGCGCAGGCCGAGGAGCGCTTCACCAAGTGGAAAGCTTCCGAGAGCGTGCACCTGCTGCGGCATCGGAAGGACACGATCTTCAATTCGATCTGCATGTTCTTCGACCAGGACAAGCGGCGCTGCACCGTCTACCACGCGCGTCCGGGGGTCTGCCGGCAATATCCGGAGAGCTCCAAGTGCGGCTATTACGAGTTCCTCAAATTCGAGCGCGAGCACCAGGACGACAAGGAGCTCGCGGCGCTTACCTGACGTTCCGGGGGACGGACCCCGTTACCGGGCGCGGCGCTTCTTTCGACTCGAAGTCCGACCTGGTCAGGTCGCTTCCGACTTCTGGATGAATTCGATCTTGTAGCCGTCGGGATCCTCGACGAAGGCGATCACGCTGCCGCCGAACTTCATCGGGCCCGCCGGACGTGTGACCTTCCCGCCCTTCGCCGCGACCGCCTCGCAAGCCTTGTAGGCGTCCGGCACGGCCACGGCGATATGGCCGAAGCCATTGCCGAGCTCGTAGGACCGCGTGTCCCAGTTGTGGGTGAGCTCGATGACGGCGTGCTCGCTCTCGTCGCCATATCCCACGAAGGCCAACGTGAACCGCCCGTCGGGATAATCCTTGCGCCGCAGCACCTTCATGCCGAGGACGTCGGTATAGAAGGCGATCGAGCGATCGAGATCACCCACGCGGATCATGGTATGCAGCAGTCTCATGGCGGCCTCTCAGAAGGAGCGATAGAGATAGTCTGTGGCGAAGAGCTCCCGCCGCCGCTCGCGGTAATCGGGGCATAGCCGGGCGACCTCGGCCCAGAATGCGGCGGAGTGGTTCATGTGCCGAAGGTGGGCGAGCTCATGGCAGACGACGTAGTCCACGAGCGCGGGCGGGGCCTTCACCAGCCGCCACGCCAGGCGGACCTCGCGGCGACTGTTGCAGCTGCCCCAGCGTGCCATGGCCGGCGAGATGAAAAGCGCCGGCGGCGCGATGCCCGAAGCCGCGCAGAGGACTCGCACCCGCTCGGACAAATGCGCCAGGGCTGCCGCCTTGTACCACGCGACCACGCTGCGCCGTATCGCAGCCTCTTCGGCCTGCGCCGGCAACGTCACCTGCAGCACGTCACCGAGGCGCTCGCTGTGCGCTCGCCGCCCGACGGTCACCTTCAGGGTCAGGGCGGACCCCAGGTAGGGCAGCCTCGCGCCGTCCACCCAGGCGTGCTGCGGCGGTCGCCGCGAGCTCCATTCGAGCACCTTGCGCCGCACCCATGCCTCGCTTTCCCGGACCACGTCCTCGATACGTGCAAGCGGCATGCTCACCGGAGCACTTACCGTGAGGCCGCCCTCGTCCACCTTGAGGCCCACGCCACGACGGCCGCGCCGCCGCACGAGGACGTAGTCGATCGTGCCCGTTTCCATCGGCAGGCGCCGCAAGTCGCGGGAGAAGAGGTCACGCGACGGCATGGGAAACCTTGGAGATGAGCGCCATCTGGCCCTCGATCCACGCCTCGAGCTCGTTGTTGACCGAGATCGGATCGCGGCCTCGCGTTTCGATCGGAGGCCCGATCACCACCTTGACGGTACCGGCCGTCTTGCGGAAGGCATATCGCCCCCAGTACTCGCCCGCGTTGTGGGCGATGGGCAGGATCGGCGTGCCGGTGCGCGTGGCGAGCAGCGCGCCGCCGATGCCATAGCGCCCCCGCTTGCCGGGCGGCACGCGCGTGCCCTCCGGGAAAATCGTCACCCACAGCCCTTCCCTGAGCCGCTCGGCGCCCTGCTGCACGATCTGCTCACGCGCGCTCTGTCCGCTCTTGCGATCGATGGCGATGGCCCGGATCGTGAGCAGGCTCCAGCCCACGAACGGCAGCCACAGCAGTTCCCTCTTTATGATCCAGCATTGGTCGGGGAAGCGGCTTTCGAGGAAGATGGTTTCCCACGCCGACTGGTGCTTGGCCATGATCACGGTCGGCGCCTTGGGTACGTTTTCCCAGCCGGTCACCTCGTAGCCGATGCCCAGGCTCGCCTCCACCCACTTGAGCATCACACGCGTATACGAACGCGCCATGATGAAGGAGCCGCGCCGGTGGAAGAGGCGTCCCGCAGGGACGATGAAGCCATAGGGCGCGGTGATCAGCAGCGCGCCGATGAGGAAGACGAGCGAGCGCAGCGTGGTCATGGATGCTGCACGAGGTGGCGCGCGGCCTCCGCGAGGTTCTCGTAAACCTGGGTTTTGCGCGGCAGGCCGCCGGCTTCGCGCGTGCCCCGGCCCTTTCCGGTGAGCACCAGGATCGGCTGCGCGCCGACGGCATCGGCCGACTGAAGGTCCTTTAGGCTGTCGCCGACGACCGGCACGCCCTTCAGCTCGGTGTGGAAGCGCGCCGCGATCTCCTCGAACATGCCGGTGCGCGGCTTGCGGCAGTTGCACGATTCCGTGGCGGTGTGCGGGCAGAAGAAGAGCGCGTCGATGCGCCCGCCCTGCCGGAAGACCAGCTCCATCATCTTGTCGTTGATGGCGTTCAGGGTCGCCATGTCGAAAAGGCCGCGGCCGATGCCCGACTGGTTCGTCGCCACTGCGATGCGGTAGCCGCCCTGGTTCAGTCGCGCGATGGCCTCAATCGAGCCGGGGATGGGCCTCCACTCCGAAGGCGACTTGATGTACTGGTCGCTGTCGAAATTGATGACGCCGTCGCGATCGAGGATGCACAGCTTCACGGCGCTCATGCGGCCAGGCGCGCGATGTCGGCCACGCGGTTCATCTCCGCCTGCAGCGTGTGCAGCAGCGACAGGCGCCGGCGACGCACGGCGGGATCCTCGGCCATCACCATCACCTTGTCGAAAAACGCGTCCACCGGCGCCTTGAGGATGGCGAAGCTCCTCAGGTAGCCGGTGTAGTCGCCGCCCTCGAACTGGGGCTTGGCGGCCGAGGACGCCTGGCGCAGCGCGGCGTGCAGCTCTGTTTCGAGCGGCTCGCCCTCGAAGGAATCACGCAGGATCTCGTAGGGCTCGCCCTTCTGCTGCGCCTGGCGCAGGATGTTGGAGATGCGCTTGTTGGCTGCGGTGAGGCTCGCGGCCTCCGGCAGTTTCCCGAACGCGCGCACGGCTTCGAGCTTCGCCGGCACCAGGTCGAGGCGGTCGGGTCTGGACTCCTCGCTCTGCACCTCGAGGACCGCCGCGACCTCGTGGGCGCTGTAGCCGCGCTCGCGCATGAGGTTGGCGAGTCGCTCGCGTACGAACTCCCGGACGTTGTCCACGAGCGCCGCCTGCGCCTCACGTGGCACGTTGAAGCGCGCCGCGGCGGCAAAGAGCAGCTGTCCGAGGTCGGCCTTCAGCGCGGGCGTGGTTTCCATCAGGATGCGCACGATGCCCAGCGCGGCGCGCCGCAGCGCGAACGGGTCCTTGTCGCCCGTGGGCACCTGGCCGATGGCGAACATCCCGATCAGCGCATCGAGGCGATCGGCGAGCGCCACCGCGATGCTCGCATCGCCGGTCGGCAACGCGTCGCCGGCGAATCGCGGCCAGTAGTGCTGCTCGATGGCACGGCAGACCGATGGGGGTTCCCCATCGGCCTCGGCGTAATAGCGGCCCATGAGGCCCTGCAGCTCCGGAAACTCGCCCACCATGAGCGTCACCAGGTCGGCCTTGGCGAGATAGGCGGCGCGGACCGCCCACTCGATTCCGGATTCCCCGCGTGGAAGCACTTTCTGGATGTCCTGCGCGAGCATCACCAGCCGGTCGACGCGGTCGCGCTGGGTGCCGATCTTGTTGTGGTGCACGATCGCCGCGAGCTGCGGCACCCGTGCTTCGAGCCGCTCCTTCTTGTCGGTCTCGAAGAAAAAGCGGGCGTCCGCCAGGCGCGGCCGCACGACGCGCTCGTTGCCCCGCACGATGTTCGCCGGATCCTCGAGGCGCATGTTGCTCACGATCAGGAACCGGCTGGTGAGCTTCGCGCCTTCGAAGAGCGGGAAATACTTCTGGTTCTGGCGCATGGTGAGGACGAGCACTTCCGCGGGAACCGCGAGGAAGTCCTCGTCGAAGCGGCCGACGTACACGCTCGGCATCTCCACGAGCGCGGTCACCTCGTCCAGCAACGGCAGGTAATCGGCTTCCGGCCCGAGGGAGGCACGCTCCTTGGCTGCGGCGGCCTGCAGTGCGTCGAGGATCAGCATGCGGCGGCGGTCGAAGTCGGCCACGACGTTGCCCTCGGCTTCGAGGCGCCGCTCGTACTCGCCCGCGGCGGCGAGGTCGATTTCACCAGCTCCCTGGAAGCGGTGGCCGTGGACGCGCCGGCCGGCCTCGAGCCCCAGGGCCCCGACCGTCACCACTTCGCCGCCATGCAAGGCGACCAGGCCGTGCACGGGGCGCACGAATCGGACGGTGGTGCGCCCGTCGGCGAGCTGGTAGCCCATCACCTTCGGGATCGGCAGGCCTTCGATCGCCTCGTCGAGGGCGCCCTGCAGCGCCTGCGCGAGTGGCACGGCCGGCGTCGTCGCCTCTGCGAAAAGCATCTCGGACTTGCCATCGGTGCGTCGCTTGAGCTGTGCGACCTCGAGGTGCGAAAGGCCCGCCGCCTGCAGCTTCTTCAGCAGCGCGGCAGTGGGCTTTCCCGAAGCGTCGAGGCCGACCGTGGCGGGCATCAACTTCACCTCGGCCGCGCGGGGCTGGGACAGGTCCGGCACGTCGTCTATCGCCACGGCCAGCCGGCGGGGCGTCGCGAACATGCGCATCGCGCCGTCGGCGGGGGCGAATTCTCTCCGGGCAAGGGCGGCATGCAGCGCGCGCGCGAACGCCTCGCCCAGGCGCCGCAGCGCCCTGGGAGGCAACTCCTCGCAAAAGAGCTCCACCAGCAGCGTGGCGGTCATGCAGCGGCCCGGCCGGAATCGAGCATCGGGAAACCGAGGCGCTCGCGCGAAGCGTAGTAGCTCTGCGCTACAGCCCGCGCGAGCGCACGGATGCGACCGATGTAGCCCGCGCGCTCGGTCACCGAAATGGCGCCGCGCGCATCGAGCAGGTTGAAACTGTGCGCGGCCTTGAGCACCTGCTCGTAAGCCGGCAGCGCGAGCTGCGCCTCCATCAGGCGTTTGGCTGCAGCCTCGTAGTCGCCGAAGTGCCGGAAGAGCGTCTCGGCGTCGGCGTGCTCGAAGTTGTAGGTCGACTGCTCGACCTCGTTCTGGTGGAACACGTCGCGATAGAGGATGCGATGCGTCGTGCCGCCCTGCTGCCACTCGCTCCAGACGAGGTCGAACACGTTCTCCACGCCCTGCAGGTACATGGCGAGGCGCTCGAGGCCGTAGGTGATCTCTCCCGTGACGGGGTTGCAGTCGAGGCCGCCGACCTGCTGGAAGTAGGTGAACTGCGTGATCTCCATGCCGTTCATCCACACTTCCCAGCCGAGGCCCCATGCGCCCAGCGTGGGATTTTCCCAGTCATCCTCGACGAAGCGCACGTCGTTGCGCTTCAGGTCGAAGCCAGCAGCTTCGAGCGATCCGAGGTAGAGATCGAGGATTTCCGGCGGCGAGGGCTTCAGCACCACCTGGAACTGGTAGTAGTGCTGCAGGCGGTTGGGATTTTCGCCGTAGCGCCCATCCTTGGGACGACGGGAGGGCTGCACGTAGGCCGCGCGCCACGGCTCGGGCCCCAGGGATCGGAGGAAGGTCGCGGTGTGCGAGGTGCCGGCGCCGACTTCCATGTCGTAGGGCTGGAGGATCGCGCAGCCCTTCTGGCCCCAGTAGTCCTGCAGCTTCAGGACCAATTGCTGGAAGGTCAACATCGGGAGGGGGATCATGCCAAAGTAACGATTCTAGACGACTTCCCCGGTGCCAATGCCCGATACGGACGCTCCCGCGCTGCCTGCATGGCAGTCCTGCCTCGACATCGAGGAGCAGTCGGCCGACCATTACCACGACTACTGGAACCAGCCCCTGCTCGCCCTGGTGCGCGATGCGCCGCGCCACGCGCTCGAGCTCGGATGCGCAGGCGGCATGTTCGGGGCCAAGCTGAAGGAACGTTTTCCGCAGGCCCGCGTGACGGGTATCGAGGCCGGGCGTGCGGCTGCGCAGCTGGCGGCGCAGCGCCTGGATCGCGTGATCGTCTCCCGCCTCGAGGACATAGACTTCGCGCGCGAGGGCTTCCAGCCCGGCGAGCTGGACCTGGTCATCGCGGCGGACATCCTCGAGCACCTGGCGAACCCATGGCAGTTCCTGGTGCGCCTGCGTCCCTTCGTGAATGCGGGCGGGCGCGTGCTCGCGAGCATTCCCAACGCGCGCAACCTCAACGTAATCCTCGACCTGGTGCTCAACGGCCGCTTCCGCTATGCCGAGCGCGGCCTGCTCGACGTGACGCACCTGCGCTTCTTCGCCCTGGCGGACATGCGCCGCCTTTTCGAGGAAACGGGTTACGTGATCGAGGGCTACGACGGCATCCTTTCGCCTTCTCTCGCCGCCCTGTGGAAGCAATCGCAGGGAAGGCCCCTGGTGCAGCTGCGCAAGGAGCGCTTCTCGCTCGAGGCAATCACCCAGGCCGAGCTTGCCGAGCTATGCACCGAGCAGTTCCTGCTGAGCGTCAGGGTCGCCTGAACGCGCATAGCGCCGCGAGCAGCGCCATGAGCGCCACTGCGGGCAGGTTCCCGAATCGGGCATAGGGCGTCATCCCCGTACGCGGAACCACCGCCTCCACCAGCTGGCCCGCGGTGAAGGCGGGCAGGCGGGAAACCACCCGGCCGCGCTCGTCGATCGCGGCCGAGGCACCCGTGTTGGTCGCGCGAACCATCCAGCGCCCCGTCTCCAGCGCGCGCAACTGCGAGGACTGCAGGTGCTGGTCGGCCGCGAAGGATTCGCCGAACCACGCGTCGTTGCTCACGTTCACGAGGATCTGCGCCTGCGGCAAGGCGTCGATCACCTCCTCGCCGAAGATGTCCTCATAGCAGATGGCGACCCCGAGGGGCACGCCCGCTGCAACGATCGGCGCCTGGCGCGGCCGCCCGCTCGCGAAATCGCTCATCGGGATGCGCAGTACCGAAAGGACCCAGCGAAAGCCCGGGGGGATGAACTCGCCGAAGGGCACCAGGTGTCGCTTGCGGTACGCCGCCGGCGTATCCCCGGTTATGCGCACCAGGCTGTTGAAGTAACGCGCCGGCTCGCCGCTCGTGTCGCGCTCCACCGTGCCGATGAGGATGTCCTTGCCGCGCTCCCGGCCGTGCTCCCGCAGGCTCTCCAGGTAGTCGCGCGGCAACTGGTCGAGAAACGCGGGCAACGCGGTCTCGGGAATGATGACGATGGGCGCGTCGGTGGCGAAGATCATGCGGCGGTAGTCGACCAGGGTGCGCGAGCGAACGTCTTCTTCCCACTTGATCTGCTGCGGCACGTTGCCCTGCAGCAGGCCGATGCGGACGGCAGGGCCCGCCGGCTGCGTCCATTCCCGGAGGAAACCGGCCTCGCCAGTGGCGAACAACGCGGCGAGCGCGATGAGTGCGAGCACGCGATGGCGCGACCAGGCGCGGCTTGAGATGGCCACGGCGAGGGCCGCGCCGGCGCAAGCGACAGCGAGGCTCACGCCATAGCCCCCCAAGTAGGGAGCGAATCCGGCGAGCGGGCTGCCGGGAACCTGCGAGGTTCCGAGGTTTAGCCATGGAAAGCCCGTGAAGAGCCAGCCCCGAAACCACTCGAGCAAAGCGAGCGATGCGGCCGCGGCAGCCGCCCGGCGGACGGGGGATGCGCCCGCCAGGCGCACCGCGAGCGCCCCCGCGGCCGCGGGAAACAGCGCGAGATAGGCGCAGAAGACGAAGGTGGCCAGCGCGGCCAGCGCGGCGGGCATGGAGCCGAAGACATGCAGGCTCACGTACACCCACGACACGCCCGCCAGGAAATAACCCAAGCCGAACACGAAACCGGAAAGGCCCGCCTGCAATGCCGAGCCGCTACGCATCCAGGCGAACACCAGCAAGGCCACCGCGACGATGGGCACCGGCCATGCGTAGAACGGCGCGAATCCGAGGACGCACGACGCGCCCGCCAGCAACGGCAGGCCCAGGTGCAGTGCGAGCAACCGCGCCGCCGGCGCGCGCTCCGGCGGCTTCGGACTTGCGGCGGTCACTGCGGCTCCCTGGGCTTGTCGACGAGGAGCGCGTGGATCTTGCGGCTGTCGGCGCGCAACACCTGGAAGGCGTAACCGTCGATGCTGATCGACTCGCCGCGCTTGGGCAGCCGCCCGAAGCGGCTGGTGACGAGGCCGCCGATGGTGTCGTGGTCCTCGTCGGAGAACGCGCTCCCGAAGTGCGTGTTGAAGTCCGCGATCTCCGTGACCGCCTTCACACGATAGCGGCCGCTGCGATCGACGAGGATGTTGTCCTCGGTCTCGTCGAAGTCGTACTCGTCCTCGATGTCGCCCACGATCTGCTCTATGACATCCTCGATGGTCACGAGGCCGGACACTCCGCCGTACTCGTCGACGACGATCGCGATGTGGTTGCGGTTGGAGCGGAACTCCTTCAGCAGCACGTTCAGGCGCTTGGACTCGGGAACGAACACAGCGGGGCGAAGCATCTCGCGCACCGCGAACTCCTCCTCCGCATAGAAGCGCAGCAGGTCCTTGGCGAGCAGGATGCCGATCACGTTGTCGCGGTTGTCCTCGTAGACCGGAAAGCGCGAATGCGCGGTCTCGATCACGAAGGGAATGAACTTCTCGGGGCTTTCGGCCACGTCGAGCATGTCCATCTGCGAGCGCGGGATCATCACGTCGCGCACCTGCGTCTCCGACACCTGCATGACACCCTCGATCATCGAGAGCGCCTCCGCGTCGAGCAGCTTGCGCTCGAAGGCCGAATGCAGCAGCTCGATCAGCTGGTCGCGGTCCTCGGGCTCGCGCAGCAGCAGCGACGACAGGCGCTCCAGCAGGCTGGGCTTTTCGGGTTCGGTCATGAGGGGCGAGGCGGAAGGAGCGGATACTTTAACAAAATCGCCCGTGCGGCCGCCTCAGGCCGCGTAGGGGTCGGCGAAGCCCAGCCCGGCGAGGATCGCCCGCTCGCTCGCCTCCATGCGCCGTGCCTCGCGAGCGCCTTTCTCGTGGTCGTATCCCAGCAGGTGAAGCAGCCCGTGGACCAGGAGGTGCGCATGGTGGGCACGCACCGCCTTGCCCTGCGCGCGGGCCTCGCGCGCCACCACCGCCGCGCAGATCACCACGTCGCCCAGCGAGGGTGCGCCGCCGTAGGGAAAGCTCAGGACGTTGGTCGCATAGTCGCGGCCGCGATACTCGCGATTGAGTCGCCGCGCCTCGGCTTCCGCGACAAAGCGCACGGTGACCGCGCTGCCGGCGGGCAGCACGGCACGCGCCCAGCGACGCAGCGTGCGGTCATCGGGAATGTGGGCCGCGCGCGAGGCGCGCTGGATCTCGAGCGCAGCGCGCGCGCTCACTTCTTGCCGCGGCGCTCGTAGGCGTCGACGATGGCCTGCACCAGCGGGTGGCGCACCACGTCCTCGGACTGGAACTCGGTGAACGCAATGCCACGCACGCCCTGGAGGATCGAGCGCGCGTCCGCCAGGCCCGAGGCCTGGCCCTTCGCCAGGTCCACCTGGGTAACGTCGCCCGTGACCACCGCCTTCGAGCCGAAGCCGATGCGCGTTAGGAACATCTTCATCTGCTCCGGCGTGGTGTTCTGCGCTTCGTCGAGGATCACGAAGGAGTGGTTGAGGGTCCGGCCACGCATGAACGCAAGTGGCGCGATCTCGATCGCGCCACGCTCGAATGCCCGGGTCACCTTGTCGAAGCCCATGAGGTCGTAGAGCGCGTCGTACAGCGGGCGCAGGTAGGGATCGACTTTCTGGGCAAGGTCGCCCGGCAGGAAGCCGAGTTTCTCCCCGGCCTCGACGGCAGGGCGCGTGAGCACGATCCGCTTCACCGCGTCACGCTCGAGCGCATCCACCGCCGCCGCGACCGCCAGGAATGTCTTTCCCGTCCCCGCCGGCCCCACGCAGAACGTGATGTCGCAGGCGCGCATGTTCTGCAGGTACTGCGCCTGGCGCGGCGTGCGCGCCGTGAGCTCGCTTCGCCGCGGCAGCAGCATCGCCGGCGCATCGCGCTCCTCGCCGGTGCGCTGGTGCGAAATCTCCACCAGCCCCAGCTGGATGTCCTCGACGCCCAGCTCCTCGCGCGCGGCGCGGTCGTAGAAACGCTTGAGCGCCGCCGCCGCCTGCGAGGCCTTCTCCCGCGGGCCCGTGATGGTGAAGCGCTCGGCCCGGCGGGCGATGGTGACGTCGAGCGCCGTCTCGATCTGGCGCAGGTTCGCATCGAGCGGCCCGCAAAGGGCCGCCAGCCGGGCGTTGTCAGTCGGCTTGAAGGCGACCTCCTCGGTGGCGCCGCGGCGGCGGGTTGCCAAGGCGGCGCTCAGGCGGCCACGCGCTGCATCGGGGCCTTCATCGCCTCCTCGAGCGTGTTGAGGCTGTCGGCGAGATGCGCGCGCGCCTCCTTCGACAGGCTCGGCCGGGATTGCGCCGCCTTGAGCTGCGCCATGAGGCCGCGCGTGTTCTCGCGGTGCAGGGCGCGCGCATCGGCCGGGCCGCCGCTCGCCTTCGTGAGCATGAAGACGATCCGCTTCACGTGCTCGCGCTGCAGGTTGCGGCGCATGAGGTTGATGTCGCTACCCGTCTTGAGCTCGCTCCAGATCGCGCCTTGCAGGCTGTCGTAGAGCTCCGAGAGCGACAGCGCCTTCTTGCCATTCTCGGTCTTGAAGCCCGAATCGAGAAGGCGTGAGGCGACGCCTTCGCCCATGAGGCGATCGAGAACCTTGGTCTGCACGTCGAGCACGCGGGTCGCGAGCGTGAAGCTGCCCTTGTGGCCCACGCCGGACTCGAACGGGTCGGCCACCAGGCGCGCCAGGAACTCCGGCTTGAACTTGAAGCTGTCCACCTGGAAAAGGCCATCGGTGACGAGCTTGAGCGCCTCGCGCTGGCGCTCGGGCGAGATCGGCGTGAAGTTGGCTCGCGTGCTGCCCGCGTAATCCCGGACGTACACGACGCCACCCACGTACTTGCTGGCCACCTGGGCGGCAAGCGAGTACTGGCCGAAGCCCGAGACCACGTTGCGGAAGAGGATGTCGCGGCCCTGGTCCGGCGGCAGTTGTCGGTTCTGCCAGCGCTCCCACAGCTCCTTCGACAGCGTCATGCGGCGCTTGGCGAAGCCGAGCGGGTTGGCGCCGAGGTCGCGCTGGTTCACCTCCGGGTCCGCGGCATCGGCCATCGCGACTTCCTCGTCGGTGGCGTAGGCGAGCTGCGGCTCGCTGCTGCGCGCGGCGATCCTGGACAGCTCTGCGGCCTCCTGCTGCGGGGGCACCTGCTTGTACGCGTATTCGATGGCCCAGTAATCATAGGGACCGAGGGTGCTCATCACGTACTCGCCCTGCTTCTCCTTGGCGAGCGCGATGTTCCACGCGTTGTAGTCCATCACCGAGCCGCCGAGGCCGTTCTTGCGGGTGAACTCGGCGTCGGACAGCTGCTCCTCGGTGTAGATGGTCGAGGCGCGGAAGTTGTGGCGCAGGCCGAGCGTGTGTCCCACTTCGTGGGTGATCACGTCCTTGAGGGTGGCCTTGACGATCGCCTCGGCCTCAGGGCCGTTCGGATCGAGCTGGTCACGCGCCTCGAGCAAGCCGCTCGCGAACGCGGCTTCCTGGAACGCCTCGTCGCCGTAGGAGCAGAGCATGAGGTCCTCCTGGTCGCCGTGGCCGTGGCCGGAGTGGTTGGCGGTGCGCGGCACGGGCTTGCCGAACTGCTCGCCCGCGAGGCGGCGCGGCAGGCGCGTCCAGCCCTGAGAGACGCCGATGTCGGCGTCGAGGATCTCGCCGGTGCGCGGGTCGATGCGGCGCGGGCCGATGGCGAGCGCCCCATCGCTGGTGTCGAGGTACCAGCGGATGGAGGCATGGCGGACGTCGGCCGTGTCGAAATCGGCATCATCGGGTTGCATCTCGACCCGGATGGCGTCCTTGAAGCCGATGCGCTCGAAGGCCTTATTCCACTCGAGCACGCCCGCCTTCACGGTCTCGCGGTATTCGAGCGGGATGTTGCGGTCCATCCAGAACGTGATCGGCTTCACCGGCTCGGACATCTCGGCGTTCGGGTCCTTCTTCTCGAGCCTCCAGCGATTCACGAGGTACTGGCGCGGATAGGCCGCCTTGTCGTCGCTGTACTCGTAGTGACGCGTCATGAAATGGCCCACGCGCGGGTCGGCCTTGCGGATCGCCATGGGCGTGTCCGGCAGCTTCGCCAGGCTGTAGTGGTAGCCCAGGAACATGCTGCGCACGTCCTCGAGCGTCGAGGGCAGGTCCACCTCGCGGCCGCTCGGGTTCATCGGCGGCGGCGGCACCTTCGGCATGGCGAAGTGCGCCGATACGCTGAACGTGGCCATGTCGTCGGTGGCGCGGACCTTGGTGAAGTGCGAGTTGCGCTGGTCGAACGAATACGGCGCGCGGTAGGTCGCCTCCAGCTGCGTGGCGGTGCCGGCGATGTCGGCGAGGAAGAGGGGGTTGGCCTCGACCAGGATCGACTTGCGCTGCGGGTGCGCGGAGCTCGCGACCGTGGCCGAGCCCAGCAGGCTGTCCGTGAAGCTTTGCTCGGCCGCGAGGGCGAGCGGCGTGCCCTCGCGCGCCTTGTAGCGCGGATTCTTCGCGATGAGCTGCACCAGGTTGCCCACGCGCCGGAATTCGACCATGTAGCCGCGCATCATGAACGGATAGATGAATTTCTCGCCCAGGCCGCGCGTGCGGTTGATGGAGAGGTAAAAGGGCGTGTTGAAGTGCTCGGGCTTCAGCTCGATCCACACCTTCTCGTCACGCTGGTACAGCGGGAAGAAGCCGTCGTGGACTTTCGCATCGCGGATGACCGCGTCGAACGGGCGCGGGCTGGGCACGGCCGGGGAGCTTTGCGGCGTGCCGGGCAGGGTGGAGGGCAGCGTCACGGTCGGGGTGACCGGCGGGGAAGCCTGGGGCGCCGGCGTGCCCGGGCTGGGCACCGGTCCCGGCGGCGAAGTCGGCGGCGGCGTGTTCGGGCCCTGCTTCTGCGCGAAAGCCAGGGAGGTTCCGAAGGCCAGCGCGAGGGCCGGCAGGAGGGTCGTGAGGCGCGAAGATTTCATGAAAGCTCCTGTGAAACGGGAACTCGCGTTCCCGGGTGATCCGAAACCACCGGCCGGCCGCGCAAGCTGTGCGGCAACGCTGCGGTGATTTCCACGTCCACGTAGGGCCCTTCCACGCGCTGCGGCGCGGGGAAGTTGACTACGCGGTTGTTCTCGGTGCGGCCGGCGAGCTCGCCGGCGTCCTTGCGGGCGCGGCCCTCGACCAGGACGCGCTGGCGCGTGCCCACCATGGCGCGCGAATAACGCTCGTAATGCTCCTGCACCCGCGCCTGGAGTCGCTGCAGGCGGCCGAGCTTCACCTCGTAGGGGGTGTCGTCGCGAAGGTTCGCCGCTGGCGTGCCGGGCCGGGCGCTATAGATGAAGCTGAACGAGCCATCGAAGCGCACGTCCTCGACCAGCTCCATCGTCTGCTCGAAGTCGTCCTCGGTCTCGCCAGGAAATCCGACGATGAAGTCGCTGGAAATGGAAATGTCCGGTCGCGCCTGGCGCAAGCGGCGAACGATCGAGCGATATTCCATTGCGGTGTAGTTGCGCTTCATCGCCGCGAGCACGCGGTCCGAGCCCGACTGGACCGGGAGGTGGAGCTGGGAGACCAGCTTGGGAAGTCGGGCGTACGCCTCGATCAGGCGCGCCGTGAACTCCAGCGGATGCGACGTCGTGTAACGGATGCGCTCGATGCCCTCGATCTTCGAGACCTGGGCGAGCAGCAGCGCGAAGTCGGCCGCCTCGCCACCGGGGAGCTCGCCGCGGTAGGCGTTCACGTTCTGGCCGAGCAGGGTCACCTCGACCACGCCCTGGCCTGCGAGGTGGCGCAGCTCGGCGATGATGTCCACCAGCGGCCGCGACACTTCCTCGCCGCGGGTGTAGGGCACGACGCAGAAGCTGCAGTACTTGCTGCAGCCTTCCATGATCGAAACGAAGGCGGAAGCGCCGTCCACGCGCGCCGGGGGCATGTGGTCGAACTTCTCGATCTCGGGAAAGGAGATGTCCACCTGCGCGCGGCCGGTGCGCCGGCGCTGCTCGAGCAGTTGTGGCAGGCGGTGGAGCGTCTGGGGGCCGAAGACGAGGTCGACGAAGGGGGCGCGGCGGACGATATCGGCGCCTTCCTGGCTGGCGACGCAGCCGCCGACACCGATCAACACGCCTTCGCGGGCCTGCTTGAGCGGGCGCACGCGCCCGAGGTCGGCGAAGACCTTCTCCTGCGCCTTCTCGCGCACGGAGCACGTGTTGAAGAGGATGAGGTCCGCCTCGGCCGGGTCGGAGGTCTTCTCGAACCCCTCGGCGGCGGCGAGCACGTCGGCTATCTTGTCCGAGTCGTACTCGTTCATCTGGCACCCGAAGGTGCGGATGAAGACCTTCTTGGTCTGTGTCATGGCTCCTGGGTCTCGGAGGTTATTCCGGGCAGGTTGAAAAACGACAACCGTGAAGGAGAAATCCTACAGGAATGGACCCCCCATTGTCGGACCGCAGGAGTCACAAATGTAAGCTGGAAACGACGCCATGCTCCGCTCGGCTCAGGAGGCGAACGGACCACGCGGCGCAACCGCAGTCAATGCGGCCCTGCCCAAAACAATTCCGCGCGCACTTCATCCGCCACCTCATCGCCTTCCAGCACGAGCGCCGGGGGCAACATCAACGCGCAGACGAGTGGCACGACGAACGCGCCCGCCACCAGCGACGCCGAAGAAACGAAGCGCCGCGACGCCGGCGCGACTTCTACGCCGTCGCGCTGAACAGGCGGCCGGTGGAGCGAGCGGGCCACAGGGTCCGCTTTTTCCTGTAGGACGCCTCCGGGCACGCGCTTGGCCCTTGGGCCAGCGCTTGGTCAGGGGGGACCAGCACCCCGACGCAACCTCGTTCGCCAAGGCTTGCCACAAGAAGGTAAGGCGAGTCGCATCCTCGCGGCCGTCATGAAAATTCCATTGACTTCACAGGAGGCATTCCATGATTCGATCGCGATACATCAGTGCGTTGGCCGTAGCCGCAATCCTCGGCACGCCCGCATTCGCCCAGAGTACGAACGACGCGGCGCGAGAAGCCGGCACGAAGGCCGACCAGACGCTGCAACAGGCCACGACGACGACCAGCGACACCGCCGCCAAGCCCTTGTGCAGCAGCCTCGACCACCCGAACGCGGGCAAGCTCGCCGACAAGGACACGGGAATGGCCAAGGAACGGTCCAGCAGCCCGGTGCACATGGATTGCATCCCCGATACCGCGGCCGGAACAAGCGCGACGCAATCCCAGTCGGGATCGAGCAGCGCCGGTAGCCTCGCTGGCGCCACGCAATCGGGGACATCGTCCGGCACCAGTGGCTCCACCAGCGGCGCGACCGGCAGCACGGCGTCGACGTCCGGCATGACCAGCGGCACGGCCGGCAGCACCACCGGCAGCACGACGGCTAGCGCTTCCAGCGGGACCGGCAGCGGCGACACGGTCACCTCCGGGCGCACCCTCAACGTGAACCCGAACGTGGGCGTGGACGCCAATGTCGGCGTGAACAACACCGACATCAACCTCGGCGCCAACATCAGCCCGGGCGTGAACGTCGGTAGCGGCGACCAGACGGTGACGAGCGGCGTGACGGCCAACCAGTCGTCCACGGACATCGGCTCGACCGCCTCGACCAACCAGTCGGCGACCACGTCGCAATCGTCGGCGGCGACGACCGGCACCGCCGGAACGGCGAGTGGAACCACCTCGGGCGCCGGCAACACTGCCAACGTGAACCCGAACGTGGGCGTCGGTGCCAACGTCGACATCAGCAACAGCGATCTCAACGTCGGCGCCAACGTGAGCCCGGGAATCAACTGGAGCTCGTCGGGCACGCAGGGCGGCAACCAGACCGTGACGAGTGACGTGACGGCGAACCAGACCTCGACCGACGTGAACTCCACGGCATCGACGAGCCAGTCCGCGGGGACTAACCAGTCATCCACGTCCGACACGACCAGCGCCACCACGAGCGACTCGGGAACGTCCGGAACGTCGTCAGGCAGCACGCTCAACGTGAACCCGAACGTGGGCGTTGATGCCAATGTCGGCATCAGCAATACCGACCTCAACGCGGGCGCCAACATCAGCCCCGGCGTGAACGTCGGCAGCGGCAGCCAGACCGTGACCAGCGGCGTCACCGCCAACCAGAGCTCGACCGACCAGAACTCCACCTCCACCACGGAGCAGGAGGCTTCGACCGAGCAATCCAGCGACAGCCGTACCACTCGCTGATATGGGCAGGAAGGACGAGCGGGCCCTGCGGGGCCCGTTTTTTTTGCCTGCTAGACGAGCGGCCGCGCCTTCAACAAGTCCAGCACGGGCCTGAAGCGTTCATGGCGACACGTGCGCATCCACTCGAAGGCGACCATCTCCACGCTTGCGAGGATTGCGCCAGCCCGCCCTAGACGTTCCATGGCGAGCGCGTGGTCTTGCGAAGAGCGCGATCCGCTGGCCGTCGCCACCACCCAGAGCGGGAAGCCCGCTCGCAGCAGCCCGAGCGCCGTCTGCATCAAGCAGACATGCGCCTCGCAGCCGGCGATGACCACATCTCCCCCATCCGGGAGCCGTCGCGCAAGCTGCTGGACCAAACCGTCGGCGCAGGCATCGAAGGACATCTTGGAGACCGTCACGTCGCACCGTTCGCGGAGGGCCGGCATGTTCGGCCCAAGGCCCGCGGGGTTCTGCTCGGTACAGATGATGGGGATGGCGAGCTCGCCGGCCACCCGGGCCAGGCAGAGCGCCTCGGCGACGACGGTGTCGCCGCGATGGATGGCCGGCATCAGGCGCTGCTGGAAATCCACCAGCACCAGGGCGCTTCGCGTGGCATCCAGCGTGTGGTTCACGGCGTCCTCCAACGAACGAAAAGCATACACTTCGAAGGGTCCCCCTCGAGGAATTGCCCATGGATACGACGATCGCGCCGCGCCCCGGAACGGGCCGCATGATGAGCGCCTCGGATTACCGCGAGTCTTTGCGAAGGTACAAGCCGCGCGTGTTCCTTGACGGCCGCACCGTGGATTCGGTCGCCGATGAGCCGATGCTGCGCCCCGGCATCAACGCGCTCGGCGTGAGCTACGACTACGCACTCGACCCCGCGTTGGCGCCGCTGATGACCGCGCGGCATTCGGCGACGGGCCGCGTCGTCAACCGCATGCTGCACCTGAACGAATCGGCCGGCGACCTGCTGAACAAGCTCGAAGCGGTGCGGCTGCTTTGCCAGGAGACGGGGTGCGCGCAGCGCTATCTCGCGCACGACGCCTTGAATGCCCTGGCGCAAGTGAGCGCGAGGATCGATGACGCGCGTGGAACCACGGAGCACACGGCGCGATTCCGTGCATACCTGGAACACGTCCATGAAGGCGACCTTGCGCTCGGCATCGCCATGACCGACGCCAAGGGCGAACGCTCGAAGCGTCCGCACGAGCAGGCCAACCCCGACACGTACGTGCACGTCGTCGAGCGCAATGCGCGCGGCATCGTCATTTCGGGCACCAAGGCGATCGTCACCTCCGCGCCGTACGTGCACGAGCTGCTGGTCTTGCCCTGCCGCAACATGTCGCGCGAGGACGCAGAATTCGCGGTCTGCTGCGCGGTGCCGGTGGATGCGGCGGGAATCACCATCGTCACGCGTCCGGCGGGCCGCCCGGGCGAGAAGCTCGAGCATGGAGCGGCGCTCTTTTCACGGCGCTACGGGCAATGCACCGCAGTGGTCGTGTTCGACAGGGTCTTCGTTCCCTGGGATCGCGTGTTCTATGCCGGCGAGTGGGAGCATTCGGCGGTGCTCACCTACAGCTACGCGGCGCACCATCGGCAAAGCTGCATCGCCGCGCGCGCGGGCTTTGGCGACCTGTTGATCGGTGCGGGCGCTCTGATGTGCGAGGCGAACGGGCTGGACCCCGACGAGACCTCCAGCCTGCGCGAGCCGCTGGTCGAGCTCATCAAGATCGTGGAAGGCTTCTTCGCCTGCGGCGTGGCGGCCAGCGTCTACGGAACCGCCGATGCGCTTTCGGGCAACTTCATGCCGGATCCGGTTTTCTCCAACATCGGCAAGCTGCTGCTGGCTACCCAGATCTACGAGATGCACCGCCTCGCCCATGAGGTTTCCGGCGGCCTGGTCGTCGCCCTGCCCGGCCCCGACGAGGACCACAACCCGGCCACCGCAGCCAACCTCGCCGAGGTCCTGCGCGCCAATCCTTCGGTGCCTGCCGACAAGCGTGTGGAAGTCGCGCGCTTCCTCGAAGACCTCACGGTTTCGCACCAGGGCGGCTGGTACTCGCTCATCAGCCTGCATGGCGGGGGTTCGCCGGCGGCGATGAAGCAGGAGATCTGGCGCAATTATCCGCTTGCCAACAAGGTCGACCTGGTCGAGCGGCTGCTCGAGCGCGGCGTGCTCGCGCCGCCGGACCGCGCCATCACGCGCAACCGCCAGCCGGGGCGCTGCTGCGACACAGGTTGCACGGCCCCGGGCCAGGCGGTGATGGTGCCGCTGCCGGCGCGCTCGAAAGACTAGGCTGCGTCCCGCCGCGTGCCGAGCATGTTCACCATGAGGTAGGGCAGGTACGCGCGTTTGTGCCCCTGCGCGTTCGGCAGGATCGCGCGCAGGTGGTCGTCGATGCCGGGATCGACTTCCGGGATGTCGTAGAACTCGCCCACGACATTGGTGGTGTAGCAGGCGTGCGCCCAGTCGAACCCGGCGAAAAGCGCGCGCACGCCGCGTTGGGAGAAGCGGAAGTAATCGTCCGGATAGGGGTGGTAGCGCCAGACCCAGGGCACCGAGATGTAGAGTTGCCCGCCTGGTCGCACGAGCCGCTCCAGGTTCTGCGCGAAGAGCCAGGGCGTGGGCGTGTGCTCGAGCACCGAGCAGCAGATGGCGAGCGCGAAGTGGCCCTCCCGCAGGGGCCCGATCGATTGCGTGAGATCCACTACGTGGTCCACGCCCTCGCCTGCAGCCATGTCGATGCCGACGTATTCGGGCGACTCGTAGAAGCCGCGGAAGCTCGACGTCGAGCCGTATTCCTTGCTGCCCACCTCCAGGATGGGCCCATCGACCCGGGGCAGGACGTGCCTGAGGTAGATCAGCTGGTTGCGGTCGCCCATGGCCGGGGCATCTTACGTCAGGCAGGCGTCAGGTTGACCCGTCAGCATCCTTGCGGGTTCTGCGAGCGTGCTTACGCCACCGGGCTGCGCCCGGAAACTTTATGCGGGCCGCCACCTCCGAGCAGGCGGAGGCTCGCCCGTCCGAAAAGGGGAACGACGATCGACAGCGCAAGGGTTGCGGCGGGGACCGGCCAGGAGGCAGCGCCCCGGGAAGTGCTTGGCCTTCGGGACACGATCGGACTGATCCTCGGGCTCGTCATCGGCGCCGGAATCTTCAAGGCGCCGTCGATGGTTGCCGCCAATGCGGGCGGCGTCGAATGGATGTTCGCGGCGTGGGTGCTGGGCGGCGTGCTGTCGCTGGCCGGGGCGCTTTGTTATGCCGAGCTCGCGACGACGTATTACCACGCGGGCGGGGACTACCACTTCCTCCGGCGCGCGTATGGGCGCTCGGTCGCCTTCCTTTTCGGCTGGGCGCGCTTCTCCGTGATCGTCACGGGCTCGATTGCGCTGCTCGCTTTCGTGTTCGGCGATTACATGCAGCAAGTGCTGCCGCTGCCGGCGCTGGGACCCCTGCCCGGGCCTTCGCTGTACGCGGGCGCGGCTGTCCTTGCGCTGTCGCTCGTGAACCTGCGCAGCACCCGCACCGGGGCTTCGGCGCAGAACTGGATGACAGCCATCGAGGTTGGCGGCCTCCTGCTCATCGTCGTGGCCGGACTTTTCCTGGCAGGGAGCGGATCCGCCGTGCCGGCCGCGACCGCAGCGGCGCCGCCCGGCAATGGCATCGCCGGCTCGTTCGGCCTCGCCATGGTCTTCGTGCTGCTCACCTTCGGCGGCTGGAACGAGGCGGCCTACGTGAGCGCCGAACTGCGCGACCGCCGGCGCAACATGGTCCTGGCGCTGGTGGGATCCATCGTGATCATCACCGCGCTCTATTTGCTCGTGAACTGGGCGTACTGGCGCGGCCTCGGCCTGCAGGGCATGGCGCAATCCCAGGCGCTCGCCGCCGATCTCCTGCGGGTGGCCTTCGGTCCGGTCGCGCAGGACATCATCTCGGTGCTGGTGGCGATCGCGGCCCTGACATCGATGAATGCCACGATGATGGTCGGCGCCCGCACGAGCTATGCCATGGGCCGGGATTGGCCGATGCTCTCGGCGCTCGGCCTTTGGGACGGCCGCCGCGACGGGCCAGTGAATGCGCTGTGCATCCAGTGCGTGGCCGCGCTGGTTCTCGTGGGCGTGGGAACCTGGACCGGCACCGGTTTCAAGTCGATGGTGGAGTTCACGGCGCCGGTGTTCTGGCTCTTCTTCCTCCTCGCGGGGGTGTCGCTCTTCGTGCTGCGCGCGCGCGAGCCGGAGGTGGAGCGGCCGTTCAAGGTCCCGCTGTACCCGTTGCTGCCGCTCGTTTTTTGCGCGACCTGCGCCTACATGCTCTGGGCCAGCCTCTCGTACGTCCGCAGCCAGACGCTGGGCGGCGTGAACGCCGCATGGATCGGCGTTGCCGTGCTGGGCGTCGGCGTGATCCTTCTGGGCCTGCTGTTCCATCCCAGGTGGCGGCGACGCGCCGCCGATCCCTCTCCCGCCTGACCCTGGAGCTCCCGATGAAGAAGCGCTCGTTCCTCGTGCTCGCCGCGCTCGTTTTGTTGTGCGGGCCGGCACTGGCCGACACCTCCTCGCTGCCAACCGTGCCCTATGTGCCAACCCCGCCCGACGTGGTCGAAAAGATGCTGCAAATGGCGCGAGTCGGGAAAAACGACGTCGTGTACGACCTGGGGTGCGGCGATGGCCGCATCGTCATCGCTGCCGCCAAGAACCGTGGGGCGCGCGGTGTGGGCATCGATCTCGACCCCGAACGAATCAAGGAAGCCAACGAGAACCGTCGCGCCGCCGGGGTGGAGGATCGCGTGCAGTTCATAGAAGGCGACCTCTTCAAGGCCGACTTCTCGCCCGCAACCGTGGTGACCCTGTACCTTCTGCCGCAGGTCAACGCGGCGCTACGGCCACAGCTCTGGCGCCAGCTGCGCGTCGGGACCCGCGTCGTCTCGCATGCATTCGACATGGGCCCCGAGTGGCCGCCCGAGAGGACCGAGATCGTGGACGGCAGGACGGTCTACTACTGGAGGATCAAGCCGTCGCACAAGAAAGCGGCCGCGAAGGCGGCCGGTTGAGCGGGGCGGCGCGTCGGGCATCGCGGAGGATGCGTGTGACGTACCGGCGGAATTGGTGGCGAGTCAGGGATTTGAACCCCGGACCAACGGATTATGATTCCGTTCGGTCCCCCTCAGCGTCAAGTTAACAGCTTGATTTTGCTCGGGTTCATATTATCCCCTATTTCCCGAAATTCCGCCCCCGGGGACAATTTGGGAACAATTAGTCTTCGCTCGGAGCGCGATTTCCCCTAGCTGGCCGGCAGCGTATTGGGTAGCATTCGAAAGTGCAACCTAGCAAATTCGAAGAGGTGCACTTTCGGGGAAGTATGTTGCTACTAACTGCATGTACCGCGCGCAAGGTTCAGTCGTTTGAGCGCGTATCGCCTCGAAGTATTCCGCGCGGAAGCCTGCAGCGAGTTGGCGATGGATGGGCCGAGCTCCTCTCCCGTGCGAAGCCCGCGATGCGTGCTGCTGACCTTTACCTTGGCGCGGCGCCGACAATTGCGCGCGACCTCCTTGCTATTGGAGTGCGTTGGCACATCGTTTCGGCAGGAGTAGGCCTTGTGTCCAGCCGAGACCTCCTTCCGCACTATGACTGCACCGTTGTGGGCGAAACTCCCGCGAACGTGCTCTCCAGGGTCACTGGAAGTCGCCCTCTGCCCGCTGATTGGTGGAGAACTCTCCAGGACTCTATCGGCTGTTCAAGACCGGTTCGTCGGCTTGTTCTAAGAACCGCGCCTGACACACTCTGCGTTGCCCTCCCCTCGACATACCTTGCGATGGTTACCCCCGAGCTGGAGGGGCTGCCAACAAGCCTCCTTCAACATCTCCGGCTTTTCGTGACTGATCGCGGCACCCTGACGGACGCTCTCCGAGACGTAGCCATGCCATACGACTCGCGGCTCGATGGGTCGCGGTCAGCTTACTCCGGCACGCGCGCAACCTTCGCCACGAGAGCAGCCTTTCACTTCATCACTGAAATCTTCGCCCAGGACCCCAAGGGCACTCCGACCGAGCACGCGCAGCAGGTACTGGCCGCGTGCAGTAAGTGGCGACGAAAGAAAATCGCGACTGGGGAAAGCCGTTCAGACCAACAAATCCGGACCCTGATTGAGCGCCTTCTGCGCGAGGGGCTTTCAACACCCACGGCTCAACTCCGCGCCCTTCGAACCATCAAGCGTGTCGCATGTGAACAAAGCCGCTTCGCGCGGTTGTTCCGAGAGGTCGTCAATGGCTAAGCAAAGCAAATCCTCCCGCGAGGAGATCTGCGTTCCGGCGCTTCAAACAATGCAGGGCCCGACCGCCGTGTACGCATTCTTTTTGCCTGGGCGGCAAGTTACGCAGGTGGCGGACATTAGCCGCATCGCGCGGGATCAGCGGGGAAAGCTACATGGATTTCAGCGCCCAGAGATCAAAGAACACGTGCGAAACATTGCCGAATACTTGAAGAACGGCGACGTTTTGTTCCCCAACGCAATTATCCTGGCGCTTTCCTCGGACGTTCGGTTTGAGTCATCTCGCGGCACAAGAAAACGGGACTCCGAGGGCGCTCAACCCGGATACCTCTTTCTAGAAGCGCGTGAAACCGGGGATCGCCTCGCCTGGATCGTCGATGGCCAGCAGCGGTCGACCGCACTGGCTGATTGCGACTCCGCGCTCCCCATCCCTGTGGTCGCCTTCGTATCGGACAAAATCAATACATATCGCGAGCAATTCATCCTGGTAAACAAGGCTCGGCCGCTACCAAATCGCCTTATCGAGGAATTACTGCCGGCAACACAGAGCGTACTGCTCCCACGGCAGCTGAATGCGAAACGGATACCCAGCAAGCTCTGCGACCTTATGAATCAAGATGAACAGTCGCCCTTCTTTGGTCTAATCAGACGCGCCTCGACAGAAAAGACAGAGAAGGGCGCGGTCGTAATCGACACAGCGGTAACCAAAATGATCCGCGCGAGAGTCGACAACCCGCTTGGGGCCTTGGCCATTCATCGAGGCATTACCGGCGAGCGCGCTCAGGTGCAGGCCATGTACAACGACCTCTGCGAGTTTTGGTCCGCGGTACGGACGGTTTTCCCCTCGGCGTGGGGTCTTCCTGCCGAGAAAAGCCGGCTCATGCATTCGGCGGGCATCCAGGCGATGGGCGCGGTCATGGACCGAATTGCCGCGAGACACGCAAAAACGAACGGCACCCGGGCGCGTTTCATCGCTGATCTAGCAGCAATCGCGCCCTATTGTCGCTGGACTGAAGGAACCTGGGAGGGTTCGGGCCGCCCTTGGAATCGGATAGAGAACACGTCGAGCGATATCCGCTTGCTTCAAAGCACGCTGATTCAGATTTATGCGGATCAAGTGTCCTAATGAAGTTCATCTTCGCCGATGCTCTAGACATGGTGGACCCAGGTTATGACTTCACCTTGGACAGAGCGAGCGTGGGGCGCGAGCCGTACTGGGACGACAAGTACCCTCACGAAGTCTTTGGTCGTGCGCCCTATGACGGAGTGCTGGTGTCCCGCGCGATCGTAGGAGACTCCCGATTCGCCGGGAAGTACACTGCCGCCCAATCGATGCGATTTCATCGAGTAGGGGCTCGCGAGTTTCTGCGACTCTCCGGCGCCCCTCTAGATTCGCTGCCTCTCTTTGGCGACTGCGGCGCCTTCTCGTACGCGAGCCTGCAGCAGCCCCCGTACAAGACCGACGACACACTGGACTTTTACGCTGACGGGCAATTCACGCATGGCTGCTCAGTGGATCACGTGATCTTCGATTTCGACCCGAGCCAAAAGGGTCTTAAGGGGGCTTCTGCCACAGCGAAGCAGCGGTGGGATATCACGCTCTCCAACGCAGCTTCGTTCCTCAAAGCCGCTTCCAGTCTGGGGAAGAGTTTCACGCCAATGGGAGTGGTTCAGGGCTGGTCACCGGATTCAAAGGCGTTGGCCGCGCAACAGCTCGAAAGAATGGGCTATCGCTACCTGGCCGTAGGCGGAATGGTGCCGTTAAGCGCAAAAGATATTCACGCTTGCCTTGCGGCGATTCGATCGAAGATTTCCCCTCGAATCAAGCTCCATTTGCTTGGCTTTGCAAAGGCCGACAACGTTGAAGAGTTTCAGCGGTACGGCATCGCCAGCTTTGACTCGAGCTCCCCTTTAATTCGTGCCTTCAAAGACGCACGAAGCAACTACTACCTTCCGAATGGAGCGGGCAAACTCAAGTACTACACCGCGATACGAATTCCGCAATCTACTGAGAATGCACGGCTAACTCGCAAGGCCAAAGCCGGCTCAGTAAATCAGGAGACGCTCCAGGCATTGGAGACGAAGGCGCTAAGAACCCTCCGCGAGTTCGACAGTCACCGGGCGTCGTTAAAGACGACGCTCGACTCCATCCTGGAATACCACAAGCACCTCGACTCAGAGCTCAAGACGACTGCCGAGTCTTTTCGCCAGCGATATGAGCAGACCCTTGAAGCCCGGCCGTGGAAGTCTTGCACGTGCACGATCTGTGCGGCCTTGTCGGTCGAAGTTGTCATCTTTCGAACTAGCAATCGAAACAAGCGGCGTGGATTTCACAATCTATTCGTGTACCACGAGCACCTGAAAAGGATAATCAACAGGGAGAATCATGGCGGCCGCGAAGCTAAGGTTCCGCGCGATCTGCGCTCACCAGCGTGATCGGCAAGCAGTCCTCTCCTTTGCCGCGTCGGCCGAGGAGATACTCGCCATCGCACGTATCGAGCGCGTTGGCCGCGATGCTCGTGGCCGCATTTCTGGCTTTCAGCGGCCACAGGTAACGGAGCATATTCGCGAGATTCACGACTACCTGCGTCAGGGCGACGCAATCCTGCCAAACAGCATCGTCCTTGCATTTCTTGATGGTGTCGAAGTCAAGGAGAACCGCGATGGAACTGCTGAGGTTGCCATCGATGCGTCAAAAGGACCGCGCGGATACGTTGTCGATGGACAGCAGCGACTCACTGCGCTGTCCTCCTTAGGTGACAACACATTCAGAGTTCTTGTGTCGTTGATTTTGTGCGGATCGGAAGCCGAGTTAAAGCAACAGTTCATCTTGGTTAATAGCGCACGACCGCTTCCGAAATCCTTGATTTACGAGTTGCTCCCGGAGGTCCGGAGCCTGCCTGGCCGCCTCGCGAGTCGCTCCTATGCCGCAGCAGTAACCGAGGCCCTTAACTACTTACCTGACTCGTCGCTGAGAGGAAAGATTAATCAGCACAGCAATCCAGACGGCGTGATCAGAGACACCGCAATCCAGCGCGTAATCATGAATTCAGTTTCAGACGGCGTGTTGCGTGATATGCGTGCTGTCGAGAAGGGAGTCGAGCCGGCCTTTCGCGTGCTGAGCGAGTTCTACTGGGCCGTTAAGGAAACCTTTCCGCGTGCATGGGACGGCCACACCCCTAAGACGTCTCGGCTCATCCACGGTACTGGAATCGTAGCAATGGGGTACGTGATGGAGTCATTGCATGCCCGAACGGGCGCGCTCTCACGCGAAGAGTTCCGAAGAGGGTTGACTCCGCTTCAGAAGCGAACGGCTTGGACCTCGGGGACATGGCGGTTCGCAAAGAATGACGCGGTTCCCTGGAACGAACTTCAGAACGTATCTAGACACGTGATCAAGCTCGCGCACTACCTAGTCGCGTCTACGCGATCAGGAGAGCGGACACGAGGGAGGAAGTGATGAGCAATGGAGAGCCGAAGGCAAAGGCCTTAGTCCTTTTCTCCGGAGGTCAGGATTCAACAACATGTTTGGCATGGGCGCTCTCTCGCTACCAACATGTGGAGACCGTGGGATTCGACTATGGTCAAAGGCACCGCGTCGAGCTCGATTGCCGCCTTACGATACTGGACCGAATTCGTCGCGAGCATCCCGCTTGGGCTAATCGACTTCGCGAGGATCATCTCGTAGAGCTGGAGTTCCTCAGATCCTTAAGCGACACGGCGCTAACTCGAGACGTCGAAATCTCGATGCTGGCCAACGGACTTCCCAACACGTTCGTGCCTGGCCGAAATGTTTTTTTCCTCACGGCGGCCGCAGCTCTGGCCTATAGACGCGGACTGCAAGTTCTTGTCGCCGGAGTTTGCGAGACCGACTATTCCGGCTACCCAGACTGCCGCGACAGCACGATCAAATCGCTTCAGGCGACCCTGGAGCTAGCCCTTGCAAGCCGCGTCGTGGTTGAAACTCCCCTCATGTGGGTCGATAAGGCCGAAACATGGCGGATGGCTAAGAATCTTGGCGGTTCTTCGTTCGTAAGATTGATTATCGAGGAGACGCATACGTGCTACTTGGGGCAGCGAGACAAGATCCACCCTTGGGGCAGGGGATGCGGTAGCTGTCCTTCGTGCTTGTTGCGGAGTCAAGGCTTTGCAAAGTGCTTTGAGGTTGTGGAGTCGGCGCATGTATAGCGTCAAAGAGATTTTCTACTCGATTCAAGGGGAGGGGGCTCAGGTCGGTAAGCCAGCGGTGTTCTGTCGCTTCTCGGGTTGCAACCTATGGTCCGGGCGGGAGATCGATCGTCCGGGCGCCATATGCAGGTTCTGCGACACGGATTTTGTTGGAGCGGACGGTACGTATGGCGGGAAGTACGAGCGGGCCGAACAACTCGCGGAGCAGATTCAAGCGATTTCACCTCCTCGGCCGGGGCTTCTCGTAGTCCTCACAGGAGGCGAGCCGGCCCTTCAGGTGGACTCCGCCTTGATTGAAGAACTTCATCGATGCGGCTTCGTCGTCGCTATTGAGACGAACGGCACGACGAGGCTTCCTTCGGGACTAGATTGGATTTGCGTGAGTCCGAAAGCCGGTGCTCCGCTACAAATCCTACAGGGCAATGAGCTCAAGCTCGTTTTCCCGCAGCCAAATCTCTTACCGGAGCAGCTGCCGGAAACCAGATTCGATAACTATTTCATTCAGCCGATGGACGGACCTGATCGGGATGCAAATACGAGGCTTGCAATCGAATTCTGTCAATCGCATCCATCGTGGAGGCTCAGTGTTCAAACCCATAAGCTGATAGGAGTTCGATAGTGAAGACGGAGATCTCCTACGAGTTTCTTTTTGACGCCGCTCATCACTTTCCCACCATGCCCGATGGTCACAAATACAACGGGATTCACGGGCACTCTTTCCGCGTCGAAGTTGCCGTAGTGGGGGAACCCGACACGACGAACGGATTTGTTGTGGACTTGGAAGGACTTGAGCAAGCGTGCGAGGCACTCCGGGCCCGCCTCGATCACGGACTGCTAAACAACATCGAAGGGTTGGAGCGGCCTTCGTTGGAGAATATCGCCCGCTGGGTGTGGGAGCGGCTAAAGCCGAAATATTCCGGCCTTGGCCGAGTTACGGTACGCCGAGACTCCTGCCGGCAGGGTTGTACCTATTTCGAGCCCGCAACGTCGTCTTTGGCCTAAGGGCGTCTGACAAGCCACGTTATTGGTGCGCCACCGGAGGGGCTTGGATGAAATCGATCTCCGATTTCCAGTCTATTTTTGCGCGCTTGAACTGATAAACCGCGTTAAGACCTCGTAGGATTCTGTCGCGGCCTTGGCGGGTATCGTATTCGCCCAGCTTCCACTTGACGGTGAAGTATTCGGGATCGAGCCCCTCTAGGAATCGGTGAGTCGCTGCTTTAACTTGCTCCATGTCGGCTAGCTCAAGCGGCGTGTCAATGTCATCCGCCTTGCCAAACAATTTGGCGCAAAGGAAGGCGAACAAGGTAATGATGCTCACCTTGTGCAGAAGCCGGGACTCGGGCTCTTCTCCTCTTGGATCTTTCCAATAGTCGCCCCATGCGGCGCGTACTACGCCCCAAACTGCCAAGTAAAAGTCGACCCAAAGATCTTCCTCCAGGTCCTTCCGCTCAGCGGATCGGATCGAGGAGAAAGACAGCTCAATGGCGGCAGGAACGACCCATTGGTCAGGCTCGCGATTAGTCTCCCATGCAATCTTGCCCTTAAACGGGCTTTCATCATCTTCGTCCACAACTTTGAGCAACTCGTACAGTTGCTCCTTTAAGCCCATACGCGCGCCCTTTCGGAGACGCGCGTTCAGCGCCTCCTCTGGATAGTTCAGGTGAAGCGCGGTCATGTGTGACTTGGGAACCTTTTGCGCCTTGTTGTTCACGACCAGGAATTGAAACGCCTTCTCTTCCTCGGACGTGCCGAGCAGAGCTATCACCGTAAGCTCAATATCTCCTGAGAAAGCCAGGACCCCGGATAGTCGGTGCTGGCCATCTATCACCAGGCCTGGTTTGGGCTGTCCCTCAGTAAGAGTGATGGAGAGCTTCGCGCCATTCTCGCCTTGAGTGACTTCCACAGCGCCGTCCAAGGCAACGAGTAAAGCCGTCGGGATCGTGTTGCGTGCATCTGCGGCCAAATACCGCTTAACCTGCTCGACGCGGGTCGGATTCAACCGCCGCTGCGCTGCGGTGCGGTTGTTCGGGGCCAGCCGATCTACGTCTGCCCACTCCGCGATTTCCGTAGCCTTAGCATGAAAGATGCAAAAGGAGGGAGCTCCCTCGCTCTCACGCTGCTTATATGTCAGGCATGGATAGTCGAAAGCCATCAAAGCCTCCTAGGACGCGAGGACCAACAACTGAAACACAGAAGAAATCGCACGCGTCCATTTCATCCGTCAGCTGCGGGGATTTCATCGGCCCAATTTCGAGGGCCGACTCTCTCAGTGTCATGCGTTTCTTGATCGCGTGACTTCTTACATGAGACAGGTAGCGTGCAAGCCTCACCGGCTCATTGAAGATGGTTTGTATTTGAGCTTCCGTTGCCTTGAGCGGTGAATAAGCGCTAAAGACAGGTAGCCAACACCACGACTTGAGGTGGTCTTTGCCGTGGTTGCATCTTGGGCACGCGGGCAAGAGATTCGCCTCGTCCGTGTCGCCGCCCCAACGTCTTGGCCATAGATGATCTAAGGTCGGAAAGTATGGGGACTCATCAAATCGCTCCTCCAGGTTTAGCGCGCGCCCACACAAGTAGCACTTGAGGCCGCCTAGAGCGTCAATCTTGCGAAGAATGGCCCTCCGCAGCTTTGTTTCCAAAGAGTCCGTAGCAGAATCGGCGGCTAAATACGCTAACGCGGCGAGTTCTCCATGCTCTGCCAGAGGGATGCTCCAATATGTAGGGAGCCATTCCTTTATGTAACGAACGATCTCCGATTCGCTAGCGGATTGAAACTGCGGATCAGTTCGGTAGTACCTAGCCGCCTCGATTAGTCTCGCGTTCAGATTCGTGGTGACAATTTCCTCGATGGTTCGCCCAAACTGTATTCCACGGTAGCTAAAATCCAAACTATCTTCGGCCGACCTAAACCAAGCTGCCGCAGGCAATCCTCCTATGACCGCCCAGATGCGTTGAAATAGACGCTCACCGGCCGTGACTGATTTCCAATGCTTCGTGGTCACAGCGGGAAGCACGAAGACGGCCTTTAGCTATGGCGCGAATGGTGCGCTGGGCGGACCAAACGTCGCCGAGCCTGCGGGCTTCGGGCAGTGCGTTCGCAAATCGCACGCCACGCAGGTCTCCTCATCCGAGCAGGTGGGTGCCCAGACCTTCTTGATGTTTCCGACAATCGCCTCGTTCGCCACATTAACTTCGATCTCTTGGACCACCTGATCGAAAGAATCCGTGGCGTTTTTGATGCTCTTCGCATCAATTGGAATAACCCGAATTGCCCGCGCCATGCGAAATGCCTCGGACAGTCCATCTGTGGCGTTGCCCGGCTTCCATGCAGATAGAAAGTAGTGATCGGGCGTGCCAGGAACGGGGACCACATCCGTCGTTCCGCTCTTCATCTGCGATTTGAGACTCGAAAGGTCACCCGAGTTCGGTGACAACTCGTTCACATAAATGAGGATTCCGGCGACGACAGGCAATGCACCCGGTTGTCGGCCACGAAGCCAAGCGTACGTTTGCACTTGCCAATCACCCCAAGTCCAATACTCGTGATTCGTGGGCGGGCGTCGTGATCCCTTGTAATCGACGATGACCTCAAAGTTGCCTGTCAAAGTTGGACAAGCTGCTTGGACTGCTGCCTTTATCACGTTGCTGTGCGGTATCGAAGCCAATTCGACATGCGTCAGCACATCGATAACGCCTGTGAGCTCGTAGCGATCAGCTCGTAACGAAGGACCTGATGCGGGTGGCGGGAAAACGCGTGTCCCAATTACCCGTTGCTCCGCTTCGGCGATCAGCGGGAATAGGTGCGGGCCCAACCGGTTAACCGCGACTTTGATGCGCTCGTAGCCGGAGTTGCGAGCATCTTCGTTTCGAGGGGTCTTCTGCTGCCGCTCCAACGCACCCTCGATCATCTCCCCGATCGTTCCTAGATCGTGGGCCGGACGACCCGCAGGAGCCTGCCCCCGATATGGGGTCATCGTGCAGTCCCACGGCAGCGGGGGCGCCTTACCTGATTTCCAAAGCGCGAATGCAGCTTCCATAACCCCATGCACGAACTCTCCGAACCACATCTGCACGGGGCGCGACGGCGGTAACGCGCTTAAGTTGCTAAACCGATACTGCAGTGCGCACCGTTTGAAAGAGACCAAGTCGCCTGTGAGGCTGTAGCTTGGCACCAATCGAATCGGTCGCTTTACGTCAAGTTCCATTTGACTAAATCAATGCCAGCGGATGATTGTTCACAAGCGGCGGCGGCTTCTTCGTCGCGAAGGGCGCACGCCATGTCCAAGTTCCATCACTTCCCCACATCAGGCCGACGTGCTTAATACTCGTGTTGTATTCGATGCACTTTGTGCACCCGATAAGCAAGAGAGCCGTCTGAGGTCTGCTATACGCAACATAATGAAGGCGAATGAGGTCCTCGAACGCGCGCTCCAAGCCATTCCGCGTCTGTCTGAGCTTGCCGACCTCCGAATGGGACGCCACGTCATCTTCCATCAATTGAGTCGCAGAAGCAGTGGTCGGAAAGCGGCTGAAAGTCTGCGTGCGGTGATTTGTTCGGTATCTCGATCCGACATCAACAATTACCAAGGGGAACTCAAGTCCTTTCGCCTGATGGACGGTCATCACATTGAGCCGGTCCCGAGGAACAGCTGTCAGTATCTCCTCGTCCACTTCAACCAAGTCCTCTGCAAGAGGGGCCAGAACGTCGCGCAGTGCGGCTTGTCTACTCTGGTCGTAGTGGGGCGGTATAAAGACAATCTTTGATCGGTAAACAGAGAACGTCGCAGCTTGGGCGATTGCGCGGGTAATCGCCTCCAGGTAAACCTGATGCTCTGGGTCTTCCTGAAACTGCGGCAGCCACGTAATGAGCGTGTAGCCGAGTTCCAGCAACGGCCATTCACGAGGCCAAGCCGTTGTGCCCGTTAAAGGACTGCACTTCTGCCACGCCTTAACAAAGTCGCCAAGGGTATGCGGGTGCGAAGGCAAGGGGTTTGTGGCAATGAATTGCGTCGCCGCTTGCCGCCAGCGAGCGAAATAGTCCTTTGCCGTGTTCGTCAAAAACATTGCCGCAGTGAGCGCGCCACCTGGATCAAGGCATTCCAGCACCAGACCCATCAAGGTTTGAACGGCTTCAATATCTCGAAGCGCGCGGCCTCGTGGATTAAACACGTGCATGCCACGCGCAGCAAGCTCTTGTCGCAGGTGGAAAGCAAACCTTGGGGTGCCCGGTTGACCAAAGGAAGGCTCGCTGACCTCTTGTACAGTTGCGCCGAGTAAGACGGCGTCTCCCAGAGCGCCGCCATTCGCGCCCGGTTTTATCTCAACAGCGGTACCGAATGAGTTCGCCTTATAGCCGCCTTTGACGAATACCTCTTCGAGTAGCTGAGCCAGATCGACCGCCAAGTCGCCGGCGGTGTCGCGGAACATTCCCAATATAGGAAGCCCTTGCGAGGGCCTCGTAGGGCCAATGGCAGGCTTAAGGGGCTTGACTCGTGCATGAGCGAATGACGCGTCGTTGGTAATGTACCGGTTGAAGAAGTCAGTGATTTCAGGAACGGATCGATAGTTCTTGCTTAGGTACTCCATCACCGGTGAGGCCGCGGGAAAGCGCTGTTTGTATCTAGCGACGAAGTCGCGAAATAGCTCGACAGTAGCTCCTCGAAAGCGGTACAGACCCTGATCGTCGTCACCGACGATTGTCAGCGCGGCGTTGGATCGCTTCGTGAGCGCGAAATATATGGCTTCCTGTAATGGGTTCGTGTCTTGGTACTCGTCAACAAGAATCGCTCGAAGTTGCTTTACGAACTCATCCAAGCCTCCACTCTCCAGCTTCGTTCTAAAAGTTGATTCCAGGAGAGCGAAATCGCATTGTGAGGTTGCAGCGAGGTGTGCGTGATAGTCCCTCAAGGCCTGAACCACAACAGCCCTAGCTGCTTGATCGGGCCCTGCAGCTTTCGCGTAGGAATCTAGGTCTACCAGATCGTGCACAAGCCGATCCAGCAAGGGACGCAGTACGCGGATTGTGCCGCCCCTAGTCGTTGGAGCCTTCCCATCAAACGTGTAGCGTGCTAAGAAAGCCCTGACGAGCGCCTCGTTTGCACCATGCTTGGCGTAGAAGACTTGGCGGGAGAAGACTTGGTTTGCCGCGAAACCCTCAATTACAACTGGGGCTACTTCACCTGGCGCTCTGCTATTGCCAAGCCATTCCTCGCAGATGCTATCCAAGGTGCCAGTTAGAAACCGGTTAATGTCGATCGCGTCAAAAAAACCCGCCGCGCCGGGCCCGGCAACCTTTTGAAGCTCTTCATGCAGCCCTAGACCCCACTCAATTAGGCGGCTCCGAAGCTCAGTTGCCGCCTTCTTCGTGAATGTAGTGATTAGGACCTGCTCTGGCAGCATGCCATCCACGAAGACATGTCTAAGAGCGCGTAGGACAAGCACAGTCGTCTTGCCGCTCCCCGGACCCGCAACGATCATGAGTGGCTGAGCGGTGTCCCGCTTGGTGGCCGCGGCCTGTTCGAGGTTGAGCGGCCTCTTAATGACATGGGTGACGGCGACCAAGAACTGGTCGAGAGAAACCGGCGAGGCTTGAGGGCTTACGGCCATCTTTGCGGGTGCGATATTGAAGGCGCCGATTTGCGCATGTTCAATACCAGCTTATATGACCCGCGTGCAACGTGGAAGACTGCAAACGCCTCAGGCCGTCATTCGGTGGCGTCGCTTCTCAAGTACCTTGAAGGAGTTCCTCGACCCGTTCTAGCGAAAAACGCCACTGCTTTGGCATCTGCTCAATAGTGCCGGCTGCATGCGCGCGCAGCCCCCATTGGTGCGACTCATAAAGGATTGTGTCGCCTCGGCCCTTAGCGGTTTCCTTGAGACGTGCAGCAACTTCCTTCGGTGTAGCCAAGTAGGCGCGCGGCATTTGATCAAGCGCCGTGCCCTTAAACTGTACAAAACAGAAAATCGTCCTGGGCTTGTGCCGCAGAAGCCAAGTATTGATGGCTCCGTGATAGTTCGCCTCCTTCAAGTAGGACTGTGTCAATCCCCAACTCCCGTCCTTACTCCCCTTCACAGATACCTTTAGCATCCTTTCGCCTCGCGCCACAATGAGATCGTACTCAGGCTGATCTGCGCCATACTGAATCGACACATCAAGGCCACACCGAGCAAAAAGTCCGGCAGCGAACGCCTCGGCAGCAACTGCAACGTGCCAGGAGGAAAAAGGGTCGTCTACGTTCTTCCGTCTCAATTCACAGACCCGCCCTCTGCATGAGCTTCGACACCGTCATGTCCAGAGCACTGGCGATTCGCACCAACGTAAGCAGTGCCGCGTTGTTATCCCCACGCTCGACCCGCCCCACGTAGCTGCGATCCACCTCCGCCAGCAACGCCAGCTTCTCTTGCGAAATACCTTTCGCGAGGCGAGCCTCACGAATCGCGTTTCCTAGCGCGACCAATGCGCGGTGCTGGCGGCTGCCCGAGAGATTTGGCACCCACGAATCGTCGGAGCCTTGGGCGCGCAAAGCCACGGTACATGTACCGCGCTAGAATACTGCGCTCGTAGATACATGTGGGAGTCTTATGGCTTGGAATGGCGGGAAATCTGTCTGCCTTGTGTTCGCCCTCGTCGCCGCGCCCGCTGGGACCTTAGAAGCTGCTCCGACAGATTCGGTGGCATTTCCCAATGGGGCTATCCCCATCGATGAAATTGCCAGCCTGGCGCGACTTGAGAAAGACCAGTTTGAGGCGACCAGTGCTTTCAACAAGCGCAGATGCGACGCCATGGCCAAGTTGTTGGGCACAGATTTGGGAAAGCCAATTGTGTTTCGTGAACTTAAGGACACGCGCAGCTGGTACGACGCCGATAGACAGCGATTTGTCTTCGAAAACCTGTCCAAGGCCGGCACTCCAGCAAGCGGCTTTTACCTCGTCCTTTCCTCCCGCGAATCGCAGAAGCCCGGATTCGTTGGGAAGACGGCGTATGGAGTGACCAGGGAAATCAAAGTCAAGGAGGGACATTACGTGGCCCTGGCTGTGCCGCACTCAAGTCATCTTGTGCAGCACCTCAGCGCGATCCTGCCCATGAAGCCGGATAGGGCCCGCGCCCTCGCTGGCGACCTGCGCCTTGAGGTCGTTACACGAATTGGCCCTCCTTGCATCTCGACTGACCTTCACCGGCAGGACCCGACCCTTGACTCTCCCACCAAGGAGACAAAGTGGGTGTATGCAATTCAAGCGCTGCCAGGAGCGACAAGCTGGCAAATCGTTCGTGGGTCAACGGGCGAAGTGCTCACGTCTGGCAAGCGGTAATTGGTGAACCTGCAGGTTATGTCTGAACTGTTGAGACGTTTGCGTACGGATTCAGGAACCAAGACCTTAGGACAATTGATTCAGGAGCGCGAGGCCGCGGCAAATGAGATCGACCGGCTCCTCTCTCTGCTAGCTGAGTGTCGCGCGATTCGCGTCGGCGCATCTCGCACTAAGAGACCCGTTGAACAGGCAGCCCGTCACCCGAAAGTGCCATGGCAAGACCGCGCCCTGCTCAGGGTGAGCGAAGTTTCCACAATCGTTGGGCTTTCGCGCTCTACGGTATACGGCCGAATGGCTGATGGCACATTTCCGTGCCCCGTGCAGGTCTCAGCGCGCGCGGTGCGATGGCGTTCTGCTGACATAGCGGACTGGCTCTCCGATCTTTCGCGATGACGGCACCAGCGCACGTGTCCGGCGGGATTATTGATGCTATTTCTGTTGCTAGGGGGGCTGCGCTCGAAAATACCCCTCTATCCCAGAGCGAAGGAATATTTGATCGGCCATCTAGGCAACAGGAAAAGCACGAATAAGCGCCCTTCCCGCCGAAACCTAAATCTAGCTATAAATAGAAAAACTGCCGCCTAAAAGCCGACCGTCAAGCCGGGCTGCAAACTCGCCACCTCGGCAAGCGTCAGCTCGACCTTCCCGAATACAGCCGCGCGCCTCTCTGGATACTTCCATCGGCCGTCCTTGTCCGGACTCCGAAAATGCCGGTATCCGGCGCGCGTCATAGCGGGATGCAGCTTCGGGGCAAACTCTTTTGGATTGCCCCCGCTTTTCACAACGATTGCCATGATGGCGTCACCCCGGACAGCGGACGGATTGCCCAGCTCATCGAGGGCATCATGCAGCCAATGGTCAGGGGCTAGGCTCGCAGCCACGATTGCCCTGTGAGCTTCGGTTCTGCGCTGACCATTGGCAGCAGAGAACTTCGCGATGCTTCGGTTGCGCAGGTAGCTGGCGACGTGACGGGAGCCGCCTTCCAGAAACCAGCTCCACAGAGTTGAAAAGTATTTCTCTGCTACGCCGGGCCCATCGATTTCCATCTCGCGCTTTGTCGCGCACTCTATAACGTCGTAACGCCGGTCGTCTTGGGGAATAAAGATCCCTGTCGTCATATGGTTGGTCGTCACTATGACGCCGCAGTGCAGACGCACCGAGTACTTTTGACCGTACTTCGGGTTGACTTGGATGTTGTCCGGGACGCCAGCAATGAGCACCTTTGTTCGCTCGTTGAACGCCCACTTGGACATGTCATGCAGATTTGCGGCTTCGGAGATGCGTACTAGGACGGCGGCTACATATTCATTGAATCCTGTGTCTAGGTCTCCTGGCTCAATGTTGGCAACGTTCCATGCGCCGATGGCCGGCATACAGAAGTCGATGGCCGTGTCTTTTCCGACGCCTTGGTCGCCCGCGATCAAAAGTGCAAATCGAGGTTTTTCCTGGGGCCGCTGAGTGCGATGAGCCATGTAGTCGAGAAACTGGTCGGCATCGCCAGAACGCGGAAAGACCCGGTGCACATGATCTACGAACGGCTGTGCTAATCGCGCATCCCCGAACTCAATCGTCGGCCCTCGGTAAGCATTGAAAACAGCCGCCCCCTCATGCTGCAGCAGTATTCCTTCGCGACAGTCGTAGCCCCTCACGTAGTCGCCGTCTAGAGCGGGGTCCTTTGTCATCGAGGTGGCGAGCGCATTGGCTCTGAGCCACTCCGAAGGTCGCAGCAATTTGCCGTGATCGTTGATTGGCGAAACCGCGGCATTTACCGCTTCAGCCACCCAGAAGGAGCCGGTCGGTCGGTATATGAAGTTGTTGCCGGGCCCGTAGTAGACAAAATTCTCCCGCGGCACCTCTCCTTTTCGCGGAGTCCAGCCCGCCTCGATGGCCGCGCGAACGACGGTGGCAATCGAGAGTTCCCGGTCGACCTGCTGCTGAGACAGCTCATAGAAGGCCTCCCGCATGATTTTGTCGTGGCCACGGCCCTTCTTGCCCGTCCAGCGTTCGGCCCACTCGTTGTAGATGTCCCACGCTTCATCGGCCCGATCAAATTCGCGGCCGAGGACGATTCCGAAGTGGCGCCATGTGTCTCGATTTGATGGGTCGATGCACTCCAGCATCGAACGGACTTGCTGGATCGAATATTTCTGGCGCGTTGGATCGTCCTTCCGTGGTCGACCTCTGGCGTCTTTGCGCTTCAAAAGGTGCGACGGGAGTGAAGCAAGCGGCTCCTCGTTCACCCATTCGTATGCCTCACCAGACCGGTGCCGGGATGGCGGAGCGACTATATAGCCACCGTCGTTCCGGCAGTCGATGCCTTCCCCAAGAGTGTTGGTTGACGTTTTAAGCGCGGAGTTGTATTTGAAGACGAGGTGCATGCCTCCAGAGCCGGTGCGAGACATGAGTGTTTCTGGATCGCCATGTTCCCTTGTCAGGCCGATCCATGTTTCGATCCCGCGCTTCTCGCCCGAGACGTCAATGTCTAGGACAGTGATCCCCGAAATCTCTCCGGTGACGACGCCAATGTTCGAGAGGGGCGCACCCCTTCCGAACCAATCACGCACCCTGGCCTCGTCTGCTGTCGCATCTTTTAGTCCTCGGCGGGCTCGCGGATGCTTCCCGGCATCGGGGCAGGACGCACGTCCACAAGTACAGCAGCCATTTGCGTCGATGCTGTGAAGGGGAAATACCCTCCAACCCTGTTGGATGTACTTCAAGGCTGCAGCGAGGACTTCTTCGCTTGTGGTCTCCCTCATCGCGCCCTCTTGGTGAGCGCTTTCGACCCCTTGCATCCGTGCGGATTTCGCGCGGGACTCTTCGGTTGATGCTTGTGGGTAGCAAGCCACTGCAGGACTGCGGTCTCGTCCAGCATCACGGAGCGGCCGACGCGAATGACTGCATCGCTCAATCCTGCGAATCCGGGCAGATCAAGGTCGGCGCGCATGATCCATCCGCGCATCCGGTTTTTGGTCGCCGGATGCTTCTCTTCGAACTGACTTACGGTCAATACCGGGCCGACGCCCGGTGACTTCGCGTTGAGCGCGGAGGCAAGCGCCTCCGCGAGATCGTTTCCCATAAGGTTCCTCTCGCGCTGCGTGGCAGAGCGAATACCTTCGGGGATACGCCGAAAACTTACGAAGCGAAAGTTTCGATTTCTAAGTTACGGCCTTGGAATAGCCCTCGCTGATGACTTTTGCGACGTACGTGCGGGAGACGCTCGCTTTTAGCCCATCGGGAAGGCGTCCCTTTCGCTCCAGCTCCTTCAAGTGTCGCTTCGTGTTTTCGTGAACAAGGCGAATCAAAGGAGCGCCCCTTGCGTTTCCTTGGAGTCGTGCTAACTCCTCAAGTATGAAAGGCCGGTACCGCGCGGGACGCTTAAATTCCTTTGATAGCGATTTGGGGGCAAGCAACACAGCCGCCGCCCTCAGAGGGGCGATAAGGTGATGGGACAGGTAATGGGCAAGCGTGTCGCCGCCGGGGTCCTCAGCTTTCCACGCGTAGACGCACTTGGGCCCCATCATAAGTTGGTAATCTGAAAAGTCTTCGTTGGCCTTTAGATGCAGCCCCTTTTCTACGTGACCGTTGCGCTCGATTACTTCCCTCCAATAGCGCGCATTCTCTTTGACCCAGTCAAGCTGTGTGGCCCTTCGCTTCCTCATTGAACTCCCTCCATCACCCTATCTACCAGCGAACGCGTGTGGCCATTGGCGAGATGCGCATAGCGTCGGACCATTCCCAGCGTTCGATGGCCCAAAAGGGTTGCGATCTCCACCGCGTTTGCGCCTGATTTCGCCAGATGCGAGGCTGCGCTGTGCCGAAGATCATGCCACCGGAAGTCGCTGATCTCAGCCCGGCGCATGGCCGCGCGCCAAGCCTTTGTGAGATCGAACGGAAAGAGCCGCTCGTTATTACGCGGCAATGCTCGGAGCGCCTCTAGAGCTGCGGCTACCAGTGGGACGCCTCGAGGGTCCCCGTTCTTCGTCTGACCGAGGACCGCCCAGCGTTCGGCTTCGCTGACGTCAGCCCACGCGAGCCGATAAAGCTCTCCTTGCCGAAGTCCCGTCGTGATCGATAGAAGAACGGCGGCGTAGAGATGCGGATGGCTCTTGGATTCGGCTAGAAGCCGCACTCTCTCGTCCTCGGAAAGAAACCGCGTACGCCAGCGGGAACCCTTGGGTTTCGTCACATTGGCGACAGGGTTCGATTCGATCCAGTGAAGCTCTCGAATGCCGTGGCGAAAGGCAGAGGAGAGAGCACAGAGGTAGTGAAGGACGGTAGAGGGCGAGCGCGGTCTGAACGTCCTTTGACCAAACGATTTTGTCGGAGCGCCGAGCAGCAGATCCCGGTGTTTCGCGACAAGGACGGGGGTCACGTCCCGAAGGAGGAGGTTCCCCAGCTCTTTCCGCCAGTACCTGAGGAGGAGTTGCGTCGAGCGCTTCGCCCTGGGTTCGTACTGATCTAGGAGGTCGGAGAGGGTCGCTCCGCATGCGACGGCCAGGGTACGGCCCTTGGCCGCCGCCTCGGTGACGGAGGCCCACCTAAGGGCCTCTAGCTTGGTCGGAAAGGTCTTCGAGAGTACGCCGTACCCCTTGACCTTGACGCGGACACCCCAGGAAACGCCTCCGTTGAGGCGAACCCGCTTCTTGATCGACGCCATCTCCAGCTCCTTTCTCTCGGTGGGCTGCCACGCCTGACGCGAGAGGAACCGGGGAAAACGCCGGGAAAAACACTCAAGTCGTTCTGCCGTCAATGCGGCTTAACCACTTGAATTTATTGGTGGCGAGTCAGGGATTTGAACCCCGGACCAACGGATTATGATTCCGCTGCTCTAACCGCTGAGCTAACTCGCCGAAGAGGGCTATTTTCTCATACGTTAAAGCGAAAGTGCATGACGTCGCCGTCGCGCACGACGTAGTCCTTCCCCTCCAGCCGCATCTTGCCCGCTTCCTTGGCACCGGCCTCGCCGTTGAGGCGGATGTAGTCGTCGTAGGCGATCACCTCGGCGCGGATGAACCCCTTCTCGAAGTCGGTGTGGATCACGCCCGCGGCCTGAGGCGCGGTAGCGCCCTTGCGGATGGTCCAGGCGCGCACCTCCTTCTCGCCGGCGGTGAAGTACGTCTGCAGCCCGAGCAGGTCGTAGGTCGCGTGGATGAGGCGGTCGAGTCCCGGCTCGGTCATGCCCATGTCGGCGAGGAACACCTCCTTGTCCTCGTCGGAGAGCCCGGCGATCTCGGCCTCGAGCTTTGCGCTGATCGCGACCACCGGCGCGCCTTCCTTCGCCGCGTATTGCTTCACGCGCTCGAGGAGCGGGTTGTCGTCGAAGCCGTGCTCGCCGACGTTGGCGACATAGAGCGCGGGCTTCGAGGTGAGCAGCTGCAGCGGCTGCAGGAGTGCCTTCTCCTCGGCATCGAGTCCCATGGCGCGCACGGGGTGCAGGCCATCGAGCGCCTTCTCCACGCGCTCGAGCAAAGGCATGATCTTCATCGCCTCCTTGTCGCCCGCGCGCAGCGTCTTGCCGAAGCGGTGCTTGGCCTTCTCGATCGACTGCATGTCGGCGAGCGCCAGCTCGGTGTGGATGACCTCGATGTCGGCGACCGGATCCACGCGGTTGTTCACGTGGATCACGTTGCCGTCCTCGAAGCAGCGCACGACATTGGCGATGGCATGAGTCTCGCGGATGTTGGCGAGGAACTGGTTGCCCAGGCCCTCGCCCTTCGAGGCGCCCGCGACCAGCCCGGCGATGTCGACGAATTCCACGATCGCCGGGATGACCTTGAGCGGCTTGTCGATCGCCGCGATCTTGCCCAGCCGCGGATCGGGCACCTCGACCACGCCGACATTCGGCTCTATGGTGCAGAACGGATAGTTCTCCGCGGCGATTCCCGCCTTGGTGAGCGCGTTGAAGAGGGTCGACTTGCCGACGTTGGGCAGGCCGACGATGCCGCATTGCAGGCTCATTCGGATTCTTTCGGTATTTGGGCCGCGTCTTTCGATGCGGTGATGGCAGCGGCGCGTGCCGCGCGCGCTTCCTGGCGCCTGGCTTCCAGCAGCGGATCGGTGTGCAGCCAGGTGACGGCGTCCTGCAATCGTCCGGCCGCGATCTTCTGCAGCAGCTCGAGGCTGCGCTCGAAAGGGGGATCGATGAGGCCCTGTTCGGGACCGCTCGCGCGCTTCAGCACGTAGTCGGGCACGTCGTCCTTGTTGCCAGGGTGGCCGATGCCGATACGCAGCCGCCAGAACTCCTTCGAGTCGATCGCCTCGGCGATGTCGCTGAGCCCGTTGTGGCCACCCGTGCCGCCGCCAAGCTTCATCTTCACCGTGCCGGGCGGCAGGTCGAGCTCGTCGTGTACCACCAGCATCTCGGCCGGCGCGATCTTGAAGAAGCGCATGTACGCCGAGACGCTGCGGCCGCTCTCGTTCATGTAGGTCGAGGGCTTCAACAGCGCGAACTCGCGCCCGCCTTCCTCCACCCGCGTGGCCCAGCCGGAGAACTTCGTTTCCTTCTTCCATGCCGCGCGCTTGCGCTCGGCGATCGCATCCACCCACCAATAGCCGGCGTTATGGCGCGTGCGCTCGTATTTCTCGCCCGGGTTGCCCAGGCCAACGATGAGCCGGATGTCTTCCATGCGTTCCTAAAGAAAACGCCCGCCGTGACAGGCGGGCGCCCATTGCTCGAGGAGTCGATCCCCCCGCTTCTTATTTTTTCGCTTCCTTCATGTTTTTCTTGTCGTCCTTCACGGTGGGCTTGCTGCCTGCGCCGCCGCCGCTCGCGCCACCCTCGTCCTCCTTCACCTTCTGGGCCGTGGTCGGCACCTCCGCCGCCGCCGGTGCCGCCGAGGCGGCTTCCGCCAGCTCCTCTTCGGCCGTCATGACGCGCGGGATGACCACGGTCGCCACGGTGGGATCCTCGCCCTTCGGCACGACCGCCTCGACGCCCGCGGGCAGCGAGAGCGAGGAGACGTGCAGCGAGTGCCCCGCCTGCAGGTTGCCCAGGTCCACCTCGACGAACTCGGGCAGGTCCTTCGGCAGGCAGGAGATCTCGAGCTCCTTCATGACGTGCTCCACCAGGCCGCCGGCGATCTTCACACCCGGGGAGGTGGCCTCGTTCACGAAGTGCAGCGGCACCTTCATGTGGATCTTCTTGTCCGCCGCCACGCGCTGGAAGTCGGCGTGCAGGATGAGCGGACGAAACGGGTGCATCTGGTAGTCCCGCAGCAGGACCTGCGCCTTCTCGGTGCCGATCTCCATGTCGAGGATGGATGCGTGGAACGCCTCCGTCTTCAGCTTGAACCACAGGTCCTTGTGGTCGAGCAGCACCGGCGTGGCTTCCTTGCCGGCGCCGTAGACGATACCCGGCACCTTCGACTCGCGGCGCAGGCGGCGGCTCGCACCCGTGCCCTGAACGCTCCGCGGTTCGGCTTTGATTGCGATCTTCATTTCACTACTCCAGTTGAGGCGACGACCCGCGACCAGGCCCGGCGCCAGTTCTCCCTCTCCCTGGGGGAGAGGGTCGGGGAGAGGGTCTCCCCTGCTACTCCACGAACAGGGAGCTCACCGAGCTCTCCTCGCAGATCCTTCTCATCGTCTCGGCCATGAGCGTGGCCACGCTCACCACCCTGATCTTCGCGCACGCCGCGGCATCCGGCCGCAGCGGGATCGTATCCGTCACCACGAGCTCGTCCAGCACCGAGCTTTCGATGCGTCCGATCGCGGGGCCCGACAGCACCGGGTGCGTGCAATACGCCACCACGCGGACCGCGCCCTGCTCCTTCAACGCACGCGCCGCCTCGCACAACGTGTTGGCGGTATCGACCATGTCGTCCATGATCACGCACGTGCGGCCGTTCACGTCGCCGATGATGTTCATCACGGTGGCCACGTTCGGGCGCGGGCGGCGCTTGTCGATGATCGCGAGGTCGCTTTCGAGGCGCTTCGCGATCGCCCGTGCCCGCACAACCCCGCCCACGTCGGGCGACACCACCACCTGGTTCTTGTACCCGTGCTTCCACAGGTCCCCCAGCAGGATCGGCGTCGCGTAGACGTTGTCCACGGGGATGTCGAAGAACCCCTGGATCTGGTCGGCGTGCAGGTCCATCGTGAGCAGCCGGTTCACCCCGGCCACCGTCAACATGTTCGCGACTACCTTGGCCGAGATCGCCACCCGGGCGCTGCGCGGGCGCCGATCCTGGCGCGCATAGCCGAAGTACGGGATCGCCGCCGTGATGCGCGCGGCACTCGAGCGGCGCAACGCGTCGACCATGATCAGCAGCTCCATCAGGTGATCGTTGGTCGGCTGGCAGGTCGACTGCAGCACGAAGACGTCCTTGCCGCGGACGTTCTCGAGCAGCTCGACCATGATCTCGCCGTCGCTGAACTTCGAGACGGTCGCCTTCCCCAGCTGGATGTTCAGCTGCTTCGCCACCTGCTGCGCGAGCGCCGGGTTGGCGTTGCCGGTGAAAACCATCAGGTTGTCGAAGGCCATCTCTCGCTCTCGCAAAGAAGGCCCCGGCCGAAATCGATCGGGTGGCCTTCGCTACGCAATCGGGCAGGGGAGGAAGGATTCGAACCCTCGAATGCCGGAATCAAAATCCGGTGCCTTAACCAACTTGGCGACTCCCCTACGGTGCTGCAAAAACCTCGCGAAGCGGGTGTGCTGCAAGCCCCTTCGCGACGAAACCGGTCATCGGCGCGGGCAACCGGCCCAGGACTGCCCGGGCCTCGCCTTCAGTCTGGAAGGCTGCGAATACGCAGGCCCCGGATCCCGTCATGCGTGCGGCCCCATGCTGGCGCAGCCACCGCAGGTGGTCCGCGACTTCGGGAAACCGTTGGATGACCACCGCCTCCAGGTCGTTCCGGAAACGGCTGCCGGGACCCGGTTGGGCTTCCCAACCCGGCCGCGCCGAAAAGTCTTCCATTTTAAGGGGTTCGGTATCCCGGGTCAATTCGGCGGCAGTGAAAATGGCCTGGGTGGACACCTCCACCGGAGGGGTGAGCACCACGTACCAGCGCTGGGGCACCGCGAGCTCGGAAAGCACGTCCCCGATACCCTCCGCCCAGGCGTTGCGCCCGAAGATGAAGAAAGGGACGTCCGCGCCCAGGCTGGCAGCCAGCTCCCCCAGCGCCTCAGCGCCAAACCGGGTGCCCCAGAGCCGGTCCAGGACGAGCAATGTCGTGGCCGCATCGGAGCTGCCTCCTCCCAATCCGGCTCCCATCGGGATGCGCTTGTCGACTTCGAGGTCGGCGCCCAGGGATGTCCCGCTCGCTTCCTGCAGCAGCCTCGCCGCGCGCACCACGAGGTCGTCGGCCGCGGCCACGCCGGCCAGCTCGCTCACCCGTTCGATGCGCCGATCCGCCCGCACGCGCACGCGAATGCGATCGGCGCGGTCGATCAAGGCGAACGCGCTTTGCAAGAGGTGATAGCCGTCGGGACGCCGGCCGACCACGTGAAGGAAGAGGTTGAGCTTGGCGGGCGCCGGATAGTCGGGGCCGGGAAGCTGCATGCCTACTCCGGCAGGGGCCGGTATTCGTCGACGACGACGCGCACAACAACATCCCCCCGCGTGGCCGAGAGGCGGCGAGCGACCTGCACGGCCCCCGCCCCCTGTGTCTCCTCGAGCGCGACCTGCCAGCCGCCATGCTCGGATCGAGCCGCCCCGCCATGCAACCATGCGGCCAAAGTGGCCGGCTCGAGGGCCAGGCCGATGAAGCGCTCCGCGAGCACGGCGAAGCTGGGCGCCGTCGCGGTCGGACCGCCTGCTTGCCGCAGCGTCGCTCCCGCCTCCCCGGACTCTATCCGCGCGACCTCGTTGCCCAGGGGAGAGGCGAAGACCCAGAGGTCGCCCGAGGGGCGATGCGTCCAGCGCAGCCGCGCGATCTCGCTGCGCTCGCCCTGGCGCACGGCGATGCGCCCGCTCATCTCGAAGGCCGCCGGGACCCGGCCCATGTCGGGGATGGGTTGCGATTCCGGGGCGAGGGCGCATGCCCCGAGACACAGCGCGAGCGCCGCGGCCGCGAGCCGCGGGATGTGGATCATCGGTGCTTTCCGGGCGCCTAGGGACGGTACTTCTGGATGACCGCGAGCAAGGTTTCGTGGTTGGGATTCTCGGAAAGCGCGGTGCGCCAGATCTTCTGCGCCTCGTCGCGCTGCCCGCTCTTCCACAGCACCTCACCCAGGTGCGCCGCGATCTCCGGATCGGGCCGCGTGCTGTATGCCACGTTGAGGTGCTTCAGCGCCTCGGCATTGTTGCCCAGCCGGTAGTGCACCCAGCCCAGGCTGTCGAGGATGAAGGGGTCCTCGGGGGCGAGCTTGTGGGCCTTCTCGATCAGGTCCCGCGCTTCCTCCAACCGCGTCGTGCGATCGGCAAGCGTGTAGCCCAGCGCGTTGTATGCGTGCGCGTAATCCGGCTTCATCTTGATCACCTGCCGGAGGTCGGCCTCGAGCACGTCGATCTTGTCCACGCGCTCCGCGGCCATCGCGCGATCGTAGAGGAGCTCGAAGGAATCCGGATGCGCGGCCACGGCCTTGGAGAGCATGTCGTAGGTCTCGCGCCAGGCCTTCGCCTCTCGCAGCAACTGCGCTTCGACCTGGATCATCTGCACGCGGTCTTCGCCCGAGCGCGGCTCGATCCGCCGAAGGTATTCGCGGCCGGCTTCGAGGCCCTGCTGGCGCGAGATGAGCGAGGCGATCTTGAGCTGGGCACGGACCCAGTCGCCGGCTTCCACCTTCTGGTACCAGCCGATCGCCTCGTCGTAACGCTTGAGCCCCTCGGCGGCCTGGCCCATGCCGAAATAGATCGCGGCGGACTCGCGGTAGCCCAGCTTGAGGGCACGACCGAATGCGCTCGCGGCTTCGGCGAAGTCCTCCAGCTGCAGCGAGAGCAATCCCACGGCGTACGGCGGCTGCGGATCGCGCGAGGCGAGCTTCTCGGAGGCGCGGAACTGCTCGCGGGCCTCGACAAGCTTGCGCTCTCCCGCCAGCTCGCGGCCCAGCTGCATGCGCGCTTCGACGGAGCCCGGATGCTGCGCGACGAATGCCTCGTAGAAAGGCACCACCTCCTTCGGGGCCGACTTGCGCAACACCTGCGCCTTGAGGATCGCCCCCTGGTCCCACGCGGGCCGCGATGCGAGGGCCTGGTCCGCCTCGCGGGCGGCCTCTTCCAGCTGGTTGGCGATGAGCGCCGCCACGCCGGTGGCGTAGTGGGACTGGGGCATGTCCGCGTGCTGCGCAGCGAGAAGCCGCACCTGCTCGAGGACCTTCGCCTTGTCCGGATACTTGGAGAAGAAATGCGACAGCTGCATGAGCAACGCCGCGCGGGCGCTGCTTTTCTCGATCAGCCCCGAAAGCGCCACGCGCGCCTTGGCGATGTCGCGTTCGGTGGCCAGCGTAGCGGCGATGATCTCGCGACCGAGCGCGGAGTCCGGATCGAGCTCGATCAGCAATGCCGCGCTCTGCATCGCGGGGCCGAAGGCGCGCATGCGCACCGCGAGCTCGACCGCGCGGCGTGCCACGTGCGGATCGCGGAGCTCGCGGGCCAGGCGCTGGTAGATCGCGAACGCGGAGTCGAAGTCCCCGCGCTGCCCGGCAACCTCGGCCACCAGGAACTCGAACATCGCCTCGGGCGGATAGCTGGGCTCCTCGGCCGCCATCGGGGCCGGGCCCGCCTGCCACTGCTCGCCTTGTGATGCGTGCGCGACTGGCAGGGCGCACGCGAAGGCCGCCACCCACGCGGCCCGCTTGAATCTAGAAACCATTTCGCTGCCTCCCACGATCACGGGCGTTGCGCCTGCTGGCATCTATCATAAAACGATTCGCACGCCCGGAAGGGTGCGCGGCGAACGCGACCGGGAGCCGGGAACGGGGCCCCCTCCCCCTATAATTCCTCCAGAAGGCAGCATCTTCTGCCCGCGAAGCCATGCCCGAACTTCCCGAAGTCGAGACCACGCGACGCGGCCTCGTGCCCCACGTCGTCGGGCGGCGCATCCGTGACGTCGTCGTGCGCAACGCGAGGCTGCGCTGGCCGATTCCCCGCGACCTGCGCCGCCGGCTGCGCGGCGAGGAGGTGCTGGCCATCCGGCGCCGCGGAAAATACCTGCTGTTCGACTGTCGCCACGGACACCTGCTCATCCACCTGGGCATGTCGGGAAGGATCTCGCTGGTGGCCGAAGGCGCGGCGCCGAGGTCGCACGACCACTTCGACCTGCAGCTCGAGGGCGGGCGCACGCTGCGGCTGACCGACCCGCGCCGTTTCGGCGCGGTCCTGTGGCTCGACTCGCCGGCCGAAGATCATCCCCTGCTGCGCGGACTCGGCCTCGAGCCTTTCGAGGCGGAGTTCACTGCCCGCGCCCTGCGGGAGCGTGCAGGCGGAAGGCGCGTGGCGGTCAAGCAGTTCCTGATGAACTCGCGAGTGGTCACCGGGATTGGCAACATCTATGCGAGCGAGGCGCTTCACGAGGCGCGAGTGCATCCCGAGCGCAGCGTGGCGCGCATCACGCCGAAGCGCTGGGAGCTCGTAGCTGCGGCAATCCGCGGCACCCTCGAACGGGCCATCGCCGCCGGGGGTACCACGTTGCGCGATTTCGCCTCCGCCGAAGGCAAGCCCGGATATTTCCAGCACGAGTTCGCCGTGTATGGCCGTGAAGGCAAGCCTTGCAAGCGGTGCGGCGCGCGCATCCGCGCCTCGCGCCAGGGGCAGCGCTCGACCTTCTTCTGCCCGCGTTGCCAGCGATGAGCGTGACCGGAACGTGGTCGGTGCCCGCGCGCGCGGTGGAGCTCACCCTCGCCGAGCTGGGCCAGTGGCGCCGCGCATGCGCCAACGAGCTCGCCGAATTCCGCCGCTGGGCCACGGTGGGCCGCTCGATCGACGAGCAGACCGCGGCGCGGCTGGCACACCTCGAGCGCCGACTGCTGGGCGAGAGGCTGACCGTCGCCTTCGTGGCCGAATATTCCCGCGGCAAGAGCGAGCTCATCAACGCGCTTTTCTTCGCCGACCTGGGCGAGCTCCTGCCTTCCGGGCTGGGCCGCACGACGCTGTGCCCCACGGAGGTCTTGTGGGATCCCGCGCGGCCACCGTCGCTGCGATTGCTGCCGATCGAAACCCGCAGCAGCCCGCAGGCGTTGCGCAGCTTCATGGGCCTGGACGATGCCTGGCATGAAGTCGCGCTCGACCTCGCGAAGCCCGAATCACTCGCGGCATGCCAGGCGATCTCGGCGACGCGCACCGCCACTCCGGCCGAAGCCGCGCTGCTGGGCCTCGCCGAAGGCGACGAGGTGGCAGACCTCGAGATACCGCGATGGCGCTACGCCATCGTGAACCTGCCGCACCCGGCACTCGAGAACGGCCTCGTCATCCTGGACATGCCCGGCCACAACACCATCGGCTCCGAGCCCGAGATCACGATGAACCGCTTGCCCGACGCCGCGGCGATCGTCTTCCTGCTCGGGGCCGACACCGGCGTCACGCGCAGCGACAGCGAGCTGTGGAGCGAGCACATCGAGCCGATCCAGGGGGCCGGCAGCAGCTGCTACGTGGTGCTGAACAAGATCGACGGCCTGCGCGACGGCTTCAAGCCGGAGACGCAGGTGCTGGCGGAGATCGAGAAGCAAGTCCGCGGCACAGCCGACGCGCTTCGCATCGCCCCGGCCCGCGTATTTCCCCTCTCCGCACGGCAGGGCCTGCTCGCCCGCATGAAGGACGACCGCGAAGGCATCATCCGCAGCCGCATCTATCGCCTGGAGCAGGCCCTCGCCCGCGGGCTGGTGCAGGAACGTCGCCGGGACCACGCCGCCGCGGTAAGGGCGGAATCCCGCGTTGCATTCGCCGAGTCCTCGGCCCTCATCGAGAGCCGGCTCGCCTTCGCCAACGAGCAGCTGGAAGAGATCGCGGCGATCCAGGGCAAGAACCAGCACCTGCTGGAGGCGCTGGCCCGCAGGGCCGCGGCCGAGCGCGTGCGCCTCGAGCAGGCGCGAGCTTCGCTCATGGAGTTGCGCACCGCGCACAACCGCCACGCGGCGGACCTCGCCCGCCTGCTCGACCCGAACCAGGCGCGTGCCGCCGGGGCCGAGGCCAAGGCGCGCGTGTTGTCCAGCCGCTTCTCGCGCCAGATCGGCGAGGCGCTCGACGAGTTCTTCCGCAAGTCGCGCGCCCAAGTCGGGGAGGCCGTGGCGGTCATCCTGGAAGCCCACGCGCTGATGGACCGCATGAGCCATCGCTTCCGCGACGAATACCGCATCGCCTCCGTGGAGGTGGCCGATTTTCCCACCGAGCGCTTCGTGGTCGAGCTCGACCGCCTCGAGGCAGCGTGCGCGCGCGACTTCAAGGGCGCGGGCAGCCTGCTCACGCGGGGACGCTCGACGCTCGGCGCTCGCTTCTTCGATACCGTGGCCCTCAACGTGGTTCGTGTGTTCGAGATTGCCGGGCGGGAATCGCGAACCTGGATGGCGGGTTTCATCCGTCCGCTCGAGGCGCAGGTCGCGGACTTCCAGGAACAGGCGAACGCGCGCATCGAGGGGATGGCGCGCATCCGCAACGCCGAGGTCGACCTGGTCGCGCGGCTGGACGAGCTGAAGGTGCTGGCCGCGGACGTCGCGGCCCAGCTGGCGCAAAGCCGCGAATACCAGCAGCGCCTCATGGCGCTCCTCGCGAAGGAGCTTTAGGAAACGCCGGGGACGCTCAGGCTGCGTCCTTGCGCAGCGTGAGGATGCGGTACTTGGCCTCGAGCTGCTCTCGTGTCTCGACGTGGTCGGGATCCAGTGGAATGCAGTCCACCGGGCAGACCTCGCGGCACTGCGGCACGTCGAAGTGGCCCACGCATTCCGTGCAGCGCGTGGCGTCGATCACGTAGATCTCCGGTCCCAGGGAGATCGCGTCGTTCGGGCACTCGGGCTCGCAGACGTCGCAGTTGATGCACTGGTCGGTGATCTTGAGCGCCATGGGTTCCCTTACTCGGTCCCGCGGCCGGTCTTCTCGCGCATGCGCCGCGCGGTGACCGGGTGGACGAACGCCGAGATGTCGCCGCCCAGCACGGCGATCTCGCGCACGATGGTGGCCGAGAGGAAGAGATAGCTGTCCGAAGGCGTGAGGAAAAGCGTCTCCACGCCCGGCGCAAGGCGCCGGTTCATGCCGGCCAGCTGGAATTCGTATTCGAAGTCGGACACCGCGCGCAGGCCGCGCATGATGACGGTGGCCTCCTGTTCGCGCACAAATTCCGACAGCAGCCCGGTGAAGCCCAGCACCGTCACGTTGGCGTATGGCTCGAGCACCTCGCGCGCGATGGCCACGCGCTCCTCGAGCGAGAAGAACGGCCGCTTCGCCTGGCTGTGGGCGACTCCCACGATCACGCGGTCGAACAGGCGCGAGGCTCGCTGGATCAGGTCCTCGTGGCCGTTGGTGACCGGGTCGAACGTGCCCGGGTAGACCGCTCGGATCGTCATGGATCGCAGGGCTCCAAAAGGGCATAGCGTACCGCCCCGGCGCGATCCTGGCGCAGCGCGCGCCATCCGGCGCCCGCGTCGAGCGCCTCGGCGCCTTCCACGTAGACACGCGCGCCGGTGGCCAGCCGCGGCCTCACCGCCTCGAGCGCGGCAGCTACCAGGCGGCTTGCGTAGGGCGGGTCCACGAAGGCCACGTCGAAGGACTCGCTCGACCGCGCGAGCCATGCGATCGCGTCGGCTTCCACGACCTCCGCGCCGCTCGCGCCGAGATCGCGCGCGTTCTCGCGAAGCGCTGCCGCCGTCGGGCGATCGCGCTCGAGCAGGACCGCGCGGCGCGCGCCGCGCGACAGCGCCTCGAAGCCGAGCACGCCGCTGCCGGCGAACAGGTCGATGCAGGAAAGTCCGTCGAGGCGCTGGCCAAGCCAGTTGAAGAGGGTTTCACGCACGCGGTCGGGGGTGGGGCGCAGCTGCGCAGTGGCGGGAAACCGGATGAGGCGGCTGCGCCATTCGCCCGCGATGATGCGCACGCGGTTGCGGCTGGTCATCGTGAATCGATCATACCGTAAAATAATTCGACTCCCGCTCCATGGCCCGCCTGGCGAGCCGCCCTCCATGCCTCCCCTTTTCGGCAAGAAAGAAGCCCCCGGTCCGGCCGCGGAATCCGGCCTGAAGGCGTTCCTCAAGAAGGACCTCGAGCTCACGCGCGCCCGGTGGGGCAAGGCGCTCGCGGTGTTGCGGGCTGCTCCGCGCATCGACGAGTCCCTCTACGAGGCGCTGGAAGCGCAGCTGATCGAGGCCGACGTGGGAGTGGCCGCGACGCAAACGCTCATCCAGGCGCTGCGTCGCGCGCAGAAGGACAAGCGGCTGGAGAACGCCGATGCGCTGGAAGCCGAGCTCAAGCAGGCGTTGGTCGAGCTCCTGGCCCCGCTCGAGAAGCCGCTGCCCGACGATGCGCGAAAGCCCTACGTGATCCTGCTGGCCGGCGTGAACGGTGCCGGGAAAACGACCACGATCGCGAAGCTCACGCACTATTTCCAGGCGCGCAACCGCTCGGTGCTCCTCGCCGCGGGTGATACGTTCCGCGCCGCGGCGATCGAGCAGCTCGCCGAATGGGGCGCGCGCCACAACGTGACCGTCGTCTCCCAGGCGAAGGGCGACTCCGCCGCCGTGATCTTCGATGCGGTGCAATCGGCGCGTGCTCGAGGCATTGACGTGGTGCTCGCCGACACCGCCGGGCGCCTGCCCACGCAGCTGCACCTCATGGAGGAGATCCGCAAGGTGAAGCGTGTCGTCGCCAAGGCAGATCCCACCGCCCCGCACGAGACACTCCTCGTGATCGATGCCAACACGGGCCAGAACGCCGTGCGCCAGGTGAAAGCGTTCGACGAGGCTCTCGGCCTCACGGGGCTCGTGGTCACCAAGCTGGACGGAACCGCCAAGGGTGGCGCGGTCGCGGCGATCGCGCGCGAGCACCCCGTTCCCATCCGCTTCATCGGCATCGGCGAGAAGGCCGGCGACCTGCGGCCGTTCGTCGCGGCGCAGTTCGTGGAGGCGCTCTTCGGGTGATCCGCTTCTCCGCGGTGGCGAAGCGTTATGCCGGCGGTCATGAAGCCCTGCGCGACGTGACGCTCGAGGTCGCCGACGGTGAGATGGTGGCCATCACCGGCCACTCCGGGGCCGGCAAATCGACCCTGCTCAAGCTCGCGGCGGGAATCGAGCGCGCCACGACGGGAACGGTGGTCGTCAACGGCCAGAACCTCGCGGCCCTGGGCGAGACCGCGCTTGCGATACTGCGTCGCCACGTGGGCTTCGTGTTCCAGGACCACAAGCTGCTCTACGACCGCAGCTGCTTCGACAACGTGGCGCTGCCGTTGCGCCTAGCCGGTTTCGGGCGCGCGGAGGCAGGCCGGCGCGTGCGCGCGGCCCTCGACAAGGTGGGGCTGCTGGGACGCGAGAAGGCGATGCCCGTCGCCCTGTCCGGAGGGGAGCAGCAGCGCCTTTGCATCGCGCGCGCGATCGTGAACCGGCCGATGCTGCTCATCGCGGACGAGCCCACCGGCAACCTCGATCCCGATTACGCACGCGCCATCGTCGACCTCTTCGCATCGTTCCACCAGGTGGGAGTGACCGTGCTGCTGTCGACGCACGATGAGGCGAGCCTCGGAAGCCTGGGTGCTCGCCGGGTGGCGCTGGCCGCAGGCCGGCTGCTCACGCCATGAGAGCCCTCTGGCGCATGCACGCGCACGCGCTCGCCGACGCGCTGCGGCGCGTGGCCTCGCAACCCTCGGGGGCGCTGATGTCGGTGCTGGTGCTCGGGCTCGCCGTCGCCTTGCCGGTGGTCGCCGCGGTGGCGCTGCGCAGCGCCGGGGCGGCCGCGGCATCGCTGGACACCGAGCCGCACGTCAATGTGTACCTGGCGCTCGATGCAACGGATGCCGACGTGCGCCGCGTGGAGCTCGCCCTCAAGGCGCACCCCGAGGCTGCCGCGGTGAGCTTCATCCCGCGCGAGAAGGCGCTTCAGGAACTGCGCGCAACCACGCACCTCGCAGAGATCCTGGCAGCGCTCGAGCGTAATCCGCTTCCGCACGCTTTCACCGTCCGTGTCCGGACGACCGACGCCGCGCGGCTCGAGTCGGTGCGCGCCGCGTGGTCGGCGCTTCCCAAGGTCGACCAGGTCGGCGCCGATTTCGAATGGTCCCAGCGGCTCGCGCGATGGGTTCGCTTCGGCGAACGCGCCTTGGCCGCCTTGGCCCTGCTGCTGGGCGCGGCGGTCTCGTTCATCGTGGGACACCTCGTGCGCTTGCAGGTCCTCACCCGGCGCGAAGAGATCGAAGTGAGCCAGCTCATCGGGGCCACCGCCGCGGACGTCCGCCGGCCGTTTCTCTACCACGGCTTCCTGCAGGGACTTGCGGGAGGCGTGGCGGCAGTCGGATTGGCGTTCGCGCTGTGGGCTTGGCTGGCCGCCGAGCTGTCAGCGCTCACTCCCGGGTATCCCTCTGACATGAAACTTCTTTTTCTTCGCGTTGACGAAATGGCCCTGGTGGTTCTCGCCGCAGCGCTGTTGGGCCTCTTGGGTGCGTGGCTCGCCGTCGGTCGCGAAATCCGGCACTTTTCGGTCGGCTGAGCGGAACCCTTTACCGCTTTAGCACTCCAACTGGCAGAGTGCTAAAATGCCCAGCCACAGGAGGTACCCGAGCCTTATGACCACTTTCGCCCTGCAGGCCCTGCCCCCCGTTTCCAGCCTGGAAGCCTATGTCCAGGCGGTGAACCGCGTGCCGATGCTGTCGGCCGAACGCGAGATCGAGCTCGGCCGCAAGCTGAAGGCCGAGAACGACCTGGCCGCCGCGCGCGACCTGGTGATGTCGCACCTGCGCCTCGTGGTGGCCGTGGCCCGCAACTACATGGGTTATGGCCTGCCCCAGGCCGACCTCATCCAGGAGGGCAACGTGGGGTTGATGAAGGCCGTGAAGCGCTTCGACCCGGAGCGCGGCGTGCGCCTGGCATCCTTCGCCATCCACTGGATCAAGGCCGAGATGCACGAGTACATCCTCAGGAACTGGAGGATGGTCAAGATCGCCACCACCAAGGCGCAGCGCAAGCTCTTCTTCAACCTGCGCAGCATGAAGGCGAGCAGCGCGGCGCTCACGCCGACGGAGATCACGCAGGTGGCCGAGACGCTCAACGTGAAGGAGAGCGACGTGATCGAGATGGAGCAACGCCTGCAGGGGAGCGACCTCGCGCTCGAGCCGTCGCCCGACGATGGCGACGAGCCGGTCTCGCCGATCGCATTCCTCGCAGACAGCGCCGAGGGCCCCTCGGAGATCTACGAGCGCGAGGAAACCGAACGCGCCGAAGCCATGGGCCTCAAGCGCGCGCTAGAGCAGCTCGACGATCGCAGCCGCCGCATCGTGTCGGCGCGCTGGCTGGACGAGAAGCAGCCCAGGACGCTGCACGAGCTCGCCGCCGAGTTCGGCGTCTCGGCCGAACGCATCCGCCAGATCGAGGCCAAGGCGCTGCAGAAAATGAAGAAGATGATGGTCTCGCAGTAAAACGACCGGCCGGCCGTCGCCGGAGCGGGCTCGGCGACGCGAGACGGAAACCACGGGGCTTCGGCCCCGTTTTCTTTTTCCTAGGCCGCCGAGGCGAGCAGCGCGCGCAGGTCGGCGGCGAGGTCCCTGGTCTTCGTGCCCGGCGGCACCACGAGGCGGATCCGACCCTGCGGGTCGAATACGAACATCTGCGAGGTGTGGTCGACCGTGTAAGTCTCCGGCGTCTTCCCCTCGCGCACCGCCGAGTACACCTTGAAGTCCTTCTTCACGCGATCGAGCGCCGCCTCGTCGCCGTACAGGCCGAGGAAACCGGGGTGGAAGGCGGGGACGTATTGCCGCAGGAGCTCGGGCGTGTCGCGCTGCGGATCCACGGTCACGAACAACACCTGAACGCGATCGCCCTCGCTCCCCAGCTCACGCACGGCCGCCGCCGCGTCGGCGAGCGCCGTGGGGCAAACGTCGGGGCAATGCGTGAAACCAAAGAAGACGATCACCGCCTTGCCGCGGAAGTCCGCGAGCGATCGCGGCTTGCCGTGGTGGTCGGTGAGGCGAAGGTCGCCGCCCATCGCGGCACCACTCACGTCGATGGCGTGGAAGGCCGGTTTGGGTGGCCCGCCGAAGCGATCGCATCCCGGAAGCGCGGCAATGGCGATGGCCGCCAGCGCCGCGAGCAGGCGGCGGCGTTTCACCCGGGCAGCGGCAGGTAGTGGTCGACCATCAGGGCCGCGAAGAGCATCGCCAGGTAGAAGATCGAGTAGGCGAAGGTGCGGCGCGCCAGCGCATCGCTGTAGCGCCGCCAGATGCGCAACGCATACGCGAGGAACACGGCATCGAGGACCAGGGCGGCGCCCAGATAGAAGACACCCGCCATGCCGGTCGCGAATGGCAGCAAGGAGGCCGCCGTGAGCAGGAACGTGTACAGCAACAGGTGCAGGCGCGTGTATTCCTCGCCGTGCGTCACGGGCAGCATGGGCACCCCCGCGCGCGCGTATTCGTGGCGACGGTAGAGCGCCAGCGCCCAGAAATGGGGCGGCGTCCACGCGAAGATGATGAGGAAGAGCAGCAACGGCTGGAAGGTCACGTCGCCCGTGATCGCCGCCCAGCCGAGCACCGGCGGCATCGCGCCGGAGGCTCCGCCGATCACGATGTTCTGCGGCGTGGCGGGCTTGAGGATCACGGTGTAGATGATCGCGTAACCGACGAAGGTGGCCAGCGTGAGCCACATCGTCAGCGGATTCACCGCGTGCCACAGCACGGCGAGCCCCAGGCCGCCGACGCAGCCTGCCGCAAGCAGGATCTGCGCGTGGGAGATGGTGCCCATGACGGTGGGGCGCCCACGCGTACGCGCCATTGCCGCGTCGATCTTCTCCTCGACCAGGCAGTTGAACGCCGCGGCCGCACCAGCCACCAGCGCGATGCCGAGGGTGGCCCAGGCGAGCAGGGGCGCGGGCGGCACGGAGGGGCTCGCGAGCAGCATGCCGATCACGGCGGTGAAGACGATGAGCGACACGACCCTGGGCTTGGTCAGGTGCCAGAACTGCACCAGGATGGGGGCGGCTTGGAGGGTGGCTTGCAAGGCGATTTCGGGTATGCCCGGCCCAGGGGCGGGAAGCCCGTTATTTTACGTCACCGCGAGGTGCTTTCGCTCAGCCGATCTGGGATGCGCGCAGCAGCCGCTCGAGGTCCTTCAGCATGCGCGCGCGATCGGCTCTCGCGGGCCACCTCAACATCACATTGCCGCGCGGGTCGACAAGATAGATGTGGGCGCGATCGTTGGCGGCGCCGGCAGGCAGCACCATGCCGCGCGGGGTGATCGCGACGAGCGTGCCTTCGAATTCCCGCAAGGCGCCAGGGTCGGGCGCCTGCACATCGTCCACGACGAACACCCGCTCGACCCGAATCGCCTTGCGCCCGAGCGCGAGCCGGACCTGGCGCATCGCCTCGAGCTTCTCGCGGCAAGCCGCCGGGCATGCCCCGGAGTCCGATGCCACCATCGCCCAGCGGCCAAGCACCCGAGAGAAATCGAAGCGGCCGCCATCGACGCCCTGGAACGGCTGGCGGGTCACGGCCGTCGGGGGGATCAACTCTCCGTAGTTGGCCGTGGCCTCGTGGGGAAAGAAGTAATACGCGACGAAAGAAGCCGCGATCGGCGCCGCGAAGAGTGCCGCCATCAGCAAGAGCTTGGCGCGAGGGGAAAGCCTCACGCGACGCGCCGAAGGTTCAGGCCGAGCCAGAGCGCCAGCGTCGTCAGCGCGAGCGCGTACCACGTGAGCGCGTATTCGTGGTGCTTGGCCACCCCGGCGTCGGGCTTCTCGACCACCGGCGCCAGGCCCGGGGCTGGCCTGTCGGACAGGATCACCACCGGCAACAAGGCGAGGCCAGAGTGGGCGGCATACCGCTCTATGGAAAGGTTCTGCCACACGTTGCCCGCGACGACCTCGCTGGACAGCTCGCGAAAACGCTCCGGCGGGCGGACCGCGAGGCCGCTCGCCTCAACGCGGCCCGCGGGCACCGGTATGGGAGGGGCCTTCGGGTAGCGCGCGTCACGCGTGATCCAGCCGCGATTGACCAGCACTGCGGCGCCGCTGTCGAGCTGCAGCGGCGTGATCACGTGGAAGCCCGCGCGGCCCGCCTGGATGCGATTGTCGATGTAGATCTGCTTCTGCGCGAGCCAGCGGCCGCTCGCGCGCAGGCGCCGGTAGAGCAGCGGGTCTGCCGAGGCCACGGCGCCCGTGAGGACGACCGGGCTTTCCGCGATGCGGGCATCATAGAGGGCCTGACGCGCCTGCTTCTCATCGGCGCGGTTCAGCTGCCAGCGCCCCAGGGAGAGCAGCAACGCGAGCATCGCCGCCGCCGCGAGCGTTGTCACCAGCCGCGGCGCGAAGGAGAATGGGCCGATGCGCATCGTCATCATCATCCTGCTTTTCGCCGTCCTCGCGAGCCTCTTCTCCGGGCTCTACTTCGTCTACCGCGACAAGGGCGGCAGCAACCGGGCGGTCATCTCCCTCACCATCCGCATCGTGCTGTCGATACTGGTATTCGCCATCCTGATGGCGTCCTACTACTTCGGGTGGATACCGGAGAGGGGGTTGTAGGAAGGGGAAAGGGTTGTCGCCCCGGTGCAGGCCGGGCCCAATTTCAGGGGGTTCCGCCTACGCGGGAACGACGTCGCCTTTCGACTCCCCTTCGCCTTCCCCTAGCCCTGCCTTCACACCCAATACACGAAGACGAACAGCAGCAGCCAGACCACGTCGACGAAGTGCCAGTACCACGACACGGCCTCGAAGCCGAAGTGGTGGTCCGGCTTGAAGTGGCCCGCCACGCAGCGGAAAAGGATCACGATCAGCATGGTCACCCCGAGCGTCACGTGGAAGCCGTGGAAGCCGGTGAGCATGAAGAACGTCGAGCCGAAGACGCCGGTGGTCATCTTCAGGTTCAGGTCCGAATAGGCATGCACGTATTCGTAGGCCTGCAGCCCGAGGAAGATGATGCCGAGCAGGATGGTGAGGAAGAGCCCGAAGATGAGGTTGCCGCGGTCACCCTTCTTGAGCGCCCAGTGGGCCCACGTGACCGTCACGCCCGAGGAGAGCAAAAGCAGCGTGTTGATCGCGGGGATGCCCCAGGCGCCCATGGGCGAGAACTCGGGCGGCCGGTACGGGCCGGCGCTCGGCCATTGTGGCGAGAACTCAGGCCAGAGCAGCTTGTTCTCGGGGTCGCCCAGCCACGGCAGCGAGTACACGCGGGCGTAGAAGAGCGCGCCGAAGAAGGCGGCGAAGAACATCACCTCGGAGAAGATGAACCAGCTCATCGCCCAGCGGAATGACATGTCCACCTGGCTGTTGAAGAGCCCGCCCTCGCTTTCGCGGATGACCGTGCCGAACCAGCCGAAGAGCATGTACACCAGGATGAAGAAACCGAGCGCGAAGGATATCCAGCCCGCGCCGTAGCCGTTCATGAGCATGACGCCGCCGATCGCGAGGAAGAAGAGCGCCGTCGAGCCCACCACGGGCCAGTGCGAGGGAGGAGCGAAGTAATAACCGGTCGTCTGTGTGTTGGCCACGGCCTGATTCCTTGTCGAGTGCTGTTTCTGTTTTTTGCCTACCGCCTACCGCCCATGCGATGCCGCTTTGCCGAACCCTACCGCGTCACGAGCTTCACCACCGCGAACAGCACCAGCACGAACGCCACGCCCGCCACCAGGCCGGCTGCGATCACGTGTTGCGGCTTGAGGCCCTGGAAGTCGGCATGGTAGTCCGAGCGCCGGCGCACGCCGAGGAAGCCCCAGAACACCGCCTTGAAGGCGTCACCGAGCTTCACGAGCGCGCCTTTTCGAAGAACGTGTACGAAAGCGAAATGGTTTCCAGGTCTCTCGGGGCGTCCGGGCTCACCCGGAACACAACCGGCATCTCGCGCGCTTCGCCGGCGGCGAGCGTCTGGTCGCTGAAGCAGAAACATTCCTGCTTCTGGATATAGCGGTTGGCGCGCGCGGGCGCCGTGTTCATCACGGCATGCGCCGTTACCGGCCGCCCGAGGGTGTTCACCACGCGGTAGCGCACGGTCACGAGCTCGCCCGGATGCAGCTTGAGCGACCGGTCGATGGCCTCGAAGGTCCAGGGAAGCCCCGCGCTCGATGCCACGAGCTCCACGGAGACCTCGCGGCTGCGATCGACCTGCGTGTTTTCCACGGGCGCGGCCACCGCGCGCTGCTGCGTGATGCCGATGGCCTCGCAGATCTGGCGGTACATCGGCACCATCGCCGCGCAGAAGCCCAGCATCGCCACCGCGATGACGAGGAGCTTCCTCAGCATCTGGCGGTTGCGCAGCGCGACGTCGGCCGTGAGGGTGCTCATCGCAGGAACTTGAGGATCACCACGAGGTATATTCCGAGCGCCATCGCGGCGAGCACGAGCCCGGTCACGATGGCGTTCTTGCGTTGCCGATCCACCCTACTTGACCACCGGGGCGGTCTCGAACGTATGGTACGGCGCGGGCGTGGGCAGGTGAGTCCACTCGAGGGAGTCCGCGCCATCCCAGGGCTTCTCGGCCGCCTTCGCGCCGCCGCGGATCGTCGATATCACGATGTAGAGGAAGAAGACCTGCGACAGGCCGAAGATGAACGCGCCCACCGTGGAGATCGCGTTCCACTCGGTGAACTGCAGCGCGTAGTCCGGGATGCGGCGCGGCATGCCCGCGAGGCCGAGGAAGTGCTGCGGGAAGAAGGCGATGTTGAAGCCGATCATCGAGAGCCAGAAATGCGCCTTGGCCATGCCCTCGCTGTACATGTGGCCGGTCCACTTGGGCAGCCAGAAGTAGATGCCCGCGAAGATCGCGAAGAGCGCGCCCGACACCAGCACGTAGTGGAAGTGCGCGACCACGTAGTAGGTGTTGTGCAGCGTGATGTCCACCGGAGCGATGGCCAGCACGAGGCCGGAGAAGCCGCCGATGGTGAAGAGGAAGATGAAGCCGATGGCGAAGAGCATCGGCGCCTCGAAGGTCATCGAGCCGCGCCACATGGTGGACAGCCAGTTGAAGATCTTCACGCCCGTCGGCACGGCGATGAGGATGGTCGCGTACATGAAGAACAGGTTGCCGGCCGCGGGCATGCCCACCGTGAACATGTGGTGGCCCCACACGATGAACGAGAGGATGGCGATCGAGGCGGTCGCGTACACCATCGAGGCGTAGCCGAAGAGCGGCTTGCGCGCGAAGGCCGGGATGATCTGCGACACGATCCCGAACGCCGGCAGGATCATGATGTACACCTCGGGGTGGCCGAAGAACCAGAATATGTGCAGGAACATCGTCGGATCGCCGCCGCCGGCCGCGTTGAAGAAGGACGTGCCGAAGTGGCGGTCGGTGAGCAGCATGGTGATGGCGCCCGCCAGCACCGGCATCACGGCGATCAGCAGGTAGGCGGTGATGAGCCAGGTCCACGCGAAGAGCGGCATCTTCATGAGCGTCATCCCCGGCGCGCGCATGTTGAGCACGGTGGTGATGATGTTGATCGAGCCCATGATCGAGGAGGCGCCCAGGATGTGGATCGCCAGGATCGTCATGTCGACCGAGATGCCCTGCTGGATGATGAGCGGGGGATAGAGCGTCCATCCCGAGGCGGCAGCCCCCCCGGGCACGAAGAACGACGTGAGCAGCAGCAGCGCCGCCGGGATGAGCAGCCAGAAGCTCCAGTTGTTCATGCGCGGGAAGGCCATGTCGGCCGCGCCGATCTGCATCGGAATCAGCCAGTTCGCGAAGCCCACGAACGCCGGCATGATCGCGCCGAACACCATGACCAGGCCGTGGATCGTCGTAAGCGAGTTGAAGAACTGCGGATCGACGATCTGCAGCCCGGGCTGGAAGAGCTCGGCGCGGATAAGCAGGGCCATCACCCCGCCGGTGAGGAACATGGCGAAGGAGAACCAGAGGTACATCGTGCCGATGTCCTTGTGGTTCGTGGTGTACAGCCAGCGGGTGATTCCCGCCGGCGGGCCATGGTGGTCGTGCGCGTCGGCGTGGCCGTGGGTGTGGTCGTGGGTGGTTGCGTGGGCCATGCTGTGCTCCGCTTTCTGTATCTCGTGAATGGGTCTTCAGCGAACCGCGGCGAGCATGTGGTCGACCGCCGCCTTGACCGCCTCGTCGCTCAGTGCCGTGTTGCCGCCCTTGGGGGGCATCGCGCCCTTGCCCTTGAGGGCCGACGCATACAGCGTGTCCTTGCCCTGCTTGAGGCGCGGCTCCCACTGCGCCTTGTCGCCCAGCTTCGGCGCTCCGGCCACACCCGCGGCATGGCAGACGCTGCAAGCGGTGTCGTAGGTGGACTTGCCATCGGCCTTGCCCGGGGCGGCAGCGCCTGCCGGCGCCCCGGCGGCCTGGGCCGCCGCGACCTGCTGCGGCTGCGGCTGGCCCTGTGTCGGCGCGGCCTGGGCGACGGCGGTGGGTGTCGGCGGGGGCGGCATCTTGGCCTTGGCTTCCTGGACCCACTTCGCGTAATCGGCTTCGGACTTCACCTCGACCACGATCGGCATGTATGCATGCTCCTTGCCGCAGATCTGGCTGCATTGCCCGCGGAAGGTGCCGGTCTTGGTGGCGGTGAACCACGCGTCCTTGATGAAACCCGGGATGCCATACTGGTTGATCCCGAGCTGGGGCACGTACCAGCCGTGGATCACGTCCTGTGAGGTGATGAGCAGGCGCACCTTCTTGTTGACGGGCACGACCATGGGGCGGTCGACTTCCAGCAGGTAGTTCTCGTTCTTCTTCGCGCCGACCTTCGTGTACTCCTCGATCTGGTCGCGGGGCGTCGAAAGGTTGGACACGAAGCGCACGCCGTCCTGCATGTAGTCGTATTCCCAGCGCCATTGCAGGGCCGTCACCTTGATCGTCATGTCGGCGGCGGAAGCGTCCTTCATCTCCAGCATCGTCTTGGTCGCCGGCCAGGCCATGGCGACCAGCACGATGAGCGGCACCAGCGTCCAGATGATCTCGATGGTGGTGTTCTCGTGGAACTGCGCCGCCTTGGCGCCCACCGAGCGGCGGTGCTTGAAGATCGACCAGAACATCGCCCCGAAGACGATGAAGAAGATCACGACGCACACCCAGAGGATGCCCCAGTGCAGGTCGTAGGCGTCCTGGGCCATGGGAGAGGCCGGCGGCAGGATGTCCACCATGTAGTCCGCAAGCGCCGCGGTGGGCGCGAGCATCGCGGAGACGGTGAGAGGCAGCGCGCGCAGGTGTTTCAAAAGCATGTGTTGACCCTTGTTATCCGATTTCTCTCAATTCGCGGTGACTGCAATGCGTCCGCGGAGCGATTCCGCGAGGCGCCGCCGCCCCTCGTCCGACAGCATCCTGCCCAACGTCACCGCCCGCCCCGCATAGGCGAGGCGCAGGGTGCAACGCGCGCCACTGCTCAGAACCTCGACCCGGGCCCACGGCCGGTGCGCGACGAATCGCATGTGCCGGTCGGCCTCCCGCGCCTCCCATCGAACCTCGTGCTCCCCCACCTCGAGCCGCTCGTAGTCGGCGTCGTGCCGCGCCAGGATCCGGAACGCGATCGCGACAAGCGCCACCTCCAGGCCCGCGAACGGCATCACCGGCCACGCCCCGATCAGCGCGGCACCCCCGGCCACGCCCAGTGTCGTAGCGGCGATCGCCGCGAGGGCCCAGCGACGTGCCGCGACGCCCAGCGAACGGTTGGGCTTCGTGACAAGCAAGTAGGGCGGGGAAAACACTCGGATGAAGGACCGCTTCAAAAACCGGCCTATTTTAGCCGACCGCAGCAGGCGGCGCCACGGCGGCTCAGGCGGCGTCCGGCTTTCCACCGTGACCGGAGTCTTCCGCGTCGTCTTCTTTCGCCGGAATCCGATAGGTCTCCGAAGCCCAGCCGCCCAGGTCGGTGAGGCGGCAGCGCTGGCTGCAGAACGGCCGGAAACGATTCGACTCCCCGAACACCGCGGCCTCGCCGCACGCCGGGCAGGCGACGAGGCGCGCCTTGCTCACAAATTGCAGAACGCCAGCTCGAAGGGCACGTCCTGGTCGTACACGCGGGTCTTCTGGACGCCTTCGGGCAGCAGGAAGCGCACGTTGAGCGCGTACTTGTTGGCGCTGATCTCGGGCACGCACGGCATCTCGTCGGCGAGCGACAGGCGAAGCATCTGCGCGGGCTTCTCGGCGGGCGTCTGCTGGTAGACGCCCTGGAAGGCGATGAGCGAGGAGGTGCGGCCGCTTTCGCGCAGGACGCGCAGGACGATGGCGAACGCGGCGTGCACCGGGAGCAATGGCTTGAGCCACGCATGCAGGTCGCCGCGGCGCCGCTCGGCGGGATGGTGCAGCCAGGCGTGGTACGAAGGCAGGTCGAATTCGCTGGTGCCACCGGGAATGCCGGCGCGCTGCTTGATCGCCATCAGCCACTCGTTCTCGCGCAGCGACTGCCCGGTCTTGCCCGAGGTCGCGTGCAGCTTGGCGAAGGCGACCTCGATCTCGCCCAGCACGCTGTCCAGCTTCGCCTCGGAGATGGCGGGATTGTGGCGCAGCGCCTCGAGGAAGGTGCGTTGCCGGTCGAGCTCCTGGAGCAGGTCGCTCTTCAGGTCGGCGCGGCTCGCGACTTCCAGGATCTCGAAGAGGCCCGTGAGGCAGGCGTGGTGGTCGTGGGTGGCATCCTTGTCGAGGAAGAACAGCACGCGTTCGTACAGGTCCTCGAGTCGGAGGAGGGTCCTGATGCGCTCGTTCAGCGGATATTCGTAGGTGATCACCGGGCCCGCGCCCCCCACAGGTGGCCGGGATTATGCGGCATCGAGAGGCCCGCCGGAATAGATTCGGTGCAGCATTTCGCACTGCGCAGCCGTGGCCGCCATGTCGCCGCCGTTCCAGACGACGTCATCGGCCGCCTGCAGGCGCCGCCATCGTGGCCATTGCGCGTGCATGATGGCGCGGACCTGCGAGGGATCGAGCCCCGAGCGAGCCACCACCCGCGATACCTGCAGCTCCTCCGGGCAATCCACCACGAGCACGCGAGAGACTCTCCCCGCGTAGCCGCGCGTCTCCAGCAGCAGGGGTACTGCCAGCAGCGCATAGGGGCCGGCCGCGCGCGCAAGCGCGGCTTCGGCTCGTTCACGTATGCGTGGGTGCAGGAGCGATTCCAGGCGCGCGCGCGCCGAGGCGTCCTGGAAGGCGAGAGCGCGCATGGCGGCCCGGTCGAGGGCGCCATCCGCCCCGACGAAGCGGTCGCCGAACTCGGCTTTCAACGCGGGCATCGCGGCCCCGCCGGGCGCAGTGAGCTCATGAGCGATGGCGTCGGTGTCCACGAGGTCGGCCCCGAGCGTGCGCAGCCTCTCGGCCACGGTGGACTTGCCGCTGCCGATGCCGCCGGTGAGCCCGATCACCGGCCGCGGCCCGGCCGCAGGCGTCATCCGGGAAATCGCCCCAGCCAGAAGGTCACGGCTTCCCGGCCCCAGAGCAGCGCGGCGATGCCGCCGAGCGCGAGGTAGGGGCCGAAGGGAATGCGCGCGTCCATTCCCCGCCGCGAAAGCCACAGGACGGCGGCGCCGATGGCCGCGCCCAGCGTTGCCGATACCACGATCACGAAAGGCAAAACCTGCCAACCGGTCCACGCACCAATCGCCGCCAGCAGCTTGAAATCGCCGTAGCCCATGCCCTCCTTCTTTGCGAGCAGGCGGAACCCCCAGTACACGGACCACAGGATGAGGTAGCCACCGGCCGCGCCGAAAACTGCCGAGCGCAGGTCCGTGAACACGGCGAACGTGTTGACCAGCAGCCCCGCCCAGAGAAGCGGCAAGGTGATGTCGTCGGGAAGCAGCTGGGTGTCGAGGTCGATGAAGGTGAGCGCGAGCAGCGCCCAGCCGAAGGCGAGCGCGGCAACCAGCTGCGCCGAATAACCGAAGCGCCATGCGAGCAGCACGGCGAGAAGTCCCCCAAGGAGCTCCACGAACGGGTAGCGCGCGCTGATGGGAGCCGCGCACGCCGCGCATTTGCCGCGCAGCGCAAGCCAGCCGACCACCGGCACGTTGTGCACGGCGCGGATGCCGGCCCCGCACGAGGGACAGCGCGAGGGCGGCTTGAAAAGGTTCAGCGGCTCCGCCTTCGGAGCGTCGCGGCCCTCGAGCTCGGCGCAATCGCCTCGCCACTGCGCCTCCATCATGAGCGGCAGGCGGTGGATGACCACGTTGAGGAAAGATCCCACGCACAGCCCCAGCAGGCCCACGGTGGCCCAAAGGGCGGCGGTCGAGGCCTGCAGCAGCGAGAGGAATTCCATCGTTGTCGTTGTGGTCTTGGTGGAAACAAAAAGGGCGCGGAGGTCGTCCGCGCCCCGGGGTCGGGCCCCTCTTCGGCTCCCTCGCCCTAGATCGCCTGGCCCATCTTGAAGATCGGCAGGTACATGGCGACGACGATGCCGCCGATGAGGCCGCCCAGGATCACCATGATCGCAGGCTCCATGAGCGATGAGAGCGAGTCGACCGCCTCGTCCACCTCGGCCTCGAAGAAGTCGGCCACCTTCGAGAGCATCGCGTCCAGGGCGCCCGACTCCTCGCCGATGGCGCACATCTGCAGCACCATGCTGGGGAAGACGTTCGAGTTGGTCATGGCCTGGGTGAGTGCCGTGCCGCTCGAGACCTCGGCCTGGATGCGCTTGGTGGCCTCGAAATACACGTAGTTGCCGGCCGCGCCCGCCACGGAGTCGAGCGATTCGACCAGCGGCACGCCGGCCGCGAACATGGTGGAAAGCGTGCGGCACCAGCGCGCGATGGTGGCCTTGCGGATCACCTCTCCAAAGATCGGGATGCGCAGCGTGAGCCGGTCGATGAACCGCTGCATCGCGACCGAGCGCTTCCACATGTAGAAGAAGAACCAGATGCCGCCGCCGATGCCGGGGAAGAGCCACCACCAGTTTCCGATGAACCAGTCGGAGATCGCCATCACGACCAGCGTGGGCGTGGGCAGGTCGGCGCCGAAGCTCTTGAACAGGTCCTTGAACACCGGGATCACGAAGATCATGATCACCGCGGTCACGACCAGCGCCACCACGATGATAGAGATCGGGTAGAACAGCGCGCTCTTGATCTTGCCCTTGATGGCGAGGATCTTCTCCTTGTACGTCGCCAGGCGATCGAGCAGGGTATCCAGGATGCCGGCGGCTTCACCCGCGGTCACCAGGTTGCAGAAGAGCGGATCGAAGTACTTGGGGTACTTCTTGAACGCCTGGCCGAGCGAGGAGCCGGTCTCCACGTCGGTCTTGATGTCGAGGAGGAGCTTGCCGACGCTGGGGTTGGCGTGGCCGCGGCCGACGATGTCGAAGGCCTGCAGCAGTGGCACGCCCGCCTTCATCATCACCGCGAGCTGGCGAGTGAAGATCGTGATGTCCTTCTCGGTGATCTTCTTGCCGCTGCCCTGCTTCACCTTCTTGACGCTG
>DASPNE010000036.1:0-41936 GCA_035626705.1 Usitatibacter sp. | reverse complement strand
GACAACATCGAGACCTCGCTCGGCCTGTCGCTGCGCCCGCGGGTAGGCTCGTCCGACGTCCTGTCGCCCGCCAACTTCGAGGCCGGCCTGCAGGCGGTCGGGCGGGCGCTCGACCGGGCGCTCGGCGAGGCCTCGGGCCTGTCAGACGAGGACAAGCAGGCGCTCGAGGGGCTCGACAAGGTGCTGCGCGAGCACAACGAGCTGCAGAACGACTTCCACTACTTCCGCGACATGCTGATCGCGGGCTGACCGTGGCGCTGCCCAGGCTCCGACGCGACGCGCGCGACGCACTGGCCGTCTACGGCTACCTGCTGCTGTCGGCGCAGCAGATCGCCAAGGCGCACGCCGTCTTCAAGGGCATGCGCGTGATGTTCCCCGACGACCTCCATGTCACCAAGAGCCTGGCCATGACCAGCCTCGCCAGCGGCGATGCCGCGGCCGCGCTCGCCCTGGCCGAAGAGGCGCGCGGCCAGGCGCCGGAGGGAGACCTCGCGGCGATCGACGCGCTGCGCGGCAAGGCGCTGTTCGCACTGGGCCGCCTCGAGGAGGCGCGCACCGCCCTCGGCCAGAGCCTGGCCCGCCGCGCGCCACCGCCGCTCGTCGTGAACGAGGACGGGGACGGCAAGAGGAACAGAGGCAGAGGCAGGAACAGGAAACGGTAAGACCCATGACCCGAGTCACCAAACTGCTGCACATGGTCAGCCAGCGCAGCGACATGGCGCTGGCGGTGCTGCTGATGGCGGTCATCTTCATGATGATCCTGCCGCTGCCGACGCCGGTCATCGACTTCCTGATCGCCACCAACATGATGGTGTCGATCCTGCTGCTGATGGTGGCGCTCTACCTGCCGACGCCGACCCACTTCACGGCCTTCCCGGCGGTGCTGCTGATCACCACCCTGTTCAGGCTGGCGATCTCGATCTCGACCACCCGTCTGATCCTGCTGCAGGCCGACGCCGGCCACATCATCCAGGTGTTCGGCGAGTTCGTGGTCGGCGGCAACCTGATCGTCGGCCTGGTGGTGTTCCTGATCATCACCATCGTGCAGTTCGTGGTGATCACCAAGGGCGCCGAGCGCGTCGCCGAGGTCGGCGCCCGCTTCTCGCTCGACGCCATGCCGGGCAAGCAGATGTCGATCGACGGCGACATGCGCGCCGGGGTGATCGACCAGGACGAGGCGCGCCGGCGGCGCGAAGCGGTGCAGAAGGAGAGCCAGCTCTACGGCGCCATGGACGGGGCGATGAAGTTCGTGAAGGGCGATGCCATCGCCGGCCTCATCATCGTGGCGGTGAACCTGCTGGGCGGGATGCTGATCGGCGTGATGCAGCGCGGGATGACGGCCGCGCAGGCGGTGCAGACCTATTCCCTGCTCACCATCGGCGACGGGCTGATCGGGCAGATTCCCGCGCTCTTCATCTCGATCACCGCCGGCATCATCGTCACGCGGGTCTCGGCCGAGGGCGGCAGCAGCAACATCGGCCAGGACATGGGCACCCAGATCATGGCCCACCCGAAGGCGCTGCTCATCGGCGCGGCCATCCTCATGCTGATGGGCGTCGTCCCCGGCATGCCCACGCCCATCTTCGCCGCCATCGCCGCGGTGGTCGGCATCGTGGGCTTCGCGCTCCTGCGCGGCACCCGCGAGGTCGTGGACGAAAAGACGGGCAAGGTCACGACCGTGCCGGCGATGGCCGCGGCCGCGGAAAAGCCCAAGCCCAAGGCCAAGCAGGCAGACGATTTCGCGCCCACGGTGCCGTTGCTCATCGACGTGGCCACGGCGTTGCAGCAGTCCTTCAGCGCGGAGGTGCTGAACGAGGAGCTGCTCAAGGTCCGGCGCGCGCTGTATTTCGACCTCGGCGTGCCCTTTCCCGGCATCCAGCTGCGCTTCAACGACCGGTTGCCGCCGGAGACCTACGCCATCCTGCTCGCCGAAGTGCCCGTGTCCCAGGGCCGGCTGCGCCCGGGCTACCTCTTCGTGCGCGAGCAGCCCGAGAACCTCAAGGCGCTGCAGATCGCCTCCGAGACCGACCGCAAGTTCCTGCCCAACCTGCCCACCATCTGGGTAGCCGACGGCATGCGCGAGACCCTCGCCCGGGCGGGCGTGCCGTTCATGGACCCCTCGCAGGTCCTCACCTACCACCTCGCGTTCATCCTGAAGAAGTACGCGGCCGACTTCATCGGAATCCAGGAAACGCGCTTCCTCATGGCGGCGATGGAGGCGCGCTTCCCCGACCTGGTGAAGGAGGCGCAGCGCGTGCTGCCGATCCAGAAGATCGCCGAGATCCTGCAGCGCCTGGTCTCCGAGGAGATCTCGGTTCGCAACCTGCGCACCATCCTCGAGGCGCTGATCGAATGGGGCCAGAAGGAGAAGGACTCGGTGCTGCTCGCCGAGTACGTGCGCTCCTCCCTCAAGCGCCAGATCAGCTACAAGCACTCGAGCGGGCAGAACATCCTGCCGGCGTACCTCTTCGCGCCCAAGGTGGAGGAAACGGTGCGCGGGGCGGTGCGCCAGACATCGGCCGGCAGCTACCTCGCGCTCGACCCGGCGCTGTCGCGCCGCCTGCTCGACTCGATCAAGAAGACCGTGGGCGACCTTTCGGCCTCGGCGCAGCGCCCGGTGCTGCTCACCTCGATGGACATCCGCCGCTACGTGAGGAAGATGATAGAGCAGGAGCTCTACGAGCTGCCGGTGCTCTCCTACCAGGAGCTCACGCAGGAGATCAACATCCAGCCGCTCGCGCGGGTGGAGATGTGATGGCCGCTCAGCGAACCGCGGCGAGCGCCTCGTCCACCGTCTTGTGGGCCTGGAAGAGCTTGAGGAAGCCGCTCATGGCGAAGACGTCGTGCACGTTGTCGCGCATGCCGGCGAAGGCGAGCTTGCCCTTGGCCTCGCGCATGCGCTTGCCCGCCAGGAGCACCACGCGCAGCCCGGCGCTGCTCATGAAGTCGAGGTCGCCGAAGTCGAACACGAGCTTCTTCACGCCCTCGTCGAGCTTGCCCACGACGACGGACTCGAATTCTCCCGCGCTCGCGCTGTCGATGCGGCCGGTCGGCCGGATCAGCACCGCGTCGTCGCGGGACTCCAGGTGGATCGGCATCGAAGTATCGCTCGCATCGCCGTTGACGCCGGCTATTCTATAGGCAGATGGAAACCGGCCTCGAGCTGCGCGTGCTGATGGGCCTCCAGGCCGGTGCCCGGATGGCGCTCGCCGACGGGCGCTACGTGCTGGGTTCCGGTGATGCGGTGGACGTAGTGATCGCGGGCCCGCGCGTGCAGCAGGAGCATGCCGCGCTCGTGGTGCGCGGCGGCCGTGCCACCGTCGCGCCGCTCAACGGTGCCGTACGTTTGGCCGACGGCACGCCGGTCACCGCCGAAACCGACCTCGCCCCCGGCCAGCCCCTCGATTGCGATGGCGCCTGGATCACGGTCGCGGCGCCGGGCAGCGCCTGGCCCGATGCAGGCGAGATCCTGCTTGCGCGCGCGCGTCCTGCTGAAGCCGCGCCCGCGAGCGCCACGGCGCAGGCTTCCGCCGCGCCCGGCCCGGCGAAGAAGCCCGCCGTCGAAAAGCCCGCGATGCCTGCGCCGCAGAAGCCTGCCCTCCCCGCCGGACTCTGGATCCCGGTCGTCGCCGCCCTCGTGTTGCTGCTCGCCTCCGCCGGCTGGTTGTGGCGCGCCGCGACCGCGCCCTCGCCCCCAGCGCCCGTGGCCGCCAAGCCGAAGGTCGATCCGGTCGCCGCGCGCGGCGCCGTGATTCGCGAACGTGTCGCGGGCCTGGGCCTTGCCGAAAAGGTGGGGGTGCAGCCTTCGGGAAGCGGCTGGACGCTGGTGGGCAGCGTGACCGACGAGTCCGAGCGCGACAAGCTGCGCCTCGCGCTCGCGGACCTGAAGCCCGCCCCGGTGCTGCGCGTCTATACCGACGACGAGACCGCCGCGATGGTGAGCGGCATCATCGCGCGCTCCGGCATGCCGGTGCGCTTCGCCATCACCGGTCCCGGAAAGGGCAGGCTCACGGTCGCCGCGCCGAACGCCGAGGTGGCAGAGCAGGTGGCCCAGGCCTTCCGCGAGGAGCTGGGCGGCGTGCGCGAGCTTGAAACCGAATTCATCACCCCGGCCACGCTGGTGCCCTCGCTGCAGGAGCTGGTGAACAGGAACGGCCTGGGCGGCAGGATCCGCATCACCCCGGTGGGGGCCTCGAGCCCGCACCTGCTGGCGAGCGGCCCGGTGACCAATGCCGAGCTCGAGCGCTGGAAGGACGTCGTCACGGAGTTCGGCCGCAGGCACGGCAACTTCGTGAATGTGCAGACGGCCTTCACGCGCCTCGCGCCCACGATGCCTTTCACCGTGCGCGCGGTGCTCGACGGCGAAAACCCCCAGGTGCTCACCGCCGACGGCCACCGGATCTTCGAGGGCGGGGCGCTGCGCGGCTACCGCCTGGTCGCCGTGCGCGAGAACGAGCTGGTGTTCGACGGGCCCGAACGCGTGCTGATCGCGAGGCCGAAGGCCGCGGCGCCCGCAATCCCCGCCGCCGTCCCGCGTGCCCCCACTCCTCGTTGACCTCGAGGAGCGACTCGCGGCCGATCGCGACGGCAGCGCGCGCGCCGCGCTCGCGCGCGAGCTCGCCGAGGCACGCGAGCAGCTGCGTGCGCGCCTTGCGCGGGGGGGCACCCAGGAGCAATATAGGCGCTGGTCCGCGGCGGAGCGCGCGTTGGGCGCGGCGATGGCGGTGCTGGAAAAAGTGAACATCGAGCCGCCCGAGACCCGCGTCGAGGGGCCGGCCACCAGACTGAAAGGGGAATAGCCATGTCGTTGAGCCCGATCGGAGGCGGCGGACTGACGTTCGACTACCTCAACTCGACCGTCTACAACGTGGTGCAGAACCGCGAGCAGGCGCTGCTCACGCAGATCGGCGCGCTGGGCAACTCGCCCACGACCGCCGAGCTGCTGGCGATGCAGCAGCAGATCCAGCAGTGGACGATGCTCACGCAGATCCAGAGCACCGTGGTGAAGGAAGTCGGCGATGCCCTGAAGGGCATCATCCAGAAAGCAGCGTGAACCCCGGCACGTCCTGTTCTACGGCGCCTTCGTAGCGCACCGCGAACAGGGCGATGTCGTCCGACTGCTCGGCGCCGTCGGCGAAGGCATCGACGGCCGCCTTGACGGCGCCGACGATCTCGGTGGCGCCACCCTCCCCCAGGCCTGCAAGCGCGTCGAGCAGCCTCTGCGGCCCGAATGCCTCGTCGCGGTCGTTGAACGCCTCCGTCACGCCGTCGGAGTAGAGCAGGAGCAGGTCTCCCGGCTCGAGCGACGTGGTGCACTGGTCGTAGGCCTCGTACTGCATGATGCCGAGCGTGATTCCCTCGGGAATCGCGAGGAACCGCGGCACCTCGCCGCGGCGCAGCACCACCGGCGGCAGGTGCCCCGCGTTGCCGTAGGCGAGCTCGCCGGTGCGCAGGTCGAGCAGGCCGCAGCCGAGCGTGACGAACATGCAGCGGTGGTTGTTCTCGCAGAGCGCGTCGTTCACCGCCGCCACGATCTCGGGGACGCTGCCGCGGCGCGTGGCTTCCAGCCGCAGCAGCGGCACCGTCTTTGCCATGAAGAGCGCCGCCGAGACGCCCTTGCCGCTCACGTCGCCCACCGCGAAGAACATCTGGTCGTCGGTCACCATGCAGGCGTCGAAGAAGTCGCCGGCCACGTCCACCGCGGGGAACATCGCGCCCGCGCAGTCGATCTCCGGCCTGCCGGGAAAGAGCTTGAGGCGCGAGGGCATCATGCTCGACTGGATCTCGCGCGCGGCCTGCATCTCCTGCTGCAGGCGCTCGTAGAGGATGCGCTGGCGCTGCTCGAGCAGCAGCCAGTCGTTCGCGTTGCGCAGGCGCCGCACCAGCATCGAGAGCATGTTGCGCGCCACGCCGGGGATCGTGATGAGGCGCTGCCAGAAGAGCGATTGCGGGATGATCGCCACGCGCGAGTCGCGGCTCGCGGTCACCAGCGCGGTCGCCTGCCCGCCGTCGATCGCCGACATCTCGCCGAAGCACTCGCCCGGGGAAATGGCGAAACCGCCGTCGCCCAGGGTCACCCGCAGCTCGCCCGAGAGCACCAGGTGCACCGACTCGTTCACGTCGCCGGGCCGCAGCAGGACCTCGCCCGCGGGGCAGCTCCTGAACTCGCAATCGACCAGGGTGCGCTCGACGCGGGAATCGAAGACGTTGTCGAACAGGCGCAGCGCCCTGGGCGCTTCCTGCTCGTCCGCGGCGGGGCGTGCGGTTACCGAAACCATTCTCGGAGAAGGTAACATACGCCGCGATGGCGACTACTTTCCAGCACACGCTCGAAGGGCGCGTCGATGGCATCCGCGCCCTCCTCGACGCCGTCGAATCGTGGGCCGGCGCGATCGACCTGCCCCCCAAGGCGCTTTTCCGCCTGAACCTCGTGCTGGAGGAGCTCGCCACCAACATCGTGCGCCACGGCTACCGCGACGATCCTGCCGGCAAGGTCGACGTGAACGTGGTCGACGACGGCGCGGCGGTAACCCTCACGCTTCGCGACCAAGCCGCCGAGTTCGACCCCTTCAAGGACGCGCCCGAGGCCGACCTCGACGAGCCGGTGCACACGCGGCGCATCGGCGGCCTCGGCGTGCATTTCGTGAAGCAGATGGCGCAAAGCTACTCCTACCGCCGCGACGGCGCCGACAACGAGATCGTCGTCAGGCTGCCGCGCGCGGCCTAGGCCTCGCCTTGAGCGTCACCACCAGCACGTCGCGATAGGCCGGCAGCGCCGGGTCCACGGGCCGCACCGCCGTGACGCCGTGCTGCACGCGCGCATCCACCACCAGGGCGCTATCCAGCGCCGCCGCGAGCGTGAAGCTGCCGAGCGTGCGCCCTGCCAGGTCGTGGACCGTGGTGGTGCCGCTTTCGATGTTCACGCGGTCGACCAGCATCACCAGCACGTAATCCACGCCGTCGCGGTGCACGCCCTCGGGCGTGGGCAGGCCCACCGCATCGCGCCGCGCCTCTATGCGGAACTGGTGGCATTCGATGTGCCAGTCGGCGCGATCGGACATGGGGCCGAAGAGCTCCAGGCAGAACGCGATGATCCGCCGGAATACTTCCGAGCCGAGCACCGCTGGGGAAATGGGCTCGAACCAGCGCTCGATGCCCCCTACCAGCGCGTTGTACTCGCGCGCCTGGTAATGCGGCTGGTGTGGCTCGACGCTGAACTCGCGGCTGCCCGCGCGCGCGGACAACGTGGCGTGGCGCCGGCGGCGATAGCGATGGCCATCCGGAAGGTGGGTGTCGAGCGCAAGGTCCGACCACGTCGCGGCGAACGCGTCCCAGGCGGCGTCGCGCTCGATGCCCGTGAGCTGCTGCATCTGCGGCGCGCGCGCGTGGGCGAATCCGTCGCGAGCCACGATCGCCCGCAGCTCGCCGCTCACTTCGCCGCCGCTTTGCCCCGCACCGCCGCGTAGACGTAGTTGTCCCCGGCGAGATAGCGGCGGGCGACCGCCCGCAGGTCATCGGCCGAATACCCCGGCACCGCGGCCAGCGTGCGATCCACGTTGTCGAGCGGCACGCCGAGCACGTAGTTGCGGCCGTACTCGGCGGCGATGGCGCCGCTGCTCTCGCGGCCGATCCGCGTCGATCCGAGGAAGAAGGACTTGGCGCGGGCGAGATCCTCGGGATCGATGCCGTCGCCCTGCAGCTTGCGCATCTCGGCGAGCATCGAGGCGCGCGCCTCGCGCTCCTTGCTCGCCTCGCCGGCGAGGTAGCCGATGAACATCGACTGCTGCGCGTACGGCTGCGGACCTGCGAAAACCGTGTAGGCGAGCGACTGGCGGCTGCGCAGCTGGCGAAAGAACGTCCCGGAGAGCCCCGAAGTATGCGCCTGCAGCAGGCGAAGCCCATGCCAGTCCGGATGCGAGGGCGCGACGGCGGGAAAGCCGATGACCATGGCGGTCTGGCGACGGTCACGCTCCTCGACCGACTCGCGCGCAGATGAAGGGGGCGCGATGGCCGGAAGCGGCCGAAGCGCGGCGGAAGAACGCGGTAGTTTCGCGAGCCTGTCCTCCATCACGCGCCGCACCGCCTCGGCATCGACGTTGCCCACCACCACGACCAGCGCGCGGTCGGCGACCACCGAGGCCCGCCACCATGCTTCGAGCGCCGCGCGGTCGAGGGAGGCCACGGTCTGCTCCGTGCCGCGATCGTTGAGGCCGTAGGGATGGCCGGGAAACGCCGCGGCGCGGAAGATCTGCAGCGGGCGCTCGGTGGATGAATCCAGCGAGCGGCGCAGCGCGGCCACCTGCAGGGCCTTCTCGCGGGCGAGGCCGTCCGCGGGGAAAGTCGGGTTGGCGAGCACGTCGGCCGCGATGGCGAGCGCCGGCTCGTAGAAGTGCGTCACGGTGTTGAACGAGAAGCCGAAGCCGTCCTCCCACGTCTGCGTGCCGATCTGCGTGCCGAGGAACTCGATCTCGCGGTCGATCGCCTCGGCGCTGCGCGAGCCGGTTCCGCGCCGCATCACCGCCTGCATGAGGCGCGTGATGCCCGCATCGGCGGCACTTTCCTGCGTGCGGCCGCCGCGGAAGAAGAACCCGGTGCTCACGAGCGGCGTGCCGGCGCGTTGCTGCACGACGAGCGTCGCGCCGTTGGAGAGGCTGAAGCTGCGCGGCGGCGCGGCAGCCCCCGCGGGGCCGACGCTGTTGGCGAGCACGGGTACGGGCAACGGCGACGGCGCGGCCACCTCCACCGCGGCGGCGGCGCGGATGCGTGCGAGCGCGCCTGGCGCATCCACCGCCGCGGCGCCCTTCGGCTGGTAGTGATAGAGCGTGAGCTTCTCCACCGTGAGGTAGCGGCGGGCGGCATCGCGAACCTCCTCGGCGGTCACGGACTTCAGCCGCGCGAGGCGCTCGGCGATCTCGCGGTAGGAGCCGCGGGACTCGTAACGGGAGAGCGTTTCGGCCTGCTCGAGCGCGGTCTCCATCTCGCCCAGGAACGCCACCTCGGCGGCGTTTTTCGCGAGCGCGAGCTCGTATTCGGTGGGCCCGTGGCGCTTCATGCGCTCGACCTCGGCAACGAGGCGGCTCTCGACCTCGGCGCGGTTGGCCTCCGGATGCGTCGCGCTGATGGAGAAGATGCCCACGTCCTCGAAGGAGAAATGCACCGAGTTCACGGTGCTCGCGGCCTGAGCGCCCACGGCACCGCGATAGAGCCGCGACGAGCGCCCGGTTCCCAGGAGCCCCGAGAGCACCTCGAGCGTGAGCTCGTCGGGGTGCTTCTCGGCAACGGTGTGCCAGCCCATCACCGTGTAGCCCTCCTTGATGTCGGACTCCGAACGGCCGAAGCGGAACGCCGTTTGCGGCGGCTCCTTGGGTCCGTGCTCCTTCCGCAGCGTGCCGCGCGGAATGGCGCCGAAAGTGCGGCCCACCGCGGCGAGGGCTTCCGCGGGCGCGATGTCGCCCGTGATCGTCACCACGATGTTCTCGGGCCGGTAGAGCGTGTCGAAGAAGGCGACGAGGTCCTCGCGGCGGATGTTGCGCAGCACCTCGTTGGAGCCGATGCGCCAGCGCTTGATGCGATGCTGCGTGAAGGCCGTCGCGAGCATGCGCTCGAAGGCGACCGGGCCGGGGTTGTCGAGCTTGCGGTTGGACTCCTCGATCACCACCTCGGCTTCCTTCTTGAGCTCGCCGGCGTCGAAGAGCGGGTTGGCGATCGCATCCGCGTGGATCTCGATGCCCTTCACCGCGTTCTCCTTCGGCAGGACCGCCTGGTAGCTGGTGAAGCTGTAGATCGTGCCTGCGTTGGTGCGCCCGCCCGCGGCCGAGATCGCCTGCGCGATCGCCTCGGGCCCCGGATAGGCCTTCGAGCCCTTGAAGAACATGTGCTCGAAGAGGTGCGCCATGCCGGCGACGTTGTCGGGCTCGTGGAAGTAGCCCGCCTTCACCCACGTGTTCACGGCGACGATGCCGGTGCCTTTCTGCTCGCGCACCAGCACGGTGAGCCCGTTGGGCAGCACGCTCCTGCGCACGGTCGCGATGAATTCCTCGGCGGGCGAACGCTCGGCGCTCGCGGGCGCGGAGGCGGCGCGCTCCGGGATAGGACTGCAGCCGGCCAGGGCGACGGCGAAGAGGAAAAGGAGTGCGGACGGGCGCGGCATGCGGGTTTTCCCTGCGAGTTTGGGCGTTGCGAGTCTACCGAAGATGCCCCGTCGTGATGTAACCGTTCCTTGGGCCGGACGGCGCACTGAACTCGGTCCGCGGCAGCGAGTCGATAGCAAGGAGAAGCGCCTCCCGCGCAAGAAAACCGATGCCGCCTTGAACGAACCGCGCCGCCTGCCCGTGGGGGCCGAGCCGCGATCCGCCGGCGTGCACTTCCGCGTCTGGGCGCCGCGCCGCCGCCGCGTCGAGGTGGTTCTCGAGCGCGCGCCGGGCACCGAAAGCGTGGCGCTCACCCCCGAAGGCAACGGCTATTTTTCCGGCATGGTGGCGCAGGCGCGCCCCGGCAGCCTCTACCGCTATCGCCTCGACGACGACAAGGCCTATCCCGATCCCGCATCCCGCTTCCAGCCGGAAGGACCCCATGGGCCCTCGCAGGTGATCGATCCGGCCGAGTATCGATGGCGCGACCATGCCTGGCCTGGTCCGGCGCGCGGCGGGCAGGTCGTCTACGAGATGCACATCGGCACCTTCACGAGGGAAGGCACGTGGCAGGCGGCGGCGGCCGAGCTGCCCGGGCTAGCGCGCCTGGGCATCACCGTGGTCGAGGTCATGCCGGTCGCCGAATTTCCGGGCCGCTTCAACTGGGGCTACGACGGCGTGAGCCTTTTCGCGCCGACGCGCCTCTACGGAAGCCCCGATGATTTCCGCGCCTTCGTCGATGTGGCGCACGCGGCCGGCATGGGCGTGATCCTCGACGTGGTCTACAACCACTTCGGGCCCGATGGCGCCTATCACCGCGAGTTCTCGCAGAGCTGGTTCAGCGAGCGCTACCGCAACGAGTGGGGCGAGCCGCTCAACTTCGACGCCGAGGGCAGCGGCCCGGTGCGCGAGTTCTTCGTCGCCAACGCCGGCTACTGGATCGACGAGTACCACCTCGACGGGCTGCGGCTCGATGCGACGCAGCAGATCTTCGACGCCTCGCCCGTCCATGTGGTGCGCGAGATCGGCGCGAGCGTGCGCGCTGCGGCCCGCGGACGACGAACCTATGTCGTCGCCGAGAGCGAGCCGCAGGACGCGAGCCTGGTGCAGCCTGCGGAGCAAGGCGGCGCGGGCCTGGACGCTTTGTGGAACGACGACTTCCACCATGCCGCCATGGTCGCGGCGACGGGACGCAACGAGGCGTATTACTCCGACTACGCGGGCACGCCCCAGGAGCTCGTCTCGGCCGCCAAGTGGGGCTTCCTCTACCAGGGGCAGCACTTCCATTGGCAAGGCAAGCGCCGCGGTTCGCCGGCGCTCGGCCTTCCATCCGAAGCGTTCGTGAGCTACCTGCAGAACCACGACCAGGTCGCCAACTCGGCCTTCGGCCTGCGGTTGCACCAGCGGACTACCCCCGGGCGCTACCGCGCGCTGACCGCGTTGCTCCTGCTCGCGCCGGCGAGCCCGATGCTCTTCCAGGGCCAGGAATTCGCCGCCTCGACCCCGTTCCTTTTCTTCGCCGACCACAAGCCCGGCCTCGCGGAGGCGGTGCGCAAGGGGCGCGTCGAGTTCGTGAGCCAGTTCCCGAGCGTGGCGGCGCCCGATGTCGCGGCGCTCCTGCCCGATCCCGGCGATGCGGCGACTTTCGAGCGCTGCAAGCTCGACTGGCGCGAGTGCCAATCGCATGCGACGGCCTACGCATTGCACCAAGACTTGCTCGCCCTGCGGCGCGAAGTAGCGGCATTCCGCGGCGAGGTCGCGCGTCGCCTCGACGGCGCGGTCCTCGGCGCCGAGGCGCTGGTGCTGCGCTTCTTCGGCCGCGAAGGCGATGATCGCCTGCTCGTCGTGAACCTGGGCCGCGACCTCGACCTGCGCCACGCGCCCGAGCCCTTGCTGGCGCCGCCGGCCGGCAAGTCCTGGGCCACTGCGTGGTCGAGCGAGCATCCTCGTTATGGCGGCAGCGGCACGCCGACCCTCGAGACGTCCGGGGGCTGGCACGTGCCCGGACACGGCGCCTTCGTCCTGGAGCCCTCGCCATGAGCCGCGCGCATTCCGGCCGCGACGGCGGCACCTTCCGCTGGTGGCAGCGCGGCATCATCTACCAGGTCTACCCGCGCTCGTTCCTGGATTCGAATGGCGATGGCGTGGGCGACCTCGCGGGCATCCTGGCGAGGCTCGACTACCTGCGCTGGCTGGGCGTGGACGCCGTCTGGATCTCGCCCATCTACCCGTCGCCGATGAAGGACTTCGGCTACGACGTCTCCGACTACACCGGCATCCACCCGCTCTTCGGCACCTTCGAGGATTTCGACCGCCTGGTCGAGGCCGCGCATGCGCGCGACCTGAAGGTGATCCTCGACTTCGTGCCGAACCATACGTCGGACCGGCATCCGTGGTTCCAGGAGGCGCGCGCCTCGCGGGACAGTCCGCGGCGGGATTGGTACCTGTGGCGCGATCCCGCCCCCGGCGGCGGGCCGCCGAACAACTGGCTGTCTTGCTTCGGCGGCAGCGCGTGGGAATACGACGAAGCGAGCGGGCAGTACTACTACCACGCGTTCCTGCGCGAGCAGCCAGACCTCAACTGGCGCAACCCCGCGGTCGTGGCGGCGATGCTGGGCGTGCTGCGCTTCTGGCTCGATCGCGGCGTCGACGGCTTCCGCGTCGACGTGCTCTGGCACATCGTGAAGGACGACCAGTTCCGCGACAATCCCGCCAATCCCGACTGGCGCGAGGGCCGCGACCCCTTCCAGGCGCTGATCCCGATGCACTCGACGGACCGGCCCGAGGTGCACGACATCATCGTGCGCATGCGCCGGCTCTTCGACGAGTACGAGGATCGCGTGCTGATCGGCGAGATCTACCTTCCGGTGGAGCGCCTGGTGCAGTACTACGGAGTGGACCTCGCCGGCGCGCACCTGCCGTTCAACTTCCAGCTGATCCTCGCCCGGTGGGACGCCCGCCACATCGCGGGCCTCATCGCCGAGTACGAGCGAGCCCTGCCCGAGGGCGCGTGGCCCAACTGGGTACTGGGCAACCACGACCAGCACCGCATCGCCTCGCGCGTGGGGCGCGCGCAGGCGCGGGTCGCGGCCATGCTGCTGCTCACGCTGCGCGGCACGCCCACGCTCTACTACGGCGACGAGATCGGCATGGTGGACGTGCCGATCCCCCCGGACCGCGTGCAGGATCCGTTCGAGAGGAACGTGCCCGGCCGCAACCTCGGCCGCGACCCCGAGCGCACGCCGATGCAGTGGAGCGCGGCGCCCCACGCCGGCTTCAGCCGCGTCGAACCGTGGCTGCCCGTGGCGGCGGACCACCGCGAGGTGAACGTCGAGGCGCAGCGCGACGATCCCGGCTCGATGCTCGGGCTCTACAGCCGCCTCATCGCGCTTCGCCGCGGCGAGCCCGCCCTGGAGGTGGGCCGCTTCGAGCCGGTCGAGGCCACGGGCGATGTGCTCGCGTATGCGCGCCATGCGCGCGAAGGCGAAAGCGCCTTCCTCGTCGCGCTCAACCTGGGCTCCACGCCGCATACGCTGCATTGCGCGCTCGCCATTGGAGGGACCGTGGCCCTGTCGACGCACATGGACCGCTGGGGGCAACGCATCACCGACGGCGTAGCGCTTCGCCCCGACGAGGGCGTGGTGATCCGGATCGAGGGCTAGAGTCCCTCGAGCGCCACGCGGTAGGCGCGAGCGGCGTCGGCGGCGCTGGTGACGGTAGTGCCGAGGTCGCGCACCAGTCCGTCGGCGAGCCCGTACACCCAGCCGTGCACCGCGAGCTCCTGCCCACGGTCCCAGGCATCTCGCACGATGGTGGTCTGGCATACGTGCGCCACCTGCTCGATCACGTTGAGCTCGCAGAGCCTGTCGATGCGGCGCGAGACGTCCGACCCCGAATCGACGAGCGGCGCGTGCTTGGCGTGCACGTCCTTCACGTGCCGCAGCCAGTTGTCGGCGAGGCCCACGCGCTGGTCCTGCAGCGCGGCCGAGACGCCGCTGCAGCCGTAGTGGCCGCAGACGATCACGTGCTCGATGCGCAAAACCTCGATCGCGAACTGCATGACCGAGAGGCAGTTCAGGTCGCTATGCACCACGACGTTGGCCACGTTGCGGTGGACGAAGAGCTCCCCCGGAAGCAGGCCGACGATCTCGTTGGCGGGCACGCGGCTGTCGGCGCAACCGATCCACAGGTAGCGCGGACGCTGCTGGCGCGACAGGCGCTGGAAGAATTCGGGATCCTGGTCTCGCAGGCGTTCCGACCAGGCGCGGTTGTTCTCGAAGAGTTGGGCGAGCGAAAGCATGGGCACGACATTCTACTAGGGACATAATGGGCGCCCATGAAGCGCACCCCGATCTCGCCCGGCAGGCTCTTCCGGTTGATGAGCGAAAGTTTTACCGCCCGGCGCCCGGCGGGCTGCGACCGCTGCCGCATGCCGCTGCCGTACCTCATCGAGCGCCCCGACGAAGTCTCGGCCAACTGGCGCATCGGCACGCCGCCGACGTGTCCCCTCGGCTGCAACGCCGTCATCATCGACATCGCCGCGGAGCTGTGGCCGAAGTACGACCTCGTGGACGGCTTCGCCGGCAACGAGCCCTACGCCACGCGCGCGAGCGACGCCACCCGGCACAAGGATTGAAGCCGGCGCCTTCGCGTCGCGCGAAGGCCCCATTGCCCGAATACCAATTGCCCCGAGCCGCACCCGGATGAGAGGGTGCTGTCGGACCGGCATCGGTTCGACAACGGAGGGTGCGGTGGCTACGAGGAACATCCTGGTGCTCGGCGCTTCGTACGGTTGCCTGCTGGGCGTGAAGCTCGCGCTCGCCGGCCACGACGTTCGCCTCGTCTGCCGCGCGCGCAACGCGGCCCTCATCAACGATCGCGGCGTCGTGGTGCGCCTTCCGGTCAAGGGCCGCGAGGGCCTGGTCGAGGTGCGCTCGGGCGAGCTGCCCGGGCGGATCACGGCGAGCGTTCCCGAGGCCGTGGACCCGGGCTCGTTCGACATGGTGGTGCTCGCCATGCAGGAGCCGCAATACCGCCTTCCGGGCGTGCGCGAGCTGCTGCAGGCCACGGCCGCGAGCGGCGTGCCCTGCCTTTCGGTGATGAACATGCCGCCCCCGCCGTATCTCTCACGAATCCCCGGCATCGATCCCGGGGCCTGCGCCGAGAGCTACACCGACGCCTCGCCGTGGGAGGGATTCGACGCGCGGCGCGTGACGCTGTGCAGCCCCGACCCGCAGGCTTTCCGGCCTCCCGAGGAAGAGGGCAACGTGCTGCAGGTGCGGCTCGCGACCAACTTCAAGGCGGCCGCGTTCGAGCTCGGCCGCGACACCGCGCTGCTGCGCGAGCTGGCAAGCGGCATCGAGCAGGCGCGCTACGAGCACGGCGGCGAGCGGCTCGACCTGCCGGTCAAGCTCAAGGTCCACGACTCGGTCTTCGTGCCGCTCGCCAAGTGGGCGATGCTGCTCGCGGGCAACTACCGCTGCCTCACCGACGACGGCGTGCGCTCCATCGCGGAGGCGGTGCACTCGGATGCCGAATCCTCGCGCGCCGTTTATGACTGGGTCGGCGCGCTCTGCGTATCCCTCGGCGCCGATCCCGGCGCCATGGTGCCGTTCGACAAGTACGCGCAAGCGGCGCGCTCGCTGCAGAGTCCTTCGTCCGCCGCCCGGGCCCTCGCGGCTGGCGTGCCTCACATCGAGCGGGTCGATCGCCTGGTCCAGGCGGTCGCGGCGCAGAAGGGCCTCGCCCATCCGAGCGTGGACGAGACCGTGGCCCGCGTCGACGATTGGCTGGTGCGCAACCGGTTGAAGGGATAAGAGGAGGGGGAAGGGGAAAAGGGAAAGCGGGAAGCGGAAGGCGCGACCGCCGCGCGATGTAGGCCGCTTCCGACTCGAAGTCGCGGCACGCCCGAGCGAACGGCACGCCCAGGCGTGTCGTCCAATTGCGGTCATGGAAAGCGACCGCCCCTGCCCCGCCGCGCCCGTCGCGGTGATCCTGAACGAGCGCTCGGGCCAGGGCCATGGCGATGACGCGGTCGCGCGGCTGGCGGCGCTGCTGCAGCGCCATGGCATCGAAGCCGAGATCTTCCGTGCCGCCGATGGCTCGATCGCCGAGGTCACGCGACTCGCGCTGCAGGCCCCGCGCTCGGTGGTCGTCGCGGCCGGCGGCGACGGAACCGTGAGCGCCGTCGCCGCCTGCCTTCGCGGCACCGGGATCGCGCTCGCGGTGCTCCCCGTGGGAACGCTCAACCACTTCGCGCGCGACCTGGGCATTCCCCCCGATATCGAGGGAGCGGTTCGCGTCATCGCGCAAGGCCGCCGCCTGGGGGTCGACCTGGGCGAGGTGAACGAGCGCACCTTCGTCAACAACGCGAGCCTCGGGCTCTATCCCGACATCGTCCGCGACCGCCAGCGCCAGCAACGCCGCCTGGGCCGCGGCAAGTACCGGGCGATGTTGTGGGCGACGCTGGCCATCCTGCGCCGCTCACCCTTCCTGCGCCTGAGCATCGAGATCGACGGCAGGACCACCCACTGCCGCTCGCCCTTCGTCTTCATCGGCAACAACGACTACGTGATGGAGGGCTTCAACATCGGCATGCGATCGAGCCTGCGCGATGGCTGCCTGAGCGTCTACACGACGCGCCGGCGCACGCGCTGGGGACTCCTGCGCCTGGCCATCCGCGCCCTCCTCGGCCGGCTGCAACAGGCGCGCGATTTCTCCATGGCACGAGCCTCCAGCCTGCGCATCGATTCCCGGCGCCGCTGGCTGCTGGTCGCCACCGACGGCGAGGTGACGGCGCTCGCGACTCCGTTGCGGCTGCGCGTGCTGCCACGCGCGTTGCAGGTGCTGGTGCCGGCAAGCTGAATGCGCACCCTCGCCCACATTTCCGACCTTCACTTCGGCCGCGTCGACGAAGCGGTGCTCGAGCCGTTGCGCGAAGCGCTGCTGCGGCTCTCGCCACACCTGCTGGTCGTTTCCGGCGACCTCACGCAACGCGCGCGCGCCGCCCAGTTCCGCGCCGCGCGGGCGTACCTCGACACCCTCCCCCGCCCCCAGCTGGTGGTGCCCGGCAACCACGACGTGCCGCTCTACAACGTCTTCAAGCGCTTCCTCGCCCCGCTGCGAGACTACCGGCGCATCGTCACCGATGAGCTCGAACCCGGCTATTTCGACGACGAGCTCGCCGTCGTGGGTGTGAACACCGCGCGCTCCCTCACCTTCAAGGGCGGGCGCATCAACGCGGCGCAGGCCGAGTCGGTGCGCGCCCGCCTCTGCGACCTGCCGGCGGGCGTGACCAAGATCGTGGTCACCCATCATCCTTTCCACGTGCCCGAAGGCAGCGGCGAGGAAGGCCAGATCGTGGGACGAGCCCGCATGGCGCTCGAGAAGCTCGCGCACTGCGGCGCCGACCTGCTCCTCTCGGGGCACCTGCACGAAAGCGACGTCGGCCATACGGCCGAGCGCTATCGCATCGCAGGCGTCTCGGCCCTCGTCGTGCAGGCCGGCACGGCCACCTCGTCGCGCACGCGCGAATCCCCCAACGGGTTCAACTTCCTGCGCGTGGAGGACAACCACATCGAGGTCGATCGCTTCGAATGGTCGTCAGGCCGTTTCACGCGCCGCGACACCGAGGCTTTCGACCACGATGCGTCCGGCTGGGGCACGGGCGCGGTTCGCCATGCGCCTGCCTGATCGCCCGCACAGCCTGTCCCCGCGCGCTCTCGCGATCGCCGGATGGAGCGCTTTCCTCGTCGCCGGCGCCCTCTTCATGGCGGTGGCGTGGAACGTGGCCGCGCGCGAGAGCATCGTCGTGCTCGACGAGCGCGTGACCGCATGGTGGGAGACCCGGCGCTCGCCACCGCTCACCACCGCCATGCTGGCCCTTACGCATGCCCACTCGCTCGCCGCCATCGCGGCCTGGAGCGCGGTCCTGGCACTTGCCCTGGCGCGCTTGCGGGAGCGCTACTGGATCCTCACCCTGGCGCTCGCCGTGGGCGGCGGCATGGCGCTCAACGGCCTGCTCAAGCTCGCCTACGAAAGGGCACGCCCACACCTGGACGATCCGATCCTCACGCTCGCCACGTTCAGCTTCCCGAGCGGGCACACGGCCGCCGCGACAACCTTCTACGGCGTGCTCGCGGCATTCCTCGTGTCGCGCCTGCGAGGGGGAGCCCTGCGCAGCGCCGTCGTGCTCGCCGCGATGGCGATGGTGGCGCTCGTGGGCTTGTCTCGCGTGTACCTGGGCGCGCACTTCCTGAGCGACGTGCTGGCGGCGGCCTGCTCGAGCACCGTGTGGCTGGTGCTTTGCCTCGCCGCCGGCCACGACCTCGCCCGCCGCCGGCGATCTGCCGCGCCGCCCGTGGCATGAAGCTCGAGCGAAGCCGGCTGTGGCTCGGGATCTCCGGCCTCGTCGTGGCCGCTCTCGCCATGGCGCTCGTGGTCCCGGCGCAGGACTGGACCGCGGTCCTGGCCGATGCCCTCGAGGAGCGCAATCGCGCCCAGGCGCTGCTGGTGTTCTGCGCGGCATACGTCATCGGCACGCTGCTGCTGATTCCCGCTTGGATCTTTCCCATCGCGGCCGGCGCCGCCTTCGGGCCTGCGTGGGGGGTGGCGGCTGCGATGGCCTCATCGGCCATCGCGGCGATGAGCGCCTTCCTCATCGCGCGTTACGTGGTGCGCGACCACGTCGAGCGGGCGGCGCGCCGCAGCGCCGCCTTCGCGGCCGTCGACAAGGCGGTCAAGCGCGAGCCCTGGAAAGTGGTGGCCTTCCTGCGCCTGAGCCCGGTGATGCCCTCGGGCGCCAAGAGCTATTTCCTCGGCCTGACCTGCGTAGGCCCGCTCACGTACTCGCTCGCTTCCGCCGCGGGCATGTTTCCGGGCATCGCCCTCAAGGTCTACCTGGGCCACCTCGGGCGAGATGCCCTGAGCGGCGGACCCCTCAAGTGGATGGCGCTCGCGGCCGGCATCGCGGCCACGCTGGCGGTCGCGTGGATCGTGGGCCGCCGTGTGCGCCGGCGCCTCGGGTTCTAGGACGCCGGCGGGCTCTCGCAGGCGAGCTGCCCGAGGCAATCGTAGGCGGCGTACTTGTACGCTTCGGCAAGGCTCGGGAAGTTGAACACCATCTCGATGAAGGCGTCGACCGTCCCGCGCAGGTGGATCACCGCCTGCCCGATGTGCACGAGCTCGGTGGCGCGGTCGCCGATCACGTGCACGCCGATCAGCCGGCGGCTCGCGCGCGCGACCACGAGCTTGAGCAGGCCTTCGGTGTCGCCCGAGATCTTGCCGCGCGGGTTCTGCGAGTAATGGGCGCGGCCCACCGCATAGTCGATGCCGTTCTCGGCGCAGGTCGCTTCGCATTCCCCCACCGCGCTCACCTCGGGGATGGTGTAGATCCCGTAGGGCAGCAGCTCGTCCACCGAACGCTTGTAGTCGAAGCCGAAGGCGTGGCAAACGGCCACCCGCCCCTGCTCCATCGAGGTGGCCGCGAGCGCGGGAAAGCCGATCGCGTCGCCGGCGGCCAGCACGTTCGGGACCACCGTCTGGTAGCGCTCGTTCACCGCGAGGTAGCCGCGCCGGTCGGGATAGATCCCGAGGGCTTCCAGGCCCAGCTCGCGGGTGCGTCCCTCGCGCCCGGCGGCATAGAGCAGCTGCTCGCTCGCGATTGCGCCGCCATCGCCGAAGCGGGTGACCACCCCGTCGCCTTCGCGCGCGACACTCTTCCAGCGCGCGCCCATGCGAAGCTCGATTCCCATCCGCCGCATCGATCGCGTGAGTTGCTCGACCATCTCCCGGTCGAGGAAGGACAGCAGCACCTCGCGCGAATCCACGAGCGTCACGCGCACGCCCAGCGCCGCGAACATGCACGCGTACTCGCAACCGATCACGCCGGCGCCAAGGATCGTCATCGACGCGGGAATGTGGTCGAGCTCGAGGATCTCGTCGCTGTCGTGGATGCGCTCGTCGGTGAAGTCGATGTCCACCGGCCGCGCGGGACGCGATCCCGTTGCGATGAGGATCACCGCGGCGCTGGCGCGGCGCACGCCCTCGGGCCCCGTCACCTCCACGGTGTGGGCGTCGAGCAGCCGCCCGGCGCCGTGCCAGGTGTCCACGTTGTGGCGCGCGAGGTTGTCGCTGATCCGCCGCGATTCGGAAGCCACGATCGCGGCCTTGCGCGACATGAGGCGCGGCAGCGTCGCCGTGGGCTCGAGCTCGACGGCGATGCCGTACATCTCGCGCGAGCGGTAGCCCGAGAGGTACATCGCCGTCTCGCGCAGCGTCTTGCTGGGAACCGTGCCGGTATGGGTGCCGGCCCCGCCCGGCTGGGGCGCGCGCTCGACCACCAGTACGCGCTTGCCGAAGTAGGCGGCCTGCGCCGCGGCCTTCTCCCCCGCCGGCCCCGCGCCGATCACCACGAGGTCGTAATCGACCTTCATATTCTTGCTCCCGGGTCTCCCAGCCGCGAGGGTATCAAATACAATCGTCGACACATGGACCCAGCGGCCGAACTCGACCTTCCCGCGCCGCTCCGGGCCGAGCTGCGCGACCTGCGCGATCGCGACCGGCACCTGCGCATCGCGATGGAAGCCTCGCGCGTGGTCGCCTACCAGTGGGACATCGCCGGCGATCGGGTCACCCGCATGCGCGGCAGCAGCCGACCGGGCGAGGCGCTGGAGGACGCCGGTGGCTTCGAGGACGTGGTGGCGAAGGTTCTGCCCGAGGACCGCGCCGCCTTCCGGGCGGACATCGCCGCGGCGCTCGCCTCCCGCGAGGGCGGCTACCGCACCGAAGTGCGCTACCTGCGTGCCGATGGTGAAGTGCGCTGGCTGCTGGAGACGGGCCAGGTCGTGCGCGACGCCGACGGCAAGCCAGCCCGCATCGTGGGGATCAGCTACGACATCACCGATCGCCGCAACGCCGAGGAGGCGCTGCGCTCGGCGCAAGAGCAGCTGCGCGAGCAGGCCGAGCGCAAGGACGAGTTCCTGGCGATGCTCGCGCACGAGCTGCGCAACCCCCTCGCCCCGATCCGCAACGCGGTGCAGATCCTGCGCCTGCTGGGACCGCCCGACCGGGCGGCCGGCGATGCGCGCGACATCATCGAGCGGCAGGTCGGGCACCTCGTGCGCCTGGTCGACGACCTGCTGGATGTCTCGCGCGTCTCCCGCGGCAAGATCACGCTGCAGAAGGCCGACATCGACCTGCGCGACGTGGCACGCCACGCGCTCGACGTGAGCCGGCCGCTGGTCGAATCTCGCGGGCATGCGATAGAGGTGAGCCTGCCGCCCCATGCCGTGCCCGTGCACGGGGATTTCACCCGCCTCGCGCAAGTGTTGAGCAACCTCGTCAACAACGCGGCCAAGTACACCGATGCCGGCGGGCGCCTGGAGCTCACGCTGGAGACGCGCCACGGCTTCGCCTGCGCGTGCGTGCGCGACAACGGGCGCGGCATCGAGCCCGGCCACCTCGAGCGCATCTTCGAGCTCTTCTACCAGGCCGAGCGTGACCTCGACCGCGCCGAGGGCGGGTTGGGGCTTGGGCTTTCGCTGGTGAAGAGCCTGGTCGAGCTGCATGGCGGCAGCGTCGAGGCGACCAGCTCGGGCCGCGGCCAGGGAAGCGCTTTCCACGTCCGGCTGCCGCTGCGCGCGGCCGAGGCGATCCCCGCGAGCGGGGCCAGCCGCGCGGGACGCTCCGGGCCGACGCACTGCCTGCGCGTGCTGGTTGTGGACGACCTTCGCGACTCGGCGCTCACCATGGCGCAGCTGCTGCGGCTGCAAGGCCACGACGTGCAGGTCGCGTTCGACGGCCGCGAAGCCGTGGCGCTCGCCCTGCGCGCGCGCCCGGACCTTGTCCTGCTCGACATCGGCCTGCCGGCGCTCAACGGCTACCAGGCGTGCCGCGCGATGCGCGAAGGGGGGCTCACCGATGCCCTGATCGCCGCGGTCACCGGTTACGGCCAGGACGAGGACCGCCGCCTGTCGCAGGTCGCCGGCTTCGATGCGCACCTCGTGAAGCCGGTCGAGCCCGACGACATCCAGGCGCTCGTCGAGCGCCATCGCGCCCGCGGTCGCTGAAGCCGGGATGGACGTCGCCGCCGCGCTCCTCGCGGGCAGTCCCGATGGCGTCCTCGCCTTCGACCGGGACTGCGTCTATACGCTGTGGAACCCCGCGATGGAGCGCATCTCCGGCATGGCGGCGGGCGACGTCGTGGGACGCAAGGCGCCGGAAGTCTTTCCGTTCCTGGTCGAGACTGGCGAGATCGAGCATTTCCGCGCGGCCCTGCGCGGCGAGAGGGCGCTGTCGAGCGAGCAGCGCTTCCGCGTCCCGGAAACGGGCACCTGGGGGTTCTTCGACGCGCATTACTTCCCGGTTCGCGAGGGCGAGTCGATCGTGGGCGCGGTGGGCGTGGTGCGCAACGTCACCGGGCGGCATCGCAATCGCGTGCGCGCGGCGGCCCAGGTCGCCGTCAGCCGCGTGCTCGTGGGCTCCGACGGCGCCGATGCTTCCGCGCGCATCCTCTCGGCCATCGGGGAAGCGACCGAGTGGGATTGCGGCGCGTACTTCGAGGTCGACACGCAGGCACAGGGGCTGCACTGCGAGTTCACCTGGCATCTTCCGGACGAAGCCTTCGCCGCCTACGTGCAGGCCTCGGCCGGCTCGCGCTTCGCGCCCGGGGAGGGGCTGCCGGGGCGCTGCTGGGCGGAAGGCCGCGCGACGTGGATCGCCGACATCGCGCGCGACCCGCTGTATTCACAGTCGGCCATGGCCGCGCGCGAGCGGTTGCGCTCGGCGGTCGCCTTTCCCATCCGGGTGGCCGGCAAGGTGGTCGGCGTGATGGAATTCTTCAGCCGGCGCCTCGCCGAGCCCGACCCCGAGCTGCTCACCCTGCTCGAGGACCTCGGCGCGCAGTTCGGGCAGTTCGTCGAGCGCAGGCGCGTGGAGGATTCCTTCGCCGAGAGCCGCGCCTACTTCCGAGCGATCTTCGAGCAGGCGCCCTTCACCATCCAGGTGTTCACCCCGGACGGCCGTTGCATCGACGCCAACCCCGCGTTCGAGAAGATGTGGGGCGTGGGCCGCGAGGCGCTCGCCGGCTACAACCTGCTCGCCGATCCGCAGCTCGAGGCGCTGGGCCTCATGCCCCTCATCCGCCGCGCCTTCGCCGGCGAGTCGGTCGCGCTTCCCGCCGTGACCTACGACCCGGCGCGCAATCGGCTGCCCGGCCGCGGGCGCGTGACCGAAGCGAGCCTCTATCCCGTGCGCGGAGCCGAGGGCACCGTGGGCCGCGTCGTGCTCATGCATCGCGACGTGACCGAGCAGGCCCAGCTCGCCCGTGCCGAGGCGGCGGCGCGCCTGGGCCTGTGGGAATACGACCTCGCCACCGGCCGCGTGCAGTGGTCGGAAGGGATCTATGGCCTCATCGGCGTCGCGCCGAGCTCTGTTGCGCCCAACGCGGAAAGCTGGCGCGAGCTGGTGCTGCCCGACGACGTCGAGCGGGTGGACCGCGCGCTGGGCGAGATCGTGGCCCGGGGCGGCGAGTTCACGACCGAATTCCGCATCCGTCGGGCCGACGGCGAGGTGCGCTGGATCGCTTCCATCGGCCGGGTGGAAGGCGGGCCCGCGCCGGGCGCCGCGCGGCTGCTCGGAGTCAACATCGACATCACCGCGCGCAAGCTGGCCGAGATCGCGCGCCAGCGCCAGCTTGAGGAGATGCATGCGCTGCTCGACACGCTGCCGGTCGGCGTGCTCATCGCCCACGATGCGCAGTGCAGCGTGATCACCGGCAATCGCGTCGGCAACCGCCTGATGCGCATGGGTGGCGGCAACATCTCCATGACGCCCGAGGACGGCGCGAGCCCGCCCGCCTACCGCGCCTTCCGCGACGACATCGAGCTGCCGCTCGCGGAGTTTCCGCTGCGGCGCGTGCTTTCCGGCAAGCCGGTCGAGAACCTCGACTACCACCTGCGATTCGCCGACGGCAGCGCGGTGGACGTGCTGGTTTCGGCGGCCGCGCTGCGCGACGAGAGCGGCGACATCCGCGGCGCCGTGGCCACGCTGCTCGACGTGACCGAGCAGAAGCGCGCGCGCCAGGCGCTGCAGGAGGAGGACCGCCGCAAGACGGCCTTCCTCGCCACCCTCGCGCACGAGCTTCGCAATCCGCTCGCCCCGATCCGCAACGCGGTCGAGATCCTGCGGTTGCGCGACGCCCCGCCCGAAGTGCGCTCGGTGTGCGCCATCATCGAGCGCCAGATGCGCCACATGGTGCGGCTGGTGGACGACCTGCTCGACGTGAGCCGCATCACGCGCGGGCGCCTGGAGCTGCGCCGCGAGCCGGTGACCTTGCAGGCGATCGTCGCGCAGGCGGTGGAAGGCGCGCGGCCGTTCATCGAGCGAGAGGGCCATGCCCTCGAGGTTTCGCTGCCGGAAGGCGAATGCCACCTGCATGGCGATGCGGTGCGCCTCGTGCAGGCCGTGCTCAACCTGCTCAACAACGCGGCCAAGTACACGCCGCCCGGAGGGCGCATCGGCCTCGAAGTCATCGTGGGCCACCGGGAGGCCTCGATCCGGGTGCGCGACTCCGGCATCGGCATGACCCCGGAGCAGCTCGAGCGCGCCTTCGACATGTTCTGGCAGGCCGGCGAATCCATGCAACGCAGCCAGGGTGGCATGGGCATCGGCCTGTCGCTCGCGCGCACGGTGGTGGAGATGCACGGCGGGCGCATCGCCGCGCGCAGCGACGGGCCGGGACGCGGCAGCGAGTTCGAAATTTCGCTGCCGCTGCGCTAGCCCTTCAGGGCCCTCGAAACGAGGCGCACGAACTCCGCCGACGACGCGGTGTCGAGCCAGCGCACGACGACGACAGCCTCGTGTTCCGGATCGATCCATACCATGTGGCCGCCCGCTCCGAACATGAAAAAGCTGGAGCGCGACGCGTCGGCGTACAGGCGCCCATCGCGGTTGAGCCACGCGAGCCATCCGTAGAAAGGCGCTACCGGGCAAGGCACCTGCATGCGCTGCACCCAATCGCGAGGAACGATTTCGCGCCCCCCATGCAGGCCACCCGAGAGCAGCAACTGCGCCACGCGCGCCTGGTCGCGCGAGCCGATGCTCACGCCGCCGCCCCAGTGCGTGCCGCCCGGCACCGACTTCACCCGCAGGCCGTCGATCTCCACCCAGGCGTCGTCGTAGCCCTCCCAACGGAAATCCCGCCCTCCCCCGAGGGGCTCGAGGATGGTTTCGAGGAACACTTCCGGCAGCGGCCGCCTGAAGAGGTGCAGCAACGCGAGCGAGAACTGGTTGATGCGCACGTCGTTGTATTCCCAGTAGCTGCCCGGCGGCTGCAGCGGCCGGGGCTCGCCCTTCCTGCCTACGGGCGGCTTGGGGTCGTACGAAACACGGCGGTAATGCTCGACCTGGTCGGGCATGCCGAAGCATTCGCCCTGCCATTCGCTGGTCTGCGTGAGCAAATGCTCCCAGGTGATGGCGCGGTTCTGCTCCGAGTCGAATCCGATGCCGGGCAAGCGCTCGGCCACGCGTTCGCCGGGCTCCAGCAACTTGCGCGAGTGGGCGACGCCGGCGAGGAGCGCGAGATAGGTCTTGGCAACGCTGAAGGTCTGGTCGGCGCGGTCGGGCTCGCCCCAGGCGGCGACTTCCTCGCCGCGCAGGCGGATCACGCCCGAGACGCCGCCGCGCGGATGCACCGGGCCCCGCAAGCGGTCGAAGGGTGGCGGGTCCTCGTGGTGCACGCCCCAGCGCGCCGGATCCGCGGCGGGATCGCGCGGCCAACCCACCTCGTGCGAGGACGCGAAGGCGATGGCCTCGTCGAACGGCGTCACGAGCGACCTACCAGGCGAAGGCCGGCTTCTCCAGCGCCTTGGCGAAGGCCACGCCGGGCTCGATGCCGTCCATGATCAGCGCGACGATCACGTTGCGATGCTCGCGGATGGCCGGCGGCAGGCTCGCGCGGTTGGCGAGGAAGTGCTGGTGCATCGCCTGCACGGCGTCGGGCTCCTTCAGCTTCTTGCCGCGTTTCGCGGCGGGCGCCACGATGGGCGAGTAGGACTCGATCAGCGTCGAGCGCGCCGCGGTCTCGCGCTGGTCGGCGACAAGGCCCTCGGAATGGGCGATCCAGAAGCCCGCCCACGCGTTGGTCGCGGGCTTGCCGAGCTTGTAGACGATCTCGTCGTAGGTCTTGCGCCAGTCGGGGTTGCCTTCGATGGCGAGGAAAACGTCCTCGATCACGTCGCGCGTGTGGGGAAGCGGCAGGCTCGCGCGAGCCTGGTCGACGAGTTGCTTCAGCCGGAGGGTAGGCAAAGGGAAGGCCTTTCTGGAGGTGGCAGCGCAAGCCGGACGGGCCCACGCCTTCGAGTCCCATTGTACGTGCCGCGCGGACGCTAACGCGGGGCAAGGCCGGGCGGGAACCCGATCCGCTGGCTTCCGGTCCCGAGCACCGCCTCGAAGGCGCCCGCGGCGGCGAAGAGGAAGTCGTCTCGCCCGTGGCTTGCCATGACCTGCAGCCCCACCGGCAATCGAAGCGCGTCCAGCCCTACGGGCAACGTGATCGCAGCCAGCTGCAGGAGGTTGGCGATGCTCGTGTTGCGGGCCATCTTCAGGTTGCGTGGGCGATAGTCCTCCCAGCTCGAGAGCTCCGTGAACGCGGGCGGAGACTGCGCCGTCGTCGGCGTGGCGATCACGTCCACGTGCTCGAAGTGCGCCCGCGCCTCGCGCGACCATCGTTCGAGCGACATCCTGCGCCCGAGGAACTCCACGGCCGACACCTCCGCGGCCGCGTTCATGCGCGCCGAGACATTCCGGTCCAGGGTCTCGACCCATTCGGGCAGCTCATGGCGCAGGAAGGCGAGCAGCTCCGCGCCGGCCGTGCCGCCCGCCTTGAAAATTTCGAAGGCGAGCGCGGCCTCGGGGAAGCGAAGCGGCACGAGCCGATGCCCTGCACGCTCCAGCTCGGCGAGCGCGCCGCGCACGGGCTCGGAGATCCCCGCATCGCAGTCGTCCCAGAAAAACGACTCCGGGATGCCGATGCGCAGCGCCGACGAAAGGCTCGCGCCGCCGATGCCGGCCTGCGTCCTGCCGAAATGCCGCTCCATCTCCGCCGCGGCCAGCATGGCGTCGTCGACGGTGCGTGCGAGGACGCCGGGCGTATCGAAGATGAGTGAAAGCGGCGTGATCCCCGCCGTAGACCAGCGCCCGATCGTCGGCTTGTAGCCCACGTTGCCGGTAAGCGCCGCGGGAATGCGCACCGATCCCGACGTGTCGCTGCCGAGCGCGATCAGGGCGGACCCCTGGCACAGCGAGACTCCCGCGCCAGAGCTGGAGCCTCCTGGAACGCGGGCAACGGCTGCGTCCCACGGATTGCGCGGCGTGGGCCAGTGGTCGTTCAGGCCGAGGGCGCCGAACGCGAACTCGACCGTGTGCGTCTTGCCCATGACCACCGCGTCCTGGGCAAGCAGGCACGCGACCAGCGGCCCAGGCGCCTGCCATCTCGCCGGCAGCTCGCGCGGGCTGCCGGCGAAGATCGGCACACCCGGCACGCCGTAGATGTCCTTCACCGATACCGGGATGCCCTGCAAGACGCCGCGGTCCTGTCCGCGGGCAAAGGCCGCATCGGCGCGCGCGGCCGCGGCCTCGGCGACTTCCACCGTCACGGTCTTGTACGCGCCCAGCCGCGCTTCGCTCGACTCGAGGTTGGCCGCCGCCTCCCGGCGCAGCGCGGCAGCCGTGAGGCTGCCGGCCCGCAGCCTGCGGGCGATTTCCCGAAGGGGTTGGTTCATTCCCATGGTCCGGATTCTCCGGTGCTGTTAGGATCACGCATCCGTTGTCGTCGCCTATTTACTCGCCGAAAGGGGCCATCCATGAGACGCAATCTGCGCTGGTTTGCCGGAATCGCACTCGTCGCCGTCGCCGCCGCACCCTGGAGCGCGACGCTCGCGCAACAGAAGGTCCTCAAGTTCATCCCGCAGGCCGACCTGCGCATCCTCGACCCGATCGCCACCACCGCGTACATCACGCGCAACCATGGCTACATGGTGTACGACACGCTCTTCGCGATCAACGAGAAGTTCGAGGTCAAGCCGCAGATGGTGGACAAGCACGAGGTGTCCAAGGACGGCCTGACCTATACCTTCACGCTGCGCGACGGCCTCAAGTTCCACGACGGGCAGCCGGTCAAGTCGGCCGACTGCATCGCCTCGATCGAGCGCTGGGCCAAGCGTGACGCGCTCGGCCAGAAGCTCTCCGAAGCCACGGAATCGTGGAAGGCGGTGAACGACAAGACCTTCACGCTCAAGCTGAAGACCCCCTTCCCGCTCACCCTCGACGCGCTCGCCAAGCCGTCGTCGAACGTGCCCTTCATCATGCCCGAGCGCATCGCGAAGACCGATGCCTTCAAGAACATCGACGACCCCACGGGCTCGGGGCCCTTCAAGATGGTGAAGTCGGAGTGGGTGCCGGGCAACAAGGTCGTGTACGTGAAGAACACCGACTACGTGCCGCGCAAGGAAGCGCCCTCCTGGGCTTCCGGCGGGAAGGTCGTCAAGGTCGACCGCGTCGAGTGGATCTACATTCCCGACTCCGCCACCGCCGCTGCCGCGCTGAACGCGGGCGAAGCCGACATCTGGGAGCAGATGCCCCCGGACCTCATCCCGCTGCTGTCGAAGAACAAGCAGGTCGTGGTCAAGAACATCGACCCGCTGGGCTCGATGGGCATGATCCGCTTCAACTTCCTGCACCCGCCCTTCAACAACGAGAAGATCCGCCAGGCCGTGCTGTACGCGGTAGACCAGAACGACTATGTGATCGGCATCGCCGGCGACAAGAAGAACGGCAAGCCCTGCTACTCGTACTTCACCTGCGGCACGCCACTTTCCTCCGAGGTTTCCGCCGAACCGCTGAAGGGCAAGCGCAACTTCGAGAAGGCCAAGCAGCTGCTGAAGGAAGGCGGCTACAAGGGCGAGAAGGTCGTGATCATCGACGCGACCGACCAGCCGATCGTGCACTCGCAGTCGCTGCTCACGCTGGAGAACCTGAAGAAGATCGGCATGAACGCCGAGATCCAGGCGGGCGACTGGGGCACGCTCATCACGCGCCGCGCGGTGAAGGAGCCCAACGACAAGGGCGGCTGGAATATCTTCCACACCTGGTTGGTGGGTCCGGACATGGTCAACCCGGCGGTCAACTTCCCCATCCGCGGCACGGGCGAGAAGGCCTGGTTCGGCTGGCCGTCGGACCCGAAGATGGAAGAGCTGCGCGAAGCCTGGTTCAAGGCGAAGACGCCGGCGGAGTCGAAGGCCGCGGCCGATGCCGTGCAGAAGAGGGCGTTCGAGTTCGTGCCGATCATCCCGACGGGCCAGTTCATCCTGCCCACGGCGTACCGCACCAACATCACCGGGCTGATCATCGCGCCCATCAACCTGCTCTGGAACGTCGAGAAAAAGTAACAGCCTTGCCATGAAACACATCGGGAACGGCGTTCGAGCGGACCCGCACCGCTCAACGCCACCAAGCACGGAGTAATGCTTGCTTATGTAGTGCGACGGCTTTTCGCGACCATCGTCGTCATGGCGGTGGTCGCGTTCGTCGTCTTCCTCCTCCTCTACCTCACGCCCGGCGACCCGGCCGCGATCCTCGCGGGCGACGCCGCCACGAGCGAGGACATCCGCAAGATCCGCGAGAAGCTCGGGCTGGACGACCCGTTCCTGGAGCGCTTCGGCCAGTGGCTGTGGCGCCTGCTGCATGGCGACCTCGGCGTATCGATCTTCACCAACCTGCCGGTGACGCACCTCATCGCCCAGCGCGTCGAGCCCACGCTCTCGCTCACGTTCTGCACGCTGGTCATCTCCATCCTCGTCGCGGTGCCGCTGGGCGTGGTCGCCGCGGCGCGCGCCGGCTCCTGGATGGACCGGGCAGTGATGGCTTTCTCGGTGGGTGGCTTCTCGGTGCCGGTCTTCGTCCTGGCCTACATCCTCATCCTCGTCTTCTCGATCGAGCTCGAGTGGCTGCCCGTGCAGGGCTACCGCCCGATCTCCGAAGGCGTGTGGGAATGGGCGCGCCACCTCGTGCTGCCCAGCGCCGCGCTGGGCACCGTCTACATCGCGCTCATCGCGCGAATCACGCGCGCGAGCATGCTCGACGTGCTCGCGCAGGACTACGTGCGCACGGCGCAAGCCAAGGGCCTCGCCCCGGGCGGGATCCTCATCGGGCACGCGCTCAAGAACGCCGCGGTGCCGATCGCCACCGTGATCGGCATCGGTGTCGCGCTCCTCATCGGCGGCGCCATCGTCACCGAGACCGTCTTCGCGCTCCCGGGCATCGGCCGGCTCACCGTGGACGCGATCCTGCGGCGCGACTACCCGATCATCCAGGGCGTGGTGCTGATCTTCTCCGGCACCTACGTGCTCATCAACCTGGCGGTGGACCTGAGCTACATGTTCTTCGACCCACGCATCCGTTATTGACCCGATGGCCGCCGTCGCGCTCGAGACCCCCAAGCCCGTATCGCCCACCTGGCGCAATTTCCGCGAGGCGTTGCGGCGCCATCCCACGGCGATCGTTGGCGGCGTCGTGCTGCTCGCGATGATCCTCGTCGCCGTGTTCGCGCCGTGGCTCGGGACCGTCGATCCGCAGGCGGTGGCCCCGGTCAAGCGATTGAAGCAGCCCGGGGCCGAGTGGTGGTTCGGAACCGACATGATGGGGCGCGACGTCTACAGCCGCGTGCTGTATGGCGCGCGCGTCTCGCTCGCCATCGGCATCGCGGTGGCGCTCTTCAGCACGCTGATCGGGCTGGCGATCGGGCTGGTCACGGGATTCGTGCGCTGGCTCGATGCGATCGTCATGCGCGTGATGGACGGGCTCATGTCGATCCCGCCGGTGCTGCTGGCGATCGCGCTCATGGCGCTCACCCGCGCCAGCATGGAGAACGTGATCCTCGCGATCACGCTGGCGGAGACGCCGCGCGTGGTGCGCCTGGTGCGAAGCCTGGTGCTCACCCTGCGCGAGGAGCCCTATGTCGCCGCGGCGGTGGCGGCCGGCACGCGCCTGCCGCGGATCCTGTGGCGCCACATCCTGCCCAACATCGTGGCGCCGCTGCTGGTCCAGGCGACCTACGTCTGCGCCTCCGCCATGATCACCGAGGCGATCCTGTCCTTCATCGGCGCGGGCACCCCGCCCAACATCCCGAGCTGGGGAAACATCATGGCCGAGGCGCGCAGCATGTTCCAGATCGCGACCTACCTGATCGTCTTTCCCGGCATTTGCCTCTCGATCACGGTGCTGGCGGTGAACCTGCTGGGCGACGGCCTGCGCGACGCGCTCGACCCGCGCCTGGCGCGAAGGATGTAGCGATGGCCGCGATGCCCGCACCTGCCCCCGCTCCCCTGCTCGAGGTCGAGGACCTCAAGACGCACTTCTTCACTCGCGATGGCGTCGTGCGCGCGGTCGACGGCGTTTCGTTCGCCATCCAGCCCGGCGAGACCCTGGCCCTGGTGGGCGAGTCGGGCTGCGGCAAGAGCGTCACCTCGCTTTCGATCCTTCGCCTCATCGCCTCTCCGCCGGGACGCACCGTGGGCGGCTCCATCCGCTTCGACGGCCGCGACCTGCTGGGCCTGTCCGAGCGCGCGATGCGCAAGGTGCGCGGCAACGAGATCTCGATGATCTTCCAGGAGCCGATGACCTCGTTGAACCCGGTGCTCACCATCGGCCGCCAGATCGCCGAGGCGCTGGTGCTTCACAAGGGCCTCGGGCGCCGGGACGCGACCGCGCGCGCGATCGAGATGCTGCGCCTGGTGAACATCCCCGAGCCCGAGCGCCGCGCCTCCGAGTATCCGCACCAGATGTCGGGCGGCATGCGCCAGCGCGTCATGATCGCGATGGCGCTCGCCTGCGACCCGAAGCTGCTCATCGCCGACGAGCCCACCACCGCGCTCGACGTCACCATCCAGGCGCAGATCCTCGACCTCATGCGCGGGCTCAAGGAAAAGACCGGCGCGGCGATCCTGCTCATCACCCACGACCTCGGCGTGGTGGCCGAGATGGCGCAACGCGTCGTCGTGATGTACGCCGGGCGCAAGGTCGAAGAAGCGACGGTGATGGACCTCTTCGATCACCCGCGCCATCCCTACACCCGCGGGCTCCTGAATTCGATCCCGCGGCTGGGCGAGGGACGCGCCGTCGGCCGGCGGTTGACCGAGATTCCCGGCCTCGTGCCCTCGCTGCGCGAGCCGATCGCGGGCTGCGCCTTCGCTTCGCGCTGCACCCATGCGACCGATCGCTGCCGCAGCGAGCTGCCGCCGCTGGAAACGAAGGCGCCCGGCCACACCGTCGCTTGCTGGGAGGCAGACCGGTTGCCGAGCCTGCTGCCATGAGCGCGAATCCCGACCGCGTCCTGCTCGACGTGCGCAAGCTCACGGTGCACTACCCCGTGCGCAAGGGCCTCTTCGGCCGCGTGGGCGCGCACGTCCATGCCGCCGACGAGGTGAGCTTCCGCATCGCCGAGGGCGAGACGCTGGGCCTGGTGGGCGAAAGCGGCTGCGGCAAGTCATCGACCGCCAAGGCGATCCTCAAGCTGGTCGATCCGACCTCCGGCGAGATCGCCTGGCGCGGCGAGCGCATCGAATCGCTCTCGACCACGCGGATGCGTCCTTTCCGCCGCGAGCTCCAGGCCGTATTCCAGGATCCCTACTCTTCGCTCAATCCGCGCATGCGCGCGGCCGACATCGTCTCCGAGCCGATCCGCAACTTCGAGTCCGCCTCGGAGAAGGAGATCGGCGCGCGAGTCGCGAGCCTCTTCGACCGCGTGGGGTTGCGCGCCGACCAGATGGTGAAGTACCCGTACGAGTTCTCCGGCGGGCAGCGGCAACGCCTCGGGATTGCGCGTGCCCTCGCGCCGAAGCCGCGCCTCATCGTCTGCGACGAGCCGGTCTCGGCGCTCGACGTCTCGGTGCAGGCACAGGTGATCAACCTGCTCATGAACCTGCAGGACGAGTTCGGGCTGTCGTATCTCTTCGTCGCGCACGACCTCGCGGTCGTGGAGCACATCAGCCACCGGGTGGCCGTCATGTACCTGGGACGGATCGTCGAGCTCGCCGACACCGAGTCGCTCTTCAAGCGCCCGCAACACCCCTATACCGTGGCGCTTCTCTCGGCCGTGCCCGTGCCCGATCCGCGCAGCAGCCGCAAGCGGATCATCCTCTCGGGCGACGTGCCGAGCCCGATCAATCCTCCACCGGGGTGCCGCTTCCATACGCGCTGCCCGCTGGCGATCGAGCGTTGCCGGGTCGAAGTGCCGCCGATGAAGGAGGTCGCGCCGGGGCACTTCGCCGCGTGCCACCTGCGGGAAGGACAACCGGCCGGCGAGGCTAGCGGCTGACTTCGGTTTTGGCCGCGATGCCGCGCAAAGCCTGCTCGTAGGCTTCCGGCGACTGGGCGCCTTCGATTCCGTAGACGCCGTTCACGACGACGAGCGGCACGCCGCAGACGCCTTGCTCGATCCAGTGGCGCTCGCGCTCGCGTACCTCGGCCGAGTACTCGTCGCTTTCCAAAATGGACCTGACCCGGGCCAGGTCGAGGCCGACTTCGCCCGCCAGTTCCACGAGCACGTCCTTCGCCCCCGGGTTGCGGCCTTCGCCATGGTAGGCACGCAGCAGCGCGCGCTTAAGGTCCGGCGCGCGGCCCTCGAGCCCCGCCCAGTGCAGCATGCGGTGCGCGTCGAACGTATTCCATACGTGGTTTCGCGCGCCGAAGGCGAAGCCCACGGCCGCGCCCCGCTCGCGGATCATCGCCTGCGTCTGCGCGACCTGCTGCGGCGTTCGGCCGTACTTGCGCGCGAGGTACGGGACGACTTCCGCGCCTTCGGGGCCCATGTCGGGATTGAGCTCGAAGGGCTCGATGCGCAGCACGACCTCGACCTCATCGCCAAAATTCGCGAGCGCGCGGTCCAGCGAGGCGAGGCCGATGGCGCACCACGGGCAGGCGACGTCGGAGACGAAGGCGATGTCGAGGGATCGGTCTATGGTCAACAGGCCAACGGGGGTGGAGGCGCGGGCCGGAATCGAACCGACGTAGACGGATTTGCAATCCGCTGCATAACCACTTTGCTACCGCGCCATGTTTGATGCGGAACGGGGGAAACCGGCTTCGGTTTCCCCCGTCAATACTGGAGCGGCAGAAGAGTCTCGAACTCTCGACCTCAACCTTGGCAAGGCCCACCCTATGCCGCGCAACCACGAGCAACGCCAAATTATACCATCGCATTGTTTGGCATTGCCCAACGTTGCCGGGGGTGGATTAACATCGCCGGACCCTTGGGAATGTTGGCGGAAAGCCGGGAGTTTTCTTGATGGAGATGTGGAAAGTTCTGCTTGTTTCGCACGTTGAGGGCCGCGGCCCCGCGGGACGAAATTCTGCCCGGAACTCGGGCGACGTGGGCCGCCAGCGCAGCCGGCGCCGTCAGGCGCCCTTACCCACGCACTCCCGCCTTGCCCCGCCCAGCGGCCCGCCAGCGAGCTTTCTCGGCGCGGAGTAGGCTATCCCGCTCCCCCAGCGGTAGTGGTGCTGCTCGACAGGATGAGATCGCATGATGGGTATTGAGATGTGATTCGAACGAGGTACGCCGCTTAGAACGGACACCCCGATAGCCGGGCGGCAGCTATCGACAATGGACAGCCGCGGCGCTTTTCCCAAAGGCTGATCACGACATCCTTTGGGACCCTGCTCCCATTGAGCATCGGAAACGGCTTCGCGGGGGTGGCCATCAGCTCGACGAGTGAGGTTCGCATCGTGATCTCCGAATTCGGGTGGTGAGACCCCATGCTGCCGCGGGTCGCGAAAGCAACAAATCAGGAGAAACGAGGAAGGGGGCTTCGATTTACCCTAGACAGTCCATCAGGGGGCTGCTCCATCCCAGAGAGCCCACTTAAAGCGGCCTGCACCCTCGTAGTCCCGGCTCCAAAGGGCGCCACAGGCGCTGCACTTGAAGAGATGTATACCGACTGCAGGCACCGAGTCAGCGTAGAGGCCCTCATGGCCAGCTATGCCGGTGGGCGGCTCTTTGCAGAGTCGGCAAATCTCAGGGTGGACCAAGGCTCAAGGGCTACACCATACGGCGCGGACTGACCAAGCTTCCACGTCGATAATGGGGTAGGCCAGCTTTACCGACTGGGCCCAGGCAGCAGGGGCCGCGCCTCCTCTCGGCTGTTGGCCTCGATCTCGGCTTCATGATTCACCCACCCCAAATCAGTGGTGTGGGCGCTAAGTAGGACGTGCCATTTAGTTGGTGCTGTCATGCAAGGGAGAGAACCCCTCAGGCAATGTGCTGGGCTTGGCGATTCTAAGCCGAACCGCCCCGCCCAATGCAACCTTAGGGATTTCGTTCCAGCCTTAGGAAGCCACGAGTACCGGCAGTTATCGCAGTTTTCCCCTCAACTTATCGCGTGCAGCCTCAATCGCCTTCCTTGAGTGGACCGCTGAGTCGGTGCGAGGCCGCGTAAGGGACGGAGCAGACACCTTCTTGATCCGGTGGACTCGTTCGAATCATGACCATTCACTGCACTGTTCAGGCTCGATGACGCTGCGGCGCCATCTGTAAGCATTCGCCTACATCTTTGCGTCTTGCTGCCGCGTAGCGTAGTTGGCACCGCCCAGCCAGCGCAAACTGCGAAGCGCCTGCGGCAGAACGAGGGGATCCCCGTGAACTATGGTTACGCCGCGCCGAGGCGCCCGGACACGTCATCGCGCATCTTTGTACGCCGAAGCGAGCTTGAGCGGTATTGCGCCGCATACCCGAAACTAAATCGAGAACTCATCTTCGAGGTCTTGCTCCGAGAAAAGCACGACCGCACAGGAGTGGAGCGGCGCTTTGGATAATCTCTCACACAGCCGGACCGCGTCTGCGCGTCAATCACAAGGAATGAGTCCGGCTCGCCTCGCGCGCGTGTTCGCTACCATAGATGCGGATCTCTACATGGCCCCAACCGTGCGTCGCCTCGCGGACGTAGCGCACTTGAGCGAGTTTCATTTCTGTCGCATGTTTCGCCGCGCGACAGGACTATCGCCTCACCAATTTATCCAGAACAAGCGAATGGAAGTGGCGAAGGACCTATTAGCTAACTCTGATATCCGTATTTGCCTCATCCCGCCTTTGATCGGACTGCGCACGCAGGCTCATTTCACGTGCGTATTTAAAAAGCACTGTGGCGAGACTCCGGCGGCCTATCGGCGGCGCCGGAGAGGCTCGTTTGCGTCACCCCAAGCTGAGAATGTCGGAATGCAACAGAACAGCTGGGCAGTAGAGGAGGCGACCGCCTCGACAGCACCCGTAGCCGTGATCGCGCGACCCGCGCAACCAGGAACCCATCGCTAGATTTCTCGGATTACGCCCCACTCCGGCGGGCTGCGTCTGGCAGCCTCGGAGGAGGGCAAGTGAATGGCGAAGGGCCGCTTCATGCGGCCCCTCGTTTCCCGCATCTGCCCCTGTTGCTCCCGAGGCGCGGAGAACCTACATCGTTGCGTGCTCACATTCTCGCCGTCAATCAGCGCGCGTCGCATCGAGTCGCAACGGGCCCTTATCCTTCCGCCTCGTCGGCGTATTCCAGCATTCGCAGCGCTTCGGCGAACTCCCTGACCGTATCCGCGCTACCCGTGGGGTGCTGTACCTGCAGCCCCTCGGGCACCTCCCTGTTGATGGCCTTCAGCACCTCGACCTGGTTTGTCAGCCGCTCGACTTCCCCGTACGCGGCGAGGCCGGTTAGCAGCGCCCGGCGGATCGCCTCGATCGAATCACGCTCAAGGACGAAGCTCTTCTCAGCCATGGGTCACCTCCGCATTGGCGCCAGAGAGATTGTCGCTTGCGGCCTTCAGCAGGTCACAGGCAACCCCGCACACATGTTCGACGGTGGTGTCCTCCTCGTCCCACGCGATCGCGGCGGTCGCAGTGAGGTGATGGAACCTGCGCATGAGCTCGCTGAAGCGAGCGAAACCCGGGGCGCCTATCGCGCTGCGCTCCTCGTCGCTCAGCTCGGACCATTGGTGCAGGAATGCCGCGTCCGGGAGTTCCAGGACGCTCGCTCGCGCGTTCACGCGGCGATCCTTCGCCACGCGAGGAAGGCCTCCATGGGCGTGTCACCAGCTGCCCACGCGCGCGGCGATGCACAAAACCAAGTCCTCAGGCCGCGAAAGAACAGGTGAGGCGGCGGGTATCCGATGCGGGCGCTACGCACCAGGCGCAACGGAGCCGCATGCGCAGGCGAGCGCCCTCGTGGGCGTCTTCGGTCCATCTCCCTGGGCACCGCGTTCTATGGCGCGGTTGCCGCCGAGGCCTCGCCCGGTGAAGAGCGCCTTCTGCTGCGCTCCTCCGCCTCGCGCAGCCGGATCGCAATTGCTGCTTGCGCCAACTTCGCGGGATGCACCAGAGGGCCAGCGCTACCCAAGGCCGGGATGAATGCGCCGCACTTGATCAGCTCAGCTTCGTGTTGCTTGATGAAGTACCTGAGACTGGAATCGGTGGGGAAAAAGGCGTTGGGCGTGTGCTTGAGCCACGCTCGCGCTGCGATGTAATCGGTCAGGGACGGTTGTTGCTGCGAATGCGATTCCATGTGAAAGCTCCCGAAAGTGCGCCGCCACGGCGAACAGCGAGAGTTTCCATACGACAGCGTGTAATTGTGGAGTAGGTAACGCCGCCTAGCGACTTCGCTAACCGGCGGTGCGGTTAGTGATGGTTTCGAGCGAGCAGTTGAAGTGCTGGGCGGCAGCCGTCTTCCAGCCACGGGACCTGCCTTGGTGTTCGGTTGTGAAACGGTCGCGGAAGGCAGCAACGGCCTCAGCCGTCACGTTCGTGCGGCGTACGCCTTGGGCGATCTCCGCCATCTGCGCGGCAACCACTGCGCGGCCCAGCCTTCGAGCCTCTTCGCGCGACATGCCGTTGAAAGCCTCGTATTCCTCATCTTCCAGGCATTTCAAGTAGGCGCGCAGCTCGCCAATGTGCCGAACATCGAGCGCGCTGCCGTCCTCGAATTCGATGCGCGTGATCTTCTTCACCTTCGGCCGAAGGTGCGGCAGCCACCTGTCGAGATACGACCTCTTCAGCGTCACCCGAGCACCCTCGCGATGTCCGCCGCTTTCCAAGGTCCATGGGCGCCGTCACGACGCTGGAAGGCGCATGACGATACGGGAACTGGTTTGAGTGAGCCCATCCATTCGAAGTGCGCGGCCCCCATTGCGTTGGCCGCACCACGAAGCCGTTCGAGAGGAATGCCGGCCACCGTCGCCAGGGCCTTTACCGGCAGGTCAGCGGGGCGGATGAATCCGTCACGAAAGATGGACGGCACCCGGAGACCGATCGTGTAATGCCAAGCGAGCGCGGCCATTACCCGAATACCTTCGCGATCACCGCGCGCTTGTCGTCGATGCTCGCGTGCGCGTAGCGCGCGCTCGCCGTGAGCGTGCGATGCCCCATCGACTGCATGATCATCTGCTGCGAGACGCCGGCGCGCGCCAGCTGGTAGCCGTGCCCGTGGCGCAGCTCGTGGAAGACGCGCCCCTCGAGGCGCGCCTCGCGCGTGATGCGCTTCCAGAGCGGCGCATACGTGAAAGGCTTGCCCGCGCAATTGCCGAAGATCAGCTCATCGGCGCCGGCGCGCGGCAGGCGCTTCAATTCTGCGATCGCCGCGGTGGACAAGCCCGCTGTCACCGGGTCGCCGTTCTTCGTGCGGTTCACGGTGAGCGTGCCCGCCTCGAGGTCGAGATCCTCCCCGCGCGTGCGCAGGATGGAGCCCACGCGCAAGCCGCTGTGATAGGCGACCACGATGAGCGCGGCCATCTTCCCCCACTTCCTGTCGGCCACGCGCGTCACGGCGATGAGGCGCTCGACCTCTTCGGGGCGCAGGTAGCGCTCAGGATCCGGGCGCTCCGGCGCGCGCTCGACGCCACGCGTCGGCGACACGAAGGCGCGCGGCACGAGGCGCAGGCGCTTCGCGTGCTTGAAGACGCTGCCGGCCTGCGTGAGGTAGCGATTCACCGTCGATCCCGCCAATGGCTTGCCCGCGGCGCTCGTCGCCAGCTTGCCGCCTTGCAGGCGGCCGCGCTCGGCGAGCTTGAGCATCGCGGTGTCGATATCGTCGGGGGTGATGGCGGCGACCTCTTTCGTGCCGAGGTGCTTGGTCCAGAACGCGAGCCGCGTGAGGCTCGCTCGGTCCAGCTCGTGGGCGGCGATGTAGGCCTCCACCACGGTCGTGAAAAGCGCCATTTTCGTGTCCTCCTTGTCTGCCGTCGACCAGAACCCTTTTCAGGGTCGCCTTGTCGCCGTCGTGGCGCAGATTCGGAAGTACCGTCAGGCACTTACCTGAAAACTGGAGCGGCAGAAGAGTCTCGAACTCTCGACCTCAACCTTGGCAAGGTTGCGCTCTACCAACTGAGCTACTGCCGCGTCGAACCGGAATTATACCCGCTTCAGGGACCGCCGGGCAACCCGAAAGTTGCGCATCTGCCGGAAAACACTCGGCAAATCATGCGCCTATCAGCGCCCAGCCGGAGGAGGCGTCTCGATGGCCGCCTTCAGGTAAACCGCCATCGACCAGAGCGTGATGCCCGCGGCGAGCCAGATCAGCACGTGCCCCACGGGACGGGTCTCGAAGAGGCCGAAGAGGACATCGTCGAAGAGCAGGAAGGGGATCGCCACGAGCTGTGCGACGGTCTTCACCTTTCCCGCCATGTTGACCGCCACGCTCTTCGAGTGGCCGAGCTGCGCCATCCACTCGCGCAACGCCGAGATGGTGATCTCGCGGCCGATGATGATGAGCGCGACCAGGGCGTACACGCGGCCGAATTCGGTGAGCACGATGAGTGCCGCGGCGACCATTAGCTTGTCGGCCACCGGATCGAGGAAGGCGCCGAAGGAGGTGGTCTGGTTCCAGCGGCGCGCGAGCCAGCCGTCGAGCCAGTCGGTCACCGCGGCGGCGATGAAGATCCACATCGAGATCACGTTGCGCGTCTTCTCGGCGATCCAGTCCTCCGGCACGTAGAGGACGGCGACGAAGAGCGGGATCGCCACGATCCGCAGCCACGTGAGGAACAGCGGGAAGTTGAACTTCACGCCCAAGGAGGGGCTCCCGGCCGTCGCACTTAATGCAGCTCCTGGTAGATGCGTTCGGCCAGTTTACGGCTGATGCCCTCGACGCGGGCGAGGTCGTCGACGCTCGCAGCCAGCACGCCCTGCAGGCCGCCGAAGTGCTCGAGCAGCTTCTGTCGCCTGCGCGGGCCCACGGCGCTGATCTCCTCCAGGCGCGAGGCGGTGCGCGCCTTGCCGCGGCGCGCGCGATGGCCGGTGATGGCGAAGCGGTGTGCCTCGTCGCGCACCTGCTGGATGAGGTGCAGCGCGGGATGGTCGGGGGCGAGGCGCCGCGGCTCCTCCTCGCCCGGAAAGAAGAGCTGCTCCATGCCGGGCTTGCGCTCCACGCCCTTGGCCACGCCCATCATGCGCAGCTGGTGCAGGCCCAGGTCGGTCATCACGCCCACGGCGGCGTTCAACTGCCCCAGGCCGCCGTCGATGAGGATGAGGTCGGGCGTCCTGCCTTCGCCGTCGGCCAGCTTGCGATATCGCTTCTCGAGGGCGAAGCGCATTGCCCCGTAGTCGTCGCCGGGCTCCACGCCCTTCACGTTGTAGCGCCGGTATTCCGAGTTCTGCATGCCGCCGCGGTCGTACACGACGCAGGAAGCGATTGGCGCCTCGCCCATGGTGTGGCTGATGTCGAAGCACTCGATGCGGCCCACTGGCTGCTCGGTGCCGAGGAACTCCTGCAGGGCCGCCACGCGCGCCTCCTGGGTCGCCTGCGCCGAGAGCCGCTGGCCGATGGCGAGCGAGGCGTTCTTGCGAGCCATGTCGAGCCAGGTGCGCGACTCGCCCACCGGCCGCGAAACGACCTTCACCGGGCGCCCGGCGAGGGAGCCGAGGATCGCCTCCATCTCGGGGGGCGTATCGAGCTGGTCGCAGACGATGCGCCCGGGAATCGGTTGGGCGGCGTAGTGCTGCTCCATGAAGGCTTCGAGCACGGTGCAGGCATCGCTGCCGGCGGCGTTCTGCGGGAAGAAGCTGCGGTCGCCCAGGTGGCGCCCGCCGCGAACCATGGCGAGGTTCACGCACCACACCGCCTCGCGCTCCACCACCACGATCACGTCGGTGTCCCCGGCGCCGGTGGACTCGACCGCCTGTCCCGAGAGGATGCGCTGCAGGATGCGGATCTGGTCGCGGTAGCCGGCGGCCTCCTCGTACTGCAACGCCTCGGCCGCCGCGTTCATCCGGCTGGTCAGCTCGTTGATGACGTCGGTTTCCTTGCCCTCGAGGAACTGCGCCGCGTGCTCGACGTCGCGGTGGTAGTCCTCGGGCGCGACGCGGCCCACGCACGGCGCCGAGCAGCGTCCGATCTGGTGCAGCAGGCAGGGGCGCGAGCGGTGCGCGAACACCGTGTCGTCGCAGGTGCGCAGCAGGAAGATCTTCTGCAGGTGGCCGATGGTCTCGCGGATCGACCACGCGCTCGGGAACGGCCCGAAGTAGCGGTTGCCCTTGGCGTGCGCGCCGCGATAGAACCGGATCTGCGGGAACGCGTGGCCCGTGACCAGGATGTAGCCGTAGCTCTTGTCGTCGCGGAAGAGGACGTTGTAGCGCGGCGAGAGGCTCTTGATGAGGTTGTTCTCGACCAGCAGCGCCTCGGCCTCGGTGCGGGTGACCGTGGTCTCGGCGCCGGCGACCTGCGAGACCATCATCGCGGTGCGCGGGCTGTGGTCCTTCTTCTGGAAGTACGACGAGACGCGTTT
>DASPNE010000035.1:0-165520 GCA_035626705.1 Usitatibacter sp. | reverse complement strand
GAGGTGCCCGGGACGGCGGGGGTCTCGATGGTGACCTCGTTGAAGAACCCCGTGCGCTGCAACCGCTCCTTGGACCGGGCGATCTTCTCGAGCGAGTACCAGGAGCTCTCCAGCTGGCGCAGCTCGCGCCGGATGACCTCGTCCTGCGTCTTGTTGTTGCCGCTGATGTTCACGCGGCGCACGTAGACGCGCCGGCCGGGATCGACGAAGAACGTGAACCCGGCGATGCGCTTCTCGCGGTCGAGCTCGGGCACGGGGTTCACGTTGGCGAACGAGTAGCCGTCGTTGCCCAGGCGGTCGCTCACGCGCTTGGTGGTCTCGACGATGCGCTCGCGCGAGAAGACGTCGCCCTGCTTGACGAGGGCGAGGCGGCGAAGCTCCGGCTCGCCCACGATGAGGTCGCCGCTGAACTTGACCTCGCCCACGCGGTAGACCGGCCCCTCGTTGATGCCGATGGTGATGTAGATCTTCTCGCGGTCGGGCGTGATCGAGACCTGCGTGGACTCGATGTTGAACTCGAGGTAGCCGCGGTTGAGGTAGTGCGAGCGCAGCGCCTCGAGGTCGGCGGTCAGCTGCTGCTTGGAGTACTGGTCGTCCTTGGTGAACCAGGTGAACCAGCCCGGCGTGGTGAGCTTCATCGTGCGCAGCAGCTCGCGCTCGCTGAAGTCCTTCGCGCCGATGATGTTGATGTCGGCGATCTTGGTGACGGTGCCTTCCTCGATGTCGAAGCGCAGGGCCACGCGATTGCGCTCGAGCGGCGTGATGGTGGTCTTGATGACGGCGCCGTAGAAGCCGCGGTTGGTGTACTGGCGCTTCAATTCCTTCTCGGCGCGGTCGAGGACCGACTTGTCGTAGATCTTCGACTCCGAGATGCCCGCCTGCTTCAGCCCGTCCTTCAGGTTCTCCTTGGTGAACTCGCGCATGCCCTCGAAGTCGATCTGCGCGATCGCCGGGCGCTCCTGCACGAAGACGATGAGGACGTCGCCGTCGGATTCGAGGCGCACGTCGGAGTAGAAGCCGGTGGCGTAGAGCGCCTTGATCGCGGCGGCCGCCTTCTCGTCGTCGATGCGGTCGCCCACCTTGACCGGCAGGTAGGTGAACACCGTGCCCGCCTCCGTGCGCTGCACGCCTTCCACGCGGATATCGCGGATGGTGAACGGCTGGATCGCGAGGGCAGCGGTGCTGGCGAGTGCTGCGAGGAGGGAAGCGACTGCGCGGAGACTCAAAAGGGTCAGCCCGTGAACAGGCGGTTGAGGTCGTTGTAGAAGGCGAAGAAAGTGAGCCCCAGGAGGAGCGCCATGCCGAATCGCTGTCCGATCTCCATCGTCTTTTCCGAGACCGGGCTGCCCTTCACGATTTCGGCGAAATAATACACCAGGTGACCCCCATCCAGCAGCGGGATCGGCAGCAGGTTGAGCACGCCGAGGCTCACGCTCACCAGCGCGAGGAAGCCGAGGAAGGTGATCCAGCCGAGCTGCGCGGACTGCCCGGCGTAGTCGGCGATGGTGATCGGGCCCGACAGGTTGCGCCACGAAACGTCCCCCACCACCATGCGGCCCAGCATCTTGATGCTGAAGACGGACAGGTCGTAGACCTTGTGCGCGGCGCGGGGAATCGCTTCGAAGGGCCCGTAGCGCACGGTGGTGGTCATGCGCTCGTATTCGCCCTTGAGCTCGCTGCCGGCCTCCACGCCCAGGCGCCCGATGCGGTTGTCGCCCTCGCCCACCGATTCCGGGGTGGCCCGCAGCTCGAAGCGCCGGCCCTCGCGCTCCACGCCGAGCGCAAGGCTCTTCCCGGGGCTCGTCGAGACGATGGCGGTGAAATCGAACCAGGTGCGCACGGGCTGCTCGCCGATTGCGACGATGCGATCGCCCTGGCGCAGGCCCGCGCGTTCGGCAGCGCTTCCCGGCAACACGCGGCCCAGTGTCGCCGGCACCGCCGGGCGGTAGGGGCGCAGGCCGAGCTTGCCGAGGAAATCGCGGTCGAGGTCGTCCTTGGTGAGCACGGACATGTCCAATCGCCGCGTGCCGCGGCCACCGCCGGGCGCTTCGACCTCGAGGTCCACGGTGCCGCGCCTGACCGCTTCCTTGAGGAGCAACCAGCGCACGTCGTTCCAGGTATGCACCGGCTCGTCGCCGATCGCGCGCAGCGTCTCGCCGTTGACGAGCCCGGCGGTCGCGGCGGGTGTGTTGCGCGGCGCATCGCCCACCACGGGCTTCACGCCCGGCAGGCCGGCGAGGAAAAGCACCCAGTAGATGAGGAATGCGAGCAGGAAGTTGGCGGCCGGGCCGGCCAGCACGATGAAGATGCGCGCCCAGACGTTCTGCCGGTTGAAGGCGCGCGCGCGCTCGGCGGCAGGAACTTCGGCCTCGCGCTCGTCGAGCATCTTCACGTAGCCGCCCAGCGGGATGGCGGCGATGGCCCACTCGGTCTGGTCCGCGCCGCGGCGGCGCATCCAGAGAACGCGCCCGAAGCCCACCGAGAAACGCAGGATCTTCACGCCAACCCAGCGCGCGGCCCAATAGTGGCCGAGCTCGTGGATCACCACCAGCACGCCGATGGTGACGAGGAAGGAGAGGATGGTGACGATCGCGGTGGTCATTGAAACAGGGATGAGGAATGAGGGGTGAGGGGGCTGGCGCTCCCTTGCCGGGCCACGAATCGGGCAGCCAGGCCGCGGGCCTCGATATCGACAGCATAGACCTGATCGAGCGAGGAAAGCGGCTCGATGTGGCTCTCGCCCAGGACTTCCTCGATGACGGCGGCGATGCCCGTGAAGGCTAGACGCCCGGCGAGGAACGCCTCGACGGCGACCTCGTTCGCCGCGTTGAGGATCGTGGGCGCGCTGCCGCCTTGGCGGATCGCTTCCTGCGCAAGGCGCATGCAGGGGAAGCGCTGCACGTCCAGGCGCTCGAACTCGAGGCCACCCAACGTGGCGAAATCCAGCGGCTCCACGCCCGCCTCGATGCGCTCGGGCCAGGCCAGGGCGCAGGCGATGGGCGTGCGCATGTCGGGCGCGCCCAGTTGCGCGATCACCGATCCATCGCGGTACTCGACCATGGAGTGCACCACGCTCTGGGGATGGATCACCACCTGGATCGCCTCGATCGGCGCGCCGAAGAGCCAGTGCGCCTCGATCACCTCCAGGCCCTTGTTCATCATGGTGGCCGAATCCACCGAGATCTTGGGCCCCATCACCCAGTTGGGATGGGCCACGGCCTGTTGCGGCGTCACGCGCGCGAGGCGATCGAGCGGCGTGGTGCGGAACGGCCCGCCGGAAGCGGTGAGCATCAGCTTGCGCACGCCGTGGCGCTCGAGCTCCCCGGCTCGCCCGCAGCTGAAGCCGCGCGGCAGCGACTGGAAGATCGCCGAATGCTCGCTGTCTACGGGCAGCATGGCGCCGCCGCCCTGCGCGAGCGCTTCCATGAAAAGCGCGCCCGACATCACGAGCGCCTCCTTGTTGGCGAGGAGCACGTCCTTGCCCGCGCGCGCGGCCGCAAGCGTGCCCGGCAGCCCTGCGGCTCCCACGATGGCGGCCATGACCGCGTCCACTTCGGGCAACGCGGCGGCGCGCTCGAGCGCCTCGGCCCCGCACCACACCTCGGTCGCGGAGCCGTTCGCCTGCAGCGCGGCGCGCAGACGCTCGGCGGCGTCGGCATCGGCCATGACGGCATGCCGCGGCCGGTGCTCGAGGCATTGGGCGAGCAGGACCGGATCGTTCTTCCCGGCGGCGAGCACGACGACCTCGAAGCGCTCCTTGTGGCGCGCCACGACATCCAGGGTGCTGCATCCCACCGAGCCGGTGGAGCCCAGGATCGCGAGGCGTCTAGGCGACGCACCCCGGTCTTCGCCTCGGCGTGGCATGGCATCCCGCCCCTGTCTATTTGTCACGAAGCCACCCAAAGCAGCAACGCCGCCACCGGCAGCGACGAGGTGAGCGCGTCGATCCGGTCGAGCACGCCACCGTGGCCGGGCAGCAGGTTGCTCGAGTCCTTCAGGCCCGCGCCGCGCTTCATCCACGACTCGAACAGGTCGCCCACGATGCTCACCGCCGTGAGCGCGAGCATCGCGAGGACCGCGGGCAAGCCGCCGGCCGGCGCGAAGAACGGCGTGATCGGCGTATCCCAGCGCTCGGCGATCGCGCACAAGGCGAGCCCGTACAGCGCAACCCCGACCATCCCGCCAACCACCCCTTCCCAGGTCTTGCCGGGGCTCACCGCCGGTGCGAGCTTGTGCTTGCCGAAGCGGCGGCCCGCGAAGTACGCGGCGATGTCGGCCACCCACACGACCACCGCGAGCGCGAGCAGCAGCCAGGGGCTCGCATCGCGCAATACCACCAATGCGAACCACGTCGGCCACGCCACGATCCACCCCGCGGCGGCGCAAGTGGAGGGCGACGGACGCAGCTTCTTGCCCAGCCAGGCCGGCGCTCCCACCACCCAGAAGGCGGCCGCGATGATGAATGCGGTGAGCGAGGCGGCGGCGAAGTTGCCTGGGGCGAGGCCCAGGTACATGAGCCAGGCGAACGCGCCGATGATTCCCGATGCCGCGAGCCAGAGGGACCGGCCGCGGGGCGACAGGCCGCACATGCGCGACCATTCCCAGCAGGCGAGGAGCACCACCACCAGCACGAAGGCCGACCAGACGGCGCGGTTGGCGAGGAAGAGCATGCCCAGGACCAGGGGCATGAGGGCCACGGCGGTGATGACGCGGGTGCGGAGCACGGAGTGGGGCTCCGGCGCGGCCTAGACGGCCTGCGGGACGGCCTCGGCCTCGGCGAGCTGCTCGCTCGTGCGCCCGAAGCGGCGCTCGCGGCGGCGATACGACGCGATCGCCTCGTCCAGCGCGGCGGCGCCGAAGTCGGGCCACAGCGCCTCGGTGAAGTAGAACTCGGTGTAGGCGAGCTGCCACAGGAGGAAGTTGGACACGCGCTGCTCGCCGCCCGTGCGGATGAAGAGGTCCGGCTCGGGGGCGTAGCTCATCGAGAGGAAGCGCGCGAGGCGCTCCTCGGTGATCGGGGCCGCCGGATCCTCCTGCCGGCAGCGGTCGGCGGCCTGGACGATGTCCCAGCGCCCGCCATAGTTGGCGGCGACCGTGAGCGTGAGGCGGGTGTTCTTCGCGGTGAGCTCCTCGCCGCGCGCGATGAGCTCGCGGATGGCGGGATCGAAGGCGGCGGTGTCGCCCGCCACCTTGAAGCGGATGCCGTTGGCGTCGAGCTTGCCGACCTCCTGCTCGAGCGAGCGCATGAAAAGCTGCATGAGGAAGCTCACCTCCTCCGGCGGGCGGCGCCAGTTCTCGCTGGAGAACGCGAAGAGCGTGAGGTAATCCACCCCGCGCTCGGCGCAGGCCTTGACCACCTCGCGCACGGCCTCCACGCCGCGCCGGTGCCCCGCGACACGGGGCAGGAAGCGCTTCTTCGCCCAGCGCCCGTTGCCATCCATGATGATGGCGACGTGGCGCGGCGTGTCGCCCGCGTCCGGGATGGCGTTGGTCGAGGAAGTGAAGTCGGTCATCGAAGGCCGGGGACGGGAATGGGCGGCAACTACACCGCCATCAAGTCCTTCTCCTTCTCCGCCACCAGCTTGTCGATATCGGCGATGGACTTGTCGGTGAGCTTCTGCACCTCGTCCTGGGCGCGCTTCTCGGCGTCCTCGCCCACTTCGCCTCCCTTCAGCAGCTCCTTCAGGTGCTGGATCGCGTCGCGGCGGATGTTGCGCACCGCCACCTTGGCGCTCTCGCCTTCCTTGTGGACGATCTTGGTGAGCTCGCGGCGCCGCTCCTCGGTGAGCGGGGGCATCGGGATGCGGATCACGTCCCCCGAGGTGGCGGGATTGACGCCCAGGTCGGAGTCGCGGATCGCCTTCTCCACCACCTGCACCATTTTCTTCTCGAACGGCTGGATGGCGATGGTGCGCGCGTCGGCGAGCGTCACGTTGGCGACCTGGTTGATGGGCACGTCGCTGCCGTAGTAGTCGACGCGCAGGTGGTCTATGAGGCCGGTGTGCGCGCGCCCCGTCCGTACCTTGGACAGGTCGTTCTTCAATGTCTCGATCGACTTGGCCATCTTGTCCGTGGCCTGCCTCTTGATCTCGTTGATGTTCATGTCGTCGTCGCTTCCCTCAGTTGTGGACCAGGGTGCCTTCGTCCTCGCCCATGACCACCCGCTTCAGCGCCCCGTCCTTGAAGATCGAGAACACGTTGATCGGCAGGCGCTGGTCGCGGCAAAGCGCCAGCGCCGTGGCGTCCATCACCTTGAGGTTCTTCACGAACGCCTCGTCGAACGTGATCTTGTGGTAGCGCGTCGCCGCCTTGTCCTTCATCGGATCGGCGGTGTACACGCCGTCCACCTTCGTGGCCTTGAGCACGATATTGGCCTCGACCTCGCGCCCGCGCAACGCGGCGGCGGTGTCGGTAGTGAAGAAGGGATTGCCCGTGCCGGCGCCGAAGATGACGATCTTGCCTTCCTCGAGGTAGCGGATCGCCTTGCCCCGGATGTAGGGCTCGCACACCGGCTCGATGTTCAGCGCCGACTGCACGCGGGCGACCAGGCCGGCGCGGTTCATCGCGTCCTGCAGCGCGAGCGCGTTGATGACGGTAGCGAGCATGCCCATGTAGTCCGCGGTGGCGCGGTCCATGCCCGCCGCGCCCTGCGACACTCCGCGGAAGATGTTGCCCCCGCCGATCACCACGCCCACCTGGACGCCGAGCGCCGAGACTTCCTTCACCTGCTGCACGATGCGATCGACCGTCTCGCGGTTGATGCCGAAGGCGTCGCCGCCCATCAGCGCTTCCCCCGACAGCTTGAGGAGGATGCGCTGGTAGGCCGGTTTCACCGGGGGGTTGGCGTCGTCGCTCATGCGCCCGCGCTTCGGTCAGGCCGCGTTCTTAGTCATGGCGGCCACTTCCGCCGCGAAGTCGTCCTTCTTCTTCTCGATGCCCTCGCCCACTACCAGCAGGCGGTAACCGCGCAGCTTCGAGTTCTGCGCCTTGAGCATCTTCTCGACGGTCTGCTTGTCGTCCTTCACGAACGGCTGGCCCATCAGGGTGATCTCGGCGAGGTACTTGTTGATCCCGCCTTCGACCATCTTGGCGACGATCTCCGGCGGCTTGCCGGATTCGGCCGCGCGCGCCTCGAGGATCTTGCGCTCGGAGGCGATGAGGTCGGCGGCGACCTGCTCGCGCGACATGAACTTCGGCTTGGCGAAGGCGATGTGCATCGCCACGTCCTTGGCGACCGAGGCGTTGCCCTCGTACTCGACCATGACGCCGATCTTGCCGGGGGGATGGATGTAGGTCTCGAGCTTGCCGTCCGTCTCGATGCGCTCGAAGCGGCGCACCGTGATGTTCTCGCCGATCTTCTGCACCAGCTTCTGCCGCACGCTTTCGACCTCCTCGCCGGCGATGGCGAGCGAGGAGAGCGCGGCCGCGTCCGCGGGCTTGTGCGTGGCGACCAGCTCGGCCAGCTGCTTCGCGAACGCCGCGAACTCGGGGTTGCGCGCCACGAAATCGGTCTCGCTGTTGACTTCCACCATTGCGCCCACCTTGCCGTCCGGCGACACGTAGGTGCCGATCGTGCCCTCGGAGGCCACGCGCGAGGCAGCCTTCGACGCCTTGGCGCCGCTCTTGATGCGCAGCAGCTCCTCGGCCTTCTTGATGTCGCCGCCGGATTCTTCCAGCGCCTTCTTGCATTCCATCATGCCGAGCCCGGTGAGCTCGCGCAGTTCCTTGACCATGCCCGCGGTTATTTCAGCCATTTGTGTCCTCGTCATCCCGGCCGCGGCGTGGCGGCGTTGGCCAAGATCCAATCGGTTTCAGGTGCGAAAAAGGGGCCGAATCGCCCCTTTTCCGGTCGGGTCCCGTCGACCCGTCACTGCTTCTCGGATTCCTCGACTTCGACGAAATCCTCGGTCGGCTGCTTGACCATCTCGCTGATGACCTGGCTGCGTCCCTCGAGGATCGCATCGGCCACGCCACGCGCGTACAGGCGGATGGCGCGAGTCGAGTCGTCGTTGCCGGGAATCACGTAGTCGATCCCGTCGAGCGAGTTGTTGGTGTCCACGACGCCGACGATGGGGATGCCCAGCGTGCGCGCCTCGGTGACGGCGATCTTGTGGAAGCCCACGTCGATCACGAAGAGCGCGTCGGGGATGCCGCCCATGTCCTTGATGCCGCCCAGGGAGCGCTCGAGCTTCTCGCGCTCGCGGTTGTTCATCAGCTGCTCCTTCTTGGAAAGGCGCTCGATGGAGCCATCGGCCACCATCGCGTCCATCTCCTTCAGGCGCTTGATCGAGCCCTTGACGGTCTTGAAGTTGGTGAGCATGCCGCCCAGCCAGCGATAGTCGACGTACGGCGCGCCGGCACGCTGCGCCTCTTCCTTGACGATCTCGCGCGCCTGGCGCTTGGTGCCCACGAAGAGGATCTGGCCCTTGTTCGCGGTCAGCTGGCGCACGAACTTGAGCGCCTCCTGGTACATCGGGAGGGACTTCTCGAGGTTGATGATGTGGATCTTGTTGCGCGCGCCGAAGATGAACGGGCTCATCTTCGGGTTCCAGTAGCGCGTCTGGTGGCCGAAGTGCACGCCGGCCTCCAGCATCTGGCGCATGGTGACGGACATTCTCGATACTCCTGTCGGTTAAGGTTGGGCCTCCCCCGCGGCTCACCGGCGGTGCCGGCACCTTAGCCATTACGCGGGGTGGGAATTTGCTTCGAAAAGCACGCCATTATAGCGCGGAAAGGGCTGACTTTTCAAACGGTTCCGGTCCGGATGGAGTGCCCGGCGCGTGGCGTTCGACCGCCCGGGGGCCTCAGGAACCGCTCAGGCCCTGGGTGGCCTAACGGTATAATTCCGCCATGGAAGGACGCCAGCAAACCGTGGGAATCCAGGTCAAGGCCCCCGACGAGATCGAGGGGATGCGCCTTGCGGGGCGGCTCGCCTCCGAGGTGCTGGATTTCATCACGCCGCATGTGAAGCCGGGCGTCACCACCGGGCGGCTGGACCAGCTTTGCCACGACTACATCGTGGGCGAGCAGAAGGCGGTGCCCGCCCCGCTCAACTACGCCCCGCCCGGCCATCGGCCGTATCCCAAGTCGATCTGCACGTCGGTCAACCACCAGGTCTGCCACGGCGTGCCCGGCGACAAGGTCCTGCGCGCGGGCGACATCGTGAACATCGACATCACGGTCATCAAGGACGGCTGGCACGGCGACACGAGCCGCATGTTCTACGTGGGCGAGCCCACGGTGCAGGCGCGCCGCCTGTGCGAGACCACCTACGAGTGCATGTGGAAGGGCATCGTGATGGTGCGCCCGGGGGCCAGCCTGGGCGACATCGGTGCGGCCGTGCAGCGCCACGCCGAAAGCAAGGGCTTCAGCGTGGTGCGCGAGTTCTGCGGCCACGGCATCGGCAAGCGCTTCCACGAGGAGCCGCAGATCCTGCACTACGGGCGCGCGGGCCAGGGCATGAAGCTCGTCGAGGGCATGACCTTCACCATCGAGCCGATGATCAACGCCGGCAGGCGCGACATCCGCCAGCTCGCCGACGGCTGGACCATCGTCACCGCCGACCACTCGCTGTCGGCGCAGTGGGAACACACCGTCCTGGTGACCGCGAACGGCTACGAGATCCTCACCGTCTCGGCGGGCACGCCGCCGCCTCCCGCCTTCGTTGCCGAGGGCAGCCAGCAGCTGGTTTCGTAACCGCAATGGGATCCCGCGTCCGCGGGAGGACCCCATGAGCACCGCCGTCGCCGCCTCGCGCGCACCCGCAGCCAACGAAGGCGCCACGCTTCGCGCATGGCTCAAGGCGCGCCGCGAAGAGCTGCAGGCGCGCTACTTCAAGCGCCCGGATCCGGGCGCCATCCTCGAGGAACACGCCGGCGTCGTCGACCATGCGCTGCGCGAGACATGGTCGCGCTGCATCGAGGATCCGTCGATCGCCCTCGTGGGCGTGGGCGGCTATGGCCGCGGCGCGCTCTTCCCGCATTCCGACGTGGACGTGCTGGTGCTCGTGCCCGACGGCGAGCGCCCGGCCCGCGACATCGAGCGATTCGTCCATGCGTTGTGGGACCTGGGCATCGAGCCGGGCCACAGCGTGCGCACCATCGCGCAGTGCGTCGAGGAGGTGGACAAGGACGTGACGGTGGACACGAGCCTGATCGAGTCGCGGCTGGTGGCCGGCGATGCCGCGCTGCTCGCACGGCTCGAGGAGCGGCTGCGCCAGCATCGCGACGTGCGCGCCTTCTTCGAGGCCAAGTTCCGCGAGCAGAAGCGGCGCCACGAGCGTTTCCAGGAGGCCGCCTACAACCTCGAGCCGAACATCAAGGAGAGCCCCGGCGGGCTGCGCGACCTGCAGATGGTGCTCTGGCTCGCCCGCGCGGCCGGCTTGGGCACCTCGTGGGGCGCTCTCGCGGAGGCTGGCATCATCACGCCCTCGGAAGCCGCCGACATCGGTGCCAACGAGAGGATCCTCCAGGACCTTCGCATCCGCCTGCATTACCTCGCCGGCCGGCGCGAGGACCGCCTGGTCTTCGACCACCAGATCGAGATCGCGAGGAGCCTCAAGCTCAAGGGCAAGCCGGGCATGGCCCCCTCGGACCTGCTCATGCGCCGCTACTACCTGGCGGCCAAGGCGATATGGCGCTTCAACCAGATCCTGCTGGCGAACCTCTTCGATCGCGTGACTCCGGACTCGGAGCGCAAGTCGCGCGTGATCGACGAGGACTTCGAGGTGGTCAACATGAACCTCGAGATCCGCGACGAGACGCTCTTCGAGCGGCGCCCCGGGATGATGCTGGAGGCGTTTCGCCGGTTGCAGGACCATCGCGACGTCGTGGGGCTGGGTCCCACCACGCTGCGAGCGCTTTCGCGCGCGCTCCCGCGCATCGGCCGCTCGTTCCGCGAAAGTCCCGCGAACCGCAAGCGCTTCATGGAGATCCTGCGCGCCGAGCGTCTCACGTGGACACTGCGGCGCATGAGTCGCTACGGCGTGCTCGGCCGCTACCTGCCGGCCTTCGGGCGCATCGTGGGACAGATGCAGCACGACCTCTTCCACGTGTACACGGTGGACGAGCACATCCTCATGGTGGTGAGGAACCTGCGGCGCTTCCGCATTCCGCGCTTCAACCACGAGTACCCTTTCCTGTCGCAGCTCATGCAGGAGTTCGACCGGCCCGAGGTGCTCTACCTCGCCGCGCTCTTCCACGACATCGCCAAGGGACGCGGCGGGGACCACTCGCACCTCGGCCGCGAGGACGCGGTGCGCTTCTGCCGCGCGCACGGGCTCGCAAAACCCGATGCCGAGCTGGTCGCGTGGCTGGTCGAACACCACCTCGTGATGTCCTCCACCGCGCAGAAGCAGGACCTGGGCGATCCCGACGTGATCTCCGGCTTCGCCACGCTGGTGCGCGACGAGCGCACGCTCACCGCGCTCTACATCCTCACGGTGGCCGACATCCGCGGGACGAGCCCGAGCGTCTGGAACGCGTGGAAGGGCAAGCTCCTGGAGGACCTCTTCCGCTATACGCGTCGGCTTCTGCGCGGCGAGACCGACTATGCCGCCTCCTGGATAGCGGCCAAGCGCGAGGAGGCGCTGCGGATCTTTCGCCAGTACGTCCCCGCCCCCGGAAGGCACGAGGCGCTCTGGAGGCACCTCGACGACAACTACTTCCAGCGCTTCGAGGCCTCCGAGGTCGGCTGGCACACGCGCACGCTCTGGAACCGCATCACGCCCGACAAGCCCATCGTGCGCGCTCGGCTCTCGCCCGTGGGCGAGGGTTTGCAGGTGCTGGTGTATGCGCCCGACCAGCCGGGACTCTTCGCGCGCATCACCGGGTTCTTCGAGCGCATGCAGTTCGATGTCGCGGCGGCGAAGATCTACACCACGCAGCATGGATTCGCGCTCGACACCTTCCAGGTACTGCCGCGCATCCGGGGAAGCGGCGAGCATTACCGCGACCTCATCTCGAAGATCGAGACCCGGCTTGCCGAGCGCATCGCCACGGCGGCCCCGCTGGAAGCCACGCCGGCCGGGCGCATCTCGCGCTGGGTCAAGCACTTCCCGATCGAGCCGCAGGTCGAGGTCGCCACCGATCGCCGCCCCGGCCGCTGGCTGGTGACGGTGAGCTGCGCCGACCGCCCGGGCCTGCTCTCCTCGGTCGCGCGCGTGCTCCTCAAGCACGAGCTCAACCTCATCGATGCGCGCGTGACTACGCTCGGCGCCCGTGCCGAGGATGCGTTCGTGGTCGACGGCGCGGCGATGCAGGATGCCACCGCGCGCGCGGCGCTCGCGGGCGAGCTGCGCGAGACCGCCGCCAGCTAGACCCGGTCCACGCGGTTGCGGCCGCCCTGCTTGGCGCGATAGAGGGCGGCGTCGGCCTGGGCGAGGAGGGCGGAGGCCGAGCCTTCGGCCGCCGGCACGCAGGAAGCGACGCCCACGCTGATCGTGACCACCGGCGCCACGGCCGACTTCGGGTGCGGGATCGCGCGCGCCTCGCAAGCCGCGCGCAGGCGCTCGCCGAATTCGAAGGCGGCGGCGATGTCGGCCCCGGGGGCCAGCACCACGAACTCCTCGCCGCCGTAGCGGGCCGCGAAGTCCCCGGCGCGGCTCGCCGTCGCGCGGATCACTTCGGCCACCGCGGCGAGGCACTTGTCGCCCTCGGGGTGGCCCAGGGTGTCGTTGTACGCCTTGAAGAAATCGATGTCGGCCATCACCACCGCAAGCGGCATCTGCAACCGCAGCGCGCGGCGCCATTCCGACTCCAGCACGTCGTCGAGGCGGCGGCGGTTGGCGAGGCCCGTCAGCGCGTCGGCGAAGGAAAGCCGAGAGAGGTGCTCGTTGGCGATGCGCAGCTCCTCGGTTTTCTGCGCCACCAGCCGTTCCATCTCGGCATGGCGCCGGCGAAGCGTGTTGGTGCGCAACTGGTAGAAGCCAGCCCCCGCGGCGAGGATGCCCAGCGCGGCAAGCGCGGTGAACCAGGCGGTCTGGTAGAAGCGCGGCTCGACCGTGATGGCCAACGGAGAGGCGACCTCGCTCCAGCGCTTGCCGTCAATGGAAGTCGCCACGCGAAAGGCGTACGCGCCGTGCTTGAGCCCGGGGAAGGTCGCCTCGCGCGACTTGCCCGCCTCCACCCAGTCGTCGGTCACGCCCTCCATCCGATAGCGGAAGCGCGCGCGGTCGGACGCGAGCAGCGTCCCGGCGGAATATCGGATCGTCACCGCCGGCGGGGCCGGCGGTAGCACCAGCTCGCCCTGCAGCGGCAGGCTGCGGCCGCTCACGACCACCTCCTCGATGAACACCGGGGGCGGCTCGCCGCTGCCCGGAAGGCGCGTGGGATCGACGATCACCAGGCCCTTCAGCGAGGGCAGCCACAGCCTGCCTGCGGAGTCGATGCTCCCCGCCGGCTGGACGCCGCCGGCGAAAGTCGCGGCACGCAGCGAGTCGCCCGGCCCGAAGCCCGTGGAGACAACGCTCTTCGCCCGGCCCTCGACGAAGGCGTCGAGCTGCGAGCGGGCCACCCGGAAGAAGCCGCGGTTGCAGGTCATCCAGAAGAAGCCCGCACGGTCCTCGATGATCACCTGCACCAGCCCGTCCCACAGCCCGTCGGCCACGCGCACTACGCCAAGCCGGCCGTCGCGAAGTCGCGCGATGCCCTCGCCGTTGGTGCCGATCCAGAGCGCCCCGTCGCGATCCTCGTAGAGCGCCACCACATAGTTGGATGAAAGCCCGTCCTTGCGCGTAAGCCGCGTGAAGGCGCCGTCCCGGTAACGCACCAGCCCCTCGCCCGAAGTGCCGATCCAGACGTTGCCGGCGCGATCGTCGAGGATCGAGGTCACGCCCTCGAGCGGCGCGCCCGGCTCGCGCACCGCGACGAAGCGCTTGCCGTCGAAGCGCGCGAGCCCCGAGACGGTCCCGACCCACAACCTGCCGGCGCGGTCGCGGTGCACGAAGCGAACGTCCACGTTGGGCAAGCCCTGCGCGACGCCGAAGCGTTCGACACGGCCATCCTTCAGGCGCACGAGGCCCGCCGTGTAGCTGCCTACCCAGAGCGCGCCGTCGCCATCCTCGAACAGCGCCGAGCTCTCGTTGGTGGGCAAGCCCTGCTTCGTGGACAGGACGGCGGTGACCTTGCCCCCCTCGATGCGGCTCACCCCTCCGCCGGCCGTCGCCACCCACGTCGCGCCGTCGCGCGCGTGGATGACCGAGCGCACGTTGTCGCCGGAGAGCCCTTCCGGCACCCCGAAGACCACGAAGGCGCGGTTGCTCAGGCGATTGAGGCCGCCATGCCAGGTTCCGACCCAGACGCTGCCCTCGCGGTCGACGTGCACCGCCCAGATCTGGTCGCCCGCGAGCCCGCCCGATGCCGACATCGTGGAAAAGGTCCCATCGCGCATTCGGGTGACCCCCGCGCCCCAGGTGCCGATCCAGAGCGCACCGGCCTTGTCGCGGGCGAGGTAGGTGAGCTGGTCCGTGGGCAGTCCCTCCGCGATGCCGAACACCCGCGCCTTGCCGTCACGGAAGCGGACCAGGCCGCCTCCCGCGGTCGCCACCCAGATGCCGCCCTCGGGATCGGAGAGCACGTGCCGCACCTCCAGGTGCGGAAAACCGTTGCCCGGGTGGAAGGCGGTGAACTTGCCGCCCGTGTACGCGACGAGTCCCGCGCCGGTAGTGCCGATCCAGAGGGTTCCATCCCGATCGAAGTCGAGCGTGCGCAGCCTTCGGGTAGGAAGGCCGTCGGCTTCCTTGAACATCCGGAAGGCACCCTGCTGCCAGCGCAGCAGCCCGTTCTCGGTCGCGGCCCAGACCGCGCCGTCGGGCGCCTGGGCGAAGGCCCACACCCGCCGCCCTTCCATGGCGTCGTTGCCGACCACGCGCTCGAAGCGGCCATCTCGATAACGCGTGGCGCCGCGGCTGTGGCCGATCCACAAATAGCCTTCGCGGTCCTCGAGGAAGCCGAAGATGGGCCGCGAGGCGAGCTCGGGAACCGACGAGCCCTCGAAGGTGGCGAAGCGGATGCCGTCGAAGCGGGTGAGGCCGCCGCCGGTTCCCACCCACAGGTACCCATCGCGGGTCTGGTACATCGATTGCACGGTATTGAGCGGCAGCCCGTGCTCGGATTGCCAGCCGTCGATGCGGTACTGCGTCACCGCCATGCGCGACGGATCGACCGGATCGACCGTCTGCGCCGCCGCCGGCAGTGCGGCCACCAGCGCCACGACGAGCGCGGCGGGGCCGCGCATCAGCGCTGGAGCGGCACGATCACGTTGCCGCGGTACACGGCGACCGGCACGATCTGGCCTGCGCGCATGCGGAAGATGGTCATCTCGGCGTCCTTGCGATCGCCCTTGGCGTCGAACTCGATCCGGCCGGTGGCACCGCTCATCGACACCTTGTACATCTCGGGGACGAATTTCGCAGGGTCCGTCGAATCGGCACGCCGCATGGCCTCGATCACGACGTTGGCGGCGTCGTAGAAATACGGCGCGTAAAGCTTGGTGGGGCCGTACTTCGCCGCGAACGCCTGCAGGAAGTCCGCGCTCGCGGCCGTGGCGGGAAGGCCCGCCTGCGAGCATGCGAGCCCTTCTCCCGCGGGGCCCGCGAGCTGCGCCATCTCGTCGGTGCAGGCGCCATCCCCGAAGGCGAACTGCGCCTTGAGCCCCAGCTCCCGCGCCTGCTTCACCATCAGCCCGCCGGTCGCGTCCATCCCGCCGTGGAAAACGACGTCGGCGTTCTTGTTCTTGATGCGCGTGAGGATCGCCTTGAAATCGCTTTCCTTGTCGGTGGTGCGCTCGCGGCCGACCAGGACGACCCGGGCAGCGCGAAGCGCGCGCTCGACTTCCCCGGCGAGCCCCTCGCCGTACGCGGTCTTGTCGTCCACGATGGCGACGCGCTTGCCCTTCAATTCACCCGCGATGTAGGCGGCGATCGCGGGGCCCTGCTGGTCGTCGCGCCCCACGGTGCGGAAAACGCCGCTCAGCCCGCGCTCCGTGAGCATCGGGTTGGTCGCGGAGCCCGAGATCACCGGAATGCCGGCGCGGTGGTAGATCTCCGAGGCGGGAATGGTCACGCCGGAATTCAGGTGCCCGATGACGGCGCTCACCTTCGCGTCGACGAAGCGCTGCGCGACCAGGGTGCCCACCTTGGGATCGCCCTGGTCGTCCTCGCTCAGCATCCGGAAGGTGACCCGCTTGCCGCCGATCACGAGCTTGCGGGCGTTGGCCTGCTCGAGTGCCAGGGCCACGCCGTTCTCGTCGTCCTTGCCCTGGTGCGCGATCGAGCCGGTGAGCGGGCCGGCGTGGCCGAAGGTCACCACGATGCCGGGGTCGGCTGCCGGGCCGGCCGGCGCCGGGACCTCCTTCCCGCCGCAGGCGGCGAGCAGGAGCGTTACCGCGAGCCAGGCGCTACAGCGGCGCGGGCTTGCCATCGTTCAACAGCAGCCAGCCACGGATCACGCGATAGAGGTACCAGAGGAAGAGGAGCGTGTAGGGAATCCACGCGACGATGAGGCCGATCACCGTGACCACGAGGACGAACGTGATGATCCCGGCGATCACGATCCACAGCAGGCCCCACCAGAAGGTGCGCGAGAGCCACGAATAATGGCTCTCCACGTAGGAGCCGCGCACGCTGTCGCGGTTCATGATGCCCACCACGATCGCCGCCACGGCGAGCAGCCAGAACGTGAACGGAGCCAGCCCATGCAGCAGGTAGAGGATGTGCGCGACGCGGGTGTCCACGGGCCGGCCCGTCGCGCCGTTGATCTCAGTCATCAGTCACCTCCTCGCCGGGAAAGAGCTCCTCGATGAAGCCGAAGCGCGAAAGGTCGGTCATGCGCTGCGGGTACAGGATGCCGTCGAGGTGGTCGCACTCGTGCTGGACCACCCGCGCGTGGAAACCTTCCGCGACACGGTCGATGGGATTGCCCTCCTCGTCGAAGCCGGTGTAGCGCAGCTTCGTGTAGCGCGGCACCACGCCGCGCATGCCCGGAACCGACAGGCAGCCCTCCCAGTCCTCCTCGACCTCGCGCGTGAGCATCGTGATCTTCGGGTTCACCAGGACCGTGAAGGGGACCTCCTCGGCATCGGGATAACGCGGGTTCTTGCCGACGCCGAAGATGACGACGCGCTGGCCTACCCCGATCTGCGGCGCGGCCAAGCCGGCGCCGTTCTTCGCCGCCATGGTCTCCTTCATGTCGTCGACCAGCGCCTTCAGCTCCGGCGTGCCCAGGTTCTCCACCGGCTTCGCGCGCTCGCGCAGCACCGGGTGGCCCATCCGCAATACCTCACGCACCGTCATGGCGCTCCACCACTTTCGCGACGATCAAACGGACTTTCGACATGGTCTCCTCGATGACGCGGCCGATCTCCTGCACCGAGACGCTGCGCGCGCTGGCGCCACGCCCCGCCGCGGGGTTCACCACTACTGTGAGGGCTCCGTAGGGAAGCTTCAACTCCCTCGCGAGCGCCGCTTCGGGCATGAGCGTCATGCCGACCATCGTGGCGCCGTCGCGCTCCAGGCGGTCGATCTCGGCCTTGGTCTCCAGGCGCGGTCCCTGCACCGCGGCGTAGGTGCCGCCCAGCAGCAGCGGCACGCCGGCGTCGCTCGCGGACATCGCCAGCATCCGGCGCGTGTCCTCGTCGAAGGGATGGGTGAAGTCGATGTGCGTCACAGGCTGCGCCGCCCCCTCGAAGAACGTGGACGGGCGGCCCCAGGTGTAGTCGATGATCTGGTCGGGCAGCACGATCGAGCCCGCCCCCAGGTCCGGCCCGATGCCGCCCACGGTCGCCACCGCGACCACGCGCGTCACGCCCACGTTGTGCAGGGCCCACAGGTTGGCGCGGTAGTTGATCTCGTGCGGCGCGAGCGTGTGGCCGTATCCGTGGCGCGCCAGGAAAACCGCCTCGACATCGCCGATGCGCCCGAAGGTCATCGGCCCCGACGGCTCGCCATAGGGCGTGCGCACGATCTGGCGGCGCGTGATGTGCAGGTTGGCGAGCTGGGTGAGGCCGGAGCCTCCGATGACGGCGATCATGAAAGGGACGGAGATGAGGGATGAGGGACGAGGGGATGCCTAGCCCTTGAGGGCGTAGACGGCGGGAAGGTTGCGCCAGAGGCCGTAGGCGTCCATGCCGAAGCCGAAGACATAGCGGTTGGGCACGGTGATGCCCACGAAGTCGGCCTTCACCGGCTTGTCGCGCCCGAGGTCCTTGTCGGCGAAGACGGCGCTCATGAACCTGCGCGCGCCCATCTCCAGCAGCTTCTTGCGGATGGCGGCGAGGGTGATGCCCTCGTCGAGGATGTCGTCCACCACCAGCACGGTGCGCTCGCGCACGTTGTCGCGCGGGGCGAGGCGCCAGCTGATGTCGCGTCCCTGGATGTCGTTGTTGTAGCGCGTGACCTCGATCGCGCCGAATTCGAGCGGGAATGCGAGCTGCGGCAGCAGCTGCCCCGTGAACACGGCCGCCCCGCCCATGACCGACAGCACTACCGGAAACTCGTGCTGCAGGACCGCGGTGATCTCGCTCGCCATGCGCGCCACCTCGCGCCGGCAGCACTGCGCGTCGCAGACCACGTCGGCTTCGTCGAGCAGGCGCCGCGCCTCCTGCTGGCGATTCACTCCGCTTTCCCCAGGCGCTCCCGGGTGGCGGCCAGGTACTTGCCGAAATCCGCGCCCAGCTCCGGGTGCTTCAAGCCGTAATCCACGGTCGCCTCGAGGTAGCCCAGCTTGGTGCCGCAATCGTAGCGGCGGCCGCTGAACTCGTAGCCGAAGACGCTCTCGTCGCGCAGCAGCCGCCCGATCGCATCGGTGAGCTGGATCTCGCCGCCCGCGCCGCGGCGCAGGTTCTCGAGGAAGTGGAAGATCCGCGGCGACAGGATGTAGCGCCCGACCACGGCGAGGGTCGAGGGGGCATCCTCGGGCTTGGGCTTCTCGACGATCCCGTGCAGCTTGGAGATGCCGGGCGCCACCTTGTCGCCCGAGACGATGCCGTACGAGGAGGTGTCCTGCCGGGGCACGTCCTGGACCGCGATCACGCTGCCGCCATGCTTGCCGTGGGCCTGCACCATCTGCTTGAGGGCGGGCACCGGCGCATCGATCAAGTCATCGGCCAGGATGATCGCGAAGGGCTCGTCGCCCACGAGGTGGCGCGCGCACATCACCGCATGCCCGAGGCCGAGCGCCTCGGCCTGGCGCACATAGGCGCAGGTGACGCCGGCCGGAAGCAGTCCGCGCACTTCCTTCAGCAGCTTGTTCTTGCCGTGCGCCTGCAGCTCGGCCTCCAGCTCGTAGGCCTTGTCGAAGTGGTCCTCGATCGCGCGCTTGCTGCGGCCGGTGATGAAGATGAGGTCGGTGATGCCCGCGGCCACCGCCTCCTCCACCGCGTACTGGATGAGCGGCTTGTCGACGATGGGCAGCATCTCCTTGGGGGATGCCTTGGTCGCAGGCAGGAAACGCGTGCCGAGGCCCGCGACGGGGAAGACCGCCTTGGTGATTTTCTTCATCGTCCTTTTCCACCTCTCCGCGGGGAGAGGGCCGGGGTGGGGGTCACTTCAACAGCTCCAGCAACCCGTTTTCGTCCAGCACCGCGACGCCGAGTTCCTTCGCCTTGTCGAGCTTCGAGCCGGCGTCCGCGCCGGCGACGACGTAATCGGTCTTCCTCGACACCGAGCCGGTGACCTTGCCGCCGGCCGCCTCGATGCGCTCCTTGGCCTCGTCGCGGCTCATCGTGGCGAGCGTGCCGGTGAGGACCACGATTTTACCCGCCAGCGGTCCGGCGGTGTCGCGACCCGCGGGCGCGCCCTCCTCCCATCGCACTCCGGCCGCGCGCAATTGCTCGACGCCCTCGCGGTTGTGCGGCTCGCGGAAGAAGGCCGCGATGGATTCCGCGACCACCGGTCCCACGTCGGGGGCTTCCTGCAGCTGCGCCACGCCGGCGTCCATGAGGGCGTCGAGGCTGCCGAAATGTCGCGCGAGGTCGCGGGCGGTGACTTCGCCCACGTTGCGGATGCCCAGCGCGTAGATGAAGCGCGCGAGTGTCGTCTCCTTGCTCTTGCCGATGGCGGCGCAGACGTTGGCCGCGGACTTCTCGGCCATGCGCTCGAGCGCAGCCAGGTGGCCCACGCCCAGCCTGTAGAGGTCCGCCGGGGTACGCACGAGGCCGCCATCGACGAGTTGCTCGACCAGCTTGTCGCCCAGGCCCTCGATGTCCATCGCCCGGCGCGATGCAAAATGCAGCAACGCCTGCTTGCGCTGCGCGGGGCACACCAGCCCTCCGGAACAGCGCGCCACCGCCTCGTCGGCCGAGCGCACCACGGCCGAGCCGCAGCGAGGGCAGGCGGCAGGCATCTCGAAACGATCGCCCGGCTCGCGCGGGCCCGGGGTCGCCACGCGCGCGACTTCGGGAATCACGTCCCCGGCCCGCCGCACGACCACGCTGTCGCGCTTCCAGATGTCCTTGCGGCGGATCTCGTCTTCGTTGTGCAGCGTGGCGTTCACGATCGTGGTGCCGCCGACGAACACGGGCTTGAGCCGTGCAACCGGCGTAAGCGCCCCGGTGCGACCGACCTGGATCTCGATGTTCTCCAGCTCGGTGGTCGCCTCCTCGGCGGGGAACTTGTGCGCCACGGCCCATCGCGGCGCGCGCGAGACGAAGCCCAGCCGCTCCTGTTCGGCATAGCGGTTCACCTTGTAGACGACGCCGTCAATGTCGTAGGCGAGCGTGGGCCTGAGCTTGCCCGTGTCCGCGTAGAAGTCGAGCAATCCCGACGCGCCCTTCACCACGCGGCGATGTTTTTCGACCGGGAAGCCCATGGCCGCGAGCGCATCGAGCAACCGGGCGTGCGTGGGTGGCAGCGTGTATCCCTCCATCGCGCCCACGCCGTAGGCGAAGAAGGACAGGCGCCGTTGCGCGGTGAGGCGCGGGTCGAGCTGGCGCAGGCCGCCGGTGGCCGCGTTGCGCGGGTTCACGAAGGTCTTCTCGCCCGCCTCGGCCGCGCGCCGGTTGATCGCCTCGAAATCGCGCCGGAACATGAGCACCTCGCCACGCACCTCGAGCAGGCGGGGCGGCCTGGCGAGCTCCAGGCGCAGGGGAAGCGTGCGGATGGTGCGCAGGTTGGCCGTGACGTCCTCGCCCACCGCGCCGTCCCCGCGGGTGGCGCCCTGCGCGAAGATGCCGTCTTCATACGCAAGCGTCACCGCGAGCCCGTCGAACTTCAGCTCGCACGAGTACTCGACCTCGCCGGTCTCGAGCGCCTCGCGTACGCGCCGATCGAAGGCGGTGACGTCGGCCTCCTCGAAGGCGTTCGCGAGCGACAGCATCGGCACGCGGTGCGTCACGTGCGCGAAGCGTTCGCTCGGGGCGGCGCCCACGCGCTGGGTGGGGGAATCGGGAGCGCGCAGCTCGGGATGCGATTCCTCGAGCGCGATCAGCTCGCGGAAGAGCGCGTCGTACTCGGCATCGGAAATTTCCGGCACCGCCTCGTGGTAGAGCCGGTTGTGCCGCTCGATCTCGCGTCGCAGCCCCGCGATGCGCGCCTGCGACGGGCTTAGGTTACTTTTCCCGCCCACTGCCGCCCGGCCGCGGAGAGCAACCCGGCCGCATTACGAGAAGAGCCGCCGCGCGAGGGGACTGCCGGCGGGCACGCCGTGGGCTTCCATGTCCTGGACGATCTTCTCGAGCGAGCGGCGGATGGAGGCGATGCCCGCCTCGGTGAGGGGGCGGCGGTTGTCGTCCACGAGCTGGCCGGCGAGCTGCCCGGCGAAGGCCTGCGCCACGCCGATCATGTCGTCGAGCGTGCCGGCCGGATCGCTCACGTTGGGCAGGTCGAGCGCGAAGGTGATGCCGGAATAGTAGGTGGCCGACGGCGACTTGGAGGCGGGATCCTCGAGGCGGCGCACGACGAACTCGGCGCTGCCGTCGCGGGCGAAGCTCACCAGCGCGCCCGAGGCGGTCTCCGACATGCCGTGCTCGAGCGCGAGCTGCTTCACGCGCGTGGCGGCGAAAGTGGCGCCGAACTGCCCGATGACGTTCACCGCCACCTCGATGTCGGCATCGGCGCAGAAGCGGTCGAGGTCCCGCGCCCGCGCCGCCGCGGTGGCCGGGGCCTCGCGCTGCGAGACGGCGCTCACGCTGGCGGCGAAGTCGGCGATGGCGGCGTTGAAGCGCTCGATCTCCTCTTCCCCCAACGGGCCGGCGCGGCTCGCGAGCTGCAGGCCCACGCGCAGCTCGCGCCAGCTGCCGCGCGCGGACGACTCGACCGGCTGCCACTGCTCCTCGACGATGCCCTCGATGTGCACCGGCGTGGAATGCGCGCGCAACGTGGCCGCGAGCGGGTCCAGCTGCTCCTTCATGATCGGGTCGTCGGCGAGGATGACCGCGACGGTGTCGATGCGGCTCGAGATCTCGGCCGCGGGGCCGCTCGGCGCCTCCAGCTCCTCGGCCTGCGGCTCGGGCGCCGGCCGCGGCTCGGGCGCCGGCCGCGGCTCGGCCGCGGGGGCGACCGGCGCCACGGGCGGCATCGCGCCGATCGTGGGCTCGCGCCGCTCCACCGGCTTGGCCGGCTCGAAGAGCGCGTCGCCACGCGCGGCGCCGAAGGCCTTCTCGGCACGGCCCTTCGCCTTGCGCTCCTGCCAGGCGTTGAAGCCGATCACCGCGAGGACGAAAACCGCGCCGAGGGCGATGAGGGCGATGTGGAGGTCGGTCATCGAGTCACGCGGGCATTAAAGCATCTGGAACACGGATGAAACGGCAATGCATATCCTCAAGGCTCGCGGTGCGCCTCCGCGAGCCACTAAGCCGCCTGCTTTCTCGCGAGCTCCATCGCGGCCTCGATATCCACCTCCACGATCCGGGAGACGCCCGGCTCGGGCATGGTCACGCCCACGAGCTGGCTCGCGAGCTCCATGGTGATCTTGTTGTGGGTGATGAAGAGGAACTGCGTCTGCGCCGACATCTGACGCACCAGCTGGCAGAAGCGCTCGGTGTTCGGGTCGTCCAGGGGCGCATCCACCTCGTCCAGCAGGCAGAAGGGGGCGGGGTTCAACTTGAAGAGCGAGAACACGAGCGAGATCGCCGTGAGCGCCTTCTCGCCGCCAGAGAGCAGCTGGATCGACTGGTTCTTCTTCCCCGGCGGCTGCGCGAACACCTGCAGGCCCGCGTCCAATATCTCCTCGCCGGTGAGCTTGAGCGAGGCCTGGCCGCCGCCGAAGAGCGCCGGGAACATCTCCTGGAAGTTCCTGTTGACGGTCTCGAAGGTGCCTTGCAGCAGGTCGCGCGTCTCGCGATCGATGCGCTTGATGGCCGCTTCCAGCGTCTCCACCGCCTGCGTGAGGTCGGTCGCCTGCCGGTCGAGGAACTCCTTGCGCTCGCGCGCGGTGCCCAGCTCGGAGAGGGCGGCCAGGTTCACTGCGCCCAGCGCCGCGATCTCCTCGGTGAGGCGCTGGATCTCGGCCTGCATGCCCTTCGAGCCGATGCGCCGCTCGATCTGCTCGGCCATTTCCTCGCGCGTGACGCCCGCTTCCTGAAGCTGCTGGGCGTACTGCTCGGCGTGGGTGGAAGCCTCCTGCTCCTTCACGCGCAGCTCCGTGATCCGCTCGCGCAGCGGCTCGAGGCCCTGCTCGACCGCCATGCGGCCCTCCTCGATGCCCCGCAGCTGCTCGGTGATGTGCTCGAGGCCGCGGCGCGCCTCGGCGAGCACGCGCTCGCGTTCGGACTTGAGCGTGAGGGCCGCCTGCAGCTTCTCGCGCACCTGGCCCTCCTCGAGCTGGGAAAGCTCCGCGTCCACGCTCTCGCGATTGGTGGCGAGGGCCGCGAGGCGCTCGCCCAGCGACACCGCCATGCGTGCGGCCGATTCGACCTTCTCGTGGCAACTGCGCTCGTGGAAGCGCGCCTCGGACAGCGCGCGTTCTGCCGTTGCCGCGGCGACGCGTGCCGCGTCGAGCGCCTGGCGGGCCGCCTTCGCGCGCGCTTCCTGCTCCTGCAGGCGCTGCACGATCTCCTCGATGTTCTGCGAGCCCGCCTGCAGCTCGTGCTGCGCCTCGGACATCTCCAGGCGCTCGCGCTGCTCCTCCTCGTCGAGGCTCGCCAGCTCGGCTCGGATCGCCTCGCGGCGGCGCTCGGCCTGCTCCGAGCTCTGGCTGAGCTTGAGGTATTCGACTTCGAGCGCATGGCTCTCCTGGCGGGCGCGACCCAGCTCGTCGCGCAGCGCGCGGGCGCGCTCCTGGGCCGCCCGGGACTGTTGCTCGAGCGCGCGCACGCCGGCCTCGCCCTCGGAGCGCTCGCGCGAGCGCGCCGGGATGCGTTCATGCAAACCCTCGATCTCGCGTTGGCGCTGGAGCACGCCGTGCAGCTCCGATTGCGGGCCGTGGAAGACCACGCCCTGGCGGGTGTAGAGATGCCCCGCCTTGGTCACCAGCATGCCGCCCGGGGGGAGGATTCGCGCGAGCGCCAGGCCATCCTCACCCTCCGGCAGGACGAAGACGTTGGCCAGCGCATCGCGCAGGTAGGCGATCACGCCGCTTCGCCCACTCGAGACCACCGAGGAAAGCGGCGTGAGGTGCGATGCGGGCGCCGCGGCTTCCGGGGCGCCGCGCTCGACGAAGACCGCGAAGTTGCCCGGGGGCGCATCGCGCAGCAGCGCGGGCAGCTCGCCCTCGTCGGAGAGCCTGGCGGCGTTGAGGCGAACGCCGAGCGCGGCTTCGACGGCATCGTCCCATCCGGCCTCGACATGGATCGCCTGCCACAGCCGCTCGGCGCGCTCCAGGCCGTGGCCCTGGACCCAGTCCTTCAGCTTCGAATCGGTATCGAGGCGCTCCTGCTGCGCCTGCAGCGCCTTGAGCGACGCTTCCAGCCCGGCCAGCTGGCGCGTGGCTTCCTGAAGTCGCTCGCCGGCAACGCGGCGTTGCTCTTCCAGCGCGGGAAGCCGTGCCTCGGCCTCGCGCTGCTCCTCCTCGAGGCTCGCCACGCGGGCCGCCGTTTCCTCGCGGCGCGCCTGCAGGGCCTCGAGTTTTTCAGGCTCGGGAAAGACGAGCGCCATGTTCTCCTGCTTGAGGCGGTTCTTGCGCGCCTCGATCTGCGACAGGAGCTTGAGGGCATGGGACTCGCGGGTCTCGTGCACGCCCTGCGCCTGCTCGGCGGCGTTCATCTCGGTCTCGATGGCTCGCACCCGGGCGGTCGCCTCTTCCGCGGCGGCTTCGGCAGCCGGCATCGCCTCGCGCGTGCGCGCAAGCTCTTCCTCGCGCTCGGCGATGGCCTGGGCGGCCGTCTCGATCTCGGCCTGCCAGCGATCGCGCTCGGCCTGCGCTTCGGCGATGCGCCGCTCGACTTCGACCGCCTCGCGCGAGATCGCCTCGAGCTGCGCGCCCATGCGCCGGCGGTTCTCGGCGAGGAAGTTGATCTCCTGCTCGAGCGAGAGCACGTCGGCATTGGCGGCGTAGAGCGCGCCCTGCAGCTCCTGCAAATGGTCGGTGCTTTCGTAGTGCTTGCCGCGCAGCTCCTCCAGCGCTCGCTCCGACTCGCGCAGCTTGGCCATCTCGGCCTCGAGCGCCACCCCCGCCTTCTGCACCTCGTTGGCGTAGCGGTTCTTCGCCTGCTCGGCCTCGCGCAGGCGCGTGAAGGCGAGCAGGTTGTGGTTGAGTGCCAGCTGCGCCTGCAGCTCCGTGTACTTCGCCGCCACCTCCGCCTGCTGCGAGAGGTGCTCCAGCTGCGTCGTGAGCTCCGACTGGATGTCGGCCACGCGCGAGAGGTTCTCGCGGGTGTCCTCGAGCCTGAGCTCGGTCTCGCGCCGGCGCTCGCGGTACTTGGAGACGCCCGCGGCCTCCTCGAGGAAGACGCGCAGCTCCTCGGGCTTGGACGTGATGACGCGCGAGATCATGCCCTGCTCGATGATCGAGTACGCCCGGGGACCGAGGCCGGTGCCGAGGAAGATGTCCTGCACGTCGCGGCGGCGCACGTGCTGGCCGTTCAGGTAGTAGCTCGAATCGCCCTCGCGCGTGAGCACGCGCTTCACGCTGATCTCGGAGTATCCCGACCAGGCGCCGCCGATGCGCCCCAGCGAGTTGTCGAAGACCAGCTCGACCGAGGCGCGGCTCACCGGCTTGCGATCCGTGGAGCCGTTGAAGATCACGTCGTGCATGTGCTCGCCGCGCAGCTGCTTGGCCGACGATTCGCCCAGCACCCAGCGCACCGCGTCGATCACGTTCGACTTGCCGCAGCCGTTGGGGCCGACGACCCCCACCAGCTGTCCTGGCACGGCGATGGAGGTGGGTTCGACGAAGGACTTGAAGCCGGACAGCTTGACGGAGGTGAGTCTCAAGGGGGGCTCGCTAGATGCAGCAACGCCCCGAACGGCGGGGCGCTGTGTAAGTCATTGTTTTTTAGGCGCGGTCCAGGGCCGCACCTTCAGTAGAATGCAATTTTACTAGAACGATGCGGGCTGCCCAATGGCTTCTTCAAGCAGGACGAAACGTGCCTCGAAGGCCCTGGAGACCTTCCCCAATCCGCGGCCGGAGCGCGATTTCGCGATCCACATGGAGATTCCCGAGTTCACGTGCCTTTGCCCCAAGACCGGGCAGCCCGACTTTGCCACCCTCCACCTCGACTACATCGCCGACCGCGCCTGCGTGGAGCTGAAGAGCCTCAAGCTCTACATCTGGTCGTTTCGCGACCAGGGCAAGTTCCACGAGGCCGTGACCAACGAGATCCTCGACGACCTCGTGGCCGCCATCGCGCCGCGCTTCATGAGGCTCACGGCCCGTTTCTACGTGCGCGGCGGCATCTTCACGACAGTGGTGGCCGAGCACCGGAAGCCCGGCTGGAAGCCCCTGCCCCGGATCGACCTCGACCTACCCAGCCACTCGCCAGGGAAGCCGACACGATGAGGCCGCCGCCGATCCAGTCCTGCGACCGCAGCGTCTCGCCGGCCAGCCAGTAGGCCGCGAAGGCCGCGACCACCAGCTCCGAGAGGAGGATCACGATCGCGCGGTTCGCCGGCAGGCGCGACAGGCCGTACTGCAGCGCGAGCCCCATGGCGAGGAGCGCCGCCACGATGCCCGCCAGCAGCGCCCATTGCTCGAGCGCGAGCGCCGGGGCGCGCGAGGCATCGAGCGGGCTCTGCGGCAAGTGCACGCAGGCGGCGATGGTCACCCCCGCCCAGATCGCTATCGACTTGGCCGGATCGCTCATGTCCTGCAGCCGCCGCACGAGGACGTTGCCCAGGGCGAAGAGCAGCCCGGCGGCCACGCCCAGCCATTCCGCGCGCGAGCCCGGCCAGGGCGCGCCCAGCTCCGGTCGCCAGAGCATGGTGACGGCACCGGCGAACGCGAGCGCCATGACGGCGAGCCCGGTGCGGTCGGGCGCCTCGCGCAGCAGCATCCAGGCGAGCGGCACCGTCCACAGCGGCGCGAGGTAGAAGAGCAGCAGCACGCGCATCACCTCGCCCTCGAGCACCCCGATCACGTAGGCGAGGTTGCTCCAGCCGATGGCCAGCCCCATGACGATCGCAAGCGGCGGCATGCGGCGAAGCGACGCGGCGTGCCGCGGGAAGCAGGCGACGCCGGCCACCAGCGTGAGGCCGTAGGTGAGCAACGTCGACCAGATGCCGTCGATGCCCGCGTGGGCGAGCAGGCGGTAGGGATACCAGACCACGCCCCAGAGGGCCGCGCCGGCGAGTAGTGCCCACGCGGGGGCGGAGGGAAATGGCATGGAGCGCGTAATCTAGGCGCCATTCTAATGGCCGCGATTCCCCATCCGGCGTGCGGCGTGCTGCACGTCACCTCGTTTCCCGGCGGCGGCGTCGATCGTCACATCCGCGACATCGCCCGCCACGTGCCGCGGCGACACCTCGTGTGGCATGTCGCCGACGCCGCGGAGGTGATCGAGATCCCGGCCGAGCGGCGCCATTACGTCCTGGATCCGGCGGCAACGCGCGAGCGGCTCGCGGGATGGCTGCGCGGGCAAGGCGTGGGAATCGTGCACGCGCATTCCGTGGCTACGGGACCGCGTGAACGCGCGGCGTGGGCCGCGGCCAGCCTGTCGCTTCCATTGCTGGCGACGCTGCACGACGTCTTGTTCCTGCGCGCCGATGGCCTCGTGCCGGGCGCCCCCTGCGAGCCGGAAGCGAAATGGCTCGCTCAAACCGCGGATTTCCTCGCGAGCGCCGCGGCGCGCATCGCGCCTTCCGATTACCTGGCCGGGCTCGCGAGGCGCCATCTGCCCGGGCAGCCGGTGCAGGTAATCGCGAACGGCTCGGCGGGGCGCGTGAATCAGGTTGCGTCCCGCGAAGCGCGCGCCGAATTCCGGGAACGCAGGGCATCGCAGGTGGCGCTGGTGCTGGGCTCGATCGGTCCCCACAAGGGCGCTCGCGTGATCGAGGAGGCGGCGCAGCGGCTCGCCGGCAGCGGCAGCGGCATCGCCATCGTGATCGTGGGATACCTCGATGCGCAGGTCGATCCCGGCTGGCGCGGCGGAAATCTCTTCATCCACGGCGCCTACGACGACGAAGAGGTCGCGGCCCTGGCGCGCGCGTACGGGGCGAGCCTCGCGCTTTTCCCCAACCAGGCGCCCGAGAGCTTCAGCTACGCCTTGTCCGACGTGTGGGAGGCCGGGCTGCCGGCGTTGGTGCCGCCCGAGGGCGCGCTCGGCGAGCGCGTGCGGCGGCACGGGGGCGGCTGGTTGTTGCCGAGCGGCTTCGGCGCACGCGAGGTGGCCGCGGCGCTGCGCGAGAAGCTGGGCTCGGAAGCCGAGTTGGCGCGGGTAAAATCGCAACTGATGGCGCCCGATGCCGACCGCGTTCCCGACCTTTCGCACATGACGCGCTCGCTCGACGCGCTCTACGAGCGCTTCGGCTTGCCTGCGGGCGGCGACATCGATCCGGCTTCCGCGCCCGCGCAGGAGCTGCTCGCGCGCAACCTCGACGGCGGGCTCTTCCGGCAGGAGCTGGCGCGCGTGGCCGACGAGCTCGCGCAGCTGCGCGCGGGGCTCGCGCAGGAGCGCGCGGCGGCGGCGCGCTTCGGGGCGGAAGCGCGCGAATGGATCGCCAAGCTCGAGGCCGATGTGGCGCAGGTGCAATCGCAGCTCGCCGAGGAAGTGGCGCAACGCCGTCGCCTCGGCGAGGAAAACGCGAAGCTCGAGGTGCACAAGGCGGCCCTCGATCTGCTGCCGCGCGTGATCCGCTCGCACCTGCTCAAGAGGATCCTGAATGCGCGCGGTTGACGTAAGCATCGTCACCTACGCGCCGGACCTCGCGCTGCTGCAGCAGCTCTTCGCGAGCCTTGCCGGGCCGCTCGGCGAACCCACCGGGCTGCACGTCCATATCGAGGACAACAGTCCCGATCCGCAGGCGCGCGAGCACATCGCCACGCTCGCGCATTCGCATGCGGCCTTCCACACCGTGCGCGTGGAGCGCTCGGGAACCAACGTGGGCTTCGGCCGTGGCCACAACGCCAACGCGGCCCGCGGCCGCTCGCCGTGGCTGCTGGTGCTGAACCAGGATTGCGTGCTCGAGCCGGGCGCCCTGCGCGGCCTCATCGGCGCGGCCGCGGGAAGCGCCGAGGACGTGGCCGCATGGGAAATGCGGCAGGTTCCCTACGAGCACCCCAAGAGTTACGACCCGGTCACATTGGAGACGCCCTGGGTGAGCGGCGCGGCGTCGATGTTCCGCCGCGATGCCTTCGAGGCGGTCGGCGGCTTCGAGGAGCGCATCTTCATGTATGGCGAGGATGTGGATCTGTCGTGGCGGCTGCGCGCCCGGGGATATCGCCTGCTCTACCAGCCGCGCTGCGCGGTCGTGCATCGCACCTATCGCGAGGCGGGCGAGGTGAAGCCCCTGCAGGTCCTGGGCGGCGTGGCGACCAATCTCTGCCTGCGCGCGCGCTTCGGCGGCCCGTGGCGCACGCTCGAAGGCCTTGCGATGCTCGCCGGCGAGATCGGCGCGCCGCAGAGCTTTCCGGGACGGCGCCTGGGCCTCGTCAGGGCCGGCGTGCGCTTCTTGCGGCAGTGGCCCTACTTCGCGCGCACCCGCGTCCCGGCGACGAGTGGCTTCGCGCCGGTATTCTCGGCGTGGGATTACGAGCTTCGCCGCGAGGGCGCGTTCGTAGCCTTCGCGCCGGCGCGCGAGCGGCGCGCCCGGCGCCCGCTGGTCTCCATCCTGGTGCGCACGGTGGCGCGGCCGGCCTGGCTGCGCCAGGCGCTGCAATCGTGCGCCAACCAGACGTATCCCGAGATCGAGGTGGTCGTGGTGGAGGATGGGCCCGAGCGCTCGCGCGAAGTGGTCGAGTCCTTCGGCGATCGCCTGCGCGTGCGCTACCTCGCCACCGGGTCCCCCGTGGGCCGCGCGCGCGCGGGCAACGTGGCGCTTGCGCACGCCCGCGGCGAATGGCTCAACTTCCTGGACGACGACGACGTGCTCTTCGCCGACCATGTGGAAACGCTCGTCGACGCGGTCATGCGCGAGCCGGTCGCGGGGGCCTACGCGCTGGCGTGGGAGACGCAGGTGCGCATCCTCGATCGCGACCAGGCCCGATACGAGGAAGTGATGCACGCCACGCGCCACCACCAGCGCTTCGACCGGCTGGCGTTGTGGCACCACAATTACCTTCCCATCCAGGCGGTCCTCTTCCACCGGCGGCTGTACGCGCGCCACGGCGGCTTCGCCGAGGACATGGACCAGCTCGAGGACTGGAACCTCTGGACGCGGTACACGCTGGACGAGGACTTCGTCCTCGTGCCGCGCACCACCTCCAAGTATCGTGTCCCCGCCGAGGCGCACGTCGCGGCCGACCGGCAGGCGATGCTCGACCGCGCCTATGCCGATGCCCTCGAGCGCCAGCGCACCATGCGACTCACGCTTTCGCCGCGCGAGCTCTCGGAGATGGCCGAGCGCTACACGCGCAGCCAGACGGTGGTGATGGTCACGCGCGGCGACCTGCGCCGCATCGTCGGGCGCAACCGGCTCGCCGCCCGGGTCGCGGCGTACCGGCCCTTCGCCGGCCGGGTGCTGCGGCGCATGGGATGGCTCAAGTGAGCGCGGAGCTTGCCTTCACCGGCGAGCGTTTCGTTCCCGGCGCGAAGGGCGAGATCTGGGTGGAGCACTGGCACCGCTACCACTTCGCGCGGCGCTGGGCCGCGGGCAAGCGCGTGCTCGACGTTGCTTGCGGCGAGGGCTACGGCAGCGCGCTCCTGGCCGGCAGCGCCGCGCGCGTGACCGGCGTGGACATTTCCGAACACGCGGTGGCCCACGCGCGCGCGAGTTACGGCGAGCTCGGCAATGCCGTTTTCGAATGCGCATCCTGCACGCGCCTGCCGCTGCCGGATGCCAGCATCGACCTGGCGGTGTCTTTCGAGACCCTCGAGCACATCGAGGAGCAGGAGCGCTTCCTGGACGAGCTGGCACGCGTCCTCACCCCGGGCGGGATATTGCTGCTGTCGTGCCCCAACAAGCTCGAGTACAGCGACAAGCGCGGCTTCGCCAACGAGTTCCACGTGAAGGAGCTCTATCGCGAGGAGCTCGCGAAGCTCGTGGACGAGCGCTTCGGCCACGTGGACTGGTACGGGCAGCGGCCGACGTTCTTCTCGCTCATCGCGCCGGAAAAAGCGCAGCCTCCGCAGGCGCAGCTGGTGGAAGTGTCCGAGGCGCAACCCGATGCGGCTTCCTCGAGCCTGTCGGCGCCGCTTTACTTCGTGCTGGCGGCGAGCCGCGAGCGCGCCAGCCTCGAGGCCGTGCCGCCCGCGCTCTCGGTGCTTTCGGATCGCGACGACTGGGTGCACCGCGATTACGAGAAGGTGATGGGCATGCTCGAGCGAAGCGCCCGCCACGCCCATGACCTCCAGCGTCTGGTCGAGCAACGCGAGGCCGAGCTGGCCGGCCTCGCGGCCGAGCTCGAGAAGTTGCGCGCGGCGATCACCCTGCAGGACGCGGCGCTTACCGCCCAGCAGGCCCTGGTGCACGCCACCGCCACCGCGCATGCGGCCCAGGTACAGGCGCTCGACGCCGAGATCGACCGGCGTCGCGGGTGGCGCTGGTGGCTGCGACTGCCGCTGGTTCGGCTGGGCCTGCTCGAGTGAGGCGAGCCCGAAGGTCCACCCCCCTATAATCTCCCGATGAATCCTCGCCTCGACCTGCTTAAGCCCTACCCCTTCGAGAAGCTGCGCGTCCTGCTCGCGGGCGTGGAGCCGCCTGCGAAGCTTCGCCCCATCAACCTCGGCGTGGGCGAGCCGCAACACCCGACTCCCGAGATCATCAAGCGTGCCCTGGTCGAAAACCTCCAGGGCCTGTCCAAGTATCCGCAGACGCTGGGCGTGCCCGAGCTGCGCGCGGCGATCGCAGGCTGGCTCAAGCGTCGCCACGGGCTCGACTCGCTCGACGCGGACCGCGAAGTGCTGCCGGTGCTCGGCACGCGCGAGGCGATCTTCGCCATCGCGCAGGCGGTCCTCGATCCCGACGAGAAGGACGCGCTCGTCATGCTGCCCAACCCCGGCTACCAGATCTACGAGGGCGCGGCGCTGCTGGGCGGGGCAAAGCCGCATTACCTCGATCTCACGCCGCAGAACGCTTACCGCATCGACTGGGACGCGATCCCCGACGACACCTGGGAGCGCACGCGCCTGGTCTACGCGTGCTCGCCCAACAATCCCAACGGGCGCGTCATGGGGCTTGCCGAATGGAAGCGCCTTTTCGAGCTCTCCGATCGCCACGGCTTCGTGCTCGTCTCGGACGAGTGCTACAGCGAGATCTATTTCGACGAGTCCTCGCCGCCGCTGGGAGCGCTGCGCGCCGCCCAGGAGCTGGGGCGCGCGGGCTACCCGCGCCTGGTCGTCATGGGCTCGCTCTCCAAGCGGTCGAGCGCCCCCGGCCTGCGCTCGGGCTTCGCCGCGGGCGACCGGGCGCTCATCGAGAAATTCGTCCTCTATCGCATGTACCACGGCTCGCAGATGAGCAACACGGTGCAGATGGCCTCGATCGCCGCCTGGAGCGACGAGTCGCACGTGGTCGAGTCGCGCCGGCTGTACCGCGAGAAGTTCGCGAGCTTCTACGAGCACGTGAATCCCGTGCTGCCGCTCGCGATGCCCGAGGCGGCGTTCTATTTCTGGGTCGATGTCGGCGGCGACGATACGGCCTTCGCGCGCGAGCTCTTCGCCGCCGCGAACGTGACCGTGCTTCCGGGCAGCTACGTCGGCCGCGAATGGCGCGGGGCGAATCCCGGACGGGGCTTCGTGCGCATGGCGCTCGTCTCCACCGTCGAAGACGCCGTGGAGGCGGCAAGGCGCGTAGCCGCCTTCGCGCGCTCGCGCCAGCCCGCCAGTGCCGCCGCTCGGGGATGATCGAGCGATTCTTCGGGCTGGTCGATCGCCTGAACGCAGCCGATCCGGCCGAGCGCGGCCGCATCGAGGCCGACATCTGGCAGCAGTTCGGCGTCGAGCGCGCGGTGCTGGCGCTGGACATGAGCCACTTCTCCCTCACGGTCCGCCGCGACGGCATCGTGGGCTACCTGGGCCTCATCCGGCGCATGCAGCTCGTGAGCCGGCCGCTGGTCGAAGCGCATGACGGCGCGCTCGTGGAATTCCACGCCGACAACCTCATGGCGGTCTTCCCCGACGTCCCCCAGGCGGTGCATGCCGGCATCGCGATGAACCGCGCCTTCGCCCGGGAGCGCGATGCCGGCGGCCGGCCGCTCATCGAGGTGGGCATCGGCATCGACCATGGCCGCTTCCTCTTCGTCGAGGGCAGCCGCTGCTTCGGCGACAGCGTGAACACTTCCTTCAAGCTGGGCGAGGACCTCGCCCAGCCCGGCGAGATCCTGCTCACGGCCAACGCCCGCGAGCGCCTGCCGCGCGATTTTCCCAACGCCCTCACCGAGCACCGCTTCTCGATCTCGGGCTTGGAGCTCCTCGCCTACAACGTCCACCACCTTCCGGCCAAGCCATGAAAGACCTGCAACAAGCCATCGAGGCCGCTTTCGACAAGCGCGCCGACATCACCCCCGCCAACGCTCCCCACGAATTGCGAAGGGCGGTGGAGGCGGCCCTCGACGCCATCGACCGCGGCGAGATCCGCGTGGCCGAGAAGCAGGGCGGCGAGTGGATGACCCACCAGTGGGTGAAGAAGGCAGTCCTGCTGTCGTTTCGCCTGCGCGACAACGAGATCATGCAGGGCGGCTTCACGCACTACTTCGACAAGGTGGACTCGAAATTCGCGCGCTTCTCCCAGGCCGACTTCGCCGCCGGGGGCTACCGGGTGGTGCCGCCCGCGACCGTTCGCCACGGGGCTTTCGTGGCGAAAAACGTGGTGCTGATGCCGTCCTACGTGAATATCGGGGCTTATGTGGACGAAGGGACCATGGTGGACACCTGGGCGACGGTGGGTTCATGCGCACAGATCGGCAAGAACGTGCACCTTTCCGGCGGCGTGGGCATCGGAGGCGTCCTGGAGCCCGTCCAGGCGAATCCCACCATCATCGAGGACAACTGCTTCATCGGCGCCCGCAGCGAGATCGTCGAGGGCGTGGTCGTGGGCGAGGGCTCCGTGGTCTCCATGGGCGTGTACATCGGCCAGAGCACCAAGATCTACAACCGCATGACGGGGGAGGTCACTTTTGGACGGATTCCGCCCGGCTCCGTAGTCGTTTCGGGCAACTTGCCGGGGGGTGATGGCCGGTATAGTCTCTACTGCGCCGTGATCATCAAGCAGGTGGACGCGAAGACCCGCGCCAAGACGGGAATCAACGAATTGCTGAGGGGCGATTGATTGGAACGGGGACCCACGAACCGGGGACGGACCCTGAACCAAGCAGCGGCGTAAACCAGGGTCCGTCCCCTAGGACGCACACCATGTTCATCGAGAAACTCCTGCAGCTGATGGCCGAGAAGAAGGCTTCCGACCTCTTCATCTCGGCAGGCTCGCCGATCAGCATCAAGATCACCGGCACGATCATGCCCGTAAACCCGCAAGTGATGGATGCGGAAGCGTGCAAGAAGGTGATCTACGAGATGCTCACGCCCCACCAGATCGCCACCTTCGAGAAGGACCTCGAGCTCAACTTCTCCAAGCCGATGCCGGGGCTGGGCAACTTCCGCGTGAACCTCTTCTGGCAGAAGGGCAGCTGCAGCCTGGTGATCCGCTACATCACCGCCGACATCCCGAAGATGCAGGACCTCGCGCTGCCGCAGGTGCTGGCGCAGCTCATCATGGAGAAGCGCGGCCTGGTCCTGGTGGTGGGCGCCACCGGCTCGGGCAAGTCCACCACGCTCGCCTCGATGATCGACTTCCGCAACGCGCAGGGACCCGGCCACATCCTCACGATGGAGGATCCGGTCGAGTACGTGTTCACGGCGAAGAAGTGCATCATGAACCAGCGCGAGGTGGGCAACGACACCAAGAGCTTCCACGATGCGCTGCGCAACGCCATGCGCCAGGCCCCGGACATCATCCTCATCGGCGAGATCCGCGACCTCGAGACGATGCGCATGGCCCTCACCTACGCGCTCTCGGGCCACCTGTGCCTCGCGACCCTGCACGCCAACAACGCCTACCAGGCGATGAACCGCGTGATCAGCTTCTTCCCGCTGGAAGTGCGCCCGATGCTGCTGCAGGACCTCTCGGTGTCGCTCAAGGCGGTGATCTCGCAGCGCCTCATCAAGACCGTGGACGGCAAGCGCACGCCGGCGGTGGAGGTGCTGCTCAACACGCGCAACATCCAGGAGCTGATCGAGAAGGGCGAGATCACCGAGATCAAGGAGGCGATGGAGAAGTCCATGTCGCCGGGCTCGCAGACCTTCGAGCAGGACCTCTTCCGCCTGGTGCGCGCCGGCAAGATCTCCACCGAGGAGGCCCTGGCCAACGCCGACTCCGCGACCAACCTCGGCCTGCTCCTCGGCAACTCGGGCATCATGCCGGCCGCCCAGGGCGCGGGCCGGCCGCCGGCCGCCGGTGCCGGGCGTCCCGGCGCGTCCTCGTTCGGGGACTTCAAGATCGAGGAGCCGACGGAAGAGCGGCTGGGCTGAATTCCCCCTCCCCTTGGGGGAGGCCGGGGAGAGGGTAACGAGGGCCCGCGATCGCGGGCCTTTTCATTTTCGCGGCGCGCGGCGGGGGCCAGTAGAATGACTTACCTGCAATTCGGCGCAATCCAGGAGGAAACAGCGTGAAGTCCATCGCCGAGAACCTCACCCAGTACGCGGCCTACCATCGCGACCGCCGCAACATCGCCACCCACTTCGTGGGCGTGCCGATGATCGTGTTTTCCATCGTGCTGGCGCTCGCGACCGTCACGCTCGCCGGCGGGTCCACCGGCAACGCCTTCGGCATCACGCTCGCGGCCGTCGTATGCATCGCCGCGACGCTTTATTACCTCAAGCTCGACCTCGCGCTCGGCATCGCCATGGGCATCGTCCTCTTCCTCATGTGCGCCGGCGCGAGCGAGATGACGCACCGCCTCGGCGTGGGCTGGTCGCTCGCCTGGGCGCTGGGCATCTTCGTGGTCGGCTGGGCGATCCAGTTCGTGGGCCACAAGTACGAGGGCGTGAAGCCGGCGTTTTTCGACGACGCGAAGCAGCTGCTGATCGGCCCGGTCTTCGTCTGCGCCGAGGGCTGCTTCCTGCTGGGCGCGCGCGCCGACTTGCGCCGCTACATCGAAGACCGCGTAGGGCCGACGGTGCCGCGACGCGACGGCCGGCCGATCCCCATCCTGGACGGGGAGCCGCGCTTCTGATGGACGCGCGCTTCGGCACGTTCCGCGAGTTCTATCCCTTCTACCTATCCGAGCACCGCAATCCCGCTTGCCGCAAGCTGCACTTCGCCGGCAGCACGATCGTCATCCTCCTGCTGATCGCGCTGGTCGTGACGGCAAATCCATGGCTGCTGCTCGCGATTCCGCTCGCGGGTTACGGCTTCGCGTGGGTCGGCCACTTCGCCTTCGAGAAGAACCGCCCCGCCACGTTCAAGTACCCGGCGTGGAGCCTCGCGGGCGACTGGGTCATGTACTGGCAGCTCCTCACCGGGAAGATCCCGTTCGATGAGGCGCGCGCCGCAGCCCGCAGGAGCGTCGATCCGACGTAGTTCCCTGCGGGAAGTCGTGGCCGCGGGGGCCGAACGCCTGGATGCCGCGGGCGTGGCCTTCGGCCAAGGCACCACCGACGCCACGCAGGAAGCGATGTGGCTCGCCGCGCACGCGTTGTCCAGGCCATGGGATGCGCTGGTTGCCGCCCTGGACGAGCCCGTTTCCGCCGCCGACGCGAGGAAGATCGACGTGCTCGTCGATCGCCGCATAACGACCCGCAAGCCCGCCGCCTACCTGCTGAACGAAGCCTGGCTCGGGCCGTACCGCTTCTACGTCGACGAGCGCGTCATCGTGCCGCGCTCCTTCATCGCGGAGCTGCTTTGTTACACCGGGGACAGACCCGCTTTCGCTCAAAATTTGGGCGGCGCCCAAAAATTAGGCGAAAGCGGGTCTGTCCCCGGTGTAACAGTTCTAGACTTGTGCACGGGCTCGGGGTGTCTGGCGATTATGGCAGCCATGAGATGGCCGGCGGCCGAGGTAGATGCCGTCGATCTCTCGGGTGCTGCGCTCGCCGTCGCCGAGCGCAACGTCGCCGATTACCAGCTCGGCGAGCGCGTGCGACTGCTGCAATCGGACCTCTTCGCCGCGCTCGAGGGCCGAACCTACGACCTCATCCTCTCCAACCCGCCGTACGTGAAGGCCGCGTCGATGAAGAGGTTGCCGGAGGAGTTCCGCAAGGAGCCGAAGCTCGCCCTCGCGAGCGGCGCCGACGGGCTCGACCACACGCGGGCCATTCTTGCCCGCGCGCGCCACCACCTGAAGCCGAAGGGCCGGCTGGTGGTCGAGATCGGCCACAATCGCAAGACCCTCGAGCGCGCCTATCCGAAGCTGCCCTTCAAGTGGCCGCGGGTGAGCGCGGGCGCGGGGCATGTGTTCACGCTGGATCGCGAGGAGCTTCCATGAAACCCGTAAGCCGCTACCCCGTACCCGACCTCGAGGACCTGCCCGAGGACATTCGCAGCCGCATCCTCGCCGTGCAGGAGAAGGCCGGTTTCGTACCCAATGTTTTCCTCGCCCTCGCCCACCGCCCCGAGGAGTGGCGCGCCTTCTTCGCCTACCACGACGCGCTGATGGAGAAGGAAAGCGGCCTAACCAAGGCAGAGCGCGAGATGATCGTGGTCGCCACCTCGGCGGCGAACCAATGCCAGTACTGCGTGGTGGCGCACGGGGCGATCCTGCGCATCCGCGCGAAGAATCCCCACATCGCCGACCAGGTCGCGGCCAACTACCGCAAGGCCGACCTCACCCCGCGGCAGAAGGCGATGCTCGATTTCGCCATGAAGGTCTCGCGCGAGGCCGAGGCGATCGACGAGAGCGACTTCGAGGCGTTGCGAGCGCACGGCTGGAGCGAGGAAGATGCCTGGGACATCGCCGCCGTCGCCGCCTTCTTCGCGCTTTCCAACCGCATGGCGAACTTCGCCGCCATGCGTCCCAACGACGAGTTCTACGCCATGGGAAGGGGCGATCCGCCGCCTTCGGCCAGGGGGAAATGACGCCCGCGCATGCTATGATTTTTCGTCATGGAACGCGCGCAGATGCGATGCCCAACGCCCCCGAAAACATCCCCCTGAACGGCCACGCGGTCGACTCCGCGCTGGTTCGCGAGATCGCCGGCCTGATCGTCTCGGCGCTCAACCTCGAGGTCACGGAAAGCGAGATCGACCCGGCGGCGCCGCTCTACCGCGAGGGGCTGGGCCTCGATTCCATCGACATCCTCGAGGTCGCCCTGGTGGTTTCCAAGCGCTACGGCTTCAAGCTCAAGGAAGACGACCAGGACAACGTGAAGATCTTCCGCTCGCTCAACGCCCTCGCGGCTCACGTGGCGGAGCGGAGGACGAAGTGACCGGGGAGCGCCGCGCGCGCGTCCTCGTCGCCGTCGCGGTCGTTGCCTCCATCGCCTTCGCGCTGCTCGCGCACGCGGCCATCGTCGAAGACCTTCCCCGCCCGCTTGGCGCGCTTCTGTCCCTGGTGCCGATCGCGATCGTCCTGGCGATCCTCCTTCGCCGCGCGCGCAACCGCGCCCTCGCCTGGAAGCTCGCCGCGCTCGCGGCTGCATGCATGTGGTTGCTGTGGCCGCAGCTCGAGCGCCGCTTCCCCGACCTTTTCCTGGTCGAGCACACCCTGATGAACGCGCTGCTGGGCGCGATCTTCGGGCGGACGCTGCTCGCCGGACAAGAGCCGCTGGTGACGCGCTTCGCCCGGGTGGTCCACGACACGATCCCGCCGCAGGTCGAGCGCTACACGCGGCAGGTGACCCTCGCGTGGACGCTCTTCTTCCTGGCGATGATCGCGACCTCCTGGACCCTGCACCTCGCGGGAATGCGCGATGCGTGGTCGGTTTTCGCGACGCTGGTCAACCCCGTGCTCGTCTTCGCGATGTTCGGCCTGGAATACGCGGTGCGCCTGCGCGCGCTGCCCGACTGGCAGCAAGTGGGCATCCTGGGCAGCGTGCGTGCCTACATGCGCTACTTCCGTGCCGCGCGCGTCCAGCCCTCGCGCTAGCGCCGTGTTTTCCGCGCCCGTTCGCAGCCGCACGCACACCCTGCCGCTCACCGGCCACGCGCACGCGAGCGCCATTGCCGCGTACCGCCGCGGCAAGCCCGTCACGGCCGGCCAATTCGCGCACGATGTGATGCAGGTGGCCGATTCGCTGCCGCGGGCCGGGCACATCCTCAACGTGTGCGGCGATCGCTACCGTTTCACCGTCGTGCTCTGCGCGGCCATCGTCCGCGGACAGCTCACCCTTCTGCCGCCCACGACGACGCCCAACGTGATCAAGGCGCTGCGCGAATTCGCACGCGATGCCTACTATGTGAGCGACGATCCCGCCCTGCGCCTGGAGCTCCCGCGTTTCGAGCTGCCTCGCGAAAGCGCAATGGGCCAGGCCTCCCCGCAGCTTCCGCAAGTCGCGGCCGACCGGATCGTGGCGTACGTCTTCACTTCGGGCTCCACCGGCACGCCGCAGCCGCACGCCAAGCATTGGGGCACGCTGGTGCTGAACGTGCGCAACGAGGCCGCGCGCTTGGGCGCGGGACCCGGCCACGCCGTGCTCGGCACCGTGCCGCCTCAACACATGTACGGGCTCGAATCCACGGTGCTCATGCCGCTCGCGAGCGGCGCGGCGATCACCGCCGAGCGCCTCTACTACCCGGCGGACATCGATGCCGCGATCGCGCAACTGCCCGCCCCGCGCATCGTGTTCACCACGCCTTTCCACCTGCGCGCCTGGATCGAGAGCGGCGCGACCTCGCGCCCGGAGCTGATCGTGTCGGCCACGGCGCCGCTGTCCGTCGGACTCGCGCGCGCGGCCGAGGAGGCCACGGGCGCCGAGCTGCACGAGATCTATGGCTGCACCGAGGCGGGCCAGGTGGCGTCGCGCAGGACCACCGCGGGAGCCGAATGGCGGTTGCTGGACGGCCTGCGGATGACGCACGACGCAGAGCGCGCCGTGGTCTCGGGCGGACACGTCGACGTTCCTACGGCGCTGCAGGACGTGATCGAGCCCCTCGGCGAGGGCCGCTTCCTGTTGCACGGTCGCACCGCGGACATGGTGAACATCGCCGGCAAGAGGAACTCGCTGGGCTACCTCAACCACCAGCTCACTTCCATTCCCGGCGTCGCCGACGGCGTCTTTTTCCTGCCCACCGAGCCGGGCGAGGACGACGCCACCCGGCTCACCGCGCTGGCCGTCGCGCCCGGCTTGACCGCCTCGCAGGTCCTTGCCGCGTTGCGCGAGCGCATCGATCCCGCCTTCATGCCGCGTCCCCTCGTGCTCGTAGATGCATTGCCGCGGGCCCTCACCGGCAAGTTGCCGCGCGAGGCGCTGCTCGCCCTCGTGCGCGGCGCGGGCACGCCGCAATCCTGATGGCGGCGGGCGAAGCCCCGGGGCAGGCGCGCTTCACCATCGCGGCGGGACATCCGGTTTTCGCCGGGCACTTTCCCGGCCATCCGATCGTCCCCGCCGTGATGCTGCTCGCCGAGGCGCTCGATGCCGTGGCGCATTCGAGCGGCGTCCCGGTGGACGCGTGGATCGTCTCGAGCGCCAAGTTCATCGCTCCCGTGGGCCCGGATACGACGCTGGTGGTTGCGCACTCGCCCACGGCGTCGGGAAACCGGCGCTTCGAGATCCGCACCGGCGACGGCGCGCCGGTGGCGAGCGGCACGCTCGATCGTCGCGCCGGACGCAGCGACGATGGCGGCTGAGCCCACCCCGGCGCTCGCCGCGAGCGCGGAATGGACCCGCGCCGCCGAGCGCGGCAGCCTGCCGCTGATCCGCTTCATGGCGTGGATGTCGCTTTACCTCGGGCGCCCGTTCACGCGCATCCTGCTGCGCATCATCGCCGCCTACTTCTTCGTCTTCGGCGGTGCGTCGGGGCGCGCGGTGCGCGGCTACCTGCGCCGGTGCCTGGCGCGCGAGCCCACGGCCGCCGAACGCTACGGCGTGTACTTCGCGTTCGCCTCGACGCTGCACGATCGCATCTATTTCATCAAGGACCGGTTCGACCTCTTCGAGATCGAGGCCCACGGCAGCGAGCTCTTCGACGATGGCGCTGGGGCCCTGCTCCTGGGCGCCCACCACGGCAGCTTCGAGGCGATGCGCGCCTGCGGCCGGGGCCTCGCGGGGCGGCGCGTCGTCATGGCGATGTACGAGGAGAACGCGCGGCAGATCAACGGGGTGCTGGCGGCCATCGATCCTTCCGCCTTGAGCGGCATCGTGCCGCTGGGCCGAGTGGACTCGATGCTTTCCCTGGGCGAGCTGCTCGACGAGGGTGCGCTCGTGGGCGTGCTCGCCGATCGCACCCTGGGCAACGAAGCCGCCATTGCGGTGCGTTTCCTCGGCGAGGAGGCGTGGTTCCCGACGGGACCGATGCGCATGGCCGCCGCGTTGCGGCGCAAGGTGTATTTCATGGCCGGCCTCTATCGCGGCGGCAACCGCTACGAGATCCGCTTCGAGCCTCTCGCCGACTTCAATGCGCTCGAGGGCATGCCACGCGCCGAGCGCGATGCGCGCGTGCGCGCGGCGGTCGAGGCCTACGCCGGAAGGCTCGAGCACTACGTGCGCTCGGCGCCCTCGAACTGGTTCAACTTCTTCGATTTCTGGAAGCCGCGGGCATGAAGGCCGCCCGCCTGCTCGCCGCGGCCGCCGCCTGCCTCGTCCTCGACGCGGCCGCCTTCGATGTCGGGTCGCTCTTCGCGATGCTCGCCCGCGAGCGCCCGCCGCGGGCACAGTTCGCCGAGAAGAAGTACATGGCGCTGCTCGACAAGCCGCTCGAGGCATCCGGCGAGCTCGCCTTCACGCCGCCGCACACGATCGAGAAGCGCACGCTCAAGCCCAGGCCGGAGCGCGTGGTCGTCGATCGCGAGCGCGTCACGCTCGAGCGCGGCGGCAAGACGCACACGCTCAGCCTGCGCGAGCACCCGCAGGTGGCGGTGCTCGTGGAAAGCATCCGCGCCACGCTCGCCGGGGACCTCGACGCGCTCTCGCGGACTTACTCCGTCGGCCTGGAGGGCGACGAACGCAGCTGGCGCCTGCGAATGCGCCCGCTCGATCCCGCGCTCACCGCGCTCGTCGACCGCATCGAGATCGCCGGCTCGGGCGCGCTCGTCAAGGTCGTGGAGATCCACCAGTCCGATGGCGACCGCTCGGTGATGACCCTGGCGCCGGTGGCGCGCTGATGACGCGCGGCGGCGCCGCCGTCGCGGCGTGGATGGCGGGCCTTGCCCTGTGCGCCTGGCAGCTGGCGCACACGCGCTTCGTGGCCGACCTGTCGTCCTTCCTTCCGGCCGAGCCCACGCCCGAGCAACGCCTGCTCGTGGACCAGCTGCGCGATGGCGCGGTCTCGCGGTTGGTGATGATCGGCATCGAGGGCAAGGATGCCGAGGCCCGCGCGAGGTGGTCCCGCGCGCTCGCCGCGAAGCTGCGGGCCGACCGGCATTTCGCCACCGTGGCCAACGGCGCCGAGGCGGCGTTCGAGGCCGAGCGCGAGGTGCTGTTGGCTCATCGCTATGTGCTCAGCCCGAACGTGGACCCCGAGCGCTTCACGGTCCAGGGCCTGCGCGCGGCCATCGACGAGACGCTCGGCCTGCTCGCCTCTCCGGCCGGCATGGCATTGAAGGCGCTCGTGCCGCGCGATCCCACGGGCGAGCTGCTGGCGATCATCGAGCGCCTGCGTCGCGACGAGGCTCCGGCGAAGGTGGCCGGAGTGTGGGCATCGCCCGATGGCGAGCGGGCGATCCTGCTGGCACGCACTCGCGCGAGCGGCTCCGATACCGATGCGCAGGCGGCCGCCCTCGCCGCGCTCGAACGGACATTCGCCGAAGTCGCCCCTGGCGGCGAGGCGCGCCTGCTCGCCTCGGGCCCGGGCATCTTTTCGGTGAAGGCGCGCGCCATGGTCGAGGGCGACGTGAAGCGGCTCACCGGCATCGGCACCGGCCTGGTGGTGATCCTGCTGCTCGTCGTGTATCGCTCGCCGCGCGCCCTGCTGCTCGGGCTCGTGCCGGTGGCGAGCGGCGCCCTCGCGGGGGTTGCCGCCGTTTCCTTCGGCTTTGGTGTCGTGCACGGCATCACGCTGGGCTTCGGCACCGCCCTCATCGGCGAGGCCGTGGACTACTCGATCTACCTCTTCGTGCAGACCGCAAACCGGCAGCTGTGGCCGACCATCCGGCTGGGCGTGCTCACCTCGATCGCCGGATTCTCGGCGCTGCTCTTTTCGGGATTGCCGGGATTGGTTCAGCTCGGCGTCTACGCGATCACCGGCATCGTGGTCGCCGCGACGGTGACGCGCTTCGTGCTCCCCTCGCTGCTGCCGAAGGACTTCCGCATTCGCGACGTAACCGGCCTGGGCGTGCGCATCGGCGGCATCGCCGATGCGATCCGGCGCTTCCGATGGGGCGTGGCCTTCGTGGTTGCCGCCGCGGTCGCCGTGCTGGCTTTGAACGCGAACGCCCCGTTCAACCACGAGCTCACCAGCCTGAATCCCATTCCGGCGCGCGATCGCCAGGTGGACAGCGAGTTGCGCGCGGCGCTGGGCGCCTCCGATGCGCGCCACGTGGTCGCCGTGCGCGCGCCGACTTCGGAGGCGGCGCTCGAAGCGGCGCAGCGCGTGGGCTTGCGGCTCGATCCCTTGATCGCCGCGGGCAAGCTCGGCGGCTACGACAGTCCGGCGCGCCTGCTGCCCACCGCCGCGACGCAGCGGGCGCGGCAGGCGAGCCTGCCCGATGGCGCGACCTTGCGCGCGCGGCTTCGCGAGGCGCTCGACGGACTGCCCCTGCGGCCGGAACGCCTGGAGCCCTTCATCGCCGATGTCGTGCGCGCGCGAAGCGCGCCGCTGCTCACGCGCGAAGCGGTCGCGGGCACCGCCTTCGAGACCGCGCTAGAGGGCATGCTCTTTCGCGGATCCGGCGGCGAGTGGACCGCGCTCATCGGCATCCGCCCGGCCGCGGGCGGCACCTCCGCCCGCGCGGACATCGCCGCGGTTCGCGAGGCAGTGGCACAGTCGGGCGTGCCCGGGGCGCTGGTGGTGGACCTGAAACGCGAAGTCGATCGCCTCTATGCCGACTACTTCCAGCGGGCGCTGTGGGCCTCGGTCGGGGGTTTTGTCGTGATCGTGGGATTGCTGTTCGCCGCGCTGCGCTCGCCGGCGCGCGTCGCCCGCGTGCTGCTGCCGTTGCTGCTGGGCGTGCTGGTGGTCGCTGCCTTCCACCTGGCCAGTGGCACCCGGCTCACGCTCCTGCACCTCGTGGGACTGCTGCTGGTGGTGGCGATCGGCTCCAACTACGCGCTCTTCTTCGACCGCATCGCGCTCGGCGCCGACTCGGTGGCGCCGCGCACGCTGGCCTCCCTCGTCCTCGCGAACCTCACGACCGTGGCGGGCTTCGGCATCCTCTCGTTCTCCTCGGTGCCAGTGCTGCAGTCGATCGGTTCCACCGTCGCGCTGGGCGCCTTCGTGACACTCGTGCTGGCCGCGGCCCTTTCGCCCCGTGCCTAGCGCGACTGCACGGCCCCGCGCCGGGGCGCCCGATACAATTTCGCCCGTCATGCGGACCCTTTTCCCCACGGCGGTCCCCGGCATGCGCGGCGAGCGCATGGTCGCCCTGCTCCCGGGCACGTACATCGCCCCCGAGGATTTCGTTCGCGAAGGCTTCCCCGAGACGCTGGTGTCGCGCGGCATGGCCGCCGAGCTCGCGCTTGCCGAGATGCGCGCGGCCTGGTTCGCCGACGGCAGCATCGTCGAGCGCATCCGCGAGCACGTCGTGGCGCCGGCCCGGGCGCGCGGGCACAGGCGCATCTGGCTAGGCGGCATCTCCCTCGGAGCGCTGGCCTCGCTCGCCTACGCGGCGCGCCATGGCCACGAGCTCGAAGGGCTGGTCCTGCTCTCGCCGTACCCGGCGACGCGTGAAATCCTTCGCGAGGTCGAAGCGGCCGGTGGCGCGAGGCCATGGAGCGCGCAAGCGCCGCCCGGCGACGATCTCGAGCGGCAGGCGTGGCACTGGCTGGCCACGCGCACCGGTGGCACGCCGCGCGTGCGCTGCTACTTCGGCTCCAGCGACCGTTTCGCCGCCGGGCAGCGCCTGATGGCCCGCACGCTCGGACCCGGCGAAGCGCACGAGCTGCGCGGCGCGCACGACTGGGCAACGTGGCGAGAGTCCTGGGCGCGTTTCGTCGACGAGCTCCGAGGCTCGTCCGCATGAGCGCTCCATGGGTGGAAAAGCCGGGACGCTCGCGTTACCGTCCCACAGCGACGATCCATGGCTCGATCGGGCTGCACTGCGTGGCCGCCTTGGGCGCCGCGATGCACCCCGAGCTCTGGCCGTGGGCCGCGGGGGGAATCGCCGGCAACCACGCGCTGCTCACCGCGATCGGCCTGTGGCCGCGCAGCGCCCTGCTGGGGCCCAACCTGCGGCGCCTGCCTGAGGCGAGCGCCAACCGCGGCGAGATCGCGATCACCTTCGACGATGGACCCGACCCGCGGACCACGCCGCGGGTGCTGGACCTGCTCGATGCCCACGGCGCGCGCGCCTCCTTCTTCTGCATCGCCGAGCGCGCGCGGCGCCATCCGGCAACGTGCCGCGAGATCGTGCGCCGGGGCCACGCGATCGAAAACCATTCGCGCCGGCATTCACCGGCCTTCGCCTTCAGCGGGATCGGTGGATTCCGCCGCGAGATCGCATCGGCGCAGGCGCTGCTGGCCGAGCTGGGTGGCCGGGAGCCGATCTTCTTTCGCGCCCCGGCGGGCATCCGCAATCCCTTGCTCGAGCCGGTGCTGCACGAGCTGGGCCTGCGCCTGGCGAGCTGGACGCGCCGCGGTTACGACACCCGGAACCGCGACGCGGGCGACGTATCGGCGCGGCTTACGAAGGGACTGGCCGCCGGCGACATCCTGCTGCTGCACGATGGCGGCTCGGCGCAGGCGCGTTCCGGCGAGCCGGTCGTGCTCGAGGCGCTCGCCACGGTACTGGCCGCGGCCGGGGCGCAAAACCTTCGCGCGGTCACGCTGCACCACGCCGTAGATTCGTGACGACCTCCTTCATGTCGGCATTGGCGAAATCCGCCGCCCGGCGTTATCCGCGAAAGGATCGCTTCGCGCGTCATTTCGCGGCGGGCAAGTTGCGCGCGGATCCGGTGTTCGCCCACCTGCTGCGCGCGGGGCTCATTCCCGACGGTGCCCGACTCCTGGACCTCGGATGCGGGCAAGGCTTGCTGGCCGCGCTGTTGCACGCCGCCGGCGCAAGCGGCGCCTGGCCCGACGGTTGGGCGTCCGCCCCAAGGCACGTCCACTTTCGCGGAATCGAGCGCAGCGCCCGGGACGCGCAGCGCGCACGGCATGCGGCGGGTGCGAACGGCGAAGTGCTTTGCGCCGACATTCGCGATGCCGCCCTGGGCAAGGCCAACCTGGTGGTGCTTCTGGACGTGCTGCATTACATCGACCGTGCCGCGCAGGCGGATGTGCTGGCGCGGGTCAGGCAAGCCGTGGCCGAAGGCGGCACCGTCCTCATGCGGGTCGCCGATGCCGATGGCTCGTGGCGCTTCCGCGTCACCGAGTGGGCCGACAACCTCGCCGTCATCATCCGCGGCGGCAGGGCGGGCAAGCTGCACTCGCGCCCCGCCACCGAATGGATCGCGCTGCTGGAAAGCCTCGGGTTCACGGTGCGCCGCGAGCCCATGAGCGACGGCACGCCCTTTCGCAACGTGCTGCTGGTGGCACGGTATGATCCCGCACGAAACTGAAGCAGCGCGATTCTTGAAGCCCATCCGCCTTTCGGCCTATACGCTCGCCACCTGCCTGGGCGCGGGCCTCGAAGCCACCCGCGAAGCCTTGCGCACCGGAGCAAGCGGGTTGCGCTCGGCGCCCTTCGATACGCTCGACCTCGAGACGTATACCGGCCAGATCGAGGGCCTCGAGCAGGTTTGCCTCCCCACGGCGCTCGCCGCGTACGACTGCCGCAACAACCGCGCCGCCGAGAGGGCGCTGCGCCTGGACGGCTTCGAGCAGGCGGTCGCCGCCGCGAGCGCGCGCCATGGCCCCGCGCGCATCGGCGTCTTCATCGGCACCAGCACGGCAGGCATCCTCCAGACCGAGCAGGCCTACCGCCGTCGCGATCCCGCCGACGGATCGCTGCCGCCGGGCTTCGACTACCGCGGCACGCAGAACACTTTCTCGGTCGCGACCTTCGTCCGCGCGCGGCTGCGTCTCGAGGGGCCCTGTTCGGCGGTGTCCACCGCCTGCTCCTCGAGCGCCAAGGTCTTCGCTTCCGCGCAACGTTTCATGCGCGCGGGCTTGATCGATGCCGCCGTGGTGGGCGGGGTGGACACGCTGTGCCTCACGACGCTCTACGGCTTCAACTCGCTGCAGCTGCTCTCGCGCGAGCCGTGCCGGCCCTACGATGCGCGCCGCGACGGCATCTCGATCGGCGAGGGCGCCGCCTTCATCCTGCTGGAGCGCGCCGACGACGCTGTCGAGGGCGAGGGCGTTTGGCTGCTCGGCGCCGGCGAGTCCTGCGATGCGCACCACATGTCGGCGCCCCACCCCGAAGGCCTCGGCGCGCGCCTCGCCATGTCGGCGGCGCTCGAAGCCGCCGGCCTCGGGCCGGGCGATGTGGATTACGTGAACCTGCACGGCACCGGCACGCCGAGCAACGATGCCGCCGAGGACAAGGCGGTGGTCGGCTTGCTCGGCAGCGCGATCCCCTGCAGCTCCACCAAGGGAATGACGGGCCACACGCTGGGCGCCGCCGGCGCTGTGGAAGCGATCCTCACCGTGCTCGCGCTGGCCGATGGGCGCATTCCCGGCAGCGCGGGGACGCGGGAAGTCGATCCGGCGCTCGGCGCCTGCTACCAGAAGGAGGGGCGCCCGGCAGCGCTCGCGGTCGGCATGAGCAACTCGTTCGGCTTCGGCGGCTCCAACTGCAGCCTGGTCTTCGGACGCCTGCCGCGAGCGGCATGAGCCTCGCCCTGCGCATCGAAGGCGTGGGGCTCGTAGGGCCCGGCCTTGCAAGCTGGGAGGCCGCGCGCGAGGTGCTTGCGGGGCGCGCTGCCTACGAGCCGGCGAAGACCGTGATCCCGGCGCCCGAGGCATTGCCGACGGTCGAGCGGCGCCGCGCGGGAAGATGCGTGCGCATGGCGATCGCGGTCGGGCTCGCGGCGACTTCGGCCGCCAGGCGTTCGGCGAAGGCCCTCGCCGCGATCTTCGCGTCGTCGGGCGCCGATGGCGAGAACCTCCACGCCATCTGCGAGGCGCTCGCCTCCGACGACCGTCTCATCTCGCCCACGCGTTTCCACAATTCGGTCAACAACGCGCCGGCGGGCTATTGGGGCATCGCCACCGGCTCGATGCTGCCGTCGGACTGCATCGCCGCCTACGACGGCACCTTCGCGGCCGGCCTGCTAGAAGCGGCCGGGCGCCTTGCCGCAGAGCCGAACCAGCCGCTGATGCTCGCTGCCTACGACGGACCCTATCCCGAGCCGCTCAACGCCACGCGGCCGATGAGCGATTGCTTCGGCGTGGCCTTCGTGCTCGCGGCCGGGGAAGGTGCGGGGCCGCGGCTTTCCCTCGAGACCTCGCGCGAGCCGGTCACGCCGATGCAGGACGCGCGCCTGGAGCCCGTGCGCCTGGGCTGCCCGGCGGCGCGGTGCTTGCCGCTGCTGGCGCTGCTCGCAAGCGAAGTCGCCGGCCACGTGGCGCTCGAGTACCTCGACGACACCTCCCTCTACGTGCGCGTCGCGCCATGAGGGCCCCGCTCGGTCGCGAATGGCTTGCGGCGAACCTGCCGCACCAGGGGAGCATGAGCCTGCTGGACGAGATCCTCGCCTGGGACGCGTCGAGCATCGAGGGCCTCGCGCGTCGCCATCGCGCCACGGACCATCCGCTGCGCCGCAACGGCATCCTTCCCGTCGCCGCCGGCATCGAATATGGCGCGCAACTGGCGGCCGCACATGGCGCGCTGTGCGAAGGCGCGCCCTCGGGCCCCGGCCTGCTCGCGAGCGTGCGAGGGGTGCGCTTCGAGGCGAGCCGCCTCGACGACATCGAGGGCGCCCTGCACGTGCGCGCGGAGCAGCTGGGCGCCGGCGAATCGGGCGTCGTCTATCGCTTTGAAGTAGCGAGCGGTGGCCGCCTGTTGGTTGCAGGGCGCCTCGCCGTGGCCTTCGGCGCGTGACACGCCGCGCGCTGGTCACCGGAGGCAGCGGCGCCATCGGCGCGGCGATCTGCCGCGCGCTCGCGCGCCAGGGATGCGAAGTGCTGGTCCATGGCAGCTCGCGCGCGCAGGCGGCAGCCGAGGTCGCGTCCGGGATCGTCGCTGCGGGCGGGCGCGCGAAGTCCGTCGCCTTCGACATCCGCGACGGCGATGCCACCCGAGCCGCCCTCGAGGCGATCGTCGAAGAAGCGCCGGTGCAGGTGCTGGTCAACAACGCCGGCATCCACGAGGACGCCGCCTTCCCCGCGATGGGCGCGGAGAGCTGGCACCGCGTGATCGACGTCTGCCTCAACGGCTTCTACCACGTGACCCGCCCTCTGGTGATGCCGATGGTGCGCTCACGCTGGGGCCGCATCGTCTCCATCACCTCGGTGGCCGCCACGCTGGGAAACCGAGGCCAGGCCAACTACGCCGCGGCAAAGGGCGGCGTGGAGGCGGCCACGCGCACGCTCGCGCGCGAGCTGGGCAGCCGCGGCATCACGGTGAATTGCGTGGCGCCCGGAATCATCGCGACACCCATGAGCGCCGAAGCGTTCGACGCCGAGCGCGTATCGGCGCTGGTGCCGTTGCAGCGCCAGGGCACGGCCGAAGAGGTCGCGGCGGTCGTGGCCTTCCTCGCTTCCGATGCCGCCGGCTACATCACCGGCCAGGTGGTGCCGGTCGATGGCGGGATGACCTGACTACGCCCTGAGCTGCCCAGGGTCGTAGAAGAACTGCTCCTGCGCGATCTTCTCGCCCTCCCAGCGCTGCCAGGCGAGCTCCTCCAGGCGCGTGGAGGTGCCGTCGATCCACTCGAACTCGAAGATCCAGCGCACCACCACGATGTCCCCGGCCGAAAGCAACGGCCGCACGCACGTGGAGCGCACCGACCGGGCCTTCTCCATCGTGCGGCGCTCGCGCTCGACGAGCGTGGCCCGCCCGACCCGGGGCGGCTTCATGTTCTCGCGCATGGAGGCGTCCTCGGTGTAGAACTCCTCGATGGCCTCGACGTGGGCGTTGGACTCGACGCGGGCGATGAAGCGCTCGAGCGTCGCGAGCGAGGGCATGCGATCAGCCGCGCAGCTTGCGCAGGAGCAGGAAGGGCATGCGCACCAGCGACTCCAGCACGAGGCGCGTGTGCATCCAGGTGAGCAGGATGTTGTCGCGCAGGTAGTTGAAGTGCGAGACGCCGCCCTCGTGCGCCTTGAGGTACTTGACCGGAGCGGGAATGTTGATCGTGGGCAGGCCGCGCCACACCAGGCGAACCGCGGCCTCCGGGTCGAAATCGAAGCGCCTCATCCACGGCTGCCGGCGCATCACGGCGATCAGGTCGGCGATGGGATAGACGCGAAAGCCGTAGAGCGTGTCGACGATGCCCCCGCCGGCGGTCTCCACGTTCGCCCACCAGTTGGAGAGCTTGCGCCCCTGGACGCGGATATTGGGGGCGCTCGCATCGAAGATGGGAATGCCCAGCACGATCGCGCGCGGCTGCGCGATCGAGCGCTGCATGAATTCGGGAATGCACGCGGGCGGATGCTGCCCGTCGGAGTCCATCGTGAGCACGTGGGTGTAGCCCTCGGCCGCGGCGGCGGTGATGCCGTGGAGCACGGCTGCGCCCTTGCCCTCGTTTTTCGGCAGCACCATCACGCGCAAATGCGGATCGGCGCGAGCCATCTCCTGCAGCCTGGCGGGCGTGCCGTCGCTGCTTCCGTCCACCACGATCCACACCGGGGCCCAGAATCGGCGCGCACCCTCCACCGTCTCGAACACCTTTGGGCCGGGGTTGTAGCTGGGGATGAGGACGAGGTGCGTGCCGGACGGGGCCACGGCATCGCTCGCGGGCGCCTCGCGCATCGCGTTCACTGCGGCCGCTCCCCGAGCGCGTCGACCTGCACCTTGCGCGAGGACTGGCCGAAGATCCAGGAGATGCCGATGCCGGCCGCGGCATACCGCTTCGAGGTCACGAGGGGGCTCTCCTCGAAGGTGGCGCCGCGCAGCGTGTCGTAGCGTGCGAAGCCGCCGACCCAGAACTTCGGGAAGCGCCTGGAGAGCGCGGCGAGGAATTGCGTCCCGGCGAAGCCGCCGCGCGCGTCATACGCGGGGCGATCGGGCGTCACGAACCGCGGCTCCACCGAATAGTAGTGGCGGTTGTAGCGGGCGTCGGTGAATACCGGGCCCGCGAGCAGCCCAAGGTTCCATCCGCTCATGCCGAAGGGGTCGTGCACGTCCACGTTGAGGTGGGGGAAGAACTGCACGCCGATGTAGCGTGGATCCGACGAAACCGTCACGGCCCCGCGCACCGGCAGGCGCAGGTCGAGCCGGGCGGTGCGGTCGGCGCGCCGCCACAGGGTGATGTCGAGCGACGGGCCCAGCTCGATCGAGGGATCCAGGTCGGGCATCCCCGCCCGCGCCGGCATCTCGTCGCTTTCAACCGGCAGCGAGGCGCCCACGCTCAGGTTCAGGTCGATGCGGTCGGTATTGAAGAGGATGCCGCGGATGCCGTGGCGATCGGCCTTGAGGAATTCCCCCCGATAGACGAAGTACGGCGCGGGCAGCAGGTACGCCTGGGAGCGGTCTGAGCCGCGATAGTCGGGGAAGCTCAGCGCCGCCATGCCGATGCCGGCTTCCCACAGCGGCTCCTCGGCGCCGGCCGCGGGCAAGGCGGCGGCGATCGCGCCGAGCGCGAAGGCGATCGATGCGGATCTCACCGGCTCACCGTCCCGCCGGGCGCATCTCGGATTCGTCGCGGATGTTGAACGCGCGGCGCCGCCACGCGGTGAACGTGCGGCGCATGTGCGCGATGGACATGGCGTAATAGGCCGCGCGGAACCAGAAGAGGCCCTTGCGGATGGGGGTGCCGCGGAAGATGTCGCCCGCGAGCACCGAGAGCACGGCCTTCTTCATGTCGAGCTTCTCGCTCGGCTCCATGAAGAGGTCGCGCAACGTGGGATTGGTCACGCGATAGATGAACCAGGAGAATTCCTTCGGGCCCACGCGCATCACGCGCTCGTAGCGCCTGCGCGCCGCCTTCTCCGCGGCGCGGTCGGCCGCAAGGCGCGCCTGGACCACCTCCGCGCCGGCGAAGGCGCTGTTCATCGCGAGCATCACGCCGGAAGAAAACACCGGGTCCACGAAGGCGAAAGCGTCGCCCACCATGATGAAGTTCTCGCCCTGGCAGAGCGAGCAGTCGTACGAGTAGTTACCGGTCGCCTCGGGCTCGGCCACCATCTCGGCGCACTCCAGGCGCTTGGCGAGGGCGGGGCAGAGCGCGATGGTGTCCATGAAGAAATCGCGCACCGGCTTGTTCCGCGACTTCATGTAGTACGGCCAGACCACGGCGCCCACGCTGGTCACGCCGTCCTTGAGCGGAATGAACCAGAACCAGCCGTGGTCGAACCAGAAAATGATGATGTTGCCCTCGAGCTGGCCGCAATCGCGATGGGCGTTGCGGAAGTGCCCGAAGACGGCGGCGCTGTTGTGGCGGGGATTCTTGCGCTTGACCTTGAGGCGGTTGGCGAGGAGCGTGTCGCGGCCGGTGGCATCGACGACGAATTTCGGCTGCCATTCGTAGGTGCGACCCTGGTCGTCGGTGGCCATCACCTTCGGCGGCCGTGCGGCGTCGCCCAGGTCGACCTCGCGCACGCGGCAGTTCTCGATGGTGCGCGCGCCCGCCTCGGCGGCGCGGCGGAAGAGGATTTCGTCGAAATCCGAGCGGCGCACCTGGTAGGCCATGGGCAGCGACGGGTCCATGGCTTCGCCGAAATTGAAGCTGCCGGTGAAGGAGTGCCACGGTGAGACGAAAGTGGCGCCCCACTTCTCCATGCCGATGGCGTCGACCTTGTCGGCGACGCCCAGCTTGTCGAAGAGCGGCATGTTGGCCGGCAGCAGCGACTCGCCGATGTGGAACCGCGGGTGGGAAGATTTTTCCACCAGGACCACCCGGTGGCCCTGTTGCGCGAGCAGCGTCGAGATGGTCGAGCCTCCGGGGCCGCCGCCGATCACGACGACGTCGGCTGCTTCGGTGCTGGGTGGCAACAAGCGGATCTCCGGAGGAAGGATGCCGCCAATTGTAAGGCGGGAAGCGGCTTCGCTTATTATGACCGCATGGCGATTTCCATCGACCGCATCGACCACATCGTCCTCACCGTCTTCGACCTCGAGCGCACCCTCGACTTCTATTCCCGGGTGCTCGGCATGGAACCGGTGACCTTCGCCGGCGGGCGGCGCGGCCTCGCCTTCGGCCGGCAGAAGCTGAACCTGCACCAGGCGGGGCGTGAATTCGAGCCCAAGGCGTTGCGGCCCGCGCCGGGCGCCATCGACCTGTGCTTCATCAGCACCACTCCGCTCGAGGAGGTCATGGACAAGCTTCGTAGCGAAGGCGTCCACATCATCGACGGGCCCGTGGACAAGACGGGCGCGCTGGGACCGATGAAGTCGGTGTACTTCCGCGATCCGGACGGCAACCTGGTCGAGGTGAGCAACTACCCGTGATGATTCGCCCGCCCACCGTGAATCCGTTTCGGACATTCGCGCCCTCATTCCCGAAAGGGGGCAAGTGAGCCCGCAAGACCCGGCAGCGATCGCGCAGACCCTCGTGGGGCTGCGCAAGGACTACTCCCTCAAGACGCTCGACGAGAAGGACGTCGATCGCGATCCGCTCAAGCAGTTCGGCGTCTGGATGGTCGAAGCGATCCACGCCCAGGTGCCCGAGCCGACCGCGATGCACCTGTCCACCGTGAACGCGAAGGGCCGGCCCTCGGGGCGCATCGTGCTGCTGAAGGGCGTGGACCCGCGCGGCTTCGTCTTCTTCACGAACTACGCGAGCCGCAAGGGCCGGGACATCGCCGAGAACCCGGTGGCCGCCCTCACCTTCCTCTGGAAGGAGCTCGAGCGGCAGGTGCGCATCGAGGGCCGCGTGGAGAAGGTGACGGACGCGGAATCGGACGCGTACTACACGACCCGGCCTCTGGGCTCGCGCATCGGCGCCTGGGCATCGCCGCAGAGCGACGTGATCGAGGATCGCCTGTGGCTCGAGCGCCGCTGGATCGAGCTGGGCGAGCAGCACGGCGACGCTCCGCCGCGCCCGCCTCACTGGGGCGGCTACCGGGTCATGCCCGATTACCTCGAGTTCTGGCAGGGCCGCCAGAGCCGGCTGCACGACCGCATCGCCTACGCACGCGCCGGTGACGACTGGGCGCGCACGAGGCTCGCTCCATGAAGGTCGAGACGTATGCGCCGCCGCCGGAGGCCGCGCGGGCGCTTTCGCCCGAAGAGCTGCAGGCATCGCTGCGGGCCACGCTCGCCCCCTGGACCCAGGGCACCGGCTTCTGGATCTTCGGCTACGGCTCTCTCATGTGGAATCCGGAGTTCACCTGGGACGTGCGCCACGTGGCGCTCGTGCGCGGCTACCACCGCTCCTTCCGGCTCTGGTCGCGCATCAACCGCGGCACGCCCGAGAATCCGGGGCTCGTGCTCACGCTCGACCGCGGCGGCAGCTGCCGCGGGCTCGTCTATCGCATCCACCCCGACCGCGTGGAGGACGAGATGCAGGCGATCTGGAAGCGCGAGATGACCTTCGGCTCGTACAAGCCCAAGTGGCTCAACTGCGTGGTCGGCGGCGCGGCCATCAATGCGCTCGCCTTCACGGTGAACCGCCATTGCTCCGGGTACACCGGCGCGATCCCGACAGAGATCATGGTCGAGTGCCTCGCGAGCGCGCGTGGCAAGTACGGGCCGGCGCACGAGTATCTCTTCCGCACCCTCGAGACACTCGCCCAGCACGGCATCCGTGACGCGCGCGTGGAGCACCTGGCGAACCTGGTCAAGGCGAAGATCGCGACTGCGGCCTGAAGCGCCTGGTGACGGTGGAATCCTCCCGTCCCTGCCGGGTCTGACCCCCATCGCGCCCCCGTGGCGCAGGCAAGCCTTACCGCCCGCTTGATCACAGGTCTCCTCGACGGTCCGCAGTCGGTGCTCGCGCCGGCGGGCCCCGACGCCGTCCTCATCGCCGAGATCTCCTGGGTGCTGTTCGCCGGCGGGGCCATCGTCTTCGTGGTGGTGATGGCGATCGCCGCGTATGCGATCGGCGCCCGGCGCGAGCGCGCCGCCGATCTCTCCTCCCGTGCCCTGGTCGTCGGCGGCGGCATCGTCTTTCCGACGGTCGTGCTGACGGCGCTGCTGGGGTACAGCCTGTGGCGATCGACGGCCCTCGCGGTTGCCGGAGGCGCGCCGCTGCGCATCGAGGTGACGGGTGAGCAGTGGTGGTGGCGGGTGCATTACCTGGATGCGGAGGGGCGCGTGGACTTCGCCACCGCGAACGAGATCCGCATTCCGGTGGGAACGCCCGTCGACCTCACGTTGCGTTCGGCGGACGTGATCCACAGCTTCTGGGTGCCGGCCCTCGCCGGCAAGCTCGACATGATCCCCGGGCGGGTCACGAGCATGCGCATCAGCGCGGATCGGACCGGCACCTATCGCGGCCAGTGCGCCGAATACTGCGGCGGTCCCCACGGCTTCATGGCCCTTGCCGTAGTGGCCGAGGCGCAGCCGGACTTCGCCACCTGGGCGCAAGCGCAACGCGCCCCGGCCAGGAGGACTACGGGCCAGGCGGGCGCGATCGCCATCCTCGAATCGGCTTGTTCCGCCTGTCACACGGTGCGGGGCACGCGCGCCGCCGGGACACGCGGCCCGGACCTCACGCACCTCGCCAGCCGCAGGGCCCTGGGCGCCGAGCGCCTGCCGATGGGAGCCGCCTCGATCGCGGCGTGGATCACCTCCAACCAGCACCTGAAGCCCGGCAACCTCATGCCCGAGTTCCGAAACTTCACCGAGCCGGAGCTGCGCGCGCTGGTCGCCTATCTCGAGGCACTGCGGTGAACGCGCTTCCGAATCCGATGCCACGCCCGGCCGGCGAGCTGGCGGAGCTCGAGCGCCTGTGGCAACCGCCGCGCGGCCTGCGCTTCCTCACCGTCGTCAACAACACCTACATCGGCGTGATGTACGTGGGCGCGGCGCTGCTCTTCTTCCTGCTGGCGGGCGTGCTGGCGCTGGTCATGCGCACGCAGCTCGCCGTGCCCGAGAACGAGCTGGTGAAGCCCGCTCTCTACAACCAGCTCTTCACCATGCACGGCACGGTGATGATGTTCCTCTTCGCGGTGCCGGCGGTGGAGGCCATGGGCATCCTGCTGCTGCCCAACATGCTGGGCGCCCGCGACCTGCCCTTCCCGCGCCTTTCGGCCTACGCCTTCTGGGCCTACTTCGTCGGTGGACTCGTGTTCTTCGCGAGCCTCTTCTTCGGGCTGGCGCCCACCGGCGGCTGGTTCATGTACCCGCCGCTCACCACGGAGACATACTCGCCCGGCATCAACGAGGACTTCTGGCTGCTGGGCATCGGCTTCATCGAGATCTCCGCCATCGCCGGAGCGGTCGAGATCATCGTGGGGATCCTGCGCACGCGCGCCCCTGGCATGACGCTCGCGCGCATGCCGGTCTTTGCCTGGGCGATGCTCGTCTTCGCCTTGATGATCGTGTTCGCCTTCCCGGCGGTGATCCTCGCCACGCTGCTGCTCGAGCTCGAGCGCGCCTTCGGCTGGCCGTTCTTCAGCCCCGGCGGCGGCGGCGACCCGCTGCTCTGGCAGCACCTCTTCTGGTTCTTCGGCCACCCCGAGGTCTACATCATCTTCCTGCCCGCGGCGGGGATGGTCTCGATGATCGTGCCGGCGATGGCGCAGGCGCCGCTCGCCTGCACGCGGCTCGTGGTGATCGCCCTGCTCGCCGTGGGATTCCTCAGCTTCGGGCTGTGGGTGCACCACATGTTCGCCACCGGCATCCCGCGGCTGTCGCTCTCGTTCTTCCAGGCGGCCAGCATGGCGGTGGCGATCCCGAGCGGCATCCAGGTGTTCGCCTGGATCGCCACCTTCGCCAAGGGGCGCGTGCAGCCGAACACGCCGACGCTTTTCATCCTCGGCTTCCTCTTCATCTTCGTTCTGGGCGGGCTAACGGGCGTCATGGTGGCGGTGGTGCCGTTCGACTGGCAGGCGCACGACACCTATTTCATCGTGGCGCACCTGCACTACGTGCTCATCGGCGGCATGGTGTTTCCCCTCTTCGCGGCCTTCTACTACTGGACGCCGTACGTGAGCCGCAACGCGCTCTCCGAGCGTGCCGGACGCTGGGTTTTCGCCCTCATGTTCGTGGGATTCAACGTGGCCTTCTTTCCCATGCACATCACGGGCCTGCTCGGCATGCCGCGCCGCGTGCATACCTATTCGGCCGCGGCGGGATGGGACACGCTCAACATGATTTCCACGGTGGGCGCCTTCATGCTCGCCGCGGGGGTGCTGCTTTTCGTGATCGACGTCGCGCGCCGTTTCCGGCTCTCGCCGGAATCGAACGCGGGCAACGTCTGGCACGCGGGGACGCTCGAATGGCTGCCTTCCGGCACCTACTCCACGCGCAGCATCCCCGCGGTGGAAAGCGACTATCCGTTGTGGCAGCAGCCCGGCCTGGCGCAGCAAGTCGAGGCCGGGGCGCACTACCTCCCGGGCTCGGCCACCGGCGCGCGCGATACGCTCGTCACCAGTCCCTTCGAGGCGAGGCCGCAGTATGTCCAGCGCCTGCCGATGCCGGGTTGGGCGCCGGTGCTCGCAGCGTGGTTTACCGCGGCGTTCTTCCTGTTGCTCACCTTCAAGCTGGTGTGGATTTCCGCCGCGTGCGGGATCGTCGCCCTGGCGGCCATAGTCCAGTGGGGCTGGTCGCTCGACGCGGCGCCGGGGGGCTCGCCTGCGGATATCGGAGCCGGCATTCGGGTGCCGACATACATGACCGGGCCCCGCTCGCATGCGTGGTGGGCGATGGCCGTGCTGATGCTGGTGGCGGCCTCGCTCTACGGTTGCCTCGCCTTCTCTTACCTCTTCCTCTGGACCGCTTCGCCGCGGCCCTGGCCGGCAAGCGTTGCGCCGATGGCGCTTCCGCTCGCGGCCCTGGCGATGCTCGTCGCCAGCAGCGCGCTGTGGGGACATGCCCGTCGCAGCCTCGAGCGCGGCGGAGGGATCGGCGCCACGTGGATCGCCTTGCCGCTGCTTCTCGGAGGGTGGGCCGTGTCCGCATGGTCGCTGCGCGATTTCGCGCCCACCCGCGATGCGCACGGCGCCATCGTGCACGCCTTCCTTTCCGTGGATGGCTTCTTCGTGGCGGTGGCGATCACCCTGGCGCTTTTCGCGCTCGCGCGACGCATGGCTGGCAAGCTGGATGGCGCGCGCCGCGTGAACTTCGACAATGCGCGGCTCTTCTGGCATTACACCGTCGGGCAGGCCGCGGTCGGCCTGGCGATCGTGCACGGATTTCCCAGGATCGTCGCGTGAGGCGCGCGTTGTGGATGGCCTCCGGCGTGCTGGTCTGGGCCGCGCACTTCACCGCCATCTACGGATTCACCGGCCTTGCCTGCGCGCGCGGTTGGACGGGCGCGGTGGCCTGGGTAGTCGGCGCCGCGACGGCGCTGGCGCTCACCGCGTGCGTGGCGATCATTGCCCGCTCCTGGACGCGACGCTTCGATTTCCTCGCAGCGGTGGCGGTGGGCCTCGCGGCATTCGCCCTCGTCGCGGTGCTCTGGGAAGGCCTCTCCATCACGATGGTGCCGGCATGCGTCTCGCGTTGATCGGGCTCGCCCTGCTGCTCGCGGCGTGCGGGAAAGATCCCCCGGCCGTCGAGGGCGATCCCGAAAACGGCCGCCTGCTCCTGCGCCAGTTCGGCTGCGGCGACTGCCACGACATTCCCGGCGTCGCGACGGCGAAGGGACGCGCCGGCCCGCCCCTTGCGGGTGTGGCTGGTCGCGTATACCTCGGCGGCGTTGTGCCCAACACCCCCGAGAGCATGGCCGAATTCATCCGCAACCCGCGCCGGCTCGAGCCGCGCACGCGCATGCCGGATCTCGGCGTGACGCACGCGCACGCGCGGGACATGGTCGCGTACCTGTACACATTGCGATGAGGCTGCTTCGCCACTTCCTGCTCTTCGGCTTCCTCCTCACCCTTGCGGGCACGGCGGTCGTGGGGCTCGGGCTCTACGACATTTCGGCGACCGACCAGCACCTGCGGCCCACCTATCGGCTGCTGCGAACGGCGATGGAGCGCTCGGTGGAACGGCGCGCGAAGGACATTGCCGCGCCGCACCTCGACGCGCCGGCCCAGATCGAACGCGGCTTCGTCCTCTTCCGCGAGCACTGCGTGCAATGCCACGGCGCGCCGGGCGTGGCGCCCGAGCCGTTCGCTATGGCGCTACGCCCCCTTGCCACGCCGCTCGCTCGCTCCGGTCGCGAGCGCTCGCCGCAATTCATCTATTGGGTCGTGAAACACGGCATCAAGATGACCGGCATGCCGGCCTGGGAATTCCGCTTCGCCGAGGCCGACCTGTGGTCGGTGGTGGCCTTCGTGAAGCACCTGCCTTCGCTATCGCCCTCCCAGTACGGCAGGCTCACGGGAGCAACCTTCGAGCGCGAGGAAGAGCGCCGTGAGCCGGACGCGAAACGTGGCAAGCGCGCCCTGGAGCAGTACGCGTGCGTCACGTGCCACGAGATTCCCGGGATCATCGGCCCGGAGGCGCGGCTGGGCCCCACGCTGCATGGCATCGGGGGCCGCGGGACGATCGGCGGCGTGCTCGAGAACACGCCCGAAAACATGGCGGCGTGGATTCGCTCGCCCCGTGCATACTCCGCGAATACGGCGATGCCGGCGATGGGGGTATCGGCCAGGGACGCCCGCGACATGGCCGCGTTCCTGGCCTCACAACGCTGACGATCAGCCCGTTGGCGCCAGGCCCAGCTGCTCGAGCAGCGTGAGCCGATCGTAGTAGTCGCGATAGCGAACGATGCGCCCGCCCTCCACCTCGGCCACCGCGCAGCCGCGCCGCACGAAGCGCTTGCCGTTGGGGGGATGGCTGCGGAACGGCCTCTCGAAGGTCCCGGAGGTGGACCACTCCACCACGACGACATTGCCGCTCGCGCTGAGCCGCTCCAGCGTCACGCGCCAATCGGGAAATGCGGTCACGAATTCCCTGAGGCCGGCGACGATCGCGGCCGGCCCCGTGTGCACTTTCTCGGTTGCGACGCTGGTCCACTCGCAATTCTCCGCGATGGGCCCGGCTGCGCGCGCGAAATCCCGCGCGTTGAGCGCCTCGAAGTAACCGCGGACGACCCCTTCGGGGGACAGGTCTGTCAGGTGAAGCCTCGCTTGCGCATCAGCGCATCGATCGAGGGATCGCGGCCGCGAAAGGCGCGATAGCCCTCGTCGGGGTCGACGGTATTGCCGCGCGAGAACACGTGGTCGCACAAGCGCCTGGCCACGGCCTTGTCGTACGGCCCGCCGGCCTCGGTGAACGCCTCGAAGGCATCTGCGGTGATCGCGTCCGCCCACAGGTAGCTGTAGTAGCCGGCCGAATACGCATCGCTCGAGAAGAGGTGCCCGAAGTGCGCCAGCCGGTGGCGCATGCAGACTTCCTTCGGCATGCCGATCCGCTCGAGGGTCTCGCGCTCGAAGGCCGCGATGTCCGTGGGCGGGTCGGCGGCGAGGTGCAACGCCATGTCCACCAGGGCACTGCCAAGGTATTCGACGGTGTCGAATCCCAGGTTGAAGCGCGAGGCGCGTTGCAGCTTCTCCACCAGCGCGCGTGGCATCGGCTCGCCGGTGCGGCAATGCCGCGCGAAGCGATCGAGCACCTCGGGCGTCTCCAGCCAGTGCTCGAGGAGCTGGGAAGGAAACTCGACGTAGTCGCGGTCGACGTTGGTGCCGGAGAGCGTGGGGTAGGTCACGCTGGAGGAGAGGCCGTGCAGCGCGTGGCCGAACTCGTGGAATAGGGTAGACGCGTCCTTCCACCCGATCAGGACGGGCTCGCCGGGTCGCGGCTTCACGTAGTTGCAGTTGTTGGAAACCACGGGCGTGGTGTCGCCATCCAGCCGGTCCTGCGAGCGGTAGGCGCTCATCCAAGCGCCCGAGGCCTTGCCCTCGCGCGCGAACGGGTCGAAGTAGAAGAGCCCTGCATGCTGCCCCTGCGCGCCCTTGACTTCCCACACGCGCACGTCGGGGTGGAAGACCGGCACGCCCGTGACCGGCACGAAGCGCAGGCCGAGCAGCTCGCCGGCCACCCAGAACATGCCGTCGCGCAGCTTCTCCAGCTGCAGGTAGGGGCGCACCTCGGCATCGTCGATGTCGAATTTCGCCTTGCGCACCTTCTCGGCGTAGTAGCGGTAGTCCCACGGCTCGATCACGACGCCCGCGCCTTCGCGATCGGCGAGCGCCTGCATGTCGGCCACCTCCTCGCGCACGCGCGCCACCGCCGGCTTCCACACCGCCTGCAGCAACTGCAACGCGCGCTCCGGCGTCCGGGCCATGCTGCGCTCGAGGCGCCAGTGCGCGTGTGTCGCATATCCGAGGAGCTGCGCACGCGCCAGGCGCAAGCGCACGATCTCGGCGATCACCGCCTTGTTGTCGTTCCCGTCGCCGTTGTCGCCGCGATTCACGAAGTTGCGCCACACCTGCTCGCGCAGGTCTCGCCGCGGCGAATGGGCCAGGAACTCCTCCACCGACGAGCGCGTGTTGAGCACCTCGGTGCCGTCGTCGAGCACCAGCTTGTATTTCTGCTCGTCCGCCAGCACGTTCTGGCTGAACCTGGCGTAGAGTCCCGCGAGCCGCTCGTTCACCTCGCCCACGCGCTTCTTGCCGTCGGCATCGAGCCTCGCGCCGCTGCGGACGAACTCGGTGTACTTGAGCCACGCAAGGCGCTTCTGCTCGCCGCTCAAGCCCGCGACATCGCGCGCCTCGTACACCGCCTGGATGCGCGCGAAGAGCCCCGCATCCTGGATGATGCGGTCGTAGAGCGCGGCGAGCCGCGGCTCCATCTCGCGCTCGAGCGCCTGGAACTCGGGGGAGCTCATGCTGCTCGCGAACGTGCCGTAGACGCAGGTAGCCAGCCCGAAGTCGCGGATGGCGCGCTCCAGCGCGGCGATGGTGTTGTCGAAGGTCGCCGGGGCGGGGTCGGCCACGATGCGCTCGATCGCGGCGACCTGGGCGGCCATCGCGGCCTCGAGCGCCGGCTTGAAGCCCGTGACATCGGCCCGGTCGAAGGGCGGAACGCCGCCGAAAGGCCCGCTCCAGCCGGGGTTGAAGGCTGCCATGTTTCCCATCGGAGTCTTTCGGTCAGACGCGCGCGCGCGAATCGACACGTGCCACGCGGGACAGCAGGTAATCGACCTCGGCGCGGGCCGTGGCGGAGAGCGCGGCGCCGGGCTTGCGCAGCGTGTCGGAGGCGATGATGCCGCGGCGCATCATCACGTACTTGCGCACCGCGAGGCCGGGCCCAGGCTGCTGCTCGTAGCGGATGAGCGGCAGGTGCGCGTCGAAGAGGTCGTGCGCCTCGTCGCGGCTGCCCTGCTTCGACAGCCGCACCACGTCGACCAGCATGTCGGGAAAGCAATAGCCGGTATTGGCGCCATCGGCCCCGCGCTCCATCTCGAAATCGAGGAAGAGCCCGTTGTTGCCGACGAGGATCGGCAGCCGGCGCAGCGAGCCCTCCTTCTCCCAGGCGCGCAGCTGGAAGATCTTGTCCAGGCCCGGCCAGTCCTCGTGCTTGAGGAACCAGCAGGCGGGGTTGTCGGTGTGGATGCGGCGGATCACGGCCGGCGCCATCTGCACCGAGAAGGTGAGCGGGTAGTCCTGGATCACGAACGGCACGTCCGCGCCGATCGCCTCCGACGCCTGCCGGAAGTACTGCACGATCGAATCGTCGGTCCGCAGCGTATTGGGGGGCGCGATCATCACCCCGGTCGCGCCGAGCGCCATCACGTCCTGGGTGAGCGCGCGCATCGCGGCAAAGCCCGGGGCGGAAACGCCCACTACCACCGGACCCTTGAAGCGCCCGAGCACACGTTTCACGATCCCCACGGACTCCTCGTGGGACATCTTCGGCGCCTCGCCCAGCTGTCCCAGCACCGTCATCCCGTCCATGCCGGCCTCGATGTAGAAGTCGGTCATGCGGTCGATGGAGGCCTCGTCGATCCGGCCGTCGGGATGGAAAGGGGTGGGCGCGATCACGTACACGCCCCCGGTCTCGTTCGGAATCTTCACGCGGTGGTCCCTGCGGCCTTTGTGGGGGTCAGCTCTTCCTGCTCGATTCGTACCGCGCCTTGTTCTCCGCGTTGGGCGGATACAGCCCCGGAAGCGATGCGCCCTTGTCCACCTCGGACATGATCCAGCCCTCGAGGCGCTCCTGCTCGGGAGCGGCCTTCACGATCTCCTCGACGAGCGCCGCGGGGATCAATACGGCGCCGTCATCGTCCACCACCACCCAGTCGTCGGGGAAAACGGCGACGCCACCGCAGCCGATCGGCTCGTTCCAGTTCACGAAGGTGAGGCCCGCGACCGAAGGCGGCGCCGCCGCGCCCTGGCACCAGACCGGAAGCCCGGTGCCGCGCACGCCGGCGATATCGCGCACGACCCCGTCGGTGACCAGCGCCGCCACGCCCTTCTTCCTCATGCGGGCGCACAAAATGTCGCCGAAGATCCCCGCGTCGGTCACGCCCATGGCGTCAGCCACGCAGACGCAGCCCTCGGGCATCGCCTCGATCGCCGCGCGGGTCGAGACCGGCTTGGACCAGGATTCCGGGGTCGCCAGATCCTCGCGCGCAGGCACGAATCGGAGCGTGAACGCCTTGCCGACGATGCGCGGGTAGCCCGTGCTGATCGGCCGCGTGCCGCGCATCCAGACGTTGCGCAGGCCCTTCTTCAGCAGCAGCGTCGTGATCGTGGCCGTGGTGACCGCGGAGAGGGTGGAGATGATGTCGGCGGAGTGCATGGGCGCGGGGACGGGGACGGAAGACGGGGGACGAGGGACGGGGGATGGCGGACGGGAATCGGGACCGCCTCATCCCTCATCCCTCGATTTTACAGCTTGCCCAGAAACTCCCTCACCCGCGCCGCATTCGCGCCGATGTCGCTCTTGCCGACGCGCGAGGCGCTGCGAACGTCGATGCGGCTGCCGGCGCCCTCGGGGCGGACCCGGACGACGACGTCGTCCTTGAAGCCGAACCACGCGGTGGTATCGGTGGCCTCGATGCGCCCGGCAGCAGCGTCGCTCGCGACCACCTCCCAGCCGAGGGAGCGCGCCGCGTCGATCGCCTTCTGCATCGCCTCGCGTGGCGGCAGCGGCACGACCTTGGGCTTGATGTCGGCATAGGCCTTTTGTTGCTGTGCGGCGATTTCCGGGCCGCCATGGGCCGAGCCGTTGGGCGACTGGTTACGCGCAGCCAGCAGCGCCACGAAGGCGGGCGGATCGGCGGTGTCGGTAGTGATGTCGTGGATGGGTGGCACGGTCTTCGCGCGCGACACCAGGATCAACGGTGGCGCGGCGGCGGCCAACGCAATGCACAACGACACGAGCGGCACCCAGGGCCGCACGCGCCATCTCGGCACCGCGAGGAGGATCAGCAAGACCAGCGAAACCGCCGCGGCGAAAAGGCCCACGTAGGCCGCGCCGCGCATGAACCAGATGCCCGTCATCCAGGGCCACCAGCCGGCCTTGGTGCCGGGACCGGAAAGCAGCAGCAGAATCAGGGCGGCGACGGCAAGCGCCATCGCGATCGCGCGCGCCTTGCGCATGGGGGCGTCCGCGGAAGGGGGAAGCCCCGATTATCTCAGGATCGCGCCGGCCCGATCCTCAGGTGCGCCTCGCCCTTCGCCTCGAGGACCGCAAGCCCTTCGCCCACGAGGCGAACGCGCTGGCCCGGCCCGAGCCACACGTCGTCGGGCTGCGCCTCTTCGGTGATCCACAGGTGGCCCGATCGCACCGCGACCTCGAGGCCGCGTGGAGAGGAGACGGTGAGGACCTCCCCCGCCGGCAGGATCACTTCCCTTTCCAGTGTCATAGCGCGCACACCGGCTTGAGCGCCAGCATCGCCGCGACCTGCGGCTCCGCGGTAGCGACGGCGAGGAAGGCGCAGGCCAGCACTACCCCGGCGAACGCGGCGAGGATGGCCAGGGCGAGCGCGTGGGCCGGATCTTTCGGCGTGGGCGTCGGGTAAGCGAGGTGCAGGTCCACAAGAGCCTCCGTTTCGATGTGAGGATTATTGGCCCTTGCATGGCGCATCCGTAAACGATATCTTTTCCCCCTTCTTGTTAGTTTCTCTCACAATGGCGCTGCGATTGCCACCCCTCTCCGCGCTGCGGCCGTTCGAGGCCGCCGCCCGCCTCGAAAGCTTCTCTCGAGCCGCCGAGGAATTGCACCTCACGCATGGTGCCGTGAGCCACCAGGTGCGCGCCCTGGAGGCGCACGTAGGCGTGCCGCTTTTCTCGCGGCACGGCAAGCGCGTCGCGCTCACTGCGGCCGGCAAGCAGTTCGCCGACAAGGTGCGCTGGGCGCTCGACGAGATTGCGACGGCAGCGGGTACGCTGCGCGCACGCCGCGAGGACCGTCTCAACATCAGCGTGCTGCCCTCGTTCGCTTCGCGCTGGTTGATGCCGCGCCTCATCCGCTTCATGGATGCGAACCCGCGAATCGAGGTGAACGTGGCCGCCTCGACCGGCCTCGCCAACTTCCGGGACGATGAAATCGACGTGGCGATCCGCTTCGGCGTCGGGCCCTATCCACCGCACCACAGCGAGATGTTCCTCGAGGACGAGTACTTCCCGGTGGCGAGCGCGAAGCTGCCGCGCTCGAAGCTGCCGAAGACGCCGCGGGACCTGCTGCGCGCGCGCATCATCCGCGAGGACCGCGACTACTGGGCGCCGTGGTTCGACAAGGCGGGCGTTCCGCTCGAGGAAGCGGTGGCGGCGCGGGGACCGCTCTTCAACGACTCCACCTATGCGCTGCAAGCCGCGGCTCGCGGGGAGGGCATCGCGCTCGCGCGGCGCTCGATCGCGCAGGAGGACCTGGACCGGGGCATCCTGCGGCCGCTCTTCGACCTCAGCGTGAAGTCGCGGGAACGCTACTGGTTCGTGAGCCCCAGGGAAATCGCGGACCTGGAGAAAGTCCGGGCGTTTCGCGAGTGGGTGAAGGCCGAGCTGCAGCGCAAGCGGTAGTCCCCGCCCCTCGTTCCGCGCCCCCCGTCGCCCGTCCCCGCTTCTAGAACGTTTCCCGGTTTCCGTTGCTCGTAGGTTGCTGGTCGCCGCGACCCTGCGCGTTCCCGCCTCCTGCGCCACCGCCACCGCCACCGCCGCCTCGATTGCGGTTGCGGTTCTTGTTGCGCCGGTTGCGCCCCGGCTTGCCCTGCCCCGGAGTGCCGGCAGCGGCCTGGCCCTGCGGGGGACGCGGCGCGGCCGCAGGCAGCGCCTGCGGCTGGCGCGGGGCGACGTTTCCGTCGGCCTCGCGGCGCTGGTGCGGCTGGCCGCCCTGGCCCTTGCCGTGACGCTTCTTGCCGAACGCGAACGGCTTGCCGCCGCGCGGCGGCCCCTGGCGCGGGCCCTGCCCCGGTTGGCCCTGCGGGCGACCTTTCTTCGGCGCCCGATTTCCCGCCTCGGGCGCGCCGCCCGGCACATAGGTGCCGCGATTGCCATCGGGCTCGGCACGCTCGACCACGCGCGCGTATTGCTGGTGGACGCGCTTGCTCACGATCTCGTCGAGCTCCTCGTCGGAGAGCTCGCGCGGCGGCGGCGCATCGAAGCGATTGCCGATGTTGTCGAGCTCGTCTTCCTCGTCGTCCTCGGAGCCCGCCTCCGAAGGAGGCGGCTCGTTCATGCCCGCGAAGGCGAGGAGCTCCTGCACCTGCTCCTCCTCCATCTCGCGGTACATCCCTCGCTTGATGTGGCCCGGAAGCTGGACATTGCCGAAGCGCACGCGGATGAGGCGGCTCACCACCATGCCGACCGCCTCCATCATCTTGCGCACCTCGCGGTTCTTTCCTTCGCGCAGCACCACGTGATACCAGTGGTTGGCGCCCTCGCCGCCACGATCCTCGAGTGAATCGAAGGTGCAGTTGTCGCCTTCGATCTCCACGCCGGTCTTGGTGAGCTTGTCGACCTGCTCGTCGGTGAGCGTGCCCAGCAGGCGCACCGCGTATTCGCGCTCGACCTGGAAGCGCGGGTGCGTGAGACGGTTGGCGAGCTCGCCGTTGGTGGTGAAAAGCAGCAGCCCGCCGGTGTTCAGGTCCAGGCGCCCGACCGAGACCCAGCGACCGCCGTTCACCTTCGGCAGGCGATCGAAGACGGTGGCGCGCTTCTCGGGATCGTCGCGGCTCACGATCTCGTTGTCGGGCTTGTTGTAGATCAGCACGCGCGGCAGGGGATCGCCGAAGCGCAGGTTGATCGGGTTGCCGTCGAGCTTCACCTTGTCGCCCGGGCCGACGGCGTCGCCCAGCTTGGCGACCTGTCCGTTGATGGTGATGTGGCCCTGCGCGATGAGGATCTCGATGTTGCGCCGCGAGCCGTGTCCCGACTGCGCCATCACCTTCTGCAGGCGCTCGCGCTTCGACGGGCTCGATCCGCCCTGGCGCTCGCCCTTGCCGCGCCCCTTGCCGAAGCGCTTCTTGCCGTTCTGTTGCGGACGGGCCCATTCCGGCACCACGCCGCCGGGCCATTCGAGCTTGTGGTTGGGGTGGGGTCTATCCCGCATGGGTATTGGGCTCCTGTTGCTCGTCGGTGCTCTCTTCGGTGGGGGTAGGCTCCTCGTCGATCAGGGATTCCTGCTCGGGCGGCGCATCGGCCGCGGGGACCGCGAGGAGGGTCGGTGCCGGCTCGAGGGCGGACTGCAGGTCCTCCAGCGGCGGGAGCTCCTCGAGCGAGCGCAAATTCAGGTCGTCGAGGAATTTTCGCGTGGTCGCGAAAAGCGCGGGGCGCCCGGGAGTCTCGCGGTGGCCGACGATCTCGATCCAGCCGCGCTCTTCCAGCGCCTTCAGGGTGGGCGGCGAAACGGCCACGCCACGAATGTCTTCGATGTCGCCGCGCGTGACAGGTTGCCGGTACGCGATGATGGCGAGCGTTTCCAGCACGGCGCGGCTGTAGCGCGGGGGCTTGTCGCTCGAGATCCGGTCGAGGAACTCCTGGTACTCGGGCTTCACGCGGAAGCGCCATCCCGAGGCGACCGCGGTGAGCTCGATCGAGCGCTCGCTCCACTCGCCCTTCAGCTCGTCGAGCACCTTGCGGATGTTGTCGCTGTGGACCTGGCCGCCGAAAAGCCGCCGCAGCTGCTGGACGGTGAGCGGCTCGGTGGAGGCGAGCAGCGCCGCCTCGAGCACGCGCTTGACCAGGGCGAGGTCGGGCGATGCCGCGCCGGCCTCGACCGCCTCGCCGGGCTCCGGCTCGGCCTGTTGCACGGCCTGGGGTGCGTCGCCGGCTTGCGTTTCTTCCCGCTCGCCGGGCTCCGGCACGAGCTCCGGATTCGTCTGTTCGTTCATGTCATGCAATCGTCAATGTCGCGCGCTCCGACTTGAGCTTCACGTAGATGGGATCGAAGGGGCTTTGCTGCGTGAGGTCGATGAGGGATTCGCGGGCGAGCTCGAGCAGCGCGAGGAAGCTCACCACCAGCACGGCCACGCCCTGCTCGGGCTCGAACAGGCTCGCGAACTCCACGAAGCTGCCAGGCGCGAGCACCTTGAGGATGCGGCTCATGTGGGCGCGCACCGACAGCTGCTCCCGCGTGATCTTGTGGTGCCGCGTCATGCGCGCGCGCGCGAGGATCGAGCGCCAGGCTTCCGACAGGTCACGCATGTCCACGCCGGGCAACTTCGGCGCGGCCCGCTCGAGGTAGACCTCGACCACCGAGAAGTCGCGCCCGGCCACGGGCACCTCGGCGATGGCGGCGGCGGCCTTCTTCATCCGCTCGTATTCGAGCAGTCGCCGCACCAGCTCGGCGCGCGGGTCCTCGGGCTCGGAGGCGTCGTCGCGCTTGGGCCTGGGCAGCAGCATGCGCGACTTGATCTCGATGAGGAGCGCGGCCATCAGCAGGTATTCGGCGGCGAGCTCGAGCTGGCCCTCGCGCATCATCTCGACGTACTCCATGTACTGGCGCGTGAGCTCGGCCATGGGTATGTCGAGGATGTCGAGCGAGTGCCTGCGGATGAGGTAGAGCAGCAGGTCGAGCGGGCCCTCGAAGGCCTCGAGGAACACCGACAGCGCCTCGGGCGGGATGTAGAGGTCCTGCGGCATCTCGGTCAGGGGCTCGCCGCGCACTCTCGCGAGCGGCAAGGCGAGGTCGAGCGTGGGCTGCTGCTCGAGGCCGAGGGAATCGTTGGCGGCGTGGATGCTCATTAGGGCGTCGTCGGCGTGCGCGCGTTCAGCTGTAGTTCAGTCCCATCGACTCGCGGACCTCGCGCATGGTGTCGCTCGCCAGGTCGGAGGCCTTCTCGCATCCGTCCTGGATGATGTTGCGCACCAGGGTGGGATCCTCCTCGTACTGCGCCGCCCTTTCGCGGATCGGCTTGAGCTCCGCGTTGATCGCGTCGATCACGGGCTGCTTGCACTCGAGGCATCCGATGCCGGCCGTGCGGCAGCCCTGCAACACCCAATCCCGGGTCGCCTGCCCGGAATAGACCTGGTGCAGGTTCCACACCGGGCAGCGCTCGGGCTCGCCCGGGTCGCTGCGGCGGACCCGCGCGGGGTCGGTGCGCATCGTGCGGACCTTCTGCTGCACCGATTCGGGCGCCTCGCGCATCATGATCGCATTGTCGTAGCTCTTCGACATCTTCTGGCCGTCCAGGCCGAGGAGCTTGGGCGTCTCCGTGAGGAGCGCCTCGGGCTCGGCGAGGATCATGCGGCCGCCGCCCTCGATGAAGCCGAAGAGCCGCTCCTTGTCGCCCAGCGAAAGGTTCTGCACGTCGTCCACGAGCTCGCGCGCCTGCGCGAGCGCGGCCTCGTCGCCCTGCTCCTGGAAACGCTGGCGCAGAGTGCGATAGAGCTTGGCCTTCTTCGGGCCCATCTTCTTCACCGCCGCCTCGGCTTTCTCCTCGAAGCCCTTCTCGCGGCCGAAGAGGTGGTTGAAGCGCCGCGCGATCTCGCGCGTGAGCTCGATGTGCGACACCTGGTCCTCGCCCACGGGCACCTTGTTGGCGCGGTAGATCATGATGTCGGCCGCCTGCATCAGCGGATAGCCGAGGAAGCCATAGGTGAGGATGTCGCGCCCGTGCTCGGCGTGGCGTTCGACCATGTCCTTGTAGGTGGGCACGCGCTCCAGCCACGCCAGGGGCGTGAAGAACGACAACAGCATCGTGAGCTCCGCGTGCTGCGGCACCCGCGACTGGATGAAGAGCGTGCTCTTGGTCGGATCGACCCCTGCAGAGAGCCAGTCGATGAACATGTCCCACACCGTCTGCTCGATGACGGTGGGGTCTTCGTAGTGGGTCGTGAGCGCGTGCCAGTCCGCTGCGAAGAAGAGGCACGGAAACTCGTTCTGCAGCCGTACCCAGTTCTTCAAGGCGCCGTGGTAGTGGCCGAGGTGCATGGCCCCCGTGGGGCGCATGCCGGAAAGGACGCGATCGCTGAACATTTCGGGGTTGGGTCGTGCGGCCTAGCGCAGGCCGAAGATCGAGTAGAGGGAGCCCACCGAGGCGGCGACCAGGGGGCCCAGCAACCAGCTCAAGGCCCCCGAGACTACGAGCACGATGAGGATGATCATCCCGTAGGGCTCGGTGCGTGCATAGCCGTAGGCGAGCCGCGGCGGCAGCAGGCTCGCGAGGATGCGCCCTCCATCCAGCGGCAGCAGCGGAAACAGGTTGAGGATCGCGAAAATCACGTTCACGACCACGCCGGCCTCGGCGACCGCGAGCCAGAAGCCGCCGGCGAGCCCCGTCGGCGAAACCGTACCTGCGAGGATTCGCGCGACCAGCGCCCAGAGGAGCGCCTGCAGGATGTTGATCCCGGGCCCCGCGCCGGCCACCCAGATCGAATCGACGCGAGGATTGCGCAGGTTGCCGAAGTTCACCGGCACGGGCTTCGCCCAGCCGAACATGAAGCCCGAGAGCGCAACCGTCACCAGCGGCAGCACGACGGTCCCGATGGGGTCGATGTGTTTGGCGGGGTTCAGCGTGACGCGACCCAGCATGTAGGCGGTCGAATCGCCGAAATGCTTCGCCACGTACCCGTGCGCCGCCTCGTGCAAGGTGATCGCGAAGATCACCGGGATGGCGTAGACGAGGATCTTGATGAGGATGTTGGCGTAGTCCATCAGGGACGACCCTCTCCCAAGAAAGACGGGGCGAACGCGGGAAACAGTTTGGAGTGCGCAAGCATCAATGCAACGCCGCCTTCACGAACCCGAAAGGCCGCGTGTCGCCCTTGCCCTCGCGCACGAGCCGCGGGGCCTCGCCGGAAAGATCCACCACCGTGGTCATCTCGCCGTTGCAGGGGCCCGAGTCGATGACCAGGTCCAGCTGGTGCTCGAGATGGCGCCGGATCTCTTGCGCGTCATTGAGCGCCACGCCATGCGCGGGCAGGATCAACGTGGACGACAGCAGCGGCTCGTCCAGCGCCTCCAGCAGCGCGAGCGGCACGGGATGGTCCGGTATGCGAACGCCGATCGTATGGCGCGGCGTGAGCAGCCGCCGCGGCACGTCGCGCATCGCGCGCAGGATGAAGGTATAGCTGCCGGGCGTGTTGGCGCGGATCAGCCGGTATTGAAGGTTGTCCACCTTGGCGAACTGTCCCACCTCGGAAAGGTTGCGGCACACGAGCGTGAAATGGTGGCGCTCGTCCACGTCGCGGATGCGCCGGATCTTCTCCATCGCCGCCTTGTCGCCGATGTGGCAGCCCAGGGCGTAGCAGGAGTCCGTCGGGTAGGCCACGACGCCTCCCTTGCGGATGATGTCCACGGCTGCGCGGATGAGACGCGGCTGCGGGTCTTCCGGGTGTACCGAAAAGTATTGGGCCATTTCGTTGGGGACGGACCCCGGTTCGTACGCTTGGGGTCCGTCCCCCGTTTTTTTACGGCGCTGCCGGGGTCTGTCCCTAGGCTAGTGCGCCCACTTGGACCACACGGGCGTGAGGGAGGCGTGCAACCGCGGCAGCGTGCCCGGCTCCGCGGGGCTTTCCCCCGGCCCGTGGTAATCGGCACCGCGCGACGCCAGCAATCCGTACTCGAGCGCTTCGCGCTGCCACAACGAATATTCCTCGGGACGGTGGCTTCCCGTCACGACCTCGATGCCCTCGCCGCCGAGCCCGCGGAACTGCCGCAGCATCTCGTCGCGCATCATCGGCTTCAGATCATACCGGCCGGGGTGCGCCAGCACAGCCACGCCGCCGCTCGAAAGGATCCATCCCACCGCGTCCTCCAGGCTCGCCCAGCGGTGCGGGACGAACGCGGGCTTGCCCTTCGCCAGGTACTTGTCGAACGCCTGTTGCGTGTCGCGGACGGCGCCGCGCTCCGCGAGGTGGCGGGCGAAATGCGTGCGGCTGAGCAGCCTCTCGTCCTTCGCCAGCGCCAGGGCGCCTTCCAGCGTGCCGGCGATGCCCAGCTTGTCGAGCGCCGCGCCGATCTGCTTCGCACGGCCAAGGCGACCGGCGCGGATCGAATCCAGGCCCACGCGCAACGCGGCCGACGAAGGATCCACCTGCAAGCCCACGACGTGCAGCGTCGTGCCGCCCCAACTCACCGAAATCTCCACGCCGGGCACGAAGCCGATGCCCAGGCGCGCGGCCGCCGCGCGCGCTTCCTCGAGGCCTTCGACGGTGTCGTGGTCGGTGAGCGCGATCGAATCGACGCCGGTGCGGGTCGCGAGCTCGATCAGCTGCGTCGGCGAGAGCAAACCATCCGAGCACGTCGAATGGTTGTGCAGGTCGAAATTTTCCAAGCGAAGGGTTTCGTAAAACGTCAAAAATTATATCAAAATGAGAGTCTTACTGCTGCACCTTGCCGAGGAATCCCATGACGGTCCAGACGATCCGGTTCGGCGATGACGGACAGGTGGCCACGCGCCAGCTCCTGGAGCAGTTCCAGCGCCTGCGCCCGGAAATCGCCCAGGGCACCTCCCCGGCGATGTCCAGGCTGCGCGACGAGCTGCGTTCGCTCGACGCGATCGATCGCCAGTACGGCGGCTCCGCCACCCTGCCGCTCGAGAACGCCGGCGAGCTGGTGGCGGCAACCATCACCGACCTCGCCCACCTCGAAAGCGATTGCCGGCGCGAGGGCTATAACGAGGCGACCCTGGTCGTCGCCGACCTTTGCATCGGCGTAGCCCTCTGGGCCATGCGCCACGACGTCCCGGTATCGGTGGCGGAGCCGGTCGCCAACGCGCTCGCCTTGCTCTCGAACGCGGCCGGCACCAAGCAGGAGCTGAGCGCGATCTTCGGGATCATGCAGGGCCTGATCGAAAACGTGCGCCCGCTCCTGGGCGCCGACCTGGAACGATCCAATCCCCTGCGCGCCTGGAGGCTGCTGCACGTGAACTTCGCCATCACCGCGATCCGCACGGAGGATCCCGCCATCATGGGCTTCGCCTTCGATGCGCTGGACGCCGCCCTGCCCGCCGAGCGCGCGGGCTTCTACGCCGAAGCCCTTTCCCTGGCGCTCGGGCCCAACATCGCCCCGCAGGTCCGGGAGGCGATCGAGGCGCGCCATCGCAAGTGGAATCTGTCATAATTATCAGTTAGTTAATCCAAAGGCCGACCGGCCGACCCGGCCCGGCCACCCGCAAAGACCCCGTTGAAACTCCTCTTCGACTTTTTCCCGGTCATCCTCTTTTTCGTCGCGTACAAGTTCGCGGACATATTCGTCGCGACCGGCGTGGCCATCGCGGCCACCGTGCTGCAGATCGGCTGGGTGCTGGCGCGTGGCCGCAAGGTCACGAACATGCAGTGGATGAGCCTCGCCATCATCGGGCTCTTCGGCGGCGCCACGCTGCTCCTGCGCGACGAGACCTTCATCAAGTGGAAGCCCACGGTGCTCTACTGGCTGGCAGGGGTGGTTTTCCTCGGCGCCCTGGCCTTCAAGACCAACCTCGTGAAAGCGGTGATGTCGGAGGGCATCGAGCTGCCCGAGCCCATCTGGACGCGGCTCGCGGTCGCCTGGGGCGTCTTCTTCATCTTCAAGGGGACGCTCAACATCTGGGTCGCTTACACGTTCAGCACGGACACGTGGGTCAACTTCAAGCTCTTCGGCGGCATGGGGCTCATGCTCGCGTTCGTGGTGGCGCAGGCGCTTTGGATCTCCCGCTACCTGCCCGACGAAGCGCCCGCCAAGGCGGCCACGAAGCCCGAGGGGTCCTGATGTGCGCGAATGTTGCCGCAAGGGCGCCTTGGTCCGGCGCGCCTTAAGCCCCGGTTAAGATGCACCCCGTAGAAATAGCCATGCGCGAGCGCCTCGCGGCGCTCCGGCCAGTTTCGCTGGAGTTGCGCGACGAAAGCGGGCAGCATGCCGGCCACGTCGGCAGCCGGCCTTCGGGGGGCAGCCACTGGCAGCTCACCATCGTTTCCGAGGCCTTCCGCGGCAAGACTTCCGTGGCGAGGCATCGAATGGTTTATGAGGCCTTGGGCGACCTCATGAAACGGGACGTCCACGCCCTCAGGATCGAGGCCCTCGCGCCCGAGCAGTCGCAATCTTCATAAGAGAGAAGGAAACCCCATGCAACGCAACCTCAGGAACCTCGCCGCGGCACTCGTCGCCGGCACCTTCGCCTTCGCGGCCGGGGCGCAGGACAAGGCCGAGAAAGCCAAGCCCGCCGCGACCAAGCCCGCTTCGGGCGCCAAGCGCATCGTAGTGAACGGCGTGGCGATCCCGCAATCGCGCATCGACGCCATGAACAAGGAGCTCACCGCCCAGGGCCAGCCGGACAACCCGGAGCGCCAGAACGCGGTGAAGGAAGAGCTCGTCAACCGCGAGATCCTCGCCCAGGCGGCGCAGAAGCGCGGCCTCGACAAGAACCCCGACGTGCAGGCGCAGATGGACATGGCCCGCCAGGCCGTGCTCGTGCGCGCGCTCTTCGAGAGCGAGGTCAAGGCCAACGCCATCACCGACGCCGACCTGCAGAAGCAGTACGAGCAGTTCAAGGGCTCGATGGGCACGAACGAATACCGGGTGAGCCACATCCTGGTCGACAAGGAAGAGGACGCCAAGGCGATCATCGCCGAGCTCAACCGGGGCGGCGACTTCGCCAAGATCGCCAAGGAGAAGTCGAAGGACCCGGGCTCGAAGGAAAACGGCGGCGACCTCGACTGGGGCCCGTCGGCGCGCTACGTGAAGCCGTTCGCCGATGCGGTGCAATCGCAGCAGAAGGGCAAGTATTCCGCCACGCCGGTCAAGACCGACTTCGGATACCACATCATTCGCGTCGACGACGTGCGCCCCCTGAAGGTGCCCGACTTCAACGAGATGAAGGAGCAGTTCCGCCAGCGCGCGCAGCAGCAGCAGATCCAGCGCATGGTCATGGACCTGCGCTCCAAGGCGAAGGTCGAGGAGCGCTAGCTCTTCGCCGCTCCCGCGAAGGCGGGAGCCCGATCGCAAAGGGCGGCCCTCGGGCCGCCCTTTTCTTTTCCCATCCCTGCCTTCCTAATGCATCGCCTTCGGCGGCTGCCCTTCCTCGATTTTCACCAGGCCCTGCGCGGCCATCGCGCCGATGATGTTGGTCATGAGGTTGTGCAGCTCGATGGCCCCGTCGGGCGACAACACCAGCCGGCAAACCGTCACCTTGTCCGACTGCGGCGGCGCGGGCGGCTTGATCTCGCTGAAGCGGTGCACGCACAGGTTGATGCGCAAGGTGGAGCCGTGCAGCGTGGCGAGCCCCACGGCGTCGACGAAGGTCTCTGAAACCTCGGGCGGATCGATTTCGCGGACCTTGGTGTTCGGTGGCAATGGCATGCGATTTTCCCGGCTTGGCGATCCACGCAGCTTATCCTCATCCCCCGTCCCTCATCCCACGCCCCCCTCGTTTAACCCTTTTCCCCTCCTGCCCCGTTCATATCCCTGACCCGCCCTTCGGCGGCCCAGGAGACCTCCATGAAAACGCTGCACGTCGCCATCGCCATGCTGGCCGCCGGCTTCGCCCTGTCGGCCGAGGCCGTGGGTCGGCTCGCCGACCTCTCGATCTTCGATCGCTCGACCGGCCGCGAGCTGCCGGTGCACTGGCATGAGGGCCGACCCTACGTGGTCGGCAAGCCGGGCAACGAATACCAGGTGGTCGTCCGCAATCGCACGGGCGAGGACCTGCTCGCGGTCATATCCGTCGATGGCGTGAACGTCGTGAGCGGCGAAACCGCGCACGCGCAGCAAGCCGGCTATGTGCTCGATGGCCGGCGCGAGGCGCGCATCGCCGGCTGGCGCAAGAGCTTGTCCGAAACGTCGGCCTTCTACTTCACTTCGCTCCCCGATTCCTATGCCGGCCGCACCGGGCGCCCGAACAACGTGGGCGTGATCGGCGTCGCCGTCTTCCAGCGCAAGGCGCCGCCGCCCAAGTTGTCGATGCAGATGCCGCACGAGCCCTGGCTCAAGGACAAGGCCGAGAGTTACTCGGAGAGCGCATCGGGTTCCGCGGCGGCGCCCCCCTCGGCTGCGCACGATTCCGCTTCGCTCAAGCGGATCCAGCCGGGCTCGCCCCTGGGCACGGGACACGGCCGGCGGGAGGCCTCGCAGGTGCAGCAGGTTGGATTCGAGCGGCGCACGCACGAGCCGGTCGAGACCCTCGCCATCTACTACGACAGCTATCGCAACCTCGTCGCGCAGGGCGTACTGCAAACGCCCCGGGCGCTGCGCTCGCCCGATCCGTTCCCGTCGCGCTTCGCGCCGGATCCGTGAATCCGGCAAGATGGCCGGATGGGGGGAAGCGACGAAGAGCTGATGCTCGCGTACGCCGGTGGGGATGCCGCGGCCTTCGACGCGCTTTATCGAAGGCACAAGGGTCCCCTCTACCGCTTCATGCTCCGCTCGGTGAAGACGCGCGGCGAGGCCGAAGAGCTCTACCAGGACGTGTGGATGCGAGTGATCGAGGCGCGCGCGCGTTATTTGCCCAGGGCGAAGTTCGCGACCTGGCTCTACACCGTCGCGCACAACCGGCTGGTGGACCACTGGCGCGCGCGCGGGCTTGCCGCCGTATCGCTCGACGAGGACGAATTGGAAATCCCGGAGCCGGCCGCGCCGCCTTCCTCCGAGCCGGAACGAATCGCCGAGGGCCGCCAGGCGGCCGAGCGGTTCGCCGCGGCGCTGGCGGCGCTGCCGTTGGCGCAACGCGAAGCCTTCCTGCTTCACCATGAGGGCGAGCTCGGCGTTGCCGAGATCGCCGCGGCCACGGGCACCCATGCGGAGGCGGCGAAGAGCCGGCTGCGTTACGCCATGAACAAGTTGAGGGAGGCGCTCGGCGATGGCTGACCCGGACGACCGCCTGTCGCGCCTCTACCGCGAGTTGCCGCGCGAGGAGCCGTCGCCGCTGCTCGACCAGGCGATACTCGCGTCGGCCCGTCGCGCCGTCGTGGCCCCGAAGCGCAACCGGTGGGCCATGCCCGTATCGATCGCCGCCGTGCTGGCCCTCGGCATCGGCGTGTCGGTGCGCATGCAGACGGAGCAGCCGGGCGTCGAGTCCTCCTTGCCGTCATCCCCGGCGCCGTCATCCTCGTCCGAATATCCGCTGCCCGACACCTCCGAGCCGGTGCACGCGGAGGCGGCGCCGCCCTCGAGCGCGCAGAAGCCGGCACCCCCGGCACCGCGCCGGAAATCCGAGATGGCCCGCGAGCAAGCGCCTTCGGCAAAAGCCGACGCCGAATCCCGGGCGACCCAGCCCGAGCCCCGAGCGATCCCAAGCGCGCCCGCCCAGCCGCGCGGCGATCCCGAGCCCTTCGCCGGACCGAAGCTGGAAGCCCTCGACAAGGACCTTGCCGTGGCACCTCCTGCCGAGAAACTGGCCACCGCGCCACAGACCGCGACAGCCCCGGCAGCCGCTCCCGCGTTGCGTGCCAAGCGCCTCGAGGCCCAACCCCAGGCGGGTGTCGCGCGCGATTCGGCCGCGCCACCTAAAGACGCGCGTGAAATCGAGCTCGAACGCATCGCCTCGCTGCGCGCCGAGGGCCGCCACGAAGAAGCCGACAAGGGCCTGGAGGAATTCCGCCGCCGCCATCCCGACTACCCGATTCCCCCTGCGACCTGGGAGAAGGTCAGGTCACGCTGACATGTCCGGAATGCGCAGCGCCGCCCGTGGCCTGGTGGAGACCCGGCAGGAGCGATTCGAAAGCCGCTACGGGCTGGACGATTCGCGTCGGCGTTTGGATGCAGCCCTGGTGAAGGCGGGCGCAGGAGACTCGGTGCGTTTCGACTTCACATGGGCAGGGCAGGACGGGCGTGCCGTGCTCGAGGCGGTGTTTGCCCCTCCGCGCACGACCGAACGCTTGCTCAAGGCGCTCTCAACCGGCATGGCCCTGCTGGTCCTCGCGAGCGTATGGGCGCTCGTCGATCCTCGGGCGGAGGGCGGCGCGTCGTTCCTGCTGCCGTTGATCACCGTGCTCGCCACCCTCGGTTTCCCGTTTCTCGTGCTGGGCCTCGCTTCCCACCGTGAAGCCGCGGAAGCGCGCATCCGCAAGGCGATCCGAGTGGCCCTCCAGGACGAGGAAGAGAAACTCCCGCCCCAGCAGCGCTGGCCCGACGAGGACTGAGGAAACCCGGGACGGACCTGGAATTCCCTGCCGTAATCCAGGTCCGTCCCGGAATTCGCGCTCAGCCGAGACAAGCCCTCGCGTTTCGGAAGATGCGCATCCAGGGCGAGTCGTCGCCCCACCCTTCCGGCCGCCATGAAAACAGCACGGAACGGAAGACGCGCTCGGGATGGGGCATGAGGATGGTGAAGCGCCCATCGGGCGTTGTCACCGCCGTGATGCCCTGCGGCGAGCCGTTGGGGTTGTAGGGATAGGTCTCGGTGACCTTGCCGCGGTTGTCCACATAACGCGCGGCCACGAGGAACTGGCACGCCTCGAGGGCCCTGGCATCGCGGAAGACCGCCTTGCCTTCACCATGCGCGGTGACGATGGGCACGCGGCTGCCCTCCATTCCGGCAAAGAGGATCGAGGGCGACTTCTGCACCTCGACCAGGGTGAAGCGCGCCTCGTACTGCTCCGACAGGTTGCGCTCGAAATGCGGCCAGTTGTGCGCGCCCGGGACGATGTCCTTCAGGTTCGACATCATCTGGCAGCCGTTGCAGGCGCCCAGCGCGAACGAGTCGGTGCGCCTGAAGAACGTCTCGAACTCGTCGCGCGCGCGCGCGTTGAAGAGGATCGACTTGGCCCAGCCTTCCCCGGCGCCGAGAACGTCGCCGTAGCTGAAGCCGCCGCACGCGGCGAAACCCTTGAAGCCCACGAGCGAGACGCGTCCCGAGATGATGTCGCTCATGTGAACATCCACGGCTTCGAAGCCCGCGCGGTCGAAGGCGGCCGCCATCTCCATCTGCCCGTTCACGCCCTGCTCGCGCAGGATCGCCATCCGCGGGCGGGCGCCGCGCGCCACGAACGGCGCCGCGATGTCCTCGCGCGGATCGAACGTGAGGCTCGCCGAAAGCCCCGGATCGCCCTCGTCGAGGATGCGCTCGTACTCCTGGTCGGCGCACAGCGGGTTGTCGCGCATGCGCTGGATCTCGTGCGTGACCTCGGACCATGCGCGATGCAGGTCCACGCGCTTCTCCGCGAAGACCGGCTTGCCGTTCACCACGAAGCGCACCTGGCCATCGCGGTTGGGGTGGCCGACCACGTGGGAATGGGCGGAGAGGCCGGTCTCGCGAAGCACGCCCATCACCGCATCACGATCGGCCTTGCGCACCTGCAGCACCGCGCCGAGCTCTTCGTTGAAGAGGGCTGCGAAGGTGCGCTCCGACAGATTGCCGGCAAGGACATCAGCCTGGCGCTCGTGGCCTTCCACGTCGAGCGGGCGGGCGTCGAGCACCAGCGTGTCGAGGTACACGCTCACCCCGGCACGGGCGGCGAAGGCCATCTCGCAAAGCGTCGCGAAAAGCCCGCCATCGGAACGATCGTGATAGGCGAGCACCAGGCTGTGCTCGCTCAAGCGCTGCACCGCGTCGAAAAATGCAACGAGGCGCTTCGGATCGTCGAGGTCGGGACTCTCGCTGCCCAGCTGCGAGTGCACCTGCGCGAGCGCCGAGCCGCCGAGTCGGTTGCGGCCCGCGCCGAGGTCGATGAGGACGAGCTCGGTCTCGCCTGCGTCCATCCGCAGCTCCGGCGTGAGCGTGCGGCGGACGTCGACCACGGGCGCGAAGGCGGAGACGATGAGGGAAAGCGGCGCGGTCACGGCCTTGTCCTGGCCGGAGCCGACATCGCGCCAGGTGGTCCGCATCGACATGGAGTCCTTGCCGACCGGAATCGAGACGCCGAGCGCCGGGCAAAGCTCCATGCCGACCGCGCGGACCGTCTCGAAGAGCGCGGCGTCCTCGCCGGGATGTCCCGCCGCGCACATCCAGTTGGCCGAGAGCTTCACGTCGGAAATCCGCGCGATCGCCGCGGCGGCGATGTTGGTGATCGCTTCCCCCACTGCCATGCGCCCCGAGGCCGGAGCATCGATGAGTGCGAGCGGCGTGCGCTCGCCGATCGCCATCGCCTCGCCGAGGTAACCCGCGTACGCCATCGTCGTCACGGCGCAATCGGCCACCGGCACCTGCCACGGGCCCACCATCTGGTCGCGCGCCGTCATGCCGCCCACGGTCCGATCGCCGATGCTGATGAGGAAGGTCTTGTCGGCGACCGTGGGAAGGCGCAGCACTTTGTATGCGGCGTCTTTCAACGTCGTCGTCGAAAGATCGAGGGGCTGCAGCCGCTTGCCGCGGCTTGCGACATCCCTGTGCATGCGAGGTGGCTTGCCCAGCAGCACTTCCAGCGGCATGTCCACCGGCTTGTTGCCGAAGAGAGGATCCTCCACGACGAGCTCGTGGTCATCGCGCGCCTCGCCCACCACGGCGTACAGGCAACGCTCGCGCTCGCAGATGGCGCGGAACTCATCGAGCCGCGCGGCGTCGATCGCGAGCACGTAGCGCTCCTGCGACTCGTTCGACCAGATCTGCATCGGCGACATGCCCGGCTCCTCGCTGGGAACCTTGCGCAGGTCGAAGGTTGCGCCGACGCCACCGGTGTGGGCGAGCTCGGGGAACGCATTCGACAGGCCGCCAGCGCCCACGTCGTGGATCGACAGGATCGGGTTGCGGCTGCCCATCTGCCAGCATGCGTCGATCACTTCCTGGCAGCGCCGCTGCAGCTCGGGATTGGCGCGCTGCACCGAATCGAAGTCGAGGGACTCGACGTTCTGCCCGGATGCCATCGAGGAAGCCGCGCCGCCTCCGAGACCGATGAGGAAGCCGGGGCCGCCCAGCTGGATGAAGACCGTCCCGCGGCCCAGCGCCTTCTTCGCGGTGTGCGCGGCCGAGATGTTGCCGAGGCCACCGGCCAGCATGATGGGCTTGTGGTAGCCGCGCACTTCCCCGGCGACCTCGAGCTCGAAGCTGCGGAAATAGCCCGCGAGGTTCGGACGCCCGAACTCGTTGTTGTAGGCCGCGCCACCGATCGGCCCTTCCACCATGATCTCGAGCGCCGAGGCGATGCGCGAAGGCTTGCCGTATTCGCTTTCCCAGGGGCGGCGGGCATTCGGCAGGTTCAAATTCGACACCGAGAATCCCGTGAGGCCCGCCTTGGGCTTGGCGCCGGCGCCTGTGGCGCCTTCGTCGCGGATCTCGCCCCCTGCGCCCGTGCCTGCCCCGGGATGCGGCGCGATGGCGGTCGGGTGGTTGTGCGTTTCCACCTTCATGAGGATGTGCGTGAGGTCACGCGAATATCTCCACGCCTGCGTGGAGTCCGGTGCGAAACGCTCCACCTCCGCGCCTTCGATCACGGCCGAATTGTCCGAATACGCGACGACGGTGCCGCGCGGGCTCGCCTGGTGCGTGTTGCGGATCATCTGGAAGAGCGATTTGTCCTGCCGCACCCCGTCGACGGTCCACGACGCGTTGAAGATCTTGTGGCGGCAGTGCTCGGAATTGGCCTGCGCGAACATCATGAGCTCGACGTCGGTGGGATTGCGGCCCATCCGCGTGAAGTTCTCCAGCAGGTAGTCGATCTCGTCCGGTGCGAGCGCGAGGCCCATCGCTCTGTTCGCACGCTCGAGCGCCTCGCGGCCGCCGTCGAGGACGTCGATCGTCGCGAGCGGCTGGGGCAGATGATGGTCGAAGAGCCTCGCCGCCTGCTCGAACGAGTCCACCACCACTTCCGTCATGCGGTCGTGGATCAACGCATCGAGCGTGCCGGCCGATCCCTCGACGTAATAGGCGACACCGCGCTCGATGCGCTCGATGCCGGCGAGGCCGCAGTTGCGGGCGATGTCGGTGGCCTTGGACGACCAGGGCGATACGGTGCCGAAGCGCGGCAGCACCAGGCGCAACCTGCCGCGCGGTGCCGCTTTCGCCGCCGTGCCGTACGTGAGCAGCTTTGCGAGGACGCCCGACTGCTGCGGAGTGAGCGGCGCGGAAATCGCGACGAAATGCACGAACCTCGCGTCGAGCGAGATCGCTCCGGCGTGAGCGGCGGGAAGGGAGGCAAAGAGCTTCTCGAGCCGGAAGGGCGAGAGCGCAATCGCGCCCGGCAGCGTGAGGACCTGCTGCAGCGACGCATCTTGCCGATTCATCTGCAGAATTATACCTGCCGTGAAACCCGGGACGGACCTGGAAAGGCTGACGCCAAAACCCGGGACGGACCTGGAATTCATTCGTGGCGCACTCAAGCCAAAGCCGCTTCCTCCTCGACCCCTTCAGCGGCCCTTGGTTTGCGCCCAGGCTTGCCTGGAGCGATGCGGATGCCATGCGAACGCTTCATCCGTGCGAGAAAATCCTCGTCGCCGATCGGGTAGCCGCCACGAATCGCGGCCCTGATACGTGCGAGATCCGCCTCGTCGATGTCGTGCCGGAACATCTGGCGATAAGCCCGTGCACGGGCGAGCTCCGTGGAGCCCAGCGACTCATAGAGCTCGTGCGGCCGAACGATGAGCGAAGCATGCCGATGCGCATTGGCGGCGAAGCTCGACCAAGGAAAGTCGCCTGGATGCCGTGCAATTCCTGCCCTGACCGGATTGAGCTCGACGTACTTGCAGCAGGTGAAGAAATAGCGATCGCTGTCAACGATGCTGGTCCAGAACCGGCCCTCCCACGCCGAACCGGTCTTCTTGTACCTGCGATTGATGTATTGCGCATATCGTTGGCCAACGTGCCGCATCATGCGTGTCGCGGCGAACTGGTCCACGACGCTCAAGAGCATGTGCACGTGGTTGGGCATCAATACGTACGCATGAATCCGGCACCCTTCCTTGGCGCCATATTCGGCCACGAGCCCGAGGTAACGCTCGTGTTCTCCCTCGTCGTGGAAACAGACTCCTCGGTTATGGCCCCGCTGCACCAGGTGCAGGGGATATCCGGGGATGCGGACTCTGGCTTTTCTCGGCATGGCCATACAACGCGGCCCGGCCAGGACGGTGCACAAATCCAGGTCCGTCCCCGGTTTGCGGACAGGCATATCCAGGTCCGTCCCGGGTTTAGGATGGGTTCATGAAATATGACCTGGCTGTTGTCGGCGCAGGAATCGTCGGCCTCGCGCATGCGTTGGCGGGCGTGCGCCGAGGCTTGCGCGTGGTTGTCCTGGAGCGCGAGGCGCGCGCCAATGGCGCTTCGGTGCGCAATTTCGGCTTCATCACCGTCAACGGGCAGGAGGCCGGCCTTACCCGGGCGCGGGCGCTCCGGTCGCGGGAGGTCTGGGAAGATGTCGCGCGCGAGGCGGGCATAAACGTCCTGCAGCGCGGCAGCATCTTCGTCGCCCAGAGGCCGGAGGCGATGGCGGTTCTCGAGGAGTACGCCGCAAGCCCGGAGGGCGAGGAATGCGAAGTCAGGGATGCGGCCGCAAGCCGGCAGGCGGTGCCTCAGCTCGGCGCGAACGTGCAGGGCGCGCTCTTCAGCCCGCGCGAGATGCGCATCGAGGCGCGCGATGCCTTGCCCGCGATCGCCGCCTGGCTCGAAGAGTGCCACGGCGTCGTATTCTCTTGGGGCAATGCGACGCTCGACATCGAGGAGGGCGGCCGCATCCGGCACGCACACGGCACCGTCGAGGCCGACGCGATCGTGGTCGCCCCGGGAACAGGCACCGCGGAATTCTCGCCGCGCATCGCGAAGGACGCCCAGCTGCGGCAATGCACGCTGCAGATGCTGCGCCTCGCGGACCCCGGCTGGCGCCTTCCCGGAGTCGTTCTGGGCGACCTGAGCCTTTTGCGCTACGGAGGCATGGCGGCGCAACCCTCGCTCGCCAAGCTGCGCGCGCGCGTGGAGCGCGAATGCGCCGCCGAGATTGCCGAAGGCGTCCACCTCATCGTCGCCCAGTCGGCCGACGGCTCGCTCGTCATCGGCGACTCGCACCGCTACGCCGATCATGCCCTGCCGTTCGCTTCGGCCAGGCTCGACGCGCTCATCGTCGGCCAGCTGCACGCGCTGTTAGACATTCCCGACACGCCCGTGGTCGAGCGCTGGCTCGGCCACTACGCGGTGGCCAATGTGAAGCCGATGGTGCGCGAGGAGCTCGGGGCGCGCGCGCGACTCGTCACGGTCACCAACGGCCTGGGCATGAGCACCGCTTTCGCCATCGGCGAGGAGACGATCGCGGAGTTATTCGGTTGAGCGTCAGGCCCAGCGCGCGATCACCCTGACCTTGCGCATCGCCTCGGCATCCAGCATGTCGGGAAGCAGCAGCAGCGTGCGTTCGAAGCGCGCGCCCTGCGGACGCCAGACGAGGATCACGAGCCACGGCGCCACGAAGGACCCTTCTCCCAGCGCCCCGGAGCGCCACTCGCCGCGCGGCCCGCGCACCGACATCGCGCGGCGGCAATCGAGCCGCAGCGCCTGCACGCCTTCCATGTGCCCATGAGCACGCCAAGCAAGGAGGATCACGATGGCGAAGGCCGCCGCGCGCACCTCCGCCACGAACGGCAGGAACACGACCAGAGCGAGACTCGCGCCCACCGCGAGGGTGAAAAACGCGAAACCCACGCGGCTATACTTGATTTCGCTATAGACCTCCTCCACTTGTCCCCCATGTCGGATCGCCCAGCACTCCAGGCGGCGCGCGACGGCACCATCGTCGCCCCTCTTCCCCACAACGCGGTGCTCGCGGTTTCGGGGGACGACGCCACCTCCTTTCTGCATGGCCAGCTCACCAACGACGTGCAAGGGCTTGCCATCGGCGCCGCGCAATGGAACGGCTGGTGCAGCCCCAAGGGACGCCTGCTCGCGTTTTTCCTGCTCGCCAGGCAGCCCGACCGCTACCTGTTGATGCTGCCGTGCGAGATTTCCGCCGCCATCGCAAAGCGACTGCGCATGTACGTGTTGCGGTCCAAGGTGAAGATCGACGAGGCGACCGGGCTCGAAGCCACGGGCCTCGCGGGCAGGGACGCCGCGTCGCTGGTCGCGGCCTCGTTCGGCGAGGCGCCTGCACCGATGCGGGCGATCGACAAGGACGCCGCTGCATGCATCGCGCTCGGGGGCGAGCGCTTCGTTCTCATTGCGCCGGCCGAGCCCTCGGCACGAGCACGCCAGTCGTGGGCGGCACGGGCGATGCTCGCCGGCCCCGCGGAGTGGGACTGGACCTCGATTCGCGCCGGCATTCCCTCGGTCGTCGCGAAGACGCAGGAGGAGTTCGTGCCGCAGATGGCGAACCTCGACGTGGTCGGCGGCCTGAGCTTCCGCAAGGGCTGCTATCCGGGACAGGAGATCGTCGCGCGCACCCAGTATCGCGGCATCCTCAAGAAGCGCATGGCACGCGCACACGTGGAGGGTGCCGAGCCGCAACCCGGTGACCCGGTGTACACCCCGGCCTTCGGCGACCAGGCAGCCGGCACGATCGTGAGCTCCGCCCCAGCGCCCGAGGGTGGCCACGAAGTGCTGGTGGTCGCGCAGCTCGAGGGCATCGCTTCGGGCGACCTCGCGTTGGGCTCCCCGGCAGGGCCGAAGCTGCGACTGCTCGAGCTTCCCTACTCGATCGCGCCGGCGGCCTGACGCTCGCTACTCGCGCAGGAACACCGCGATTTGCGTATTGCTGGCCGACAATATGTCGACCCGCCCATCGCCGTTGACATCGGCGAAGAAGAGCTGCCCGGTGCGGCGCGCGGGATCGGTCGCGATCACCAGCGGGTCGAAGAACACGCCGTCGCCGCGGCCGAAGGCCACGCGCAACTCGCTGCGATCCGCGAATACCGCCCAGGAAACACTGTCGATGCGGCCGTCGCCGTCGAGGTCCACGAGCCCGGTGGCGGAAACGCCAGGATTGCCCTGCCATGCGATCGCGCCCAGCGTGCCGTCGCCCATCCCGCGCAGCGCGACGTTGCTGCCCGCGCGTGGCGGAGGCATCGTGGCCGGGGGCGGCAAGGGAACGAAGTGCCCCGGCAGGTCGAGCACGACGTCGGTGCGTCCGTCGCCGTCGAGATCGGCGACGCCGGCGTGCGTCGCGCTGCGCCCCTCGAAGACCTCGGGCAGCGGCGAAGTCGGCCATGAGCGCGTGAACGTGCCGTCGCCGTTGCCGAGCAGCACCATGGGCATGAACGGACCGGAGGCCATCTGCGCAGTCACGAGCAGGTCGGCGCGCCGGTCCGCGTTGAAGTGGGCCGGATAAACGCGAGTCCAGCCGCTCGGCGCATTCTCCATGCCCGGCACGACTTGAAGCGGCCCTTGCTGCCAGCCACCGTTGGCAAGGCCGAACAGCACGAAGAACTGGTTCAGCCCGTCCCCGGGGCCGCGCACCACCAGCACGAGGTCCACGCGCCCGTCGTCGTTGAAATCGCCGGTCGCGATCTCCTCGCAGGAAGTGGGTGAGGTCGCCTGCAGCGTCGGCCCCGCGAGGCCCGAAGTCGTTCCGCGGTAGAGCCGCACGTTTCCTTGCTGGCACGAAGCGAAATCCGTCCGCCCATCGCCGTCGAAGTCCCCCGTGGCGCCGATGAATCCCGGCTCGAGCACCGGCCCCTGGCGGAAGCTGCCGTCCCCGTTGCCGAGGTAGGTGACGAAGCCGTAACGCGCGCCGTCGCCCGTCTGGAAGCTCACGACGAAATCGCGGCGGCCATCGTTGTCCGCATCGATGAAGAGAAGCTGGCGCGTGAACACCGGGTTCGCGCCGACGATGGCGCCGACGACCGGCGCACGGAACGCGACTCGCGGCGCATCGCCCCCCGACCCACCACCGCCACACGCCTGCAGCAGCAGGGCCACCATGCCGGCGAAACCGATACGCAGGGCGTTCATCGCTTTGCCTTTCGCGCCGGGGCGGGCTTGCGTGTGGCCTTCGCCTTGTATTGCTTCGCGCCATCGGCGATCTCGCGCTTCGCCTCCTCGGGGCTGCCCCAACCTTCCACCTGCACCCACTTGCCGGGCTCGAGGTCCTTGTAGTGCGCGAAGAAGTGGGTGACCTGGGATAGCACCAGCTCGGGCAGGTCGCGAACCGTCTCGACGTGGCGATAGAGCGGCGTGAGCCTGTCGATCGGCACGGCGAGGAGCTTCGTGTCCCCACCGCCCTCGTCGGTCATCTTGAGCAGGCCGATCGGCCGGCATCGCACCACGACCCCGGGCATCAGCGCAAAGGGGGTGATCACCAGCACGTCCACGGGGTCGCCGTCGCCCGAGAGCGTCTGCGGGATGTAGCCGTAGTTGCACGGATAGTGCATCGCCGTCGAGACGAAGCGGTCGACGAAAAGCGCGCCGGTCTGCTTGTCGACCTCGTACTTGATGGGGTCGGCATGCATCGGGATCTCGATCACGACGTTGAAGTCGTTGGCGAGGTCTCGGCCGGCATCAACGAGGTTCAGGCTCATGGTTTGTCGCTCATCGGAAAATTTTGGTAAATTGGCTGAACAGTATTGCCCAAGTAGGCGATTAGACACGGGAAAATGCGCAGCCTGCCCCTCATCCTCACGCTCGACCAGCACGGCGTTCCGCACCGCTGGGTGACGTGGCAGCAGGCAGTCTGGTACTACGCCAAGGAGCGCGTGGCCTGGGAGCTCGGCCGCGAAGCCTTCACGGTCTGGGGCGGACGATGCCACAGGACGGGCGAGCGCTCCAGCATCACCGCCAACTCCATCATCGCGATCCGCGGCAAGGCCCTCGCCATCAAGGGCTTCAACGCCGTCCCGCCGCTCAACAATCGGGAGCTCTTCAACCGCGACTGCTACATGTGCGCGTTCTGCGGCGGCGAGTTCACGCATTATCGCCTCACCTGCGACCACATCATGCCGATGTCGCGAGGTGGGCGCGATTCCTGGATGAACGTGGTCACCGCGTGCCGCGCGTGCAACCAGAAGAAGGGCAGCCGCACGCCGGAAGAGGCGCACATGCAGCTGCTGTATGCGCCTTACGTGCCCAACCGCGCCGAGTTCCTCATCCTCGCCAACCGGCGCATCCTTGCCGACCAGATGGAATTCCTGCGCCAACACGTCTCCGCGAACTCCCGCATCAACAAGCGCGCGAGCTAACGCAGCTCCCGCTGCAGCCACTGCACGAAATTCCGGACCTCCGGCCGCGTCGACGAGGCGCGCGCCAGCACCGCGTGAAACGCGCGACCCACGCTTTGCGCCTGCCCGAAGAGCGCCACCAGGCGCTTCTCGCGGATGTACTGGTCGGCGAGGGTCATGCGGCCGAGCGCGATGCCCTGCCCGTGCAGCGCCGCCTGGAACACCTGGTCGTACTGGTCGAAGGTGAGCGTGTTCTCGGGCGTGAGCTCCTCGATCTTGCGCGCCTCCAGCCACGCGGCCCACGAAAGCCAGGGCCAGCGCCCGGTCGGGTCATGGAGATCCAGCAGCACGTGGTGTCGCAGGTCCTCGGGCCTGGCAAGCGGTCGGCGTGCCGCTTTCGCCTCCTTGAGGTAGCTCGGGTGGCAAACCGGCGCCAGGTGCTCGCCGACCAGGTGGATCGACCCGGCCGGCACGCGGTCGAGCGGAAGGTCGCGGATCGCCACGTCGATGCCTTCGCGGTCGAGGTCCACCACGAGGTGTGTGGCGGTGATGCGCACGTCGGTGCCCGGATGGGCCTTGCGGAAGCGCGCGAGCCGCGGAACGAGCCAGGTCGAGGCGAATGAAACCGTGGTCGTGACCGTGAGCACGCGGCCGGTGCGCGCCTCGCGAAGGCGGCGCGTGCCTTCGCGCAGGCTTCCCAACGCTTCGGCCACGACGCGGTAATAGGCCTGCCCGGCTTCCGTGAGCGCGAGCGCCTTGTGGCGCCGCTCGAAGAGGTCGACGCCGAGGTACTCCTCCAGCGCCTGGATCTGCCGGCTCACCGCCGACTGCGTGAGGAAAAGCTCCTCGCCCGCGCGGGTGAAGCTCAGGTGCCGCGCCGCCGACTCGAAGCCACGCAGGAAGTCGAGCGGTGGCAGCGGGCGCTGGGAGCTAGCCATTCCCGTAGCTCATCCAGGACATGTCGCTTTTTCGCTTGAGCCGGTCTCGGCGATACCCCATTCTGCATGCATCGGACTCATTCATCAAGGAGCCTCCATGCATCTCGACGTCGAATCCCCCGTCCTCGCGCTCGAGCCCGGCCAGCTGCTCGTCCTCGACGACGCTGCGGGCACCCGCATCGTCTCGCGCCGCGGAACCGTGTGGGTCACCGAGGAGGGACTGGCCGACGACCGGATCGTGAGCGCCGGCGGATCGCTTGTGGTCGCAAGGCCCGGCCGCACCCTCGTGCAGGCGATGGATCACGCTTGCATCGCGCTGCAATGAGCGGCGCCAAGTTGCGGCAGCGTGGCAGGGCGGGCTGGTACGCGGACGGGCTGCGCTGGATCGCCGAGCTCATGGCCGCAGCCTCTCGAGCAGCATGGCGTCTCCGTAGCTGAAGAAGCGGTAGCGCTGCGCCACGGCATGCGCGTAGGCACGGCGTATGGGCTCCACGCCGGCGAATGCGCTCACCAGCATCAGCAGAGTCGAGCGGGGCAGGTGGAAGTTGGTCAGCAGCCGGTCCACGACGCGGAAGCGATACCCGGGCACGACGAAAAGCTTCGTTTCGGCCGTTCCGGCGACAGGTCCGTCTGCTCCGCCCGCTGCGGCCGATTCGAGGGCGCGCATCGCCGTGGTGCCGACGGCCACGATGCGCCCTTTCGCTGCGCGAGCTTTCGTGACCGCGTCCACGGTGGCCTGCGGCACGCTGTACCACTCCGCGTGCATCACGTGTTGCGAAAGGTCCTCCACCCGAACGGGCTGGAACGTCCCCGCCCCCACGTGCAACGTGACGAACGCGCGATCGACGCCCTTCGCCTCGAGCGCCGCCAGGACGGGCTCGTCGAAATGGAGGCCGGCCGTGGGCGCCGCCACCGCTCCGGGCACGCGGGCGTACACCGTCTGGTAGCGACCTTCGTCGTGCTCCTGCGGGCCATGTGAAATGTAGGGAGGCAGGGGCACTTCGCCATGCCTCGAAAGGATGTCGAGCGCCTCGCCCGCGAAGCGCAGCTCGAAGAACTCCCCTTGCCGGCTGACTACCTCGGCGCGAACCGCATCGCCGAAGAGCAGCTCCCGCCCGGCACGCGGCGTCTTGCTGGCACGCACCTGTGCGAGGACACGCTGGTCATCGAGCACGCGTTCGACCAGGACTTCGACCCGGCCGCCGCTGTCCTTGCGGCCGCGAAGCCTCGCCTTGATGACGCGCGTGTCGTTCATGACGAGGAGGTCGCCCGGCGCCAGCAGCGCAACAATGTCGCGAAAGGCGAGGTCTTCAAGCACCCCGGTGTTGCCGTCCACGTGCATCAGGCGGCTACCCGCGCGTTCCGCGGCAGGGTGCTGCGCGACCAGCTCAGCAGGGAGGTCGTAATCGAAGTCCGAGGCGCGCACAGCGGGATTATAAGGAGGGGCGCCGCCGGACCCACCTGTCGGCCGTATCCTACGGCGCGCGGAACACCGTCCTACAGAAGTGTCGACGGCGATCGTCCCAGAATGAGCTTCCTTTCTCCGGCGCGCTCAAACCCGATGGCCGAATCCGCTCCCTGGATCGACGAACGGGAGGTCGATGACCTCTCGGCGCGTTATCCAACCATTCCGCGCTCGCGTGTACAGCTCGTGCTGGAGGCCTACTGGCCGGTGAAGGACGACGTGGAAGCGGCCCTGCTCGCGATGGTGGCACGCCAGCAGCGCGAGTCGACCGAAAGTCTCGACTACACCAGCGCCGCCGCTGCAGGACAGTCCCAGCGCTTATAATTTCGCCTTGCCTCGCCGGGATGGCGGAATTGGTAGACGCACGGGACTCAAAATCCCGCGGTGGCAACACCATGTGGGTTCGATTCCCACTCCCGGCACCATCGAGTCGAGCGCGCGTCCAATAGGCTCCCATTCCGGAGGCCTCCCATGGACATCAATTGGCACGAGATCTTCGTGCCCAGCTCCTCGATCGCGGAAATCGCCATCCGCGGCACGGTGATCTACCTCATGCTTTTCCTGACGATGCGCTTCCTGCCGCGCAGGACCATCGGATCGATGAGCGCATCCGACCTCCTCATCGTCGTGCTGATCGCCGACGCGGTGCAGAACGGGATGTCGAACGACTACAAGTCGGTCACCGAGGGACTCGTCCTCGCGGCGACCATCGTCGGCTGGGCCACCTTCATCGACTGGCTCGATTTCAGGTTCCCGCATTGGCACATCGCCTCGGGAAAGGAGATTCCCGTCGTGGACCACGGCAAGATCCTGCATGAGAAGCTCGATGGCCAGTTCATGACCGAAGACGAGCTGCTCTCGCAACTGCGCATGCATGGGCAGGCATCGCCCGCCCACGTGCGCAACGCCTATCTCGAGGGTGACGGCCACATCAGCGTGATCCTCGAGAGCGGCGAGGCGCTCCTGCCGCCGACCAAGCGACTTGCCTGAGACGGCTTTCCCGACTTCTCAGAACCGGTGTCGTTTCAGGTTCGTCGTCCGCCCGTTCGGCAGCGTCATCAAAGCCGTGTCGGGGCCGCTGAAGGTGATCGTGACAGGGGCCACGTTGGGATTGGAACGCGTGTTCTGCCGCCATGGGCCGAACAACGCCTGGCCCCCCGTATAGCTCCACCAGGTGCCGTTGAACGAACGGTTCGCCGCGGTGCCGCCGATCTCGCCCACGGTCAGGTACCACACCGGGTTGCCGGCGTCGTCGTACATGTAGCCCGCGATGTCGAGCCAGCCGTTCTGCCACTCCATGAAGAAGCCGCGGCCCGACTCGTTCTCGTTCCACCACCAGCCGCTCTCGGGCTGGCCCTGCACCGGCGGCAGGTTCAGGCCGTTGGGGATGATGTTGAAGCGCTGGATCGGCACCGTGCCACCGGGCCAGACCATCGTGCCCGTCGCGGCATTGTTGAACGTGAGATTCAGGTTCCCCAGGCTGGTCAGGGTCGGGAAGCGCTGGTACGGCCCGCCGAGCGTCTGCCCGCCTGCGGCCGAAAGGAGCTCGCCGTTGTAGAGGGTGCCCTCGAGCGAGACCGGTCCGGTGGAGACATACCAGGTCGAGCGGCCGGAGACGTCATAGAGGAAAGCTGCGAAGAAGAGGTTGTTGCCGCGCATCTCCAGCGAGAAGCCGCGACCGTCCTCGAGCGGGTTCCACCACCAGCCCGTCTGCGGCGCCGCGGGCTCGCATACCAGCGATCCCGGCACGGTGACCGCCGCCCGGTTCACGCCCGTGTTGATCATCGCCGAGCCCGAGGAGCCGTATCCCACGAAGAAGGTGGCGCCCGAGACGTTCGAGGTGGGCACTCCGTTCAGGATCGACACCGACGCGCCCTGCGATGTCAACACGCCGGTGAGATAGGCGGCGAGGTTCGCCGAGCTGACTGCGACCATCTGCCCGGCCGCGTTCAACTGCGCCAGCACGCAGCCGATCGGCGTGTCGGCCTTCTTCTCGTCCTTGGCGAAGCCGAGCTTCAGCACACCGGCGCTCTCGGCCCCCTGCACGCGGCTGGCCGGCGCCATCGCGAAGACGAACACGCTCGCCTGCTGCCCCACGTCCTGCGGGCGGAACTGGATCGCGGCGCTCGCGGTGGCGCTCACGTTGTCGATCCGCGATTCCACCGTCATGGGAAAGACCGGCGGCGCGGAGTTGGTATTCGCCGCAAACGTGCCGGGCAGGCTGAAGCCGTGCACGTCCATCGTGAGCGTGCCGCTGAAGGTGCCGGCGTTGTAATGGCCCGTATAGCTGAAGGAGGCGGGCGCCGCGTTACCGATGCGGCAAGTGCCGTCGGATTGCGATTGCACCTCGAAGTCCCAGTGCGACATCGTCACATTGCCCTGCAGCGCACCGGATTGGCCGAGCTGCAGGCCGGTGATGGTGATGGTGCCGCCCATCGTGAGGGTATTGGAGCAGTGATCGACGCGAAACTCCTCGTTGTACTGCCCGGTGCACGTCGGGGAGCCGAAGCACGAGAATTCGAGCACCTCGTGCGCGTCCGCGCCGAGGGAGCCCTGGAAGCGGCCGGTGACCTTGGCGTTGGGGTTGGTGGACTGCGCCGCCGCGATGGCGGCAAAGCCGATGCCGAGCGCGACGAGCGCCGCCCGGAAAGAGATTCTGGTCATGCAAGGCCTCCCTGGCCGCTGGAACGCCGCCCTCGGGGGCGGTCTGTGGAAAGAATCTTCCGGCCTTCCGCGCCGCTGTCAATCCACCCCCCGGCTGATGGACAGCGCCGCGGGTCAATGCACCGGCGTGCGGTCGATATCGTATTGGGTCCAGAGTTTCGCCAGCAGCTCCGCGATGACGAGGTGGCAGCCGTAGCGGCACTCCCGGGGCGTGCCGATGAACCAGTTCGCCGAGACATCGTCGGGCGGGCGCTGCCAGTAAGGAAGCGGCACTGCGCAATCCTTGCACGCGTCCGGCCGCAATCGCTTGAACTCGCGGTCGAGGATGGCGTACAGCTGCGGCGCCGCGATGAGCTCTCGTACCATGGTGCGCGCGAATGAGGCTGTTTTTTCCACTGATGCGCGATACCGTACCGCGAGGCGCGCGCGAGCGCTAGTGAAAATTCGGCAACACCTGCGGACCATATTGAAGAAATTACCGGACGCCCTGGAAGTTTACTGCACGCACCCTGCGCCAATGACCGCCTGGACGCGCGCGCCGAACTCCGGCCCGTTGAGGAAGCCGAAGTAGCGCACATCGTTCGGGTAACGCGCGCCGCTGTCGAGCTCGTTGATCCAGTACTGCACGCCGCCCACGTCTCCACCCCTGCGCAAGAAGGAGTAGTACATGTCGGTCACGAACTGAGTGTTGCTCCTTCCGCGGTTTGTGTATTCCGGATTGAACATGAACGCTGCTGAGATCTGGTCCACCGCCGTGTAAACGGGACCCGCGCCCGCGCATTGCGCGGTGCGAAGCTGGCCCAGCCAGTAATTGAACGAGGTCGTGTCCGGCAGGCGGTTCAGTAAGCCGCGGAAGAAGTCCACGACCATATCCACCTCGGGACGCGCCGCGGTGTTTCCGAAGATCGCTTCAGAAAATCCCCGGAACTCGGCCGAGAACATGAAGGAGAAGAGGACCACTTCGCGCGGCAACCCGCTTGCGATCTGCCCCGTCCAGTATCCGAGCCCCGCGGCATCCGGCCCGCGGTTGAAGAACGTGTTGTACAGGTCGGTCACGAACTGCATCTCCGTCTTGTTCGCGCCGACGTATTCCGAGCTGTTGAAGAAGTAGCCGGCCATCACGAACCAGACCTCGCTGATGTTCACGCCAAGCCCGGCAAGCCGCGCTGCCTCGCTCTCCCAGAAGGCCTTGCCGGCGGCATCGGGCGCGCGGTTGAGGATGGCGCGGTAGTAATGCGTCACCAGCGATTTGTCCGCGGTGCCCGAAAGGGTCACCGAATGCGGGCTGCCTGAGGCGTCGCTCGTGATCCAGATCATCCCGGCGACATCCACCGTCGCATTGAGCGATCCCGGCACGATTGCCGGGGAAAAAACCACCTGGATCGCGCAGCTCGCGCCCGCTGGCACCGACGCACAATTGTTCGTCTGAATGAATTGGGCATTGTCCGAGGAGACCTGGCTGACCGTCAGCACGGCGTTGCCGGCGTTGGTGAGAGTGATCGTCGAGGCCGGCGAGCTCGTGCCCATCGACTGGCTGCCGAAACCGATGCTCGTGACACTGAGCCCAACCGCCGGGGCGGCCGGATTCGCGGTGAAAGTCGCGGTCACCGTGGCCGCGGCGTTCAGGGTGGCGACGCAGTTGCCGGTACCGGTGCACCCGCCGCCGGACCAGCCCGCGAACGTCGAGCCTGCCGCCGCCACCGCCGCCAGCGTCACCGCCTTGCCGTTGGGAACGGTTTCGGTGCAGTCGCCGCCGCAGTTGATGACGGTTCCGGGCTCCGCCGTGCCGGTGACCGTGCCGCTGCCCGTTCCGCCTTTGTTCACCGTAAGGACCCGCGTAACGGTCGCCCCCACGTTGTCGATCTGTGCGCGGATCTCGCCATTGGGGTAATTGGCGCTATGGATGTTCACGTATAGCTCGCCCGCGAAGAGCTGCGTCTCCTGCGCCACCGTCAGCGTGACCGTGTCGGCCTTCGGGCTCGCGGGCGCCAACCCATAAAGCACGCCGGCGTTTACGCCCCTCGCGCCCGGGCCGTGTATGTGCGCGGCGCTTTCGGCGCTGCCCAACCCGCTGTAGGGCAGGTTCAGCGTGAGCGCGCGGGTCACCGTGTTGTACGTCGCTGTGCCCGTCCCTGTCGCGGCCGTCACCACGTATGGCGCAACCTGCTGCCAACCCTCCAGCACGAGGTTGTAGACGATGGTCGGATCGGCGGCCTCGAAAGCACCGATCGAGGGTGGATTTGCTCGCGGCGTCCCCGCGAAGTCGGCCGCCGGCGCACCGGTAGCCGTTCCTGCCCCTTTCGCCGGGGAGGCGTTGGTGATGCGCAGGTTATCCGGGGCAGCGTGGAACAGCGGGTCGGAAAAGACGGGATTGCTGCCCACGTTGTCACCGCTGCTGGGCGCCAAAGGCGCCGTGTTGCCGAACAGCAAGTTGTTGGTCGCGCTGGGAGCGCTGCTGTACTGCAGCGCGCCGTACCCGTTGTCGCCTCCCAGGCCGGCAGGCGCACCGGATCCGCCGTTACCGCGTATCGCGCTGTTGTCCACGAAGACATTGTTGTTCACGCTGGCGTTCGTCGCGCTCACCGCGCCGGCATAGCCGTTGCCACCGCCGCCACCCGTGCCGGAAACCGTCGAGGCGCCGCCATTGCCGCCGATCGCCTGGTTGCCGTAGAAGGTGTTGTTGACGATGGTGCCGGCGCCCACGATGTAGATCGCGCCTCCCTGGCCGCTTCCGCCTCCCGCGCCGGAGCCCGCCACTCCGAAAACGCTCCTGCCCGTGCCGCCGCGGGCGATGTTGCTGCGGAAGATGTTGTTCACGATGTTCGGCGACCCCTGCGCGTAAATCGCCCCACCATAAGCCTGGCCCCCGCTCACGAATGTGGGATCGCTCCCTGCGTAGCCCCGGGCCTCGTTGGCGAGGAAGACGTTGTTCCGGATCGTTGGCGACCCCCCGGTGTTCAGCGTGATTGCGCCGCCATTCGCGTTTCCTCCAAAGCTTCCGAGGTTCATGCCACCCATGAAGGTAAAGCCCTCGATAAGCGTTCCGGAGTGCGCGTTGCCCGCGATGTCGAGGATGCCTTGCATCGGAGTCGCGCCCGTCGCATCGATGGTCGTGTTCGACGCGTTGCCGGTGGACTTGAGCTGGACGCCCGACTTGACGGTGATTGGAAAGACCTCCCCCAGTGCCACGTTGTACGTGCCCGGCGCGACGTTGACCGAGTCGCCCGGGGTGCCGGCTGTGGCCTGGGCCATGGCATAGGTGACCGTCTTGCACGGAGTGCTCGAGGACGTGCAATCTCCGGTGTTCGTCCCGCTCGATGCGTTGACGTAGCGCGGCGCGATGACCTGCGTCGTGGTTGTCGCGCTCGTCGTCGCCCCGGTGCTCGAGTAGATGCTGTCGGTGTCGAGCTTCGAGAACACCGCGAACGAATACTGGGTCGACGAGCTGAGTCCGGTGATTGTCGTGGTGGTGGTGTTGGAGAAGATGTCCACCGGCGTGCCATCGTTCTCTCCGGAGGGCGGCGCGGCGCCGGTCTTATAGAGCACACGGTAATGCGGGCCGGAGCCACTCCACGAAAGCGTGACGGATGCGGGCGAGATATTCGATGCCGCGAGCGCCGTGGGCGCGATGGGGCGCACGACGATGGTGCGGTTGGTCGCGTGGGACGAGCCGGAGAAGCCGACGGCCGAAACACCATAGATGGTGTGTGTGGAGCCGACGACGGCGTCGGCGGGCATGGTGAACCGGAAGGAATAGCTGGCGGAATTCGAGCTGGTGGTCGGCAGGGCCCCTACGCTGGTAGCGTGCCGAAGCTCGTTGGTGCCCGCGGTTTTCATCGGCTGGCCTGGGTTGACGGAAAGAGCACCATTCGTGCCGGTGGCCAATACGAGTCCCACCCGCGTTCCGTTGGCGACCGTGGCGAACATGTTCACGGAAAGCACCTGCATCTCGCCACGGTTCATCGCCCCCTGGAAGGGTCCACCGATGATCGTGGTCACGGAGCCCGCGGTGTGGCAGCCGGAGCAACCCGCCCCGCCGTCGCGAAGGGTGCTTCCGATGACGTTCGAGTCGCTATCGCTTCGGGCCTGAACCGAGGCCGCGCCCAGCGCCATGAGCGCAAGGATGCCGGCGAAGGCAGGCAAAACGGAGCCGCGTACGTGGCGCTGGTTCATCCTGCCTCCCGGTTCCTGCGCTTTTGGGGTCCGCGCAGCACTCCCGTTCTAGGCCTGTTGGGCGCGCCCGTCAACCTGGTTTCAACCCGGGTGCAAGGCAAAGGGGCCCACATACGCAGGGGCCGCGGAGCTTTCCCGTATAGTCCCGACGAAAATACAGGGAGGCCATGGTGCGCAAAGTCCTGTTCATCTTCAGCGAGCTCACCGACGGCGACGTCGAGTGGCTGGGCAGCGCCGGCGAGCGCATCCACCTCGAACCGGGCACCGTGCTGGTTGCCCTGGGCGCGCGCATCGACAACGTGTATTTCGTGCTGGACGGCGAGCTGGTGGTCAAGACGCCGCGCGGCGAGCGCATCTCGTCGCTTCTTTCCGGCGAGGTGATCGGCGAGCTCTCGCTCGTCGATCCGGCCCCGACCGTGGTGTCGGTCGAGGTGCAGCGGGAGGCGACGCTGCTGCGCCTGCCGAATCCGGTGGTGCGCGCGAAGCTCGCGGCGGACACCGCCTTCGCGGCCCGCTTCTATCGGGCGCTCTGCGTCTTCATGGCCCATCGCATGCGGCACGCGACCCTGCGCATCGGGCACGGCGCTGCGGGGGAAGGCGAAGACAAGGACGAGCTGAACGAGGAGCTGCTCGACAGCGTGCACCTGGCCGGCGCGCGCTTCGATCGCATGCTCAAGCGCCTCGCGGGCTGAAGCCCCGTGGCCGACGACAAGATCTTTCGCAAGGCGGCGCTGGACAGGCTCGCCTCGCCGGAGCGGCTGGACGAGCGCCTGCTGCTGCCGGTTTATCCGGGGGCCCTGCTGGTAGCGCTCGCCACCCTTCTCGTCATCGTCGCGGGCTTTGCCGCATGGCTGCTGTCGGCGAGGTAACCGGCGCGGCTGCGGCCGCGAAAACCGTCGCAGCGTTGCCGGACACGCCGGTGCATCGCACGCCGACGATCCTGCAGATCGAGGCCGTGGAATGCGGCGCAGCGGCGCTCGCAATGATCCTCGCCTTCCATGGGCGACACGTGCCGCTCGAGCAATTGCGCGTCGATTGCGGCGTCACCCGCGACGGCAGCAAGGCGGGCGGCATCCTGCGCGCTGCGCGCTCGCACGGGCTCGTGGCTCGGGGTTTCCGCAAGGAGCCGCGCGAGCTGGCCGAGATGCCGCTGCCCGCCATCGTCTTCGTGAACTTCAACCACTTCGTGGTGCTGGAGGGCTTTTCCCGCGGGCGCGTGCTGCTGAACGACCCCGCGCGGGGACGGCGCCACATCGACGCGGCGGAATTCGACCAGGCCTTCACCGGCGTGGTGCTCACGTTCGAGCGAGGGCCCGAGTTCCAGCCGGGGGGGAACGCGCCCTCGGTGTGGCGATCCCTGTCGCGCTACCTCGAGGGCCTCCACGGCGCGATCGGGGCGGCGTTCCTTCTCGGCCTGCTCCTCGTCGTGCCCGGGCTCATCATGCCGTGGCTCATCGGCCGCTTCGTGGAGGAAGTGCTGGTGGCACGGATGGGCGGAGTGGCCCTGCCGCTGCTGCTGGGGCTGGTCGTCGCAGCGATCGCCCGCTCGGTGTTCGTGGCCCTGCAGGCCAGGCTGCTCATGGGAACCTTCGATCGCGCGGCGCGCGTGGCCGCCCGCGGATTCCTCGCCAGGGCGCTATCCCTGCCGATGGCGTTCTACGCGCAGCGCTCGCCGGGGGAGATCGCAGCACGCGTGGAGCTGAACGAGAGAGTCGCCGAGACGGTGTCGAGCGACCTGGCAAGGCTCGCGCTCGACCTTCTTACCGCGAGCTTCTTCCTCCTCCTGATGGTGCGGCTGGATGCACGGCTCGCCTTGGTGGCCGCGGGATGCGTCGCGGTCGAGCTTTATGCGTGGCGGGCACTCGCCCGCCGCACCGCGGAGATCTCCCAGGAGCTCTCGGTCCAGGGCGGGAAGCTCGCGGGAACCGCCACCGGCGCGCTCGCGAACATCGAGAGCATCAAGGCCGGCGGGCAGGAAACGGCGCTCTTCCAGAAGTGGCTGGGGCAGCAGGTGCAATACACCAACGCCGCGCTGCGCGCGCAACGCTACATGCTCACCCTGGGGCAGGCACCGGCGCTACTCGGCCTGGTCGCGACGCTCACGGTTCTCGGCCTGGGCTCGCTCCTAATCATGCGCGGCGCCTTCACGGTGGGGGACCTCGTCGCATTCCAGGTGCTGCTGGCCGGATTCAGCGGCCCCGTGAACGCCTTGTTCTCCTCCACCCAGCAGCTGCAGGCGCTGCGCGGCGACCTTGCGCGCCTGGACGATGTGCTCCACCACGAAAGCGAGCCGGGGGTCGTGCTCGAGCTCGCGGCAACCAAGGCCGACGGCGCGAACGACGTAGCCCTGCCGCGTCTCGCTGGCGGAATCGAGTTTCGCGAAGTCTCCTTCGGCTACTCCCGCGGCGGTCCGCCCCTGGTCGAGGCGTTCTCTCTCGCCGTGCCGCCCGGCGGCCGGGTCGCGCTGGTGGGCGCATCGGGCTCGGGCAAGTCGACGCTCGCGCGGATCGCGGCCGGGCTCTACAGCCCCTGGAGCGGGGAGATCCTCGTCGATGGCCGTCCGAGGCAAGCGTACGACCGCGAGCAGCTGGCGGGCTCGATCGCCTACGTGGACCAGGACGTGGCGCTTTTCGAGGGCAGCATCCGGGAGAACCTCACGCTCTGGGGCGACGCGTCCGAGGAGGACATCGCGACGGCGTTGCGCGACGCGGCAATCGACGAAGACGTATTGCTCGCCCGCGGCGGCCTCGATGGCCGGCTGCAGGAAGGTGGCCGCGACCTGAGCGGCGGGCAGCGCCAGCGGCTCGAGATCGCTCGAGCGCTGGTGCGCAACCCGTCGCTGCTCATCCTGGACGAGGCTACCAGCGCCCTCGATCCGGTGTCCGAGGCGCGCGTCGAAGCCAACCTCCGGCGCCGCGGCGTCACCTGCCTCGTCGTGGCGCATCGCCTTTCCACCGTGCGCGACGCCGACGAGATCGTCGTCCTCGAAGCGGGCCGCGTCGCCGAGCGCGGCCGCCACGAAGAGCTGGCCGCCCTGCCGGGAGGCCGCTACGCCGCCTTGATCACCTCCGAAGGCGCGGAGGCCGCATGAGCGACCCGGGCCTTTCGTACGCCGCGACCACCCTGCCCGCAGCCTTCCGGCTCCTGGAATTCGGGGACGGACCTGGAATTGCCGAAGGAGCAATTCCAGGTCCGTCCCCGAATTCATCCTCGAATCCCGCCGAAGCCGTCGAGGCCCTCGCGCTCGCCGTTGGCCGGCGATCGCGACGCGTGTTGCTCGATAGCCGCTGGTGGCAGCAGGCGCCGGTCGCGATGATCGGCCGCGTCGCGGACCGGCGGCGCGTGGCGCGCGGCGATGAGGCCCCGGCACATGCGCCGGACCAGGCCACCGGCTGGGTGGCGCTTCTGCCACGCAAGGCCGGTGGCTACACGATGCGGGCGATCGATCCGCAAAGCGGCCGGCCGATCGAATGGAAGATGGATGCGCACGTCGCATCGCGGCTCGCCCCCTTCGCGTTCACCTTCCATCCACGCTTCGCGCCGCGTGTCCTCGGCGGGCGTGACATCCTCGCCTTCGCGTTGCGAGCCGGCGGCGGCGAGCTGGCGCTCATCGCGCTCGCCGGCCTGGCCGCAGCGCTCCTGGGGCTGTTCCCGCCGGTCGTCACCGGGTGGCTGATCGACCGCGCCATTCCCGTAGGTTCCACCGCCACGGTGATCGCGCTCATCGCGGCACTCGCATTGGCGGGTGTCACCTCGATCCTCCTCGAGGTGCTGCGCACCCTCGCGGTGATGCGCCTCGATTCGAAAGTGGGCGTGGACATGCAGGCGGCCCTCATCGATCGCCTGGTCTGCGCGCCTACCGCGTTCTTCCGCAGGTACGCCAGCGGCGACCTGGCGCTGCGCGCGGCATCGCTCGGCGCGGTGCAGAGGAGCGTCACCGGCTCCGCCCTCGCGAGCTTCCTCACCTCCGTCTTCGTGCTCGCGAACCTCGCGCTCATGCTGGCGTACAGCGTGCCGCTCACGCTTGCCGCGATGGCCATCGTCCTGCTGGTCATCGCCGCGTCGACGACCTTCGGCCTGTTGCGCCTCAAGGTGGGTCCCCGCATCGAGGCGCTCGACGGACGCCTCGGCGCGATGACCTTCGAGATCTTCGCCGGCATCGCCAAGCTGCGCGCTGCCGCGGCCGAGGCGCGCGTATTCCGCGCATGGTACGAGCGCTACGACGCCTTTCGCGAAGCCAACCGCGCGAGCGCGAAGCTTTCCAACCACGAAACGGTCGTGCTGAGCGTGCTGCAACCCGCCGCGACGATCCTCGTCCTCGCGCTCGCCTGGAAGCTTGCCTCGTCGCCCACCTACGCCTTGAGCACCGGCGAGTTCGTGGCGTTCCACGCCGCGCTCTTCGGCTTGCTCGCCGCGGTGCATGGCCTCGTCGCGACCGTGCTCGACGTCGTGAACCTGCGCCCGATGTGGGAACGCGCACGCCCAATCCTCGAGACGCTCCCGGAAGACGCGGGCCGTCGCGGCGAGCGCCACGAGCCGAGCGGCGACATCACCCTGGAGAGCGTGAGCTTTGCGTATCCCGGTGGCCCGGATGTCCTCCATGGCGTCGACTTGCGAATCCGCCCGGGAGAGTTCCTGGCCATCGTGGGCTCGAGCGGCTCGGGCAAGTCCACGCTGCTGCGGCTGCTGCTGGGCTTCGAATCGCCGCGCGAAGGCAGCGTGCGCTACGACGGGCGCAACCTCGCCACGCTGGAGCTACGGCACTTGCGCTCGCGCATCGGCACCGTGCTGCAAGCCGGCAAGCTCTGGTCGGGCGACTTGCTCACCAACATCCTCGGCGCTTCGAACCTGGGGGCCGAGGCGGCGATGGATGCGGCGCGTCGCGCGGGCCTCGCCGCCGACATCGAGGCGATGCCGATGGGCCTTTACACGATGGCGGGCGAAGGCTTGAGCACGCTCTCCGGCGGCCAGCGCCAGCGCGTGCTGCTCGCGCGCGCGCTCGTGGGCGAGCCGCGAATCCTGCTGCTGGACGAGGCGACTAGCGCGCTCGACAACGTCTCGCAGGCAGCCGTGCTGTCGGAGCTGGCGAAGATGACGGCGACCCGCATTGTGATCGCGCACCGCCTGAGCACGGTGCGCAACGCCGACCGCATCGTAGTCCTGGAGCGAGGGCGGATCGTGCAGCAAGGCACGTTCCGCGACCTCGCGGCCGAACGCGGCGCCTTCGCCGCGATGCTGGCGCGCCAGGTAGCCTGACGCGTCGGCGGCGCGACTAGTTCTTCTTGGTGACGCCGGCGATCTTGGTGCCGGCCAGGTCGGGCTTGTCGCGGGAGGCCGTGACGACGATCGTCTCCATTTTCACGACCTGCTGCTCGGGCTTGATGCGCTTGGCTTCCACGACGATCGTGCCCATCTTCTTCACTTCCTGCCCGCCCGAGACGCCGTCGAGTTGCTCTTCGGAAAGCTCGCCTTGGGGTTTCGTGTCTTTCTTGCTCATTTTTTTCTCCGGCCTGGTTGATGAACGCGAGGCCATCATATTCTGCGTGATCGACCGCCTTCTGTGGAATTTTCAGCAGGCGGGGTGAGAAGTCTGCACATCGGCAACTTTTCCATTCGGTCAACGGCTTGACCTCGGCTCGAAGACCCGCAGGAAGTCGAGGAGGGCCTCCGCGGCCGCCCCGGCATCCTCTTCCGACACGGTCTCGGCGGGGTTGTGGCTCACCCCACCCGCGCCGCAGCGCACGAACAGCATGCCGGCATCGGTGACCTCGGCCATCACCATGGCGTCGTGACCCGCGCCGCTCGGCAGCCGGCGAGCCGCCCGCCGGTTTCCATCGCGCGAAAGCACGCGTTCGACGCTGGCCGCGAGCCGGTCCTGCAGCCATGCTGCGCACGGCGCGGCCCGGACCTCATGGGTGGGCTTGCGCGCGAGCTCGACGCCGCGACGCGCCGCGATGGCTTCCAGCTTCGCGATCACATCGGCCTCGGCTGCCTTGCGCGCCACATCGTCGGCGGCGCGGATATCACAGGTGAACTCGACTTCGCCCGGGATCACGTTGCCGGTGCCGTCCCGGACCTTGAGGATGCCGACTGTACCGACGAGGGAGCCGCCGGCCGAGCAGCGCGATTCGATCGCCAGCACCATCTCGGCGGCCGCCGCGAGCGCGTCGCGGCGCATGGGCATCGGCACCGTGCCTGCGTGGCCGGCCTCGCCGCGCACGGTGAAGAGGTGGCGTGAGCCACCGGCGATGCTCGTGACCACGCCGAGGGGCCTGCCTTCCTTCAGCAACACCGGGCCCTGCTCGATGTGCACCTCGACATATGCGGCAAGCGAGGTGGTATCGATACCCGCCTCGCCGATCTTCGCGGGGTCCAGGCCGGCGGCGCGCATCGCGTCGACGAAGGAAACGCCATCGGCATCGCGCCTGTCCAGCACCGCCGGGTCGAAACGGCCGATCATCGCGCGGCTGGACAGGAAGCTCGTCTGGAAACGCGCGCCCTCTTCGTCCGAGAAGGCCGCCACCTCGATGGCGTAGTCGAGCCGCTCGCCCGCCTGGTTCAGCTGCGCCACGCAGGCGATCGGCACGAGGATTCCGAGCACGCCGTCGTACTTGCCGCCGTTGCGGACCGAATCGAAGTGCGAGCCCAGGAGCAAGACCGAATTCGGGGACGGGGCAATTCCAGGTCCGTCCCGGGTTTCCGCGGCAGCGGCGTAACGCCCGATGACGTTGCCGACCGCATCGACGCGAACCTCCATCCCCGCTTCGCGCATCCAGTGCGCTATCTGGCGCGCGGCCGCCTGGTGCGCTGGCGTGAGGAAGGTTCGGGTGTAATGGCCGGCCGCGTCGCTGTGGCGGCCGAGAACCTGGACGCGCTCGAGGAGCTGGTGCCCCGCGGCGGTGCGGTCGAAAGGCGGCTGGCGCATGGAACGCCGGAGTCTAGCATCGGACTAAGGGGACGAATGGCCATGAAAACCAACAACTTGACGGCCTGCGGGGAGTGCGACGCCCTGCAGCGAGAGGTCCGCCTCCCGCCCCGTGGAGTGGCCCACTGCGTGCGCTGCGGCGCCGAGCTCTACCGCCACCATCCCGCCGGCCTCGACATCACGCTCGCCTTCGTCCTCGCGGCCGCGGTCGCCTTCATGGTCGCGATCAATTATCCGCTCATCGGGCTCGATGCCCGTGGAATCCGCACGACCGCCACGCTCTACGAGACCGCGATGTACCTGGTCGAATGGGACATGAGCAGCGTGGCGCTCCTCGTGCTCGCGACGACGATCCTCATGCCCGCGCTGCAGCTCATCGGCATGCTCTACATGCTCGTGCCGTTGCGGATGGGCTTTGTGCCGGACCACCTGCATTGGGCGTTTCGCCTCGCCGATTGGGCGCAACCGTGGGCGATGCTGGACGTTTTCCTGCTCGGAGCGCTCGTCTCGCTGGTGCGGCTCACGCAGGTGGCGAAGATCGATCCCGGCATGGGCCTCTTCGCGATCGGCGCCTTCGTCCTGCTCAACGCAGCCGCCCTCTCCTCGTTCGAGCCCCGCGAGCTGTGGCGGCGGGTCGAGGAGCTGGGCGAGCCCTTGCCGGCGCTTCTCGAGGACGGAGCGCGGAGATGACGCCTACGGCTTCGCGCCACGACCTCTACCTGTGCGACGTGTGCAGGATGCTGAACCGCCACGGCGACGACGAGGCACGTGGCACGTGCGCCCGCTGTGGGGCCGCCCTGCACGGGCGCAAGCCCAACAGCCTTTCGCGAACGTGGGCATTCCTCATCGCAGCGGCGATCCTCTATGTCCCGGCCAACCTGCTGCCCGTCCTGCACACGGGCACCGTGTTCGAATACCAGACCGACACCATCATGAGCGGCGTGATCCACCTGTGGACGACCCGCTCGTACGGCCTGGCGCTCATCGTGTTCGTGGCGAGCATCGTCGTTCCTCTGGCCAAGATCGTCTCGCTCGCCTACCTCGCCTGGATGGCGCAGCGCGGATCGCGCCACGCGCCGCAACGTCGCGCGTGGATCTATCGCCTCACGCATTCCATCGGCCGCTGGTCGATGGTGGACATCTACGTGGGCGCGGTGCTGGTGGCGCTGGTGCACCTGGGACCCCTCGCCTCGGTCGAGCCGGGGCCCGCCGCCATCGCCTTCGGTGCCGTGGTGATCCTCACCATGCTGGCCTCGCAGAGCTTCGATCCCCGCCTCACCTGGGATTGCATCGACGGCGGCGCGCGCACGAATAAAGCGAGGTCCCCCGACCCCCATCCCCGGTCCCCCTTCTTGCGTTCCTGACCCATGTCCGAGCCCCGCTATCCCCGCGAGGAGGACCTGCCCGACGCCGTGCCGCGCCAGCCGCGCCGCGTTTCGTTCCAGCTCATCTGGCTGATCCCGATCCTCGCGCTCGTGATCGGGGCGTGGATCGCGACCAAGGCGTTGTGGGAGCGCGGCCCGCTGATCGAGATCCAGTTCAAGTCCGCCGAGGGCATCGAGGCCAACAAGACGAAGATCCGGCACAAGGCCGTGGACATCGGCACGGTGCGCTCGGTGCGCCTTTCCAGGCAGAAGGAGGTCATCGTCACCGCCGAGCTGGTGCGCGACGCGGCCGAGGCTTTCCTCGCGGAGGACACGCGGTACTGGGTCGTTCGCCCGCGCATCGCGGGCGGCCAGATCTCCGGCCTCACGACGCTGCTGGCGGGCTCCTTCATCGGCGCCGATCCGGGTCGCAGCGAGAACGAGAAGCGCAGCTTCGTGGGGCTCGAAACGCCCCCGCCGATCACGAGCGATGTCCCCGGCCGGGCCTTCAAGCTGCAGGCCGACGACGTGGGCTCGCTCGACATCAACTCTCCCGTGTACCTGCGCGGGCTGCTGGCCGGTCGCGTCATCTCGACGGAGGTCACGTCGGATGGGCGCCGCGCCATCATCGGCGTCTTCGTGCATTCCCCGTACGACCGGCTGGTGAGCGCCGAGACGCGCTTCTGGAACGCCTCCGGCGTCGATCTCTCGATCGATGCCAACGGCGTGAAGCTGCAGACCCAGTCGCTGGTGCCGCTGCTGCTGGGGGGCATCTCGTTCGAGACGCCGGAGGAGGCGGGCACGCCGCCGCCCGCGCCGCCCGAAACCCAGTTCCGGCTATTCGGCAATCGCGCCGATGCGATGCGTCCCCGCGAGACGGTGATCGAGACCTTCGCCATCCGCTTCGACCAATCGGTGCGCGGGCTCGCCGTCGGCGCCCCGCTCGATTTCCGCGGCATCCTGGTTGGCGAAGTGCGCGGCATCTACCTCGACTTCGATCCGCAGAAGGTGCGCTTCATGCAGGTGGTCGAAGTGCACCTGTATCCGGAGCGGCTGCGTTCGCGCTACCGCGATGCCACGCGCCGGCCCTCCCCGGACCTCACGCCCGCGGAGCGCATCCAGCGATTCGTCGATCGCGGCCTGCGCGCGCAGCTGCGGTCGGCCAACCTGCTCACCGGCCAGCTCTACGTGGCGCTCGACTTCTTCCCGAAAGCGCCGAGGGCCTCGATGGACATGAAGCGCTCGCCGCCCGAGATCCCCTCGATCGCGGCGGGAGGCCTGGGCGAGCTGCAGGAATCGGTGCAGAACATCGTGAACCGCCTGGAGAAGGTGCCCTTCGAGGCGATCGGGCAGGATTTGCGCAAGGCGCTCGCATCGCTGGACGCGACGTTGAGGAAGGCCGAAGGGCTGATCGGGCAGATCTCGACCGACGTGGCGCCGGAACTGCGCACGACCCTCGACCAGGCGCGCAAGACCCTCAAGTCCGCCGAGGGGGCATTGGCCAGCAATTCCCCGCTGCAGGGCGACCTGCGCGAGACGTTGATCGAGGTGACCAAGGCGGCGGAGTCGTTGCGCGCGCTCACCGACTACCTCGAGCGCCATCCGGAGTCGCTGGTGTTCGGGAAGAAGAACCGGGAGAAGAAATGAGAACTGCGAGCCTCGTTGCTGCAGCCGCGTTGCTGGCCGCCTGCGGCTCCCCTCTCAAGGAGCGCTATTACCTGCTGGAGGGTCCGGGCGGCGCGGGGCCGGCGTCGGCCGCGAATGCCATGAGCGTGCATGTGGGGCCCGTGGTCGTCCCCGAATCCGTGGATCGCCCCTCCATGGTCATCCGCACCGCGCCCAACCAGGTGGACATCTCGGATGCCCACCGCTGGGCCGAGCCGCTTAAGGCGGCGGTGCCGAGAGTGATCGCGGAAAACCTGATGCGCGAACTGGGCACGCCACGAGTTACCGCGACCCGCATCGGCGCCAACCAGCCCGTCGACTATCGCGTGGCGCTCGAGGTGCAACGATTCGATTCATCGCCCTCGGACGGGGCGACCGTCGAGGCGATCTGGACAGTCACGCCCAAACAGGGCGCGGCACGGACGGGCCGCTCCGCGATCACGGAACCGGCCGCCAGCCCCGATCCGGCAGGCCTGGCGGCCGCCCACAGCCGCGCCCTTGGGCGACTTGCCCGGGAAATCGCTGCGGAAATAAGGCGTTAGCCCGAAAACAGAAACCGGGGACGGACCTGGAATTCGTTCGGGGCGAATTCCAGGTCCGTCCCCGGTTTCGGGGTCAGTACTCGCGGCCCTCGGTCAGCGACTGCACCACGCGCCACTCGTTGTTGACGCGCATCAGGGTGACGGTTTCGACGCGGTCGCCCATGGTGAGGCGCAGGCTCGCGGTGGCCCGATCGACCTTGAGGTTGGAGATTTCCGGCTTTCGCGACAAGGACTTGCCGCCCCTGCCCTTGGCGTAGTTAGTGACCGCTTCGGCGATCTGGGCATCGATCGCCGGGGCGGTTTCGGCGCCCGTGACCTCCGGGTAAGGCAGGTCGATGATCGCCCACTGGGGGCCCAGGGCCATCAAGGAAGACACCAACAAGACGGGGATCAGCGCCACGCGGTCCTCTCCAGGTTCCGAACTACCGTCAGTTTCCGGGGATTGCGCCCACGGCGCAAACACGATGCGACGAAACGTCGAAAACAGGTAGCGAAATGGCACCACGGCAACGAACCGTCACCGGGCCCTTGCGCCCGGCCTTGGTACAGAATGCGCCCATGACCGCTGCCTACACCCCGCAATTCGTCGAGCGCGAATACAACAACCGGGCGCTCGTACCCGACCACCCCGCCATCTTCGCGCGCTGGGAAAGCGACTCGAAGTTCGTCCGCGAGACGGTGCCCTGCACGCTGGATCTGCCGTATGGTCCCGACTCGCGCCACCGGGTGGACCTTTTCCGGGCCGCGAACCCCCGCGGCACGCTGGTCTTCATCCATGGCGGGTACTGGCGCTCGCTCGACAAGTCGATGTTCTCCTGGCTCGCCGCCTCATGGACGGCCGCCGGCTTCAACGTCGCGCTTCCCAACTACCGGCTGTGTCCCGCGGTGAGCATCGAGGACATCGTCGAGGATGCGATCAACGCCGTGAACTGGCTTTTCGAAGCCAGCGATCACCACGACTTCGCCATGGATCGCGTCGTCGTGAGCGGGCATTCGGCCGGCGGGCATCTCACTGCCGCGCTTTTCGCGGCCCCGCGCGAGCGCCTCGCCTTCGACATCGCGCGAATCGCCGGAGGAACGAGCCTTTCGGGCATCTTCGACTTCGCGCCCATGAAGCATTTTGCCTTCAACTCCGACTTCAAGCTCGACGACGACGCCATCGGTCGCCTCGACCTCTACAAGCGTGAGCCGACGATCACCGCGCCGCTCATCGTGGCCGTCGGAGGCGACGAGACCAGCGAGTTCCAGCGGCAGTCACGGTTGCTCGCCGAGCGGTGGAAGCAAAGCGTGCGTGCGCTCATCGTTCCACCGGGCCTCAACCACTTCACCATCGTCGACAACTTCACCGAGCGCTCGCAGCCCCTGTTCGAGGAAACGCTGCGCATGCTTTGAAGCATCGAATGCGAATGACAAGTCGCATCCTCGCGACCTATCGCCTCCAGGGCCCGGGCCACGCCCGCGCCCGCGCCGAAGCCCTCGCCGCCGAGCAAAGCGTCGAGATGCCGGTGGATGCGATCGCCGACGAGCGCGTGCTGCGCGAAGTGCTCGCCACCGTTGAGGACGTGCGCGCGAACGGCAACCACGCCGAGGTGGTGCTCGGGATCGCCTGCGAGACCACCGGCCACGAATCCTCGCAACTCATGAACATGCTCTTCGGCAACTGCTCGCTGCAGCCCGAAGTCGAGCTCATCGACGTGGCCTTTCCCGACGGATACGAGAAGTCCTTCCCGGGTCCGCGGTTCGGCATCGAAGGCATCCGCACGCTCACCGGGGTGCGCGGTCGGCCCCTCACGTGCACCGCGCTCAAGCCCCAGGGATCGCCCGTGGAGCATCTCGCGGAGCTGGCACGCACCTTCGCCCTGGCGGGAATCGACGTAATAAAGGACGACCACGGGATCGCCAACCAGCCTTCGGCGCCGTTCGAGCGGCGTGTGCCGGCGGTGATGCGCGCGATCCATGACGCCAACGAGAAGACCGGCGGCCGCACGCTTTATGCGCCGACCTTGTCGGGCGGGCCCGGTGCGATCCGCGCACAGGCGCAGATCGCGCGCGAGCACGATGTGAAGATGGCGCTCGTCGCCCCGATGCTCATCGGCATCCCCACTTTCGTCGAGCTGCAGGTCGAGCTCGACATCCCGTTGCTCGCGCACCCGGCCTTCGCCGGAGCCTCGCGCATCGCGCCGGCGCTGCTGCTGGGAAAGCTCTTCAGGCTCTTCGGCGCGGATGCGACCATCTTCCCGAACCATGGCGGGCGCTTCAGCTATTCGCGCGACACCTGCCTCGCCATCGCCCAGGCGGCCCGGCAGCCGTGGGACAAGGTGCCGCCTACCCTTCCGGTGCCGGCAGGAGGCATGTCGGTCGAGCGAGTGGGCGAGATGATCGCCGACTACGGCGACGACACGATGCTGCTCATCGGCGGCGGATTGCTCTCGGCCGGACCGCACCTGCTCGCGCGAAGCCGCGAGTTCGTCTCATCCGTCGCGTCGAGGTAAGCCGGCGCCGACCGCAAAATGGCGCAGGCGCCTACGGCACGGCGCCAAACGCGGCTCGGCGCAACGAGTCGAAGCGCCATGGCTGCCAATACCAAGGTCGAACCAGCCTTCCATCGCAAGGCCCTCATCGTCATCGGGCTGCTGGTCCTCGCGCTCTTCCTCTGGAAAATCGCCCCCGTGCTGCTGCTCGCGTTCGCGGGCGTGGTTTTCGCGACCATGATCCGCGCAGCCGCGGTTCCGCTTTCGCGGCGCACCGGCATGCCCGACCTGCTCGCGGTCTCGATCGTGGGGGGGCTCGGCCTGCTGCTCCTGATCGCGGCGGGTTACCTCTTCGGCCAGCGCGTGACCGAGGAAGCCAACGCCCTGTGGACCGCGCTCGGCGACGCGTGGACCAAGTTCGAGCAGTTCGTGAGCAAGTTCCCCATCGGCCAGACGGCCATGGAAGGGATGAAGAGCGGCGGGACCGACAGCCAGGCGATGGCCAAGGTCGCGAAGGGCACCTTCACCGTCTTCGGCGCCGTGGCCGACGTATTCCTGGTGATCTTCCTCGCCTTCTACCTCGCGGCCGACCCCCGCACCTATCGCCGGGGCCTGATGCACCTGGTGCCGAAGCCGGTGCGGGAGCGGGTCGAGGGCGCGCTCGATGCCTCGGGGGTGGCGTTGCGCAAGTGGCTGCTGGGGCAGCTCGCGGCAATGCTCGCGGTGGGGCTGCTCACCGGCCTGGGCCTCTGGGCCATCGGGGTGCCGCTCGCCATCCCGCTGGCGATCCTCTCCGCGCTCCTCGATTTCGTCCCCGTGATCGGCCCGTTCATCGCCGCCTTCCCGGGCGTGCTGATCGCGTTCTCGCAAAGCCCCGAGCTCGGCTTGTATGCGGCGCTGGTGTACCTGGCCGTGCAGTTCGTCGAGGGCAACATCGTCATGCCGCTCGCGCAGAAATGGGCGGTCTCCGTGCCCCCGGCGCTCTCCCTGCTGGGGATCGTCGCGTTCGGCGTCGTGTTCGGCCTGGCGGGCGTGCTTTTCGCGATGCCGCTGCTGGTGGTCACCATGGTGATGGTGCAGAAGCTCTACGTGGATCGCATCGAGCGGTAAGAGTGGCTTCCGGGGAATTGCCCTCGCGCGCAACAGGCTCTTGATTCGTCGCGGATCCTATCCCTTGCACGTTTCTTGCAAGGCGAAGGCCCTATCTTCCGCGCCGAGAGGTCCTCCCATGAAATCGAACACGCAACGGGCTGCCATCACGGTCGGCCTCGTCTCCCTCACGCTCGCCTTCGGGGCGGCAGCGCAATCGACGGCGGGCTCCGGAGCCGCGGGCAGCACGAATTCGGGCTCCCAGGCCAAGGGGGCCGCGCAATCGGGCGCGAGCGCCCAGAAAGCCGACAACAAGGCGGCCGGCGGCAACCTCGACCGCTCCGACCGCAACTTCGTCACCAAGGCGGCCCAGCACGGCAAGGCTGAAGTCGACCTCGGCAAGATGGCCCAGGACAAGGCCAGCAATCCGCAGGTGAAGGAGTTCGCCAGGCGCATGGTCGAGGACCACGGCAAGGCCAACCAGGAGCTGATGACGATCGCGAGCGCCAAGGGCATCCAGGTGCCGACCGAAACCGACAAGGACCACCAGAAGCTCGCCAACAAGCTGCAGAAGCTCCAGGGCGCCGAATTCGACCGCGAGTACATGCAGCACATGGTCAAGGACCACAAGAAGGACGTCTCCGAGTTCCAGAAGGCGTCGAAGAACGCGAAGGACGCCGAGGTGAAGGCGTTCGCTGCCAAGAATTTGCCCACCCTGCAGGAGCACCTGAAGATGGCGCAGTCCACCGAATCGGCCGTCAAGACGGCAAGCCGAGGTGGCGCGGACAAGGGCGCGGCGCGCACCGCGGCCAATTCGGGTGGCGCACCGGGCAGTGGCACCTCCGCGGCGACCGGCGGCACGGGCGGCGCAGGCACCGGAGTGGGCGCGTCGGGCAGCGGCGGCGCCAGCGGCTCCAGCGCCAACACCAGCAAAGCCAACACGACGAAGCAATGACCATGGCAACTACCGTCATCGTCCGGATGGCGCTCGCGGTCCTCGCCTTCGCGGCGGGGACCGCGTGGGCGCAGGACGCGCTCTCGCGTGCCGAGGCGCGGTTTCTCGAAAAGGCCGCCGAGCATGGGCTAGCGGAAGTCGCCCTCGGTCGCCTCGCACAGGAGAAGGCGATGCGCGACGAAGTGCGCCAGTTCGCCGACCGCATGGTGGCCGACCACTCGAAGGCCAACGAGTCCCTGATGGAGGTCGCCGCTGCGAATCGCGTGCAGCTGCCCACGCAGCTCGCCGAGCGCGACCAGCGCGAGCTCGACAAGCTGCGCAAGCTCGTGGGCCCCGAGTTCGATCGAGCGTACATGAAGCGCATGCTCGACGACCATCGCAAGGACGTGAAGGAATTCGAGCGGCAGGCGAAGGATGCGAAGAACGAGGAAGTGCGGGACTTCGCCGCGCGCACCCTCCTCGTCCTGCAGAGCCATCACGCGGCCGCGAAGGGTACGTTCGACCTGGCCAACGCGCCACGCCGCACGGGCGATCGCATGGCCGGCTCGAGCAAGCCTTGAAAACCGCAAAGGCTTGCCGCGTCGCCGCGACGCTCGCCCTGGCGGTATTCGCGCTGGCGCTTTCCACCGGCGCAGCTGCCGACGACGCCTCGGACCGCGAGTTCCTCGTCCACGCGGGGCAACTGGGACTGGCCGAAGTCGAGTTGGGCCGCATCGCCGAAGGCCGGGCGGCGAGCGCCCGCGTGAAACGCTTCGCGGGGCGCATGGTGCGCGACCACGCGAAATCCAACGAGGAGCTGCGCTCGCTCGCGGGCGGCAAGGGCGTGGAGCTGCCCTCGACGCTCGCGGGCCAGCATCGCGCCAACGCCGAAAAGCTGGGCCGGCTCTCCGGTGCGGAGTTCGACCGCCACTACATGGAGCACATGGTGACGGACCATCGCAAGGCCGTGGCCGAATTCGAGAAGGCCGCCCGCGATGCGAGGGACTCGCGGGTGAAGGCGTTCGCGTCCAAAACGCTGCCCCACCTGCGCGAGCACCTGAAAATGGCGCAAGCGACGATGCAGGGCCTCGGCCCGGGCAACAGCGCGACGGCCACGCCCAACACCGGCGGCTCGGGCTCGGGCAGCACGCCGCCCACGGAGACGCGGCCGCCCACGAAGTAACGCCGGCGGGACGCTAAAATCGCCCCATGGCCGACGCACCGCTCGTTCGCAAGCACACCGGCGACTTTCACTGGGAGGGCGTGAACGTCCTCGCGTACAAGCAGGAGGGTTCCGCGCCCTTCAGGGACGTGACGCGCCAGGTGCTCTTCGAGGACGGCGCCCTGCCCGCGCAGCTACGTTATTTCGAGGTCGCTCCGGGCGGCTGGACCACGCTCGAGCGCCACGAGCACGTGCACGCCGTGATGGTCATCCGCGGCCGGGGACAATGCCTGGTGGGCGATTCCGCGCACGAAATCGGCCCGCACGACCTCGTGAGCGTGCCGCCGATGACGTGGCACCAGTTCCGCGCCGCGTCCGATCAGCCGCTGGGATTCCTCTGCCTGGTCGCGGCGACTCGCGACAGGCCGCAGTTGCCGAGCGCGGCGGAGGCGGAAAACATCGCCAAGGCTTTCGGCGGCTCGACGTAGGAAAGACGGCACCTCACGCCGGCGCTGCCTATTTCGTGATCACCACGAGCACGTTGCAGGGCGATTGCTCGATGAGCGACTTGGAGACCGAGCCGCGCCACCAGCGGGCCGCCCAGCTGTTCAGGTGCTTGTGCCCGACGACGATGAGGTCGGCCGAAATGCGCCGAGCGCATTCCGCGATCTCCATCACCGCCTCTCCCACGACCACCTCGCCCGTGACGTTGTGGCCCGCGTCCTGCAATCGCTTCATGCCATCGTCCAGGATCGCCTGGTACTCCTTGCGCTCCTGCTCCTCGAGCCCCAGGTCGTAGACCCCGCCCTCGCCGCCGATGAACGCCGCCGGCGGCGGCATCACCGCGATCAGGTGCATCGCCGCGCCGCCCCAACCCGCGAGGCCCCGGCTTTCGAGCAACGCGTTCTGGCCCGCTTCCGAGCCGTCGTATGCCAGCAGGATGCGCTTGTACATGACCTTTCCTCCTCGTCGTTATTGTCGTTGTCCCGTCCCTGTTGCCGTTGCAACCCGTCACAAATTCCCGGGCCTCCATCCCGCAAAATACCGCGTTTGTCGCCCGATGGCACGGCCATGAGCCGCCTCCCCATCATGGCGGCCGCCATCCACCCACGAGGAACCACCCCATGCAATTGAAAGCCCTGTCCGCCGCCGTCGCGGCCGCCGTCGCCGCGATCTCGGTCCAGGCCGGAGAAACCGCTGTCGCCCAGGCGGCGCCCTTCGTCCAGGCGGAGAAGAAAATCATCACCAGCGCGGACCAGCTGCCCCGGCGGCAGTACACGATCGCCAGGCTGCCCAGCGAGCTCATCGACGCCCCGGCATCCGAGATCGACGCCGTAGCCGCCGCCATGGACAAGGACCTGGCGCAGGACCTGGCGACGCTCGACATCCAGGACCGCGCCACGCGCACCGGGATGATGATGGCCCGCGCCCAGTTCGCGATCCACCGCGGCGATTTCGCGGCGGCGCAATCGATCCTGCGCGAAGTGCGCTCCCAGCAGGAAAAGGCCGCCGACAAGCTCACCAGCGGCACCTCCATGGAGAACATCCTGGCCGCGCGCATGAGGGGCGGCAGCCTCGAGCAGCAACGCGCGCAGGTGAGGGAATCGCTCGCGCAGGCCTACGGCGCGATGCCGTGGGACGTGGTCGGAACCAACCTGAAAAGCGCCAAGGGCGGCCTGGAGCTCATGTCCAAGCCGGTCATGATCGGCAGCGTGCGCACCAATCTCGACCCCGCGGCGAAGAACCTGAACCTCAACGTGCCGGGGCAGCTCGTCGTCACCATCGTCGCCATCCGCAACAACCTCGAGCACGTGCTGCCGTTCCGCGACGACATCGTGAGCGTCATGCAGAACCTCGTGGACCGTAACCAGGTTGCTCGCGTGGATCGCTGGAGCGAGCGCCAGGTGGTGCTGCCGGCGAACGCACCCGGCAAGCCCGTGGTGATCGGCATCTGGGACAGCGGCACCGACTACAAGCTCTTCAAGGCGACCAATCCGCCGGGCATCGCATTCGACCGCGACTTCAAGCCGACCGACGCGCTCGTGCGTCCGATGGGAGAAGCCGAGGCGCGGCTTCCCGCGCTCAAGCAGTACGTGAAGGGCGCCATGGACCTGCAGGCGGCCATCGATTCGCCGGAGTCGCGCGCGCTCAAGCAACGCGTGGCTTCGCTCAAGGCCGAGGAGGTGAAGCAGTTCTCGGAGGACCTTTCGGCCATGGGCATGTGGGTACACGGCACGCACGTGGCCGGCATCGCCGTGGAAGGCAACCCGTTCGCGCAGGTGGCCACGGTGGCGATGCACTTCAACCACAGCTCCGTGCCGCAGTTGCCCGACGATGCGAGCGCTGCGCGCGTTGCGGCGGCGTACAAAAAAGCGGTGGACAGCTTCAAGGCGGCGGGGGCGCGCGTCGTCAACATGAGCTGGCGCTACAGCCCGCAGGCGTATGAGGGAGCCCTGGCGTACCACAACGTCGGCAAGACTCCCGATGAGCGCAAGGCCATCGCCAACAAGATCTTCGAGATCGAGAAGCGGGCGCTGGAAGCGGCGATCCGCGGCGCGCCGGAAATCCTCTTCGTCGCCGGCTCGGGCAACGAGAACAACAGCGCAGACTTCTCGCAGTACATCCCCGCGGGCTTCGAGCTGCCCAACCTGATCACCGCCGGTGCGGTGGACATGTCCGGCACCGAGACCTCTTTCTCGACTTTCGGCAAGACCGTGGCCGTCCACGCCAACGGCTTCGAAGTCGTGAGCTACATCCCGGGTGGCGAGAAGCTCAAGCTTTCCGGCACCTCGATGGCATCGCCCAACGTGGCCAACCTCGCCGGCAAGCTCTTCGCGATGAAGCCCGAGCTCACCGTCGCGCAGGTGAAGGAGCTCATCCTCAAGGGCGCCGAGAAAAATGGCCGTGTGAACCTCATCAACCCGAAGAAGTCGCTCGAGCTGGCGGGGGTCAAGTTGCCGCAGGCCTGATTTAGCGCTTTGGCTCCGGTAAAGCCCCGCCTCGGCGGGGCTTTTTTGTTACACCGGGGACAGACCCGCTTTCGCTTAATTCTTGGGCAGCCGCTCAAATTTTAGGCAAAAGCGGGTCTGTCCCCCGTGTAACAAAACTGCGCTAGCCTCGAGGGCATGCTCTCGTTCGATTTCGATAACGCGTTCGTGCGGTCGCTTCCGGCTGATCCGGTGGAGGGCTCGCGGCGAAGGCAAGTGCATGGCGCGTTGTACTCGCGCGTCGATCCGACGCCGGTCGCGGCGCCCCGGCTGATCGCGCATTCGCGGGAAGTCGCAGCCATGCTCGGCATCGACGAGGCCGACATCGCCTCGGCTGCGTTCGCGCGAGTGTTCGGCGGCAACGCGCTCGTCGATGGCATGCAACCCTACGCCGCGAACTACGGCGGGCACCAGTTCGGCAACTGGGCGGGCCAGCTGGGCGATGGGCGCGCGATCACGCTGGGCGAGGTGGTGAACGCGCGCGGCGAGCGCTGGGAGCTGCAGCTGAAGGGCGCCGGTCCTACCCCATACGCGAGGAGCGCCGATGGCCGCGCGGTCCTGCGCTCGTCGGTGCGCGAGTTCCTGTGCAGCGAAGCCATGTTCCACCTGGGCGTGCCGACCACCCGGGCCCTGTGCCTGGTCGGAACCGGCGAGCAGGTCGAGCGCGACATGTTCTACGATGGGCGCCCGCAGCTCGAGCCGGGCGCGATTGTGTGCCGCGTGGCGCCGTCGTTCATCCGCTTCGGCAACTTCGAGCTGCCGGCCGCGCGCCGCGATATGGCGCTCCTGGAGCGCCTCATCGACTTCACCATCGCGCGGGACTTTCCCGAGCTGGCAAGCGGCCTTCGCCCCGGCGACAGCACGCCGCAGGAATTGCGTTCGGAATGGTTCGCGCAGGTCTGCGAGCGCACGGCGGTGATGGTCGCCCACTGGATGCGCGTGGGTTTCGTGCACGGCGTGATGAACACCGACAACATGTCGATCCTCGGGCTCACGATCGACTACGGGCCCTACGGCTGGATCGACGACTTCGACCTCGGCTGGACGCCCAACACCACCGATGCCGCCGGCCGGCGCTACCGCTTCGGCAACCAGCCCGGCATCGCGTACTGGAACCTTGGGCGCCTCGCGAACGCGCTCGCGACCGTCTTCCCGTCGCTCGATCCGCTGCATGCGGGCCTGGGCCGCTTCGAGGAAGCGTTCAATGCCGCGGACCGGAGCAATCTCGTGGCCAAGCTGGGGCTCGGCGACTATCGCGAAGGGGACACCGCGCTCGTCGAGCAGCTCTACGAGCTGATGCAGGCGGGGGAAGTGGACATGACGATCTTCTTCCGCGGGTTGTCCGGCGTCGACCTCGCCCAGCCAAGGCTCGCGTCGATCGAAGGCGCCTTCTACGACGACAGCAAGCGCGAAGCGGTGGCACCGGCCCTGCAGCCCTGGCTGGAGGACTGGGCCGCTCGCCTGCGCGCCGCGAACGAGGATGCCGGCGCGCGTATCGCTCGCATGAATGCCGCCAATCCCAAGTACGTCTTGCGCAACTACCTCGCCCAGCAGGCGATCGACCGCGCCGCGGCGGGCGACTATGCGGGCATCCACGAGCTCCTGGAAGTCCTGCGCCGCCCCTACGACGAGCAACCTGGGCGCGAATCCTATGCCGCGCGGCGTCCCGATTGGGCTCGCGACCGGCCCGGCTGCTCGATGCTCTCCTGCAGTTCCTGAACCGGGGTCAGACCACTTGGTCCGCTTTGCGGATTTGGAAAGCGGACCAAGTGGTCTGACCCCGGTTGAAAAAGTGCTTTGCGCCAGTCAACGCGGCCGGGCCTTCGCGCGTTCATCGCCGCATCGACCGTCCCCCAAGACGGCACCCCGCAAGGCCAAGCGCATGAAAAAACTGAGTTTCCTTTTGGCGGCCGGGGCGATCCTGGCCCTGGGCGCGGGCGAAACCCTGGCCGATCGCGGCGGGCACGGCGAACGTCACTGGCGCGGCGACGGCGGCCGCCACTTCCACCGGCCGGCGCATCGCCCGCATTTCGGCCACCACTACGGTGGGCGCCACTGGGGCCACCGCCATTCCTGGGGCCCCTCGTACGGATACCGTCCCTACCGCTGGAGCAGCCCCGTGTACTGGTCCTACCCGGCGTGGCTCTACGCTCCCGCCTACATTTCCTATCCCGCCTGGGATCCGCCGGTATACGTGGAACGCATCGTGGAGCGCGAGCCGGTCTACATCGAGCGCCTCGAGCGCCGCGAGCCCCGCTCCGAACGCGAGCGTTATTCGATGTACCAGCCGCAGGCGCCGCGAGCGCAGGCCTCCCCTCCGCCGGAGCGCATCGAGCGCATGACGCTTTCGGCCACGGAGCTCTTCGAGTTCGACAAGGCGACCTTGCGCCTGCCCCAGCCCAGGCTCGACGAGATCGCCGATGCGCTGCAGCGCAACGCGCGCATCGACAACGTGCACATCACGGGTTACACCGATCGCCTCGGAACCGACGAGTACAACCGCAAGCTTTCGCAGCAGCGCGCGGAGGCGGTGAAGGCCTACCTGGTGTCGAAAGGCGTCGCGGCGCATCGACTCGTTGCCGTCGGCAAGGGCGAGGCGCAGCCCGTGGTCGAGTGCACGGAGAAGGACAAGAACGCCCTCATCCGCTGCCTCGAGCCGAACCGCCGGGTCGTGGTCGAGAGCATCACCGTGGAGCGCAGGGTCGCCGGAAAACGCTAGGCTTCAGGCACGCAATCCGACTCGGGATATTAACAAGGGGAGGCATCATGAAGAAGACAGTGCTCGTTGCATCCATCGCAGTCGCTGGCGCGGCGGCGACCTTTTCCACGCAGGCCGCAGCGCATGGTGATGGCCTCGCCGGCGCCATCGTCGGCGGCGGCATCGGCGCGGCGATCGGCGGACCTCCGGGAGCCGCGGTAGGCGCCATCCTCGGTCTCGCGATCGGCGAATCGGCGCACGACCGCCACTATCACGATCGGCGCCACTACGGATATCGCGAGCGTCACTTCGATCGGCGCCATGGCGACCTTGGCCACTACGAGCCCGCGCCGTCACGGTATCGGGGCCCGGTGTTCGCGGAGAATCACTATTACCGCGCCTCACCCCGCCACTACGGCGAACGCTACAGCGAGCCGCGCTACTCCCGCGGATACGACCGTCGCTACGAAGAGCGTCGCTACGACGATCGCCGCTACGACGATCGCCGCTACGACGACCGCCATTACCGTTACGAGGAAGCCCCCCGGTACTACCGGTAGGGCTCCGGGCTGGCGTTGATTCTCGCCAGCTTCGCCGCGTAGAGGTCCTGCTCGCGCGCGGGGCTGGCCTCGATCGCCGCGCGCAAATGCCGGCGAGCGCGGTTCATGTCCCCCAGTCCGGCATAGGCCGCGGCCAGCCAGAATTGGAACTCGTGGTACGTGGGATCGCGCTCCACCTCCCGCTGGAAGAAGTCGCGCGCCGTGGCGTGGTCGCCGCGTTTCATCGCCGCGATGCCGCGCTCGAAGAAGTGGAACGGCGCATGCGGCTGGATCGAGGCGAGCTTGCGCGACAGGGCATCGGCCTCCGCGGCACGACCCTGGTCGCCGTAGACGAGCGCGAGGTTCGCCATCGCGTGCGTGTTGGCGGGCTCGCGCGCCAGCACGTGCCTGAGCACCTTCTCGGCCTCGGCGAGGTGGCCGTGACGCCGGTAGATCACGCCCAGCGTGTTGAAGGCGCTCGTGAACGACGGATCCTGCAGCGCGGACTCGCGCGCCCACCAGTACGACTCGTCCACCCTGCCCTCGGCGAGCAGCTCCGCGGCGCGATTGTTCAAGTACATCGCGACCACGGTCTTCTCGGTGATGGGCGAGGCGATCTGGCGCTGCAGCTCCCCCACCGGCATGAAGTCGATCGTGAGCAGGTTGCGCTCCTCGAAGTGGTAGCGCGGATCGGTGTGGCGCCTGCCGAGCGTCACGTTCACGTGGCGGCTGGTGAAGTAGATCCCGCCGGCGCGCGTCCACAGGTCCTCGGCGACGACGCTCTGGTAGTTGACCTTGAGGCCCAGCTCCTTGGCGAGCGCCGCGGTCATGATGGCTAGCGACAGGCAGTTGCCCGTGCGAGCCTCGAACGTCTGCACCGCATTGCGGGTCATCGCCGCGTCGTAGTCGATCTTGAGCAGGCTCCTGCTGTAGAGCGCCTCGTAGAGTCCGCGCGCACGGCCCTTTTCGTTCAGCTTCGGTCCCACCTCGCGAGCGAGGTAGCGGCGCATCTCGTCGTTGATCGCAAAGACATCCGTGGCCCGGATCGGCTGCGCCGGCTGCGCGAAATAGGCATCGGCGAGGAGCCCCGAAGTCGTGCCCTGCGACGGCGCCGTGGCACATCCGGCGGCCAGAAACGTTACGGCGATGAGCGCGAGGATCGTTCGCATGGATTTCTCCTATCGCGCGAGTGTACGGCGATTCGCCATCTCGTCTCCTGTAGGAATCGCCCTACAGTCGAACCCGCGAGGCGCACGCCATAATTCCTGCATGCCGCAACCCGCGCCTCGCCTGCCGCGTCGCATCGACGCCCTCGACACCTTGCCGCTGGCCGCGCCGGCGCGGCCGCAACAACGACGACGGCTCGTGCCCCGCAAGCAGAACGGCTTCACCGGCGCCGCCCTCACGTTCGCGGGAACACTCGCGGCGATGGTGCTGACAGCCGCAGCCACCGCGCTTTTCTAGCTTTCCTGCAGCACCTGCGGGCGGCGCTCGCCCGCCCGCGTCGCGGCCTCGAAAGCGTGTGCAAGCTGCAACACGCCGAAATCGTCGCCGTGGCGCCCCACGATCTGCAAGCCGACCGGCAATGGCAGCGCGTCGTCGGTGAAGCCCGCCGGCACCGAGATGGCGGGATGGCTCGTCACGGTGACGTGGTAGCAGGTCTTCATCCAGTCGATATAGGTCGCGAAGCGCACGCCCTCGATCTCGTCGGGGTACGGCTGCGACACCGGAAAGGGCGGCACCTGGTTCACCGGCATCACGAGGAATTCGTGGCGCTCGAGGAACTCCCGCATGCGGCGGAAGAGGTCGGAGCGCAGCGCCATCGCACGTGCGATGCGCGGGCCGTCGAGGCGCATGCCTTCCTCGATGTTCCAGGCGACGGTTTCCTTGAGCTGGTCGCGATGCATCTCCAGCAGCGGCGCGTAGCGTTGCACGAAACCGAGTGCCCGCAGGACCTGGAACGCCTCGTCGGCACCGGAGAGGTCGGGCCACGCATCCTCCACCACGCACCCCAGCGATTCGAACACCTTGCGCTGGCGCGCGATCACCGCAGCGACACGGCCGTCCACGGGCACCATCTCGTTGCCGGCGAGCCGCATGCCGCGCGAGCCGACGCGCAACGGCTCGAAAGGCCAGAACGCCACGCGGGCCTTGCGGAAATCGCGCTCCAGCCGGCGCGCGAAGCGTGCGCCCGGCTCGGCGAGCGAGATGGGGGAGCGGGGGTCCGGCCCGGCGAGCGCCGACAGCAGGAAGGCCGCGTCGTCCACGCTGCGCGCGATCGGGCCGATCACCGACAAGCTCGCCCAGGCGTCGATCGTCGGCCAGTAGGGCACGCGCCCGGGAGTGGGGCGGAAGCCCACGACGTTGTTGAAGTTGCCGGGATTGCGCAGGCTGCCGCCCAGGTCGGATCCGTCCGCGAAGGGCAACATGCCGCAGGCGACGGCGACGGCCGCACCACCCGAAGAACCTCCGCACGTGCGCGTCAGGTCATGCGGGTTCAGCGTCGCGCCGAAGACGGGGTTGAAGGTCTGGCTGCCGGCGGCGAACTCCGGCGTATTGGTCTTGCCGAGCGTGATCGCCCCGGCCGCCGTGAGCCGCTCCACGATCGCGTGGTCCACCTCCGGGACGTTGTCCCGATACACGGGCGAGCCGAACGTGGTGCGGATGCCCTTGGTGAGGATCATGTCCTTGTAGGCGATCGGCAGGCCGGCGAGCACGCCGGGCGCCTTTCCCCGGCGATGAGCATTGTCCAGGCGGCGTGCTGCGCCAAGCGCCTGCTCGGGCAAAAAGGTCGGGATCGCGTTCACCTTGGGATCGACGCGCTCGACCTGCGCGATGAAGGCGCGCATCACCTCGACGGCGGAAAGCTTGCGTGTGCGAAGCAGCCGCGCGAGCTTGCGGGCCGGCTGGAAGACGATCTCGTCCACGGCGCTCAATCGTCGCCCTCCCGCGAGAGCTCCTCGTACACCTCGCGCGTGCGCTTCACCAGCTCGCGCACCTGCCGCGGCGTGAGACCGGCGCGTCCGGGCTCGACCTGCAGCTCGATGCCCTCGCCCAGGTGCACGCGGCGCCACACTTCCACGAGCATCGGCGGTTTCGGCGACTTGGGAGCCATGGCGGTCCTCAGCGGCGGATGTCGGGCGCGGGAAGGCCCTCGATCATCACGTTGATGCAGGCAGGCAAGCCGGATGCGACCGCGCGACGCGCGGCGGGCAGGACGTCTTCCGCCCTCGAAACCCGCTCGCCATGCCCGCCGAATGCGGCGGCCACCTGGTCGTAGCGCGTGGGCAGCAGCTCGCAGCCCACCAGGCGCCCGCGGCCGTAGTCGCGCAGCTGGATCTGGTATTCGGCATTCCAGCGCGCGTCATTGCCGACCACGGCGACGAAAGGCAACCCGTAGCGCACGGCGGTGTCGATTTCCGCCGGATGGAAGCCGAAGGTGCCATCGCCCATCACGGCGATCACCGGGGCTTTGGGCTGTGCGAGGCGGGCGGCGAGGGCGAAGGGCAAGGCGGCGCCGATGGATCCCGCCACGCCGTTGATGACGCGGTGGCGAGCGCCGAGGCAGGCTTGCGCCCATTGCCCGATCTCCCCTCCGTCCGAAACGAGGATTGAATCCGGATCGCCATCGAGCAACGCCTGCAGGGGCCGCAGCGCTTGCGCCGGATGCACGCGGCCCTCGCTGGCCTGCGCCGAGTCCCAGGCCGCAGGTCGGTAGGTGATGGCATCCCGAACTTCGGCAAGCCAGCTGCCGGACGCGGGCGAGGCCGACTTGCGCAGGGCGTCCAACGTGGGGACTGGATCGCCGAGCGCCGCCCCGGCGAGGCGCGGCCCGATCGCCGCGCGCGTGCGATCGATCTCGGCCGGCTCGGCATCGATCTGCATCACGGCGCATCCGGGCGCCAGGGGTTGCCCGAAGCGCAGCGTGAAATCGAGCCGCTTGCCCAGGAGCAACACCGCATCTGCCTGGGCGAGCATTTCCGCAAACGCGCCGAGCGAGGGATCGGCCACGCCGCGCGGGCTCTCCATCACCACCACCGGAACGCCGGTTGCCTGCTCGAGCTCGGCGAGGCGATCGCGCATCGCGCGGGGCGCGAACACCGGTCCTGCGAGGATGAGCGGCCGCGTTGCGGCACGCAGCCGCTGGGTCATGGCGCGCGTGTCGGGCTCGGCCGGCGATCGCGCTTCGGGGAGGTACGCGTTGAGGTCCGGGATGGCCGATGTGGTCCGCGCTTCGAGGCAATCCGTCGGCAGCGCCAAGTGGACCGGGCCGGGCCGCCCGGAGCGCGCGATGCGCACCGCGCGCGCGAGATCGTCGGCCAGCGCATCGGCCGAGGCGCTCGCCCATGACGCCTTCGCGAGCGGCGCGGCGATGTCCGCCTGGCGCATCTCCTGGAAGGCGCCGCGCCCCAGTTGCCCGAGCGGCGCGTGGCCCGACAGCAGCACGACCGGGGCTTCCGCCATCGCGGCGGTGTAGAGCGCCGACACCGCATTCGCGAAACCGGGACCGCCGGTGACGAGGGCCATTCCCGCCTCGCCCGTGAGCCGGGCCCACGCATCGGCCATGTGGACGGCCGCCGCCTCGTGCCTCACGTGCAGCAGCTCGAGTCCCGCATCCAGAGCGGCGTCGAATACCGGCATGACGTGGTTGCCGGAAAGCGTGAAGATGCGGCGCGTTCCCGCGCGCGCCACGGCTCGCGCCAGCGCATCGGCGCCCCTGTTGCCTGTTGCGGCCAAGAAATCCTCCCGAGGGAACGCCCGAGTATAAGCATTGAACGCCGGCGGGTGCCCGCCGTCCTAAAGCGATGACCTGGCGCCGCGCTAGCCTCTGGGGCACCGCCCTGCTCGCCATGCTGCTCGCATGCCTGGCGGCCTCGCTGTATTTCCTGGTCGATGCCGAGCGGGTGAGGAAGGCGGCCGCGGAGCACGCGCGAAGCGCGTGGGAGCGCGAGTTGTTGATGGGCGACGTGCGCTTTTCGCTCTTCCCGGTGCCGTCGCTGCGCGCCTCGAAGGTTTCGTTCGCAAACCCCGCCTGGGCGCACGAGCCGCATCTCCTGCAGGCCGAATTCGTGCGCGCCGACCTGGAGATCCTGCCGCTCCTGACAGGCAAGGTCCGCATCAAGAGGCTCGCGCTCGACGGCGTGCGTGCCGGCCTCGAAGTCGCCGAGGATGGCGCGGTCAGCTGGGAGATGCGCCCGGCCCGCGAAGGCGCGGCGCGAGATCCCGCCACGCAAGGCGAGCAAGCCCTGCAGATCGCCGCCATCGAAATCCGCAACGCACGCATCGTCCACCGCAGCGGCAAGGCGTCATCCGAGCCATGGATGGTGGAGGAAGCGACGCTCGAGTCGCAGCCGGGGCATAAGGACGTGCGCATCGAGGCGAGGCTTTCCCGGTTCGGCCGGCCGGTCGCCGTGAAGGCGCGCTTCGCAGACCTCTCCGGGATGGGAGGCGAAGGCGCAACGAGCGAGGGCCGGGTCGATCTCGATTGGGGCGGCGCGCGGCTGGTCGCCGAAGGGCGCTTTCCGCTGCAGCACGCGCTCGCGGGCCAGGATTTGGCGCTGTCGCTGAAGGCCGAGTCGCTGGAGCCACTCTTCGGCTTTTTCGGCGTGAAGCGCGACAAGACCGCGCCTCTCACGATCACGGCACGCGCGCGCGGGGATGGGGGGCGCGTCGAGCTCACCGACCTCGATGCCAGGCTGGGCGCCCTCGCCGTCACCGGCACGGCGGTGGTGAATCGCAAGCCCGGCCTTTTGGTGGAAGCAAGCCTGCGGGCCGACCGTGTCGACTGGCTGAAAGCGCTCGCCGACAGCGGTGGGCGCATCAAGCCACCAGTGCGCAACGAGGAGATCTTCCACGAGGATCCGGTCGCCTGGCGCGCGGTGACCGCCATCGGGGCGATCGACGGCAGCGCCGACATCGCGATCGGCACGCTCAAGCTGGGCAACGGGCTCGAGCTTCGCAACGTGCGCGCGAAGGTGGGATACGGCGATGGCCGGTTGGAAGTCAAGCCCTTCGCCGCCGAGATGCTCGGTGGCACGGCTCGTGGCGCGCTGCGGCTCGACGGCAGGAAGAAGACGATCGCCGTGGACCTGGACGGCGAGGGATTGCTGCTCGAGCGCTGGTTCCGGGAGCGCGGCAGCAAGGTGCCCTTCCAGGGCGGGCCCATGATGGTCAAGGCGCGGCTGCACCTGGCCGGCGATACCTATCGCGACCTCGCCGCCTCCGTCACGGGGCGCTTCACCGCCCGCATGGGCAAGGGCAGCTGGAAGTCCGAGCGCGCCGGGGAATACGAGGAAGTGATGGTGCGCGCGCTGCAGCCGAAGGACGGCGAGGACATCGAGTTCGTTTGCGCCGCCGTCGACCTGGACTTCAAGTCGGGACGGGCGAGCGGCCGCGACATCGTGGCGGCACGCAGCGACGTGAGCCAGCTCATCACCTCGGGGCACGTGGACTTCCGCGCGGAGACGCTCGACCTGCGCGGCAAGGTGATCTCGCGCTCGGGGCTGCGCGTCGGCCTGGGCTCGATCGCAAGCGAGGTGCAGGTCCATGGACGCCTCGCCCGCCCGAAGATGCAGCTCGATCCGGACGCCAAGCCGGCGGTCATCGCGCGTGCCGGCGCGGCCATCGCCACCGCAGGCGTTTCGCTGCTGGGCTCCTCGCTGGTGGACGTGGCGGAGTCGCAGAAGGACCCGTGCAAGGAAGTGCTGAAGTAGGGGGACAGGGGATGGCGGACGGACGTCGCCTTACCCGTGCTGCAGAGAGGCCACCAACTCACGCACCCGCGGGTAGTCCACGGCGCCACTCAGCGCGCGCGCGTTGGTGAGTCGCTCGTCGTAGCGGCGCGCGGTGAGGATGGGAACGGCGTTGACGCCGTAGGCCGCGGCGACGACCTCCTCCTGCAGGACCTGCGGCTTGAAGCGGTTGCTCTCGAGCGCTTCCTGCAGCGCATCGGCCTCCAATCCGACACCGCGGCCGATATGGACGAGCGCGGAGATGCTGCCGATGTCCTTGCCGTCCTCGAAGAAGGCCTTGAAGAGCGCATGGTGCATGTGGTCGAAGAGCCCCTGCTCGCGCGCGAAGTAGGCGGCCTCGAAGGCCTTGCGGCTGCGCGGCTGCACCGAAGGCATGCGAAGCGTCATCTTGCGTTGCGCGGCGAGCGGGTAGACCGAGTTGGTCCAGGTCTCGAGCAGGTACTTGCCGCCCGGATCGAGCGGGCGCACCGGCTCGGGGCGCAGCTCGAAGGGATGCCATTCCACCTGCAGCGCGCGGCCGAGCTCGGCCTTGAGGCGCTCGATGATCGGCAGCTCCAGGTAGCAGAAGGGACAGACGTAATCGCTCCAGATATCGAGCTGGATCTGGGCCGCGGCGGCCATCGTCAGACTTCGATCACCAGCGATCGATGGCCGACACGACAACTGCCCACGCGCAAGGTGAGCTTGCCCTTGCCCCGCGCCACGAGCGTCACGAAGCGCTCGTGCACGCTGCCGCGAGTCCATGGCGCGAAGATGTTGATGCCGTTGTAGAGCCCGCGACCCCACCCGTCGAGGTGGCCGACTTCGGCCGATGCGCCTTCGGGAACGCTCACTGTCACACCCTCTCCCTGCGCGGTGAGCCGCAACGGCTCGGCGTGGCGCAGCTTCTTCGCCGACGACAATCCGTACGTGCCGAGATAGCCCGCGTTGTCCACGCGCACCTCGATGCGGGTATGTCCATCGCCCAGCGGCTCCTTGCGCGTGATCGAGATCTGGACGCGCGGGACCAGCGCCGCCACGCGCAGGAACGCCGCGCTGTGCTGCTCGCACACCTTGGCGAGCATCTCCAGGGGCGGGTTGGAAATACCCACGAGCAGGTCGAGCCCGCCCACTTCCACATCGCCCAGCTGCGGGTGCTTCACCTTGCGCCAGGGACGGAAGATGCGTCCCTGGTTCACTTCCTTGTCCCATTTGGCGAGCGCCGCGAAGTCCTTGCGGTCCAGGCGCGAATACACGTCGACGAAGGGCTTCTTGCGCTCCAGCCCGATCTGCGTGAAGAGGTCCCAGAGCTCGATCACATAGGCGAGGCAGCCGCGCTGGTGGTAGGCGTAATCGGTGAGGTCGCCCCGCAGAGGCGTCTCCGGCGCGTAGAGGAACTCGTGGAAGCCGCTCACCGTGGGATATCCGGTGTACTTCGTCGCCCACGCCTCGACTTGCCGGAAGACCGCGAGGTCCTCCTGGTCCATCTTGTGGTCGGGCTGGTCGCCCAGCGGCCGGATCAACACGCCGCCGAACGTGTGCAGGTTGAGCCACACCATGATGTTCGGGTGCGAGGTGGTGAAGTCGAGGACGGCGCGCGTCTCCGGGGCGCTGCCCGGAAAGTCGCCGGCGCCTTCCTGCTCGTGCTCCGGGGCCCACTGGTAGGGAAACTGCCGGTTGAAATCGTACTGGTTGTCGGAGAGGAAGTAGGGATCCGGAATGCGCCGCCCGTCGAAGTTGACGATTCGCCCTTCGGGATAGAGCTTGTAGTAGGGCGGAGGATCTTCCGGCAGGCGCGGCACCAGCACGCCGGGATGTCCCTCGAGCTCGACCAGCTCGCCGTGCTCGTCCTGCTGGCGCATGTACCCCATGCGGCCGTCGGCGTCGAAGTCGTGCGCCTCCCAGTAGCTGTGCCCCTTGTGTTTGCGCTGGTCCACCGGGCTCGAGCGCACGTAGCGGCCGCTCTTCATCACCGCTTCGGCGCCGTCGGGGGAAATTCGGGGAACGATGTAGAAGAGCGTGTCTTCGAGGACGTCCGCCATGTGGCGGGGCAAACCGGGGACGGACCCCAAACCATGCAGCGCGATCACGTCCTCGGCGATCGCCAGCGCCACGCTCGAGCCGCAGAGCTCGCTCGCGTGCATGTTGCCGTCGACCCAGACGGCGGGGCGCGCCTCGTCGGGATTCCGCCCGATGGTGAGGATGGGAATGTCGCGGCCCTCGGGCGTCTTGCCGATGCTGCCGAGGCGAACGAAATCCGGATGGCGGCTCGCCCACTCCTGAAGCTGGCCGGTGAGCTCGGCATAGTCGAGGTACTTGGCGCGGAACATGGCGGTGTTGTCGTTGTGGGAAGCCGGGCCTATTCTACGGCGACACCCCTCGTGAGGATTTCACTCCGTGAAAAACGCCGCTGCCTGCCTGCTCGCCGCCCTGCTCGCCTCGGGTTGCGCCGAGATGACTCCACGCGAGTCCTCCGGCAGGGACATGAAAATCGCCTTCGACCTCACCGACGGCAATCCGCAGGTGCTGCTGGCGAAGCTCAATACCATCGACCTCACGCGCAAGCAGATCGTCGAGGCGGGCATGACACCGCGGATGATCCTGGCCTTTCGCGGGGGCGCCTCGCAATACACGCAGCAGAGCGTCGCGCACGTGAAGCCCGAGGACCGGGCGGACGCGCTGCGCGTGGCCTCGCGCCTGCGTGAGCTGGCGAAGGCGCCCGGCGTCGAGTCGCTCGAGCAGTGCAACGTGACGCTCGGGCGGCTCAAGCTGACGGACAAGGGCTTGCTCGAGCCGGTGAAGGTCGTTCCCAACGGCTGGATTTCGCTCGCCACCTACCAGCAGAAGGGATACAGCTACATCGCGCCGTGACAAGAAGTAACGCCGCGCAAATCCCGCGCGGCGTAGATTGGGCGCACCCATTTCGCCCAGGCGCGCCATGCTCCGCATCGCCGCAGCGCTAGCCGCATCGTCCAGCCTTTGCATCGCGAACGCGTGCGAGATGTTCGAGTACCGGCACGTGAAGGCGAGCCCGCATGTGCACGTGTTCCAGGCGGCCGAGGGCACCACGGCCGTCGTGAACGGCAATATCGTGGCGGTCGTAGGCGAGCGAGCCGTCCTGCTCGTCGATACCGGGCAGATTCCGAGCGTCGCGCGTCGGGTCCTCGCGGACCTTCGCCGGCTCTCGCTCCTTCCGATCACCCATATCGTCAACACGCACTGGCACGGCGACCACGTGCTCGCGAACTTCGTCTTCAAGGAGGCGTTTCCGGCGGCGAAGATCGTCGCGCACCCGCACACGGTGGAGCGCGCCGCGAGCTTCTATACCGACTATGCCGCGAAGAACCGCGAGCGCCTGCCCGCGATCATCGCCGACATGGGAAAGCGCCGCGACGCCTCGACCGACCCGGAAGAAAAGGAGTGGCTCGCGAAGACGGTGGACTGCGCCGAGAAGATGCTGCCGGAGATGGAGGTCACGAAATACGTAGCACCCGACGTGACGCTCGAAGGGGACATGCGAATCGATCTCGGGGGCGTGACGGCCTTGGTCAGGCACCTCGGCGAAGGCAACACGCCGGGCGACATCGTGGTGCTGGTCGAAGGGGATCGGCTAGTGGCCGCGGGCGACATGATCGTGGCGCCGACGCCTTACGCGATCGGCTCCTCGCTCGAGCCGTGGCGAAGGACGCTCGCGGAGTTGCGCAAGCTCGGCGCGGCGACTTTCGTGCCGGGCCACGGGCCGGTCATGCGCGACGACGTTTACCTCCGCGATCTCGACGCGTTGTTCGCCACCACCTACGCGCAGCTCAAGGAGATGCAGCAAAAGGGGGTTTCGAGAAAGGACGCCGAATCCCGGCTCGACATCGGCGCCTTCAAGGCGCGGCTCGACACGCCGATGAAACGGCAGGCGTTCCTGCAGTTCTACGTGCGTGCCGCGATCGCGCAGGTGTGGCCGAAGCCGCCGGGGTAGGGAAGGCGAAAGCCTCGCCTTCCCCTTTCCCCTTTCCCCTTACTTCACCAACCCCTCCGCCTTCATCGCGGCCTGGACGGCGGGCCGCGCCGCCACGCGCTCCTGGAACGCCTTCAGGTTCGCGAACTCCGAGAGGTCGAGCTTCACGTGCCGCGCCCAATTGGTCACGGTGAAAAGGTAGGCATCGGCCACGCTGAACGTGTCCCCGAAGAGGAACTGCCGGCCCGCGAGCTGCTTCTCCACGAGGGAATAGCGCTTCCTGAGGTACTCCTTGCGCTCTTCCTTCACGGCGTCCGGCGTGGTGGGATAGAAGAGCGGGCTGCACGACTTGTGGATCTCGGAATTGATGTACCCCAGCATCTCCTGCAGGCGGTAGCGCTCCGGAGTGCCTGCCGAGGGCGCGAGGCCCGAGTCCGGCTTGCGGTCGGCAAGGTATTGCACGATCGCGGGTCCTTCGGTGAGCACGTCGCCCGCCGCGATCTCCAGCGCCGGGACGTATCCCTTCGGATTGATGGCGAGGTAGTCCTGGTCGCCGTTCACCTTCTTGGTCTTGGTATCGACTTTCGCCAGTTCGAGATCGATTCCCGCTTCACGCGCGACGATGTGGGGCGAGAGGGAACAGGCGCCGGGCGAGTAGTAGAGCTTCATTTCGTTGTTCTCCGAATGTGCAGGATGGAAGCCAAAGCTTACCAAAAGAAAGTAACCTTTGGTTATGACATGTGATAAAGTAACCATAAATGCCACTCACTTCGCGGTAACGGCCGATGGCCCTGAAGATGCGCAAGAGCAAGGCACCGCCGCCCCCGGCGGGTTGCCCGATGGGCGCCTGCATGGAGCTGCTCGGAGGCGCCTGGACGACAAACGTCGTCTGGCAATTGTCGGGCGGCGGGCGTCGTTTCGGCGAACTCATGAAGGACATTCCCGGCATTTCCGCGAAGGTCCTTACCGAACGGCTGCGGGCGTTGGAGGAAAAGGGCGTGGTCACGCGTGTGGTGGTGCCTTCCTCGCCGCCCTCGGTCGAGTACGGCCTGTCCGAGCTCGGACACGAGCTGGTACCCGTGATCCATTCGATCGTTCGCGTCGGCACGCGATTGCTCGAATCGCGCCGATAGCGGCAGCTACAAATATGTAGCAAATGCGCTACCGGGGGTAGGAACTCTCCGACTTCGCGCCTTCCTTCGAGCCGATAGACTCGTGAGGTCCCGAAGCCTTCACGAATCCATGTCCCTGTCCGCCGATCCCCGCATCCAGAACATCGAAACCGCCTCGCTCGCCCACATGCGACGCAAGGTCGCGTGCCTCGAGCAGGAGCTCGAGCGCTGCCATGCCCGCGAGCGGGCCTGGCGCCATCGCGAGCAGGAGCTGAACGACTTCGTCGAGAACGCGATGCTCGGCCTGCACATGGCCGGACCCGACGGCACGATCCTGTGGGCGAACCGGGCCGAGTACGAGGGGCTCGGTTATTCGCGCGACGAGTACGTCGGCCGCAACATCGCCGAGTTCCATGACGACCAGGCCGCGCTGTGCACGATCCTCGATCGCCTGCAGGCGGGATGCTCGTTGCGTGAGCAGCCGGCGCGCCTGCGGTGCAAGGACGGCTCCCTGCGGCACGTGCTCATCACGTCCAACGCGCATTTCGAAGACGGCCGCTTCGTGAACACGCGCTGCTTCACGCGCGACGTGACCGGGCAACGCCTCGCGGAGGCCGAGCTGGCCCGCGCCCACACCTACCTTGCCGAGATCGTGGAGTCGTCGAAGGACGCCATCATCGCCGTCGACCTGGAAGGCCGCATCAACTCCTGGAACCGCGGCGCCGAGTCGATCTTCGGCTACACCGGCGAGGAGATCATCGGGCGGCCGATCCTCACCCTCGTGCCGCAGGACCTGCACGGCGAGGAGGACGACATCATGCGGCGCATCCGCGCCGGCGAGCGCGTCGAGCACTACGAGACAGTCCGCCTGCGCAAGGACGGCGCCCTGCGCGACATCTCTTTGGCAGTCTCGCCGGTGCACGGCGCGGATGGCGCGCTCATCGGCATCTCCAAGGTCGCGCGCGACATCACGCTACGCAAGGAGGCCCAGCGCGAGCTGGCCGAGGCGGCTCGCCGCAAGGACGAGTTCCTCGCCATCCTCGCCCACGAGCTGAGGAACCCGCTTGCCCCGATCCGCTATGCGCTCACGATCGCGCGCGAGCCTCGCACGACGGCCGAGCAACGCCGGCGCGCGGAGGAGGTGGTCGAGCGCCAGGTCGAGATCATGGGCCGCCTGCTCGACGACCTGCTCGACGTCTCGCGCATCGCGCGCGGCCACGTGGAGCTGCGCAGGAAGTGGATCGACCTCACCTCGGCGATCGGCGGCGCCATCGACGCGGCCCGCCCCCTGCTCGACCGCAAGGGGCACGCGCTCGCGCTCGACCTGCCGCGCGAGACCATCCGCCTCGAAGCCGATCCCGTGCGCCTCACGCAGATCCTCTCCAACCTCCTCACCAATGCCGCCAAGTACACCGATCCCGGCGGCCAGATCCAGCTGCGCGCGTGGCGCGAGGGCGACGAGGTCGCGCTCTCCGTGCGTGACAACGGCATCGGCATCTCGGCCGAGATGGCGCCTCGCCTCTTCGAGCTTTTCTCGCAGGCGACGCCGGCGCTGCACCGATCCGAGGGGGGGCTGGGCATCGGGCTCGCGCTGGTCAAGGCCTTCGTCGAGAAGCACGGCGGACGCGTCGAGGCACGCAGCGAGGGGCCCAACCAGGGCAGCGAGTTCGTGGTGCGCCTGCCCATGGGCCACGCCCCGGCCCGCGAGCGGCGCGGCGAGGCTCCCGAAGCGGACAGCGCCGGGCGACGCCTTCGGGTGCTCGTGGCCGACGACAACGTCGACAGCACGCAGACCTGCGCAATGCTGCTCGAGATGTGGGGCCACGAAGTTCGGGTCGCGAACACGGGCGGTGACGCGCTGCGCATGGCCGAGGAGTTCCAGCCCGACACGATCCTGCTCGACATCGGCATGCCCGACCTGAGCGGCTACCAGGTGGCCGAATCGTTGCGCGCCACGCCCTGGGGCAGGCGCGCGACCCTCATCGCGGTGACGGGATGGGCCCAGGAAGACGACAAGCAGCAGGCGAGCCAGGCGGGCTTCGACCACCACGTCACCAAGCCGGTGGACCCCACCCGCCTGCAACCGCTCCTGCGCCCGCTGGACTGAAGATCGCGGCGCGGCGCCCGGCTACTGCGCCCGGATGCCGGCCTGCTTGATGAGCGGCCACCACTTGTCGGTCTCCGCCTTGTGGTGCGCGCGCAGGGCTTCGGGCGTCTGCAGCTCGGGCGCCGGGATCTCCTGGCCCAGCCCCTCGAAGCGCTTGCGGATGGCGGGGTCGGCGAGCGCCTCGCGGATCGCGCCGTTCAGCTTGGCGACGACATCGCGCGGCGTGCCCTTGGGCACCCAGAAGGCGTGCCAGATCGACATGTAGAAACCCGGCAGGCCCGCCTCGTCAACGGTGGGAATGTCGGGCGCGGAGGCGAGCCGCGTCTTCGCAGTGATCGCATACCCACGCACCTTGCCCGCACGAACCTGGGCCAGGCCCGTGGCCGCCTGGTCGAACGTGAGATCCACGTGGCCGGCGATCACGTCCTGCAGCGCCGGAGCCGCGCCCTTGTAATGGACGATGTTGAGCGGCGCGCCCACCTGGTTGCCGAAGTACACCGCCATGATGTGCGACGGCGTGCCCGGGCCGCCGGTGCCGTAGCTCACCTTGCCGGGGTTGGCCTTCACGTGCGCGACCAGCTGCTTGAGGTCCTTTGCCGGGAGGTCGTTCTTCGAGACCATCACCTGCGGGTTGGTCGCGATCATTGCAACGGGCTCGAAACCGTTCACGTAGTCGACGTTCAGCTGCTGCACCGCGGGGGCGAGGACGTGCGTGCCCAGGTGGCCGATGGCCACCGTGTGGCCGTCGGGCGCGGCTTGCATCATGCGGTTGTTGGCGATGGTGCCGCCGGCGCCGACCACGTTCTCGACCACGACAGTGTGCCCCAGCGTGCGGGAGATCCGCTCGGCCACGATCCGCCCGAGCGTATCGGTGGGTCCTCCGGCGGAGAAAGGGACGATGACGGTGATGGTGCGCGAGGGATAGGACTGGGCGGATGCCGCGGTGGCGAGCGCGGTGGCGGCCAGGGCGAGGATGCGTTGCAGCGGTCGAAGCATGTGGGGAACTCCTCCTTGGTGCCGCGAGGGTAGCAAAACTGGGCAGAATGAGGTCGCCGTGTCCCTCGTCCTCGACAACCGCCGGCCAGTCAGCCGCTACCGCCCGCCGCAGCGCGTGCCTGCGCCGCTCCCGCCGCGCTGGGCCGGCCGCGAGCGTGATGTCGAGCGCCACCCGTTCGCCCAATTCATCCTGCTGTCGATGCTCCTGCACGCGCTGGCGATCGCGCTCTTCGGTGCGCCCAGCGGTGGCAGCCGCGATGGTCGCGCGGTCTGGGGGGAATTGACGGTGATGTTGCAGGGATCACGGCAGGACGCGCAGCTGGCTACTGCCGGCCCCCCGGCGACGGCTCCCCCGCACGAGGCGAAGGTCGTGCCACCGCCGCCTCCCGCGCCCTCGTCCCCGGTCGTCTTGCCGGCGCCCTCGCCCGCTTCGTCCGGGCCGGTTGCCGATGTGATGCCGCAATTGCTCGATCGCCTCCCCCCGATCGAGCCCCGGCTGGAGCCGCCTCCCCTGCTGGTGCCGGCGCCGACGCAGGTGCAGGTTGCGCCGACGCCGCCGCCGGCGCCGCCGATCGCCGTCGAAGCGTTGCCGGTCGAGCAACCCGCGCTTCGGCAGTGGGCCGCGCCGACGCTGCTCGAGGCGCCGCGCGTCGCGCTGCCGCAGCCCGAGCTCGCACCGCGCGCCTTGGCCGAGCCTCCCCCGATCGCCGCTGCGCCGGCGATGCCTGCACCGCCGCCCGTGTCCATTGCGGCGCCCCGCATCGAGCCGCTCGCGCGGCCGGTGGACCGCGTGCTCATGCAGGAGCTGCCGCTCGCGGCGCGGACGCCTACGGCGCTCGAGCGCGCGCTGGCCCGCGAGCCCGAGATCCTGCGGGCGCCCGCGGCAGCCGACATGCCGGCCACCTCGGTACCGCGCTCGCCGGAGAGCACATCGCCCTTCGGACCCCGCGCCGATGGGCCCCCCACCGCGAGTGCGCGCGATTTTCCTCGCGGCGGCGACCAGCCGCGCGACTACGACCCCACCGCCGGCGGCCCGGCGCTCGACGCCGACGCGGTGCGCCGCCGCGCGGGCCAGCTCGCTCGCGAAGGCACCGGCAACCGTGCCTTGCTTCCCTTCCCGATGCCGTCGGTCGCCCCGCCCAAGTCGAGAGTCGAGACGGCGCTGGAGAAGGCCCGCAAGCCCGATTGCCGCGACGCGTACAAGCACTTCGGCCTCGCGGCCATCGTGCCGCTGCTCGCGAACGAATTCGGCGAAGGCACCTGCCGCTGGTGATTGGAACACCGGGGAAACCGGGGACGGACCTGGAATTCGTCCTGGCGAGGCGAACCTGAATTCCAGGTCCGTCCCGGGTTTCAGCGGTAGCCGGCGGCCTGGAGCTCGAAGAGCTCGGCGTAGCGGCCGCCGCGCGAAAGGAGCTCTTCGTGGGTGCCGATGGCCTCAACTCGCCCGTCGCCGAGCACCACGATGCGGTCGGCCATGCGCACGCTGGAAAAGCGGTGCGAGATCAGCACCGCGGTCTTGCCGCGCGAGAGCTCCTTGAAGCGCTGGAACACCTCGAACTCGGCGCGCGCGTCGAGGGCCGCAGTGGGCTCGTCGAGGATGAGCACCTGCGCCTCGCGCATGTAGGCCCGCGCGATGGCGATCTTCTGCCACTCGCCACCCGAAAGCTCGATGCCGGTCTTGAATCGCTTGCCGATGATCTGGTCGTAACCCGCCGGCAGCTTGCGGATCACCTCGTCGGCGAGCGCGCGCTGCGCCGCCGCCTCGACGCGCGCGCGGTCGTCGCGCGCCTCGATGCGCCCTACCGCGATGTTCTCCGCGGCGGTGAGGTGGAAGCGCACGAAATCCTGGAAGATCACGCCGATGTGCGAGCGCAGCTCGAAAAGGTCGTACTCGCGCAGGTCGTGGCCGTCGAGCACGATGCGGCCCTCGTCCGGATCGTAGAGGCGCGAGAGAAGCTTCACCAACGTCGTCTTTCCCGCGCCGTTCTCGCCCACCAGCGCCAGCACCTCGCCCGCCAGCAGGTGGAAGGACAGGTGACGCACCGCCCAGCGCTCGGCCCCCGGATAGCGGAAGCCCACGTCCTCGAAGACGAAACCCTCGCGGATCGGCCGCGGAAACGGGCGAGGATTCGCCGGTGACTTGATCTCGGGCTCGATCTCGAAGAAGGAGAACAGGTCGTCGAGGTAGAGCGCCTGGCCCGCGACCTGCGTGACGCCCATCAGCAGTCCCTCGATCATCTGGTGCAGCCGCCGGAACGAGCCTGCGAGGAAGGTGAGGTCGCCGATGGTGAACTCGCCGTTGATGGTGCGGTACACGATGTAGGCGTAGGCCACGTAATACGCCACCGTGCCGATGGCCGACAGCAGCGTTCCCCAGCCGGCGCGGCGGATCGCGAGGCGCCGGTTGGCGCGGAAGAAGCTCTCCGCGAGCTCGCGGTAGCGCTCGATGAGGAACGGGTTCAGGCCGAAGATCTTCACTTCCTTGGCGGTCTCGACGCTTGCCGCGGTCTGGCGCACGTAGTCGAGGCTGCGCCGCTCGGGGGCGCGGTGGTAGTTGAGCCAGTAGCTCTGCGAGTTGAAGTGCGCCTCGCCCAGGAACGCGGGGACGAGCGCGACCACCAGCAGCAGCATGAGCCATGGCGCGTAAACGAGAAGCCCCGCCGCGAAGCTCGCGATGGTGAGCACGTCCTGCACCTGGTTGAACACCTGGCCCATCAGCGTCATGCGCCCGGAGGCCTGGCGGCGGGCGCGCTCCAGGCGATCCTGCAACTCGCTGTCCTCGAAGTCCTCGAGGTCGAGCTTCGCCGCATGCGCCATGAGCCTGAGGCTCGTGGCGGTGCCTACGCGCTCGGAAAGCAGCGTGTCCACCAGGCCGACCAGCCGCGTGAGGATGTCGGAGGCGATGGTAAGGCCGAACTCCACTGCGATCAGCATCGCGATGCGGTCGGTCGAGCCCTGCGGCGACTGCGCCAGCGCCACCACCTCGTCGATGATGAGCTTGGCCACGTACAGCATCATCACCGGCAGCACCGCGCGCACCAGGCGCAGGGCCGCCTGCGCGAGCGTGAGCGCGGGGCTCGTCTGCCACACCAGCCGCATGAACGGCGGAAGGTTCTTCAGCGCGCCGAGGCGCTCGCGGAAGGTGTGGGTTTTTTTCTCCATAATGTCCGCATGAAGACACGCGCCGCAGTCGCCTGGCAAGCAGGCAAGCCCCTCACCATCGAGGAAGTCGACCTCGAAGGCCCCCGGACCGGCGAGGTACTGGTGGAAGTGAAGGCCACCGGCATCTGCCACACCGACCACTACACGCTTTCGGGCGCCGATCCGGAGGGACTGTTTCCGGCGATCCTTGGACACGAAGGCGCCGGGATCGTGCGCGAGGTCGGCGCCGGTGTGACGAGCGTCGAAGTGGGCGACCACGTGATCCCCCTCTACACCCCCGAGTGCCGCGAGTGCAAGTTCTGCCTTTCGCGCAAGACGAACCTCTGCCAGAAGATCCGCGCCACGCAAGGCAAGGGCCTCATGCCCGACGGCACCTCGCGCTTCTCGCTCGAGGGCAAGCCTCTGCTCCATTACATGGGCACCTCGACCTTCGCCAACCACATCGTGGTGCCGGAGATCGCGCTGGCGAAGGTGCGAAAGGACGCGCCCTTCGAGACCATTTGTTACATCGGCTGCGGCGTGACCACGGGCGTGGGCGCGGTGCTCTTCACGGCCAAGGTCGAGGCCGGGGCCAACGTCGTGGTGTTCGGCCTGGGCGGCATCGGCCTGAACGTGATCCAAGGCGCGAAGCTGGTCGGCGCCGACAGGATCATCGGCGTCGACATCAACCCGAAGCGCGAGGCCATGGCGCGGTCCTTCGGCATGACGCACTTCGTCAATCCCCAGAACACGCCCAACGTGGTCGATGCCATCGTGCAGCTCACCGATGGCGGCGCCGACTACAGCTTCGAGTGCGTCGGCAATACGGCGCTCATGCGCCAGGCGCTCGAGTGCTGCCACAAGGGGTGGGGCGTGAGCGTGATCATCGGGGTGGCCGCCGCGGGGCAGGAGATCTCCACGCGTCCTTTCCAGCTGGTTACCGGGAGAGTGTGGAAGGGCTCGGCCTTCGGCGGCGCGCGCGGGCGCACCGACGTGCCCAGGATCGTCGACTGGTACATGGACCGGAAGATCCAGATCGACCCGCTCATCACGCACAAGCTGCCGCTCGAGAAGATCAACGAGGGCTTCGAGCTCATGGAGCGCGGCGAGTCGATCCGCTCGGTCGTGGTCTACTGATGCAGCTCGCCTCGGCGCACCGCTCGTTCGACGGCGAGCAGCGCTTCTACGCCCACGACTCCGCGGTGATCGGCCTGCCGATGCGCTTCGGCATCTTCCTTCCCGCCGGCAAGGGCCCCTTCCCGCTGCTGGTCTACCTCGCCGGTCTCACGTGCAACGAGGAAACCTTCGCCATGAAGGCGGGAGCGCAGCGCATCGCGGCGAAGCTCGGCATCGCCCTCCTCACGCCCGACACGAGCCCGCGAGGCGCCAACGTCCCGGGCGAGGCCGACTCGTGGGACTTCGGGGTGGGAGCCGGCTTCTATCTCGACGCGACCGAAGAGCCCTGGAAGCGGCATTGGCGCATGGAGAGCTACCTGCTCGACGAGTTGCTCCCGCTCGTCGGCACCGGTCTGGCCGTCGACATTTCGAATGCCGGCATCTTCGGCCACTCGATGGGCGGGCACGGTGCGCTGGTGCTCGCGCTGCGGCATGCCGGCCGCTTCAAGTCGGTCTCGGCTTTCGCGCCCGTAGCGGCGGCCGCCTCATCGCCCTGGGGCGTGAAGGCGTTCACGGGCTACCTGGGCGAGGATCGCGAGCAGTGGGAGCGGCATGACGCAACCGGGCTCATGGCGTCGCAAGAAGCCGCACCCTATCCCCACGGCATCCTCATCGACCAGGGGCTTGCCGACAAATTCCTCGCCGAGCAGCTCCTGCCCGAGCGCTTCGAGGCGGCCTGCGCCAGGGTGAACCAGCCGCTGCGGCTTCGCCGCCATGCCGGCTACGACCATTCCTATTACTTCATCGCCTCTTTCGTGGCGGACCACCTGCGCCACCATGCCCGCGCGCTCACGAGGAGCCGGGCAGCGGCGGGTTCGCCCGCCACCGGGACAGGATCGCCCTGAGGCCCTCCTCCTATAAGCTTGGCGCCATGCCAGGCACCCTCCTTCGATGCGGCGCGGCGCTCGTCGCCGCGATGCTCTTCGCCACGCCGGCCGGGGCGAGGCTGCTGCGGCATGCCTCGCAGGTCGACCCCGGAACGATGGACCCGCACGCGATCGCGACGCTCTACAACAATCGCGTCCTGAGCCAGGTGTACGAGCCGCTTGTCGATCGCGACGAGCAGTTCAGGCCCGGTCCGCGGCTGGCCCTGTCGTGGACACCGCTCGAGGGCGGCGCCGGCTGGCGCTTCAAGCTGCGCCCGAACGTGAAGTTCCACGACGGCACGCCCTTCGGCGCCGAGGACGTGGTGTTCAACGTGAAGCGCGCGATGGATCCGCTCTCGGCGATGAAGGCGACGTTGCCCAACGTGAGCGGGGCGCGGAAGGTGGATGCGCTCACGGTGGACATCCTCACCACCCAGCCCACGCCCATCCTGCCGCTCGCGATGATCAACCTGCGCTTGATGAGCAAGGCCTGGTGCGAGAAGCACCGCGTCGAGCGCCCGCAGGACTTCAAGGCCAAGGAAGAGACCTACGCCACGCGCAACGCCAACGGCACCGGCCCCTACCGGCTCAAGCGCTGGGACACCGACGTGACCACCGTGTTGGTGGCAAGCCCGGACTACTGGGGCAAGCGTGGCAACGTGACCGAGGCGCATTTCCTGGTCGTCGCCTCGGCGGCCACGCGGGTGGCGGGCCTCATTTCCGGCGACATCGACATCGTGGTGGACCCGGCGGTCCAGGACGTGGTGCGCCTGCGCGGCCAGGCCGGCATCCACGTGGGGGAAGCGACCGGCCTCGGCGCCCAGTTCCTCGGCTTCCACCATGGCCGCGCGGAGATCGGCGCCGGCGCGAAAGGCAACCCGTTCAAGGACGCGCGCGTGCGCCAGGCGGTGCGCGCGGCCATCGACACGAAGGCGTTGCAGACGAAGGTCATGCGCGGAACGGCCGAGATCGGGCGCGCGATCTATACCTCCGCGGTGGACGGCTTCGATCAGCGCTTCAAGGTGCCGCACGCATTCGACCCGGCGCGCGCCAAGGCGCTGCTCGCGCAGGCCGGCTACCGCGACGGCTTCGCGGTCGACCTCGATTGCAGCCAGCAGCAGCCCACCGACGCCATCTGCCAGGCGATCGCGGGCATGCTCTCGCGCGTGGGCATCCGCGTCACTTACCGCCCGCTGCCCTTCAACGTGCTGCTGCCGAAGATCCTCTCGGGCGACACGGCGATGTACGTGATCGGCTGGACCCCGGCGACGGGCGAGCCCGAAGGCGCGCTCATCTCGCTCGTGCATTCCCGCAGCAAGCCCGGGGTGGGCGAATACAATTTCGGCGCGTACTCGAATCCGAAGGTGGACGCCGCGATCGACCAGGGACGCATGGAGTTCGATCCCGCGAAGCGCGCGGCCCGCTTCACCGAGGCGATGCTCGCGATCGACGCCGAGGCGGGCTTCATTCCCCTCATCTACCGCAACATCACCTGGGCCATGCGACGGAACGTGCAGGCGGTGGTGCGGCCCAACGACGTGATGGACCTTAGGATGGTAAACGTAGGCGCACCCTGAAAGGGAAGGACGATGGCGAAACCGAATTACGCGTTCCAGAAGCGCCAGCGCGAGCTGGCCAAGAAGCAGAAGAAGGAAGAGAAGAAGAAGCAGAAGGAAGCCGCGGCGGGCACGCCGGAGGATCCCACGCCGCAGCCCGGCGGCGAGCAGGCGCCCGAAGAGCCGGCGAAGTGAACGACACCAAGAGCATGGCGGTGTTCTGCGACTTCGAGAACGTCGCCCTGGGCGTGCGCGAGGCCAAGTACGAGCGTTTCGACATCGGCAAGGTGCTCGAGCGCCTGCTCCTGAAGGGCAGCATCGTGGTGAAGAAGGCGTACTGCGACTGGGATCGCTACAAGGAGTTCAAGGCGCCCATGCACGGCGCCTCGTTCGAGCTGATCGAGATCCCGCACCTGCGCCAGTCGGGCAAGAACTCCGCCGACATCCGGATGGTCGTCGATGCGCTCGACCTGTGCTACACCAAGGAGCACGTGGACACGTTCGTGATCGTGAGCGGAGACTCGGACTTCTCCCCGCTCGTGAGCAAGCTGCGCGAGAACGACAAGACCGTCATCGGCGTGGGCGTGAAGAAATCCACCTCCGACCTGCTGGTGTCGGCCTGCGACGAGTTCATCTACTACGACGACCTGGTGCGCGAGCAGAAGCCGCGCCGCAAGGCGCCGGCAACCCCGGCGAGGGCGACATCGACGCGCAGGCGGGGCCCGCAGCCGAAGCCCGCCCCCGAAGCTCGCGAGGAGCCCGCCCCGGCCGCGGACGACAAGTCCCAGGAAGCGCTCGAGCTGGTGCTGGCCACCGTCGAGGCGCTGGTCGAGGAACGTGGCGAGGACGAGACCGTCTGGGGCTCGATGGTGAAGCAGACGCTCAAGCGCCGTAACCCCGGCTTCAACGAGCGCTACTACGGCTTCGGCTCCTTCAACCAGCTGCTCGAGGAGGCGCGCACGCGGCACCTCCTCGAGCTGGAGCGCGACGAGAAGTCGGGCGGCTACAGCGTCCGGCTGGTCGACTAGCGCCCGGCCGACTTCTCGGCGCGCGCGGCGCCGATGGCCGTCTTCACCTGCTGCCTCTCCTCGGGCGGCGGCAGCACCGCCTTCATGCCGAGCGCCTGGATCCAGAGCTCGCGGCACCAGCCCTTCGAGTGGTACAGGTGCTCGTCTTCCTGGTCCTCGACCTCGTCGTAGGCGGCCTGCAGCGCCTCCACGCCGTCGCCCTTGCCTTTCTTGGCGAGGTGCCCGATCAGCTCCCAGTCGAGGTGGTCCTTGGTCTCGGCCAGCACCACGCACTCGCAGGCCACGATCTCGGCGGCCTCGGGCTTGCCCGCGGCCTTCGCCTTCTTCATCGCGTCCACGAGGGAGCCGCCCAGCATGCGGACGATCTCGCGCCCGGGCGTCGGGGCTTCGGGGTCGATCTCCAGGGCGCCGCACAGCTCCACCAGCACGCGCTCGTGGTTGCGGGTCTCCTCCAGGTACTTCTGCCACTCTTCCTTGAGGTCCTCGTTGAGGGCGCACTGGATCGCGGTTTCGTACACCTCGATGCCGCCGCGCTCGTGCTCGAGCGATTGCAGCAGCAGGTCGATCACTTGTTCATGGTTCATCTGGCTCACTCCGGAATAGGTTGACCGGGGAGTGGACCGGGCCGCGCAAGGGGAGGTTCCGGATTCCGGTTGTTGGAGGCGATTGTCACCTGGCGGACTACAATCAGCGTCATGACACCGCCGCCTCCCGGGACGACCACCGGCTTTTCCGTGGTCGCGCTGGCCCTGCGCCGGCCCTACACGTTCATCGTGATGGCCCTGCTCATCCTGCTCGCCACGCCGCTCGCGCTGCGCAACATGGCCACGGACATCTTCCCGGAGATCGAGATCCCGGTGGTCAGCATGATCTGGAACTACCGCGGGCTGCCGGCCGAGGAGATGGGGCTGCGCATCGCCGGGCAGACCGAGCGCAGCCTCACCACCACCGTGAGCGACATCGAGCACATCGAGTCCACCTCGCTCGCGGGCACCACGGTCATCAAGGTATTTTTCCAGCCCGGCGCCAACATCCAGACCGCGATCGCGCAGGTGGTCGCCATCGCGCAGAGCCAGGTCCGGCAGCTGCCGCCAGGCACCACGCCGCCGCTCATCATCCAGTACTCGGCCTCGAGCATCCCGGTGATCCAGCTGGCGCTTTCCAGCCCGAGCCTGCCCGAGCAATCGGTGTTCGACGCGGCGGTGAACCAGCTGCGCCCGCAGCTGGTGACCATCCCCGGCGTGGCGATCCCCTGGCCCTACGGCGGCAAGGTCCGCCTCATCTCCGTGGACCTGAACCTGCAGCAGCTGCAGGCGCGCAACCTGGCGCCCGCCGACGTGGTGAACGCGTTGAACGCGCAGAACCTCATCCTGCCCTCGGGCACCGCCAAGTTCGGCGACACCGAGTACAGCGTGACCCTGGACGCCTCGCCCGATTCGATCGCCGCGCTGGGTGACTTGCCGATCCGCACCGCAAACGGCGCCACTGTGTACCTGCGCGACGTGGCCGACGTGCGCGACGGCTTCCAGCCGCAGACCAACATCGTGCGGCGCGACGGCGAGCGCGGCGTGCTGCTCTCCGTGCTCAAGAACGGCGGCGCCTCGACGCTCGATATCGTGAACAACCTGCGAGCGCTGCTGCCCTTCGCCTCGCAGCAGCTGCCCGAGGACGTGAAGGTCACGCCGCTCTTCGACCAGTCGGTGTTCGTCAAGGCCGCGGTGAGCGGCGTGGCGATCGAGGCGGCGATCGCCGCCGGCCTCACGGCCCTCATGGTGCTGCTCTTCCTCGGCAACTGGCGCAGCACCCTCATCATCGCGGTGACCATTCCGCTGTCGCTCCTCGCCTCGGTGATCCTGCTCTACATCACGGGGCAGACACTGAACCTGATGACGTTGGGCGGCCTCGCCCTCTCGGTCGGCATCCTGGTCGACCAGGCGATCATCACCATCGAGAACATCGAACGCCACCTGCACGAGGGCGCGGAGCTGAACGAGGCGATCCTCGTGGGCGCGGGCGAGATCGGCGTGCCCGCCTTCGTGGCCGCCGTGTGCATCTGCATCGTCTTCGTGCCGATGTTCTTCCTCACGGGCGTGGCGCGCTTCCTCTTCGTGCCGATGGCGATGGCGGTGGTCTTCGCCATGGTGGTGTCGTACATCCTGTCGCGCACGTTGGTGCCGACGCTGGTGATGCTGATGATGAGGGGGTCAGAAAGCCGGGATGGACCTTCGAAACCCGGGACGGACCTGGAATTCGATCTTGCGAAAGAACGTGAATTCCAGGTCCGTCCCTGGTTTCGAATTCCAGGTCCGTCCCGGGTTTCTGTTTTCCAACGCATCTACCGGGCCTTCGACGCCCGCTTCGAGCGCGTGCGCGAAGGCTATGCGCAGCTGCTCGAGGCGATCCTTTCGAAGCGCGGCGCCTTCGCGGCGGGCTTCCTCGCCTTCACGGTGCTCTCGTGCCTGCTCTATCCGTTCCTCGGCCGGGACTTCTTCCCGAGCGTCGATGGGGGCCAGATCAAGCTGCACTTCCGCGCCCCCACGGGCACGCGCATCGAGGAGACGGCCCAGATCGCCGACCGCGTCAATGTCGCCATCCGCGAGCTGGTGCCGGCCGACCAGCTGGAGACGATCCTCGACAACCTCGGCGTGCCCAACAGCAGCATCAACCTCTCGTACAGCAACTCGGGCACCATCGGCACGCTCGACGGAGAGATCCTGATGAAGCTGCGCGACGGCCATCGCCCCACCGAGGAATTCGTGACGCTGCTGCGGCGCGAGCTGCCGAAGCGCTTTCCCGGCATCGAGTTCTTCTTCCAGCCCGCCGACATCGTCACGCAGATCCTCAACTTCGGCCTGCCTGCGGCGATCGACGTGCAGTTCTCGGGCAAGGACGTGGTGACGAGCGCGGCGCTCGCGGCCGAGCTCACCCGCAAGATCCGCGCGATTCCCGGCGCGGTGGACGCGCACGTGCACCAGCGGCTCGACTATCCCGCGGTGGACCTGCGCATGGACCGCACGCGGCTGCAGCAGATGGGGTTATCCGCCTCGAACGTGGGGCAGAACCTGCTGCTCGCGCTGGCCGGCAGCGGCCAGACGGCGCCGGCGTATTGGCTCAACCCGCGCAACGGCATCGTCTACAACATCGCGGTGCAGGCGCCCGACTACCGCGTGGACAGCCTAGATGCGCTGCTCAACATCCCGGTGAACGGCGGCGGCGCCGACGCCTCGCGCAGCCCGCAGATCCTCGGCAACCTGGTGGAATCGCGCCCGACGCGCAGCCAGGCGGTGGTGTCGCGCTACGACCTGCTGCCCACCATCGACATCTTCGTGGGTGTCCAAGGCACCGACCTCGCGAGCGTGGCGACGAAGGTCGAGGCGCTGGTGGAGGAGATGCGCCCGCGCCTGCCTCGCGGCAGCAAGATTGTCCTGCGCGGCCAGGTGGAGACGATGCAGAAGTCCTTCGTGGGCCTCGGCGTGGGCCTGGCGATGGCGATCGTGCTGGTGTACCTGCTCATCGTCGTGAACTTCCAGTCGTGGGTGGATGCCTTCATCATCATCGCCGCGTTGCCCGCGGCGCTGGCCGGGATCGCCTGGATCCTCTTCATCACCGGAACGACGCTCAGCGTGCCGGCGCTCACCGGCGCCATCATGACGATGGGCGTGGCGACGGCCAACAGCATCCTGCTGGTCTCGTTCGCGCGCGATCGCATGGCGCAGGGAGTGGCCGCGACGCGTGCCGCGCTCGAAGGCGGCGCGACGCGCATCCGTCCCGTCCTGATGACGGCGCTCGCCATGATCATCGGCATGATCCCCATGGCCCTCGGCGTGGGCGAAGGCGGCGAGCAGAACGCGCCGCTGGGCCGCGCGGTGATCGGCGGCCTGCTTTTCGCGACGGTGTCCACGCTGCTCTTCGTCCCGGTGGTCTTCGCCGGCGTGCACGAGCGGCTCGCCCGCCGGCGCAAGCCCTCCCCGAAGGCCGAAGGCGGCGTCGCCGGCGATGTGGTCGGAGGAGAGTGATCAACCCATGACGCAAACCGGACGATCGCAGGCGCTTCGCCGCGCCAAGATCCTGGCCCTGGTGGTGGTGCTGGCGCTCGCCATCGGCGCGGCGCGCACGCTCGTGAGCCGCTCCTCGAACGCGCGCGCCCTCGAGGCGGGCACCGCCGAGCAGGCGAAGATTTACGTGAAGGTCGCCAGCCCGACCGTGGGCGGAGCGGCCACGACGCTCACGCTGCCGGGCACGCTGCAGGGCGCCGTGCAGGCGCCGATCGCGGCGCGCGCGAGCGGCTACGTGAAGCGCTGGACGCGCGACATCGGCAGCCGCGTGGACAAGGGCGAGCTGCTGGCCGAGATCGAGAGTCCCGAAATCGACCAGCAGCTGTCGCAGGCGATGGCCGCACGAGAGCAGCTGGCCGCGAGCCTCGCACTCGCCAAGAGCACCCTCGAGCGCTGGGAGGAGCTGCGCAAGACCGGCATGGTGCCCCAGCAGCAGCTCGATGAGCGCCGCAGCGCCACGGTCCAGGCGCAGGCGAACCTGGCCGCCGCCGACGCCAACATCGAGCGCCTGCGGGAGCTGCAGGCCTTCAAGCGCATCGTCGCGCCCTTTCCGGGCGTGATAACCCGCCGCAACGTGAACGTGGGCGACCTGATCGATGCCGGCGGCGCGCGAGCCCTCTTCGTGCTCACGCAGACCGACCCGCTTCGCGTATACGTGGAGGTGCCGCAGGCCTATGCGCACCTCGTGCGCGTGGGGCAACCGGTGACGGTTACGCAAGCCGAGCTGCGCGGCAAGACGTTCAAGGGGGAAGTCGCGCGCACCGCCGCCGCCATCGACGCGTCCTCTCGCACCATGCAGGTCGAGGTTGCCCTCGCGAACCGCGACGGCGCCCTGCTGCCGGGGGCGTACGTGCAGGTGTCGCTCGCGCTGGAAGGCGGCCAGGGCATGGTGATCCCCGCAAGCGCCCTCATCTTCCGCGGCGATGGCGTGCGCGTGGCCTCGGTGGAAGGCAACGGGCGTGTGAAGCTGCGCCCGGTCAAGCTGGGGCGCAATCTGGGCCAGACCATCGAGGTCCTCGAAGGCATCGCCGCCGGCGAGCGCCTGGTGATGAACCCGTCCGATTCGCTCGCCGACGGCGACGTGGTGACACTTGCCCGCTAGGGCTACTTCACCCTGACCTTCACGGCCCGCGGCGCCCGCGACTCGAGCTTCGGAAGCTCGATGCGCAGCACGCCGTTGCGATAACGCGCCGAGCACTTGTCCATCCGCACCGCCGCCGGCAGGCGGATGGAGCGCTCGAACGTCCCGTAGGCGCATTCGAGCATGCGGTAGCGCCCGTCGCCGGATTCGCGCGCCAGGCGCTTCTCCCCCTTCACGGTAAGGATGTCGCCGTGCACTTGCAGGTCGAAATCCTTCACGTCCATGCCGGGCGCCTCCAGGCGCACGACCACGCGGTCCCTGTCCTCGAAGACCTCGCCGAAGAGCAGGCCCCACGCCGGAGTGGCGAGCGCGAGCTCGTGGTCGTCGCCGCGGGCCGCGGGCTGGCGGGCGGGGAGGGGCCGGTAGCGCGTCATCGCGCCCGAGGCGCGCTCGCGGACGTGCTTCCAGCCCTCGGCGATCGACCTCCAGCCCTCGCTCAAACCTTGCCTGAGCTCGGTGATCGCATTCATGGTCGTCTCCCGCCCGCCGCTCACTGGGCCTTCACGGTGATGCGCCGCGGGCGCGCCTGCTCGGCCTTCGGGATCGTGAGCGTGAGCACCCCGTGGGCCAGCGCCGCCTCGACCTTCTCCTTGTCGAGGTCGGGCCCCAGCGTGAACGCGCGGCGGTATTGCGCCACGTCGATCTCGGCGTACACGTCGTTCATGCGCGCGCTCTCGCCCAGGCCCACGGCGCCCTCGATCGTGAGGGTGTCGCCATCGATGCCGATGGAAAGGTTGTCCTTCGAGACGCCGGGCATGTCGGCACGCAGCACGATGCGATCAGCGTCCTCGACGATGTCGACCGCGGGCAGCATGGGCGTCACCTTGCGCACGTCGGCCGCCTCCTGGCGGAGGTTTTTCTGGGTCAGGTCCATTGTGTCGTCCTCCTATTGCTTGTGCTCGAGTTCCTTCACTTCGACGCGGCGCAGCTTGCGCGGGGCGAGCTTCGGCACGACGACCTTCAGCACGCCGTTGCGATAGCTGGCTTCCACCTTCGAGGCGTCCACGTCGTCAGGCAGCGTGACCGCCCGCTTGAAGCGGCCCGAATATCGCTCCTGCTTGTAGACGCTCACTTTTTCGGAGGCCTCCGGCATGTCGGAAGCGCGCTCGCCGGAGATGACGAGCAGGCCCTTCTCGATCGACACGTCGATCTTCCTCGCGTCCAGCCCGGGCGCGAAGGCGTAGATCTCCACGGCCTCGTCGGTGGTGCCCATGTTGAGCGCCGGGAAGGCGCCCGGCGCGGCGGCGCGGATCCCCATGGGCCAGTCGCCGCCGAAGATGCGGGCGAGCTGCTGCTGGATCGCGTCGAATTCGGCGAGCAGGTCGCCGGGAAATGTCCTCAGGGACGGAATCATGTCGGTTCACTCCTTTGCAGGGTCGATCCCGGCGGGGCCGGCACCCTCCGCGCAAAGGCGGAGGGCCGACGCCCGCCACCTCCGGGCCCCATCGGGGCCCTCACAAGCCGGAAATAGGCGCCGGCAGGCGGGCTTTCAAGGGGGGCGGTGAAGCGCCTGCGCAAGGAGCCCGAAAAGAGCCGCGCCCCAGGCTGCGAGCGCGATCCAGAAGAAGGCGGGCGGCAGGAAGCCCAGGAAATCGAGTTCCAGGACCAGGGCCATCTCGTGCGTGGCCGCGGCGTACATCCCCAGCGGGAAGACCGCGCCCCAGTAAAGCGGGTCGTAGCGCAGGGGATGGCGCTTGTACACGTAGCGCCAAACGCCCAGCACCAGGAGCATCGGGATCCACCACGTGCCGGTGGCCCAGTAGAAGACGGTGAACCCCTTCAGGAAGGGCAGCAGCGATTGCAGCAGCGGCGCCTGCGCGGCATTGGCGACCAGCAGGGCGCCGGCCAGCGTCGAGATCGCCATCGCGCCCATGTTGATCCAGTAGGGCGGGGTGAGGTCGCCGGGCGACAGCCGGAAGAACGTGTAGCGGTAGAAGATCATCGACATCAGCCACAGGTAGAGCATCCCGCCCCAGAGCCACATCGACAGCGCGAGGAAGTTGAGCTGCAGCCGGAAGGGCGCGGGCTCGCGCGCGGCGAGCAACGTGCTCAGCACCGCGATCGACTGCGTGGCGACGACCGCGAGCAGCCAGGCCCCGTTGATGCCCCGCTCGAGGCTCGGCTTTTCTTCCTTGACCGTGAGCGCGGCGAACACCGCGTAGGTGAAGAGGAGCCAGAGCGCCAAGGCGATCGCCCACAGGGCCCAGGCAAGCCGCGGGCTGCCGCCCAGCACCGCGACTTGCGACCCGAGGACCCCTGTCGCCGCCACCCAGGTGAAGAACCCCGGGCCGCGTGCGTGATCGGCGATGTCGGCCAGGAATTCGCGCCGATGCCGCGCGAGCCGCCACAACCCGAGCACCCAAAGCGCGAGGTAGAACGCGATGTTGAGCAGGAAGAGCGCGCGCGCGATGCGCGGCATCGCGAGCAGGTGCGCGCTGAAGGACACGATCCCGGTGGCCATCACCAGGCCGAAGTACGCCGGGGACAGGCGCGAGATGTCTATTGCCGCACCACCTTGGTCATGCCGATGCCGGCCACGCCGAATCCCATCCGCTCGTACAGGGCCTTCGCGCGGTGGTTCCACGCCATCACGTTGAGGCTGAGCCGCGTGACCCCCTGGGCGGCGAGCAGCGCCTCCAGCGCGCGCAGCGTCTGCGAGCCGTATCCCTTGCCGCGCGCCGCCTCGTAGACGAGGAAATCATAGATGTAGGCGGACTTGCCCCAGCGCGACTGCTTGAGCGAGAACCAGATCATGCCCACCGGCTCGGAGATGGCGTCGGCGCGAATCGAGCACAAATGGTTGTCCGGCGTGAGCAGCCCCAGGGGAAGGAGGTTGTCGTAGTCGTCCTTCGCCCGCTCGACGGCTTCTTCGGGCACGCAATCGCCGGCCTGCACGTGCGCCTGGGCATACGCGGGTATCGCCGCCTCCAGGTAGCGCGTGAACTCCGCGGCGGTCATCGGGTCGAGCCGGATCATCGGCGCCATCATAGGGCACAATCCCGCCATGCGAAGCCTGCTCGTGCCGCTCTTCGCGCTCGCGCTCGTGAGCGCGGCGCCCGCGACCGCCAAGACCTTCCGCTGGGCTGCCGTCGCCGACCATTCCAGCGCCGATCCCCACGGCCAGAACCAGATCGTCAACAACGCCATCAACGGCCAGGTCTACGAGGCGCTGGTGATGCGCGGCAAGAAGACCGAGATCGTTCCGCGCCTTGCGGAAAGCTGGACGCAAACCGCTCCCACCGTGTGGCGCTTCAAGCTGCGTCGCGGCGTGAGGTTCCACGACGGCACGGCCTTCGGCGCCGAGGACGTCGTGTTCTCCATCAAGCGCGCGCAAGGGGATACCTCCACCTTCCGCGTCTACGGCCGCGCCGTAGGCGAGCCGCGGAAGGTGGACGAGCACACGGTGGAATTCACGACGCCCGTGCCGAACCCGGTGATGCTCGAGACCGTCGCGCTGCTCGGCATCATGAGCAAGGCCTGGAGCGAGAAGCACGGCGTGGCGCGCGCGCAGGACTTTGCCAAGAAGGAAGAGACGCACGCCTCGCGCAACGCCAACGGCACCGGCCCCTTCATGCTCGTGTCGCGCGAGGCGGACGTTCGCAGCCTATTCCGCCGCAACCCGCACTGGTGGGGCAAGTTCGAAGGCAATGTCGAGGATATCGTCTATACCACGGTCAAGTCGGATGCCACGCGCATGGCCGCGCTCGCCGCGGGCGACCTGGATTTCGTGCTCGACCCCCCGCTCCAGGACATCGAGCGGCTGCAGCGCGACACGCGCCTCAGGATCTATCGCGAGCCCGAGAACCTCGTCTTCTTCCTCGGCATGGACCAGGCGCGCGACGAGCTGCTGTACTCGGACGTGAAGGGAAGAAACCCCTTCAAGGACCTGCGCGTGCGCCGCGCGCTCTACCATGCCATCGATGCCGAGGCGATCAACCGCGTCGTCATGCGGGGCCTCGCCGTCTCCACGGGGCTCATGCTCCCGAACCCGGAGGCCGCGGGCGTCCCGGCGGAGCTGAACCGGCGCCTCGCCTACGACGTGGGCGCCGCGAAAAAGCTCCTCGCCGAGGCGGGATATGCGAACGGTTTCGCCACCGAGCTCGATTGCCAGAACGTGCGCGAGGCCGTGTGCACCGCGGTGGCGGGCATGCTCGCGCGCATCGGCGTTCGCGTGAAGGTGAACTCGCTGCAGAACGCGCGCTACTTCGCCAAGGGCCAAGCGCGGGACACGAGCTTCTACCTGCTGGGCTGGGGCGGGCAGAACACCGATGCCATCTTCACCTTGCAGCCGTTGCTGCACTCGTGGAACCGCAAGGGCGACGGCGACTACAACTGGGGCAACTATGCCGACCCGAAAATGGACGCCCTCATCGACCAGGCCCGGGTGGAGATGGATCGCCCACGGCGCCAGGCGCTCATCAACGAGGCGCTGGCCATCCAGCGCGACAACATCTATCACATACCGCTGCACCGGCGCATGGCGCCGTGGGCCTCGCGCGCGAACGTCGAGGTGGTGCACCGCCCCGACAGCTGGCTGGAAGTGGCCTGGGTAAGGGTGCGCTGAGCATGCGACCGCTGTAACAGCAGGAATCCCCGGCTTGGGCGTATAATGCTTTCGCGGTTCGTCAAGTAGTGAAGTCTCAGCTCCCTCCCTCTCCGCCGCTGGCGGTGTCCGAAGTGGTAGTCAATTCCTTCCTTGATCGTTCGCCCCGTACCCGGGTCGGGTTTCGCCCGGGAAAATAGATAAGGAAACAGCAATGGCTAAAGGCACCGTGAAGTGGTTCAACGACTCCAAGGGTTTCGGCTTCATCACCCCCGATGACGGTGGCAAGGACCTCTTTGCCCACCACACCGAGATCCAGATGGACGGCTACAAGTCCCTCAAGGAAGGCCAGAAGGTCGAGTTCGACGTGACGCAGGGCCAGAAGGGCCCGGCCGCCGCGAAGATCCGCGCGATCTAGAGGCAGACGAACCAGCACAAAGGCCCGGGCAACCGGGCCTTTTTGTTTTGGGTCCTCCCATGCGAATACCCCCACGCCTGAAGCCGCTCGTCGAGGAAGGCGTCATCGACGAGGTCGTGCGCCAGCTCATGAGCGGCAAGGAAGCCATGGTGTTCGTGGTGCGCGCCGGCGGCGAGGCGCGCTGCGCCAAGGTCTACAAGGAAGCCGACAAGCGCGGCTTCCGCCAGGCCGTCGACTACACCGAGAACCGCAAGACCCGCAATTCCCGCCAGGCGCGCGCCATGGCCAGGGGCTCGCGTTACGGGCGCGAATCGCAGGAGCGGGCCTGGCAGAGCGCCGAGGTGGACGCGCTGCACCGCCTTGCCCGTGCGGGCGTGCGCGTGCCGAAGCCGTACAACTTCCACGAAGGCGTCCTCCTGATGGAGCTCGTGACCGACGCCGAAGGCAACGCGGCCCCACGCCTGAACGATGTCGCGCTCGGTCCCGACGAGGCGCGCGACTTCCATGGCCGGCTCATCCGCGAGGTCGTGCGCATGCTTTGCGCGGGCGTCGTCCACGGGGACCTGAGCGAGTTCAATATCCTTGCCGCGGCGGACGGCCCGGTGATCATCGACTTGCCGCAGGCGGTGGACGCGGCCGGCAACAACCACGCGCCCGCCATGCTCGAGCGCGACGTGGCCAACCTGCGCAATTTCTTCGGGCGCTTCGCCCCCGAGCTGCTCGAGACCCGCTACGGCGAAGAGATCTGGGCAGCCTTCCAATCGGGCACGCTGACGCCGGAGACGCCGCTCACCGGGCGCTTCACGCGCGTCGAAAAGGCGGTTGACCTCGAGGGGGTCGTGCGAGAGATCGGCGATGCCGAACGCGAGGAGGCGGCGCGCATCGCGCGCATGCACGGTGGTTGACCCGGCCTAGGGGCCGGTGCCGTGGCAGTTCTTGTATTTCTTCCCGCTGCCGCACGGGCAGGGATCGTTGCGTCCGATCCTCGGGCCTTCGCGGCGGACCGTTCCCGGGATGCTCTTGTTGAACCAGTACTCGCGCACGTCGAGCAGGTGCGAAGCCAGGCCTTCGCGCACTTCCCGCAGCAGCCGCGCCTCGTCCTCCTGCTCCATCCACTCCTCGCCCGCGTCGAGGGCGAGCTGTTTCGCCTGCCCGGTGAGCGCGAGGAACGGGAACAGCATGTTGTCGAGGTCCTCGGCGTCGGCCTCCTCGTCCCAGGGCGGGTCGGCGAGGTCCACGCCGATCAAATAGCCCTCGGCCCAGGATGCGAGGTCCTCGTCGTCGCCTTCGGCGCCGTACAGCACGAAATCGAAGCCTTCGGCCTCGTTCAGCTGCCGTGCGGTGTCCTGGGCGAAACGGGTGAGAAGGTCGCGGATCTCGCGCTCCTCCTGCGCGCTGGCGAAGGACTGGTCGCGGCCGATCACTTCGGGAAGCCAGGTTTCGATCGGCAGCTGCTGCGGGCCGCTCGTGACGGCGGCGAGCAATCCCTGCACGGCGTCGACGGCGAGCGTGTGGTCGATGCGCTCGTCGGCGTTGAGCCAGGCTTCGAGGCGGTCGAGGTCGGAATCGGGGAATTGGGCGGGCATCCCCAATGTTAGCGTCGGCCGGGCTTAGAATTGCGCCATGGGCGAGGAACACGACCACGACCATCATCACGGCCACGGGCACGGCGACCACGCCGGCTCCCATATTTCCGCCATGGACCTGCGCGTGCGCGCCCTGGAGTCGCTCCTGGTGGAGAAGGGCTATGTCGATCCGGCGGCGCTCGACCGGCTGGTCGAGACCTACGAGAAGAAGATCGGCCCCCGCAACGGCGCGCGGGTCGTGGCCAAGGCGTGGAGCGACGCACGCTTCCGCCGCTGGCTCCTCGACGACGCCTCCGAAGCCATCGCCTCGCTGGGATTCATCGGGCGGCAGGGCGAGGAGATGGTCGCCCTGGAGAACACGCCTCGAGTGCACAACATGGTCGTCTGCACGCTTTGCTCGTGTTACCCGTGGCCGATCCTGGGGCTGCCGCCCGTGTGGTACAAGTCGGCTCCCTACCGCTCGCGCGCCGTGATCGATCCGCGTGGCGTCCTGCGCGACTTCGGCGTGGCGCTCGCCGACGACGTGGAAATCCGGGTGTGGGACTCGACCGCCGAGATCCGCTACATGGTGCTGCCGGAAAGGCCCCCCGGCACGCAAGGCTGGAGCGAGGAACAGCTGGCCGCGCTGGTGACCCGCGATTGCCTGATCGGGACCGGTTTTCCGAAGGCGCCCGTGTGAACACCGTTCACGACCTGGGCGGCGCCCAGAATTTCGGCCCCGTCATCCCCGAAGCCGACGAGCCGCCCTTCCATCACGACTGGGAACGGCGAGCGTTCGCGCTCACGCTCGCGATGGGATCGACGCGGCAGTGGAACCTCGACCAATCGCGTTCCGCGCGCGAGAGCATGCCCCCGGCCGAATATCTCTCCAGCACCTACTACGAGATCTGGCTTGCGGGCATGACGAAGCTCATGGTCGAGCGCGGGCTCATGGACGTGGCCGAGGTGGCAAGCGGGCGCATGCAATCGAGCGGGAAGCCCGTCGAGGTCCTGTCGCCCGATCGCGTCTCCGCGGTCCTCTCCAGCCGCCGCGCCACGCGCCGCGAGCCCGTCACCGAGGCGCGCTTCGCCGTCGGTGACCCCGTGCGCACGCGCAATATCCACCCTCCGACGCACACGCGCCTTCCGCGCTATTGCCGCGACAAGCGGGGAATCGTCGAGCGCGTGCACGGCGTGCATGTATTTCCCGATTCGAACGCGACCGGCCGAGGCGAGGACCCGCGCTGGCTCTATGCCGTGCGCTTCGAAGCGCGCGACCTGTGGGGCGCCGACACGACCGCGGGCGCGGTGTACGTCGACTGCTTCGAACCCTACCTGGAGGCCGCGTGACGACGGACCCGGTCTTCAGGGAACCCTGGGAGGCGCAGGCCTTTGCGATGGCGGTTGCGCTGCACGAGCGCGGCGCGTTCACCTGGAAGGAGTGGGCCGAAACGCTCGCCGCAGTGATCGCGGAAGCGCGCAGCCGCGGCGATCCCGATACGGGCGAGGGCTACTATGGGCACTGGTTGATGGCCCTCGAGCGCATCGTCGCCGCCAAGGGCCTGGTGGAGCCGTCCCTGCTCGACAGGCGGCGAGACGAATGGCAGGAGGCGGCGCAACGCACTCCCCACGGCCGGCCGATAGAGCTACGGAGCGAATGATGTCGTCGATCCCGAAGTCCGATACCGCGATCCTTCCCGCGCGTGCGCTCGCGCCGCTGGCGGCGATGCTCCTGGGCGCAGCGCTGCTCTTCCTCGCGGGCTTTGCCGAGGTGGACGCGCTGCACAACGGCGCCCACGACGCCCGCCACTCCGCCGCCTTGCCCTGCCACTGAGCGAGCGCGGCGATTTCCTGCGCATCCTCCGGGCGGCGGCGCCGGCCGGGCTGCTCGCCGGCCTGCTCGTCACCGCAGCGCAGCGTTTCGCGATCCTGGGCCTGATCCGGCAGGCCGAAGCCCTCGAGGCAGGCGGCCATGCGCACGCGCCCTCGCTCCTGGCGACCGCCACCGCAAACGTGGTCCTCGCGACGGGGTTCGGCCTCCTGCTGGCCGCGGCGATGTCACTGCGCGGACATGCCGGATGGGCCCGCGGACTCGCGTGGGGCGCGGCCGGCTACGCGGTGTTTTTCGTGCTGCCGTCCCTGGGCCTGCCGCCGGAGCTTCCTGGCGCCCCCGCGGCTCCTTTGCACGGCCGGCAGGCCTGGTGGATCGCGACGGTAGTGCTTTCCGGCGCGGGGCTGGGGCTGCTCCTGCTGTCACGCGCGACATGGCTTCGCCTGCTGGGCATGGGGATGATCGCCGCGCCGCATCTGGTCGGCGCGCCGCGGCCCGCGACTCTTGGCGGCCCCCCGCAGGAGCTGGTCAGCGCCTTCACCCGCGCGGCCTTCCTGGCAAACGCCGTGATGTGGCTTTGCCTCGGATCCGTGGTGGGGTCCTTGCTGCGCCGGAAGCGGCTAGACTAGGCCATGCAAAACGAAAAAATCCGCGTCAAGACCGAAAATGGCCAGTCCCTGGAGGTGGTGGTCTACGACAAGCGCGCAGATCGCATCACGGTGGTGCTGGGCGAGGGGGTGCACAGCGTGAAGTGTGACCTCACACCCACGCGCAACGCGATGGCCTATGCCGGCAGCGTGATGGGCCGCGAGATCGTGTACGAACGCAGCCGGGAGCAGGTGCAGGCCGATATCGACCGGTTGAACCCGTCGATGCGCCAGTCCACTCGCCGCTGATGAGCCGGTTGGTCCACCGGGCGGCAGGACGGCGGGCCCTGCGGATGCGATAGCATTCGCACCCATGATCCGACTCGAATACCTTTCCCTGCCCCTCGCGCGCGCGCGCCTGGGCGACGCCCCGGCGGGCTTGCTCGCCATGCTGGGGTTTCCGCTCATGCCGGCGGAGGCGGCGCCCGACCTGCCGTCGGCCTCCGTGGGACTCGCCGAGCCCCAACTTCCCGCCCCCATCTGTGAAGTGTGGACCGGGCAGGCGCCGGTCGTTCGCGGCAGCCGCGGACGGACCCGCTATACGGTCGCGGGCGAGCTCCTCTTCGGCGTGCTCTCGCTTGCGGAGTCCGAAGGGCCCATCAGGGATCGCGCGCAACGCGCCTACGCCGAGATCTTCTCGCTCATCGAGGCCCTGGGCCATCCGCACGTTCTGCGTTTCTGGAACTACTTTCCGCGCATCAACGACGAGGAGGACGGCCTGGAGCGCTACCGCCTCTTCACCCTCGGGCGTTACGCGGCGTTCGAGGCCGTGGACCGAGTGCATCCCGAGAGCATTCCGGCGGCATGCGCGCTGGGCACGCACGACGACGCCCTGACCGTTTATTTCGTCGCCTCGCGGCATCCCGGCCTGCGCGTCGAGAACCCGCGCCAGGTGAACGCGTGGCAGTACCCACGCGAGTACGGCCCGAAGAGCCCGACCTTCGCGCGCGCCGTCCTGTACCCGGCAACCGATCCGAGCACCCTGTTCGTGTCGGGGACAGCCAGCATCGTGGGCCATCGCACGCTGCACGCGGGCGACGTGGCCGCGCAGTCGCGTGAGACGGTGGCCAACCTCGAGGCCCTGTTCGGCGAGGCCGAGCGCATCGCCGGGATCGGCTCATTCCCGTTGCGCGCGGCGAGCTTCAAGGTATACGTGCGCCATGCCGAGGACACCGCCATCGTGAAGCAAGAGCTCGCGAAGTTGCTCGGCCCGGCCGACATGAATTTCCTGCGCGCCGACATCTGCCGAGCCGACCTCCTGATGGAGATCGAGGCGATGGCCTCGCGCGAGCGGTGAGGACGCTCGTCTTCAGCCTGCTTTGCCTGTCGCTGATCGCCGGCTGCGCAAGCCGTGCCGATACGTCGGAAGCGGCGTGGCGGCGCGCGCAGTGCAACCAGATCAACGATGACGAGGCGCGCAAGAAGTGCATGGAGCGCGTGGCCTCGGAGTACGGCCGCAAGTAGCTAGACGAGGCGCGCGCAAGCCTCCTTCAGCCGCTTCATCCCCTCCTCGAGCTGCGCGTCGGAGGCTGCGTACGAGATGCGGAAGTGCCCTGGAAGCTCGAAGGCGCTGCCCTGCACCACCGCCACCCCCGCCTCCTCCAGGAAGTACATGCACAGGTCGGTATCGGTTGCGACGACCTTGCCCTTCGGGGTCTTGCGCCCCAGTAGCGCCGTGCACCCGGGGAAGACATAGAAGGCCCCGTCAGGCACCGTGCAGCTCACGCCCTCGATCGACCGCATGGCCGCGACGACCAAATCGCGCCGGCGGCGATAGGCCGCCAGGAAAGGCGGCAGGAAATCCATCGGCCCGTCGAGCGCGGCGATGGCGGCGGCCTGTGTCACCGAGCTGGTGTGCGACACCGACTGCCCCTGCACCAGGTTGATGCCGCGGATGAGCGCCTCGGGTCCCGCGCCGTAGCCGCAGCGCCAGCCGGTCATCGCGAACGCCTTGGAGACGCCGTTGATGGTGAGGCATCGCTGCGCCATCTCCGGCGCCACCGCCGCCATCGTGGGAAAGGGTCCCGGCGAGTAGCGGATCATCTCGTAGATGTCGTCGGACATGAACCAGACGTGCGGATGGCGCGCCAGCACCTGCGCGAGCGCTCGAAGCTCGTCGGCCGAATAAACCGCCCCCGACGGGTTGCCCGGCGAGTTGAGCATCAGCCACTTTGTGCGCGGCGTGATCGCCGCCTCCAGCATGGCGGGTGTGATCTTGAAACCAGTCTCCACGCCGCAGCGCACGACGATCGGCTCGCCGTCGGCCAGCCGCACCATGTCCATGTAGGAAACCCACGCGGGCGTGGGCACCACCACCTCGTCGCCCGGGTCGATCGTCGCCTGCAGCGCGTTGTAGAGCACCTGCTTGGAGCCCACGCCGATGGTGATCTCGGTGGGCTTGAAGTCGAGGCCGTTGTCGCGCTTGAACTTGCGGATGATCGCCTCGGCCAGCTCGCGCGTGCCCGGCACGTCGGTGTAGCGCGTCTTGCCGGCGTCGATCGCGGCCTTGCCGGCCTCGCGCACGTGCAGCGGCGTGTCGAAGTCGGGCTCGCCCTGGGCGAGCGACATGATCGAGCGGCCGGCGCGCGCGAGCTCGTTGCCGAGGCGCGTCATCTCGCGGGTGGCCGGGGGCTTGGCGCTGCTGATACGTCTTGCGAGGAAGCTCATTGGACGGCATCCACCTTCACGCGGAAGACCCATCGCGCGATCGCGAGGGGCACGAAGATGGCGAGCATCAGCACGACGCTGTAGGCGCTCGCCAGGGCCAGCCGGCCGCTGTCGACCTGCTGGAAGATCTCGATCGGCATGGTGCTCATGCCGCCGTAGTAGAGCACGATCGTCGCCGACAGCTCGGAGAGCGAGGTGACCCACATGAGCACGGCCGCGGCCGCCACCGCCGGGCCTATGAGGGGCAGGACCACCTTGAAGAAGCTGGCGAGCGGCGGCACGCCGAGGCTCACCGAAGCTTCCTCGATCGAATCGCGCACGTTGTGCAGCGGGCCCACCGCGGCGCGCACGCTGTTGGGGATGCGGCGCAGGAAATAGGCGAGCGCCATGATGATCCACGTGCCGGTGAGCACGAGCCAGCCGGTGTTGAAGGTGTTCACGAGTGCTATGCCGAGCACGGTGCCGGCGATGGTGAGCGGCAGCATCACCAGCACGTCGAGCGCGCCCGTGAGCCACGAGCGGCGCTTCACCACGAGATAGGCCACCGCAACGGAGAAGACGACGCCGGCCACGGTCGCCACGCCCGCCAACGCGAGCGAGTTCCACAGCGGCTGGACAGACTTGCCCAGCGCGCTCGCCATGTGCGCGGTGGTGAAGCCGCCGTAGCTCAAGACCGGGCCGCGCGAGGGCGTGAAGGCGGTGACCGCGGCCACCACCGCCGGAGCGAGCGACAGGATCACGACGATGACTACCAGCGCCGCGGCGACCGTGGCCGCCGGGCCGCGAATCGCGATCGGCGTTGGCGCGCGTCCCGACTCCATCTGGTACTGGCGGCGCTCGATGAAGAGCTTCTGCACCGCGAGCATCGCCACGCCCAGCATCACCAGGATCGAGGCCATGATCGTCTGCATCTGGGGATTGCCGCCCAGCTCGCTCACGAATTCGTTGTAGGCCTTGACCGCGAGCACCGGCATGCGCGGCCCGAGGATGGCCGGAATGCCGAAGCTGCCGATCACGTGGGTGAAGACCACGAGCGCGGCGCCGAATATGGACGGCAGGATGAGCGGTAGCGTGACGCCGGTGAGCACCGTGTGCAGCGGCTGCCCCAGGCTCATCGCCGCCTCCTCGAGGTTGCGGTCCACGGCCTTCAGGCCCACGAGCATCATCACGAAGGCGTACACGTAGCTGTTGAGCGTCATCACGAAGATGAGCCCCCACCAGGAGTAGAGCGAGCCGATCTGCCAGCCGGTGGGCTGCAGCCAGGTGTTGAGGATGCCCTGCTGCCCGAGGATGAGCGTCCAGGCCGCGGCCACGACGACATCGGGGATGACGAGCGTTACGAGTGGCAGTGCCGCCACCCAGCCCGAGAACGGGAACCGGCAGCGCGCCACCAGGATGGCGAGCGCGCCGCCGATGAGCATCGAGGTCACCGTGACGGCGCCGCCGAGGATCAGCGTGTTCCAGAGCGACTGGCGGTATGCGCGGTCGGTGAAGAAGACGGCGTAGCCACCGAGGCCGAAGCCGCCATCCTTGCCGCGAAAGCTGTGCGCGAAGGTGGTGAGGAGCGGCCACACCAGGAAGACGAGAAGGACCGCGAAGCTGCCGGCGAGCACGGTGGTCCACGCGGGGTCGCGTTTGAGCCGCGCAACCGCGCTCACTTCCCCTCCACGACGCGTGCGTCGGCCGGAATGCGCAGCATGACCTCCTCGCCGCGCTCGTGGGCGCGCCCATGCTGCACACTCCAGGTGTCCACATGGACGAGCCCGTGCGCGGTCCTCACGCGATAACCCGTGATGGAGCCGCGAAACTCGACCCCCTCGATCGTTCCTTCGAGCTCGTCGCCCCGCGGGCCACTCCCTGCGGAGGTCGTCCGGGGCCCGATCACGATCTCCTCGCGCCGAACGATCTTGATCCTTCCCTCGCCTGCGGGGATGAGGTTGGCGCTGCCGAGGAAATCCGCGGCGTACCCATTCACCGGCCGCGCGTAGATCTCGCTGGGCGCGCCCGTCTGCACGACCCGCCCTCGGTCCATGACCGCCACGATGTCGGAGAGCGCGAGCGCCTCTTCCTGGTCGTGGGTCACGAACACGGTGGTGATGCCCGATTCGAGCTGCAGCTCGCGCACCATGGCGCGCAGCTCGACGCGCAGCTTCACGTCGAGGGCCGCGAGCGGCTCGTCGAGCAGCAGCAGCTCGGGCTCGATCACCAGGGCGCGCGCCATGGCGACTCGCTGGCGCTGCCCGCCGGAGAGCGTCGCTGGCGAGCGATCGGCGAACGCCGCGAGCCCCACGCGCTCGAGCATGGCAAGCGCGCGCTTGCGGGCCTCGGCAGGCGCAATGCCGCGTGGCGCCAATCCGTACATCACGTTGTCGAGCGCCGAGCGGTCGGGGAAAAGCGCGTAGTCCTGGAACACCATGCCGACGCCACGCTTGTGCACCGGCAATTGCGTCACGTCGCGATCGCCGAACCACACTCTGCCGGCGTCGGGCACCACGAAGCCCGCGAGCATGCGCAGCAGCGTGGTCTTGCCGCATCCCGAGGGCCCGAGGAGCGTGAAGAACTTGCCCGACGGGATCTCGAGGTCCAGGCCGGTGAAGAGCGGTTGCCCGTCGTAGCGCTGGGTGACGCGCTCGAAGCGGATGCGCATGCGGCTACTTTGCCGCGACCATTTCCTTCCAGCTCTTGATGAAGGCGGGCTGCGTGGCCGTGGCCTTCACATGGTCGATGGGCGTGGCCTTGAACTCGTTCACCCGCTTCAAGCCCACCTTGGTCGTGTCCACGTCGGAGCGCATCGGACGGCGGAAAAACTTCTTCACCAACATCTCCTGCGCCTGCTTCGAGGCGAGGAAGTCGTAGAGCATGCGGGCTTCCTTCGGGTTGGGCGAGTTCTTCACCAGCGCCATCCCCTCGGGTGCGATGTAGGTGCCCTCGGCCGGATAGACGATCTCGATGTCCTTGTTGCCGCCGGCCGCGTACTCCTGCGCCGCGTACTCCATCGTCATGCCGACCGCGAATTCGCCCTTCGCCACCCCGTCGAACACCTGCGAGGCGGTGCTCGTGATGGTCGCGTTCTTGGCGATCCCCTTGAGCGGCGCGGCTCCGATCGTCTCGTTGATGCCCCAGAGCGTGGCGAGCGACGAGCTGGTCTTCTCCGGGTCGCTCACGACGAGGCGATCCTTCCAGCGCGGGTGCGCGAGGTCCGACCAGGTCTTCGGCATCGGGTCGCCCTTCAACGCGCGCTTGTTGACCATGATCACCATCACGTGCGCATTGGTGCCGAGCCACAGGTCCTTCGGGCTCTTGTATTGCGCTTCGATGCCCGAGGCCTCCGGCGACTTGTACGGCGCGAAGAAATCCTCGTAGAGGCCCAGCACGGCGAAGCCGCCCGACCAGAAGATGTCCGCCTTGGGAGCGCCCGCCTCGGCCTTGATGCGCTGCATCATGGCGCCGGTGCTGCCGCGCACCGCGTTGATCTTGATGTCGGGGTGCTTCTTCTCGAACTCCTCCTTCACGGCGTTGATGGCGTCGACGGTGTTGGAGGAATAGAGCACGACCTCGCCGGCCTGCGCGAGGCTCGCGAAGGCGACGACGGCGGCGGCGGCGAGGCAGGCGATACGGATGCGCTTCATTGGCGGGGTCTCCCTGGGTTGTGGGGGCATTATCGCGCAGGCCCCCCTCCAACGAAACCGCAAAAGGAAAGGGCGCCTCGCACGAGGCGCCCTTCCGTGCCTGCCGGCGCTACCTGAAGCTGAAGCCCGCCCGCGCCACAGTGCCGTCGACGAACCGGATCTCGAGCTGCCGGCAGGTCCCCGCCCATGTGGCGTCGGTCTTCCAGACGTACATGTACTGGCCACTGTCGGGCGCATAGCTCAGGCCGCTCCCACCCGCCGTGGACGTGCCTTCCAGGATCTCGGAGGTCTCGCTGCCATCGCAGGGCACCGCGCCCGAACGCGGATACCCCGCCGAGATCACCGCCAGCCCGCGATCGCCTCCCAGCGAGAACTTGATCGGCACGGCGGCGCCCGCCTTCACGCGGTTGACTGCCGGCAGGTTCGCGACCGGCGCATGGAAGCCAGTGAAGGCAAAGCGCTGCTCCATGAGGGCGAACGGCGAGAAGGAAGTCGTCCTGCCGCACACGAAGTTGTTCGCGGTGTCGCGCAGCGTGGTCACGTCGACCCAGAGGCCGCCTTCGAAGTGCCATAACCCGATGCTGCTCTCCAGGGCGAACTGGCCCTGGCTCCAACCGAAGCACAAGGTCACGTTGCCCGAGAAGGCCGCGTCGGTGTGCACGTCGAAGTAGACCGGCGGATTGCCGAGCTGGAAGCCGTCGGGCGGCGTGGGTCCCGAGGTGGTCGCCGTGACCGTGGTGACGCCGCCGCCAGTCACGGTTTCGAAGTGGATGTCGACGACGGCGGTCGAGCCTCCGGGCAGCGTCGTTTCGACTTCCACCGCGACGTCGGTCCCCGGCGAAGTTCCCCCCTGGACCGCGACCGTCTGCACCAGCACGGGCGACGTGCTGCCGGCGTTGTTGGGATCGCCTCGATACTCGGCCGTGATCTCGTGTGATCCAGCGGCCAACGCGGAGGTCGTGAAACTGGCCGAGCCGGCCGCGAGCATCTGGGCTCCGATCACTACCCCAGCCTGCTTGAACAGCACCTCGCCGGTCGGCGCATTGCCGTGCACCGTCGCCGTGAAGGTCACCGGGTCACCGGGCAGCGATGGATTCGGGGACGAGACGAGCACCGTGTTGGTCGGGTTCCGCCCGTTCTGCGAGATCAGCACGAAGTCGTTGCCGTCACCGCCCATGTAACTCACCTTGAACGGATACACGGCCTGGAGCGTCACGATCGCGCCTTCGGGATAGCCGTTGAAGGTGCCGACGATCGGGTCGGAGCTGGCGTTGTCGATGAAGATGTACGACTCGCCCTTCGTCGGCACGAAGCTCGGGCTCATCGTGATGCCGAGGAAGGTGTTCGGCGCGATGCTCACGCCGCCGGACACGTTGATCCGGTCATAGCCCGCGCCCGGAGCGGCGCCGTTCAAGCGCACCTGCACCGAGGACCCCATCATCCCCGGGACGATCGACAGGCCGGCAACGTTGAGCACTCCCGGGGCGCCGGAAAAGGTCCCGTCGGCGCTCGGCATCACGATGTTCGTGACGACGTTCCCGCCGATCGTGCCGCTGCCCTGCAGGGAGCCGTTCACCATGATTCCCTGCGTGAACAGGTCGAGCGAGCTGTTCGGGAACGACCCGTTGGCGAGGACGA
>DASPNE010000034.1:0-45874 GCA_035626705.1 Usitatibacter sp. | reverse complement strand
CTCCCACATATCCACCGAGAGCGCATTGTGCCGCGCCGGGTTGTTGAAGCGGATGTGCAGCACGGCACCCTCGCGCCAGGCCCTCACGCGCTCGGTGGGAGAAACGTATCCGGCCATGTCGTTCATCAATAAACCCCCGCTGATTTCATCCGCGCCCGCTCCTCGGGGCCGTAACCGATCTCGCCCAGGATCTCCTCGGTGTGCTCCCCGCGCCGGGGCGCCGCGCGCGCGATGGCCGACGGCGTGCGCTCGAGCGTGACCGGCTGGCCCATGAGCACCTGCTCGCCCAGGTGCTTCGAGACCACTTTCTTGAGCACGCCCAGGTGCTTCACCTGCGGCTCCTCGAACGCTTCCTTCATGTTGTTGATGCGCCCGCACGCCACGCCCGCCGCGTTGAGCGCCTCGATCCAGTGGTCGCTGGAGGCGTTCGCAAGGCGCTTCTCGATCTCGGCGTTCAGCCAGTCGCGATGTACCGAGCGCGCACCCTTGGTCTTCGAGCGCTCGTCGTCCACCCACTCCGGCGCGCCCAGCGCCTCGCAGAAACGCTCCCAGATCTTGCCGCCGAAGACCGCGATGTTGATGTGTCCGTCCTTCGTCCGGTACACACCCGTCGGGATGCTCGTCGGGTGGAAGTTGCCCGCCTGCCCGGGAATCTCGCCCTCGAGGGTCCAGCGCGAAGTCTGGAAGTCCATCATGTAGAGCATCGCTTCCAGCAGCGAGGTATGCAGCCATTGCCCCTTGCCCGACTGCTCGCGCTCGAGCAGCGCGACGGTCACGCCGTACGCGGCGAAGATGCCTCCGCACAGGTCGGCGATAGGTATGCCCACGCGCATGGGGCCGTGGCTCGGCAATCCCGTGACCGACATGAGGCCGCCCATGCCCTGCGCGATCTGGTCGAAGCCGGGGCGCGTCGCGTATGGACCGGTCTGGCCGAAGCCCGAGATGCTGGCGTACACCAGCCGCGGATTCACCTTCGAGAGCGCTTCGTAGTCGATGCCGAGGCGGGTCTTCACGTCGGGGCGGAAGTTCTCGAGCAGCACGTCGGCGGTGCCCGCGAGCTTCTTCAGCACCGCGATGCCCTCGGGCTCCTTGAGGTTCAGCGTGATCGAGCGCTTGTTGCGGTGCGTGTACTGGTAGTCGGAGCCATCCTGGCCGCCAAGCGTGTCATCGCCGCGCATGTGCTCGGGCATCTGCACCTGGATCACGTCGGCGCCCCAATCGGCGAGCTGGCGCGCGGCAGTGGGACCGGCGCGGACTTGGGTCATGTCGATGACGCGGAAACGTGCAAGCGCCTGGGAGGCGGGAATGTGCGGCATGTCCCTAGCGTGCCTGTCCGTTCACAAGTTGGCCTTCACTTCCGCCGTGACGATGGCGGTGGTCGCCTTGCCGCCCAGGTCGGGCGTGTGGATGCCGCTCGCGGTCACCTTCTCCACCGCCTTCATGAGGCGCCCGGCGGCGAGCGGCTCGCCCAAATGCTCGAGCATCATCGCGGCGGTCCAGAAGGTGGCGATGGGGTTGGCCACGCCCTTGCCGGCGATGTCGAAGGCGGAGCCGTGGATCGGCTCGAACATCGAGGGAAAGGCGCGTTCGGGATTGAGGTTCGCGGTGGGGGCAATGCCGAGGCTGCCGGAAAGCGCGGCGGCCAGGTCCGAAAGGATGTCGGCATGCAGGTTGGTCGCAACCATGACGTCGATGGAGGCGGGTTTCAACACCATGCGCGTCGTCATGGCGTCCACCAGCTCGCGGTCGTGCTGCACGTCGGGATAGTCGCGCGCCACCTCGAAGAAGATCTCGTCCCACATCACCATGCCGAAGCGCTGCGCGTTCGACTTGGTGACCAGCGTGAGCTTCTTGCGCGGGCGCTTGCGCGCGAGCTCGAAGGCGAAGCGGTGGATGCGCTCCACGCCCGTCCGGGTGAAGACCGCGACCTCGGTGCCGGTCTCGATGGGAAGCCCGCGGTGCGCGCGTCCGCCCATGCCGGCGTACTCGCCCTCGGAGTTCTCGCGGATCACGACCCAGTCGATTTCCTTGCCATTGGCAAGCGGACTCGTCACACCGGGCAGCACGCGCGCCGGCCGTACGTTGGCGTACTGGTCGAACCCCTGGCAGATCGGCAGGCGCAAACCCCAGAGCGAGACGTGGTCGGGGACTTCCCTGCTGCCCACCGCGCCGAAGAAAATCGCGTCGAATGCCTTCAGCTTCTCCAGCCCGTCCACGGGAATGTAGGCACCGTGCTCGAGGTAGCGCTGGGAGCTCCAGTCGAGCGTCGCGAATTCCAGCGCGAACGTGCCGTCGGCCTTCGACAACGCCTGCAGCACCTCGACCCCCGCCGCGATGACCTCCGGGCCGATACCGTCCCCACCGATTGCGGCAATCCTGTGCACCTTCATTTGTTACACCGGGGACAGACCCGCTTTTGCCTGTTTTTTGAGCGATTCCGGGTCTGTCCCCGGTGTAACAAAGTTTTCATTTCTTCAGGAATCCGAAGTCCACGCCTTCGTCGGCCTGGGTCACGTTGTCAAGGAAGAGTTTGAGGTAGCCGCGTTCGGCCCTGGGCTCGGCGACGGGGCTTGCGGACTTGCGCCGTTGCATCTCGGCATCGTCCACCAGCAGGGCGATCTCGCGCTTGTCCACGTCCAGGCGGATGCGATCTCCGCTCTGCACCCAGGCAAGGGGCCCGCCGATCGCCGACTCCGGCGTCACGTGCAGGACGATGGTGCCCGCGGCGGTGCCGCTCATGCGCCCGTCGGAGATGCGCACCATGTCCTTCACTCCGGCACGCGCGAGCTTTTTCGGAATCGGCAAATAGCCCGCTTCGGGCATGCCCGGCGCCCCCTTGGGCCCGATGTTCTTCAGCACCAGCACGTCGTCCACCTTCACATCGAGGTCGTCGCGGTCGATGCGCTGCGCCAGGTCCGCGGCGTTCTCGAACACCACCGCGCGCCCCTCGTGCTTCATGAGCTTCGGGTCGGCGGCCGATTGCTTGATGATCGCCCCGCCGGGAGCCAAGTTGCCGCGCAGCACCGCGATTCCGCCTTGTGGATACAGCGGCCTGGACAGCGGCCGCACCACCTCCTGCGCGAACGCGGGGAACGAATCGATCTCCTCGCCCAGCGTCCGGCCCGTCACGGTGAGCGCGTCCAGGTGGAGCAACGGCTTCAACTCGCGCAGGATCGTGGGCACGCCCCCTGCCCGGTGAAGGTCCTCCATGTACCACTGTCCCGAGGGCTTCAAGTCGACCAGCACTGGCGTGTCGCGGCCGAGCGCGTCCAGCCGGTCCAACGCGATGGGAATGCCCAGCCGCCCGGCGATCGCGGTGAGATGGATCACGCCGTTGGTGGAACCGCCGATCGCAAGCAGAACCCGCAGCGCGTTCTCGAATGCCTTCGGCGTGAGGATCTTGTCAGGCGTGAGTTTCGCCTTGGCCATCTGCACGGCTACCGACCCGCTGCGCTCGGCGACGCGAATGCGATCCGCCGTCACGGCCGGTGGCGCTGCCCCACCGGGGACCGTGATGCCGAGCGCCTCGGCCACGCACGCCATCGTGCTCGCCGTGCCCATCACGGAGCAGGTGCCCACCGACGCCACCAGCTGGTTGTTCACGCGGGAGATCTCGTCGGCGTCGATCTCCTCTGCGCGGTAGCGGCCCCAGTAGCGGCGGCAATCGGTGCAGGCGCCGACACGCTCGCCCTGGTGCGAGCCGGTGAGCATCGAGCCGGTCACGAGCTGCACGCATGGCACGCCGGCCGAGGCCGCGCCCATCAATTGCGCCGGAACCGTCTTGTCGCAACCCCCGATCAGCACCACGGCGTCCATGGGTTGCGCGCGGACCATCTCCTCGGTGTCGATCGACATCAGGTTGCGCAGGAACATCGACGTGGGATGCGCGAAGCTCTCGTGCACCGAGATGGTGGGAAACTCCACCGGCAGCCCGCCGGCCAGCATCACTCCGCGCTTGATGGCCTCCAGGAGCTGCGGCGCATTGCCGTGGCAGGGGTTGAACGCGCTGCCGGTGTTGGCGATTCCCACGACCGGCCTCGACAGCGCATCGTCGGTGTAGCCCGCCCCCTTGATGAATGCCCGGCGCAGGAAAAGCGAAAAATCGCGATCGCCGTAACTTGTAAGGCCTTTCTCGAGGCCGGCCCCGGACTGCTCTTGCCCGGGGCGCTTCTTTTCGTCGCTCATGCGGCATCTTACAAAGAATGTCGGATAATCGCGCCTCGCACAGGACACAACGATGGCAACCAGCACGTCCAAGATCGCCGCCACCCTCATTCCCGGCGACGGCATCGGCACCGAAGTGAGCGAGGCCACCCTGCAGGTTCTCGACGCGGTCGGCGCTCCCTTCGAGTGGGAAACCGCGATCGCCGGCGTGACCGGCGTGAAGGAAGCGGGCGATCCCCTCCCGCAGAAGACGATCGACAGCATCCGGCGCACGCGCTTGGCCCTCAAGGGGCCGCTCGCCACGCCGGTGGGTGGGGGATTCCGCTCCTCCAACGTGCGCCTGCGCGAGGAGTTCGAGCTCTACGCCAACCTGCGCCCCGCGCGCACGCTGGTCCCCGGGCGCTACGAAAAGATCGACCTCGTCCTCATCCGCGAGAACCTCGAGGGGCTGTACGTGGGCTTCGAGCACTACGTGCCGATCGGCGACGACCCGCACGCGGTGGCGATCGCCTCGGGCGTCAACACGCGCGCCGGCGGGCGGCGCATCTGCGAGTTCGCCTTCGATTACGCGGTGAAGAACGGCAGGAAGAAGGTGACGCTCGTGCACAAGGCGAACGTGCTCAAGGCGCTCACCGGCCTCTTCCTCGAGACGGGCCGCGAGGTGGCGAAAAAGTACGAGGGCCGCGTCGCGTGCGACGATCGCATCATCGATGCCTGCGCGATGCAGCTGGTGATGAACCCGTGGCAGTTCGACGTGATCGTCACCACCAACCTCTTCGGCGACATCCTCTCGGACCTCAATGCCGGCCTCGTGGGCGGGCTGGGAATGGCGCCCGCGGGCAACATCGGCGTCGATGCCGCCATTTTCGAGGCCGTGCACGGCTCGGCGCCCGACATCGCGGGCAAGGGCATCGCCAATCCGCTCGCGCTCATCCTTTCGGCGGCGATGATGCTCGACCACGTCGGCCACCAGGACAAGGCGCGCCGCGTTCGCGACGCGGTGGACAAGGCATTGCTCGAGGACAACATCCGCACCGGCGACCTCGGCGGCAAGGCGAGCACGAAAGAGTTCGCCAAAGCGGTGATCGCGCGCCTGTGAGGAGCAAGCTTTTCGTGCCGGCCTCGCGGCCGGAGCTGTTCGCCAAGGCAATGGCGAGCGATGCCGATGCGCTCTCCTTCGACCTCGAGGATGCCGTGGACGAGTCGCGCAAGGATGAAGCGCGCCGCGAGCTGGTGAAATTTTTGCGGGCGTTGCCGGCCAATTCCGGCAAGGTCCTCATCGTGCGCGTGAACGCGCTCGAGACCCCGCACTTCGAGGCCGACATCGAGGCGATCGCCGGTAGCGGGGTCGATATCCTGAACCTGCCCAAGCCGGAGGGCGTGGACGACATCCGCGCTTGCGCGGCGGCCCTGGCCAAGGCCGAGCGCGGGACGAGTGCCGAGCCCATCGACGTCATGCCGAACATCGAGACGCCACGCGCGCTGCGGCTCGCGGCGGATATGGCTGCCGCAAGCCCGCGCGTGGTCGGGCTGCAGATCGGTTGGGCCGACCTGATCGAGCCACTGGGAATCGACCGCTACAACCCGGCGGTCATCGAGGCGATCCAGTTGCAGGTGCGTATCGCCGCCGGCGAGGCGGGCGTCTGGGCGTACGACGGCGCATACGCGAACATCCGCGATGCCGAGGGTTACACGCGCGAGGCGCAAGTGGCGCGCCGCCTGGGCTTCATCGGCAAGAGCTGCATCCATCCCAGCCAGGTGCGGCTCGCCAACGCGGTGTTCCGGCCGACCGACGAGGAGATCGCCCACTCGCTCAAGGTGGTCGAGGCCGCGCGCCTGAATGCCGAGAAGGGCATCGGCGCCTTCACCGTCGACGGCCGCATGGTGGATGCGCCCTTCGTGCGCCGCGCCGAGGCGATCCTGGACCTCGCGCGGCGGTTGAACCTGCTCGCCTCGCAGGAGCGGACGATCCAGTGACCGCGGGGGCGGCCCTCAGCCGCCCAGTGCCCGGCTGAGGGCGCGGGCCTCCTGCACGACGAGCTTCGCGTACCGGGCTGCGACCGGCTTGGTGAAGCGGCTGAGCAGGCCCGAGACGGCGAGGGAGCCGACCAAGTCGCCATCCCGGCCGAGCACCGGCGCCGCCACCGCGGCAATGTCGCGATCGAACTCGCCCATCGAGATGTACCAGCCTTTCCTGCGGATGTTCTCGTAGAACTCGCCCTCGGCGCCCGAAAACGCCAGCAACACCCGTCCGCTCGCGCCGCGCTCCAGGGGCATCCTTTCGCCCTCGTTCATGTGGTGGCGCACGCGCGCCTCGGATGCGCGGCGGTAGAGGCAGATTCGGCAGTCCTTGTCCATCACGTAGAACGACGCACACTCGTTGGTGGTGGCCACCAGCCGGTTCAGCACCGGATAGACGTGGTCCGACAGCTTGAACGAGCGGCTGTAGAGCGATCCCAGTCGCCACAGGCTGGGCCCGAGATGGAAGTTCTTGTCCTCGGTGCGGCGCAGGTAACCGCGACTCTGCAACGATCCGCAAAGCCGAAGCACGGTGCTCTTGTAGAGCCCGGTGATGCGCGCAAGGTCGTTCAGCGACAGCGCCGGCTGCTGCTCGGTGAACGCCTCGAGCAGGGCGAGGGCCCGGTCCACCGATGCCACCTTCTGCTCGCTCATGGAGCTCCTTCTCGCATTGCGCGCGTTGACGTGGCCCGCACGGTTCGTGGTAGGCTGAATTCTGTCAGGCGAATCAAGATTCTGTCCAGCAGAACTTCAGGAGATCCCCGGATGCGAACGTTGCGGATGCGCCTCGCCGCGCAGGAGATGGTTTGCGCCCCAGGCGTGGCCGACGGGCTGACCGCCCGGGTGGCGGCAGACCTCGGCTTCGATGCGTTGTTCATGTCGGGCTACCACGTGGCCGCGAGCCTGGGCTTCCCCGACATGGGCCTGGTGACCATGTCGGAGACCGTCGAGCGCGCACGCCAGATCGGCGCATGCACGCCGCTGCCTCTGATCGTCGACGGTGACAACGGCTACGGCAATGCGTTGAACGTGATCAGGACGGTTCGCGAGCTCGAGCAGGTCGGCGCCGCCGGCGTGATGATCGAAGACCAGGTGTTCCCCAAGCGCTGCGGCGGCCTGTCCGGTATTGAGATGGTGAGCACCGAGGAGATGGTTAGGAAGATCCGCGCCGCGCGAGACGCGCGCCGCAACCCCGAGACGCTCGTGATCGCCCGCACGGACGGCTTCAACGCGCCGGGCGGCGGCGCGGCGGAAGCGATCGCCCGCGCGCGCAAGTACGAAGAAGCCGGTGCCGACGTGCTGCTCGTGCACGGCCTCAAGACCCGCGAGGACCTCGTCGCCGCGCGCGCTGCGCTGCGCGTGCCGCTGATGCTGACCATCGGCAGTCGCATCGACCTGTCGATCGAGGAGCTCGACCGCCTGGGATATCGGCTGGTGGTGTATCCGCTCACGGCGCTGCGAAGCGCCCTCGTCGCCATGCGCCACACGCTCTCCGAGGTGCGGAGCAAGGGTGTCATCGACCATGGAAGCGAAGCCTTCATGCCGATGCCACAGCTGCACCGCATCGTCGGCGCCCCGGAGTTCGACGCCCTCGAGAAGCGGTACGCCTGACATGGGACAGACCATCGCCCAGAAGGTCCTGGCCCGCGCCGCCGGCCGCAAGACGGTGCCTGTCGGGGAGATCGTGTGGGCCACGCCCGATGTCGTGATCTGCCACGACCACAACTTCCCTCGATTCCTCGATGGCATGCAGGCGGTCGGGCGCAAGCAGATCGCCGTCGCCGACCGGCTGCTGGTCGGCATCGACCATCGTCCCTATTCCGACGACCCGGTGATCGTGCGCGCTCGCCGCCGGATCCGCGAGGAGGTGAAGTCGCAGGGCGTGAAGCGCTTCTTCGACCTCGGCGAGCATGGCATCAGCCACAACCTGCCCGTCGATCACGGCACGGTAAGGCCGGGGCAGCTGGTCATCGCGAGCGACTCTCGCGCCCCGGCCCTCGGAGCGACGGGCGCCATGTCGATCCCGCTGGGCGGCGGCCTGCTGGTGGTGCTCGCGACCGGGCGGGCGTGGCTGCGGGTGCCCCAGTCGCTGCGCGTCGTCGTCGGCGGCACGCCCCGGCCCGGCGTCATGAGCCGGGACATCGCGGCCTACCTCATCCGCGAGATCGGCCCCGACCTCGGCGACTACAAGTCGATCGAGCTGGGCGGCCCGACGATCGCCGCGATGGACATGGATGCGCGCCAGACGGTGTGCAACGCCATGGTCGACATCGGCGTGAAGGCGGCCATCGTGCCGGCGGACGAGGTGACGCTCGCCTGGGCAGCCCAGTTCGACTGGAAAGCCGAGCCGGTGCACGCCGACCCCGACGCCGAGTACGAGCGGGTACTGGAGTTTGACGTGAGTGCGCTCGAGCCGCAGATCGCCCTGCCGCCGGATCCGACCAACATCAGGCCGCTCAGCGAGATGCTCGGCCGCAAGGTGCACCAGGCGTTTGTGGGGTCGTGCATCGGCGGAAAGCTCGAGGACATCCGTGCGGCCGCCAACGCGGTGCGCGGCCACAAGGTCAAGCCAGGAGTCAGGCTGCTGGTCATTCCGGCCACGACGGTGATCTACCAGAAAGCGCTCGCCGAAGGCTTGATCGAGATCCTCGCCGCCGCCAACGCGGACATCGCGGTCGGCGCCTGCGGCCCCTGCTACGGCACGCTCGCACCGCTCGAAGGCGACGAGGTCTGCATCGCCACCAGCACGCGCAACGAGTCCGGGCGCATGGGCAGCGAGGCTGCGACGGTGCTGCTCTCCAATGCCGCCGTGGCGGCCGCCTCGGCGATCACCGGCGAGATCACCGACCCGCGGTCTCTTGCCGGAAAGGCGGCCGCATGACGGGCGAGGAGGGCAGGATGAAAGGCAGGGCCTGGGTGTTCGGCGACGATGTTCTCAACGACGGGGGGGTGGTGCCGGGAGAAGTGATCCGCAAGCTGATCGTCGATCCTCGCGTGTTGGCCACGCATTGCATGGCCTCGATGAACCCGCGTTTCCCCGGCGAGGCGAAGCCGGGCGACGTCATCGTCGCCGGTCGGCGTTTCGGCAAGGGACAGATGCACGTGACCGGCCCGCTCTCGATCAAGGGCTCCGGCGTGGGGCTGGTGACGGAGTCCATGACGCGCGGCTTCTTCCGCCTATGCGTGACCGCGGGAGTGCCGATGATCCCGTTCGCTCCGGGGGTGCGCGAGATCGTGCGCGAAGGCGATCCGGTCGAGGTGGATTTCCGCAGGGGCCGCATCGCCAACCTCGCCACAGGCCAGGTGCTGGAGGCACCGCCGTTGCCCGACTTCCTCTGGGAAATCATCGAAGCGGGTGGCGAGCGCGAGTGGCTCAAGCGCCAGCCCCAGGAGACCGTTGCGTGACCTGGGAGTTGCAGCTCGCACGCATGGCGCATGCGGTTCGCTACGAGGACCTGCCGCCGGAATTGGTCGAGCACACGAAGACGCTGCTGCTCGATACCCTCGGTTGCGCGCTCGGTGCGGTCGGATGCCCGCCCGCAAAGGCGCTTACGCGGGCTGCGTCGTCTGCCTGGCCGGGCGGCGGTCCGGCAACACTTCTGGGCAGCTCCGAGCGGGCGAGCGCGGAAGTGGCCACGCTGCTCAACGGCACGCTCATCCGTTACCTCGACTTCAACGACATCTACGAGGGGCTCGAGCCGATCCACCCGAGCGAGAACATCGCGGCGGCCATCGCCTGCTGCGAGGAAGCCGGCGCCGGCGGCAAGCGCCTGGTCGAAGCGATCGTCGCGGGTTACGAGGCGCACATCCGCTTCTCGCGCGCCTACGCCTTCATCAAGCGCGGCCTTCATCCGGTGAGCGCCGCCGGCTGGGTGGCACCGCTCATCGCGGGCAAGGCCTGGGGCATGGACCCGGAGTCGATCGCGCACGGGATCGCCCTTTCAGGAGCACGCACCCAGACGCTTACCGTGATCTCGCGAGGCGACATCGGCATGGCCAAGGCCACGGGTTACGCCTTTCCCTCGATGGACGGCGTGTTCGCCGCACGCGTGGCGAGGGAAGGCTTCACCGGGCCCGTCGCTGCCATGCAATGGCTGTTCGACAAGGTGCAGCCGCCGCAGGCGGATCCCTCTTTCGAGGTGGACCTCGACTCCTACCGCATGCTCGGCGTGAGCCTCAAGCGCTTCCCGGTGCAGTTCGAGCTGCAGTCGGTCGTGGAAGCCTGCGTTCAGCTGGCCGGCCCGCTTCGCGGTCGCCACGAGCAGATCGCGCGCATCGAGGTGGGCACTTACCGGAAGGTCATCGATCGCGCCGCCGACCGGTCCAAGTACGAGCCGACGACCCGGGAAACGGCCGACCACAGCCTGCCGGTGTGCGCCGCGCTTGCCCTTGCCGATGGGCGGCTGGATGCGGGGCAGTTCGATCGCGATCGGTGGAAGGACGCCGACATTCGCCGGCTGATGGCGTGCACCGAGGCGCACATCGACGACGAGCTCCTGCAGCGCTTCCCGAAAGGACGCGGCGCCCGGGTGACCGTGACGCTTCGCGACGGCAGCACGCACTCGCGGCTCGTGGAGATCCCCGAGGGCGACCACGCGCGCCCGTTGGCCGCGGCGCAAGTGCAGGCCAAGTTCATGGAGCAGGCCGTCTGCGCGATCGGCACGTCCCGCGCCGAGCGCGTGATCCACGAGGTCGCGGCGCTGGAACGCGCCTCCAGCCTGCAGCCGCTCCTGTCGCAGATGGGCGCCACCCTTCACTGAGAATCCGCCATTGAAGATCGAACGCATCGAGACCATCCCCTTTCGCATCCCGCTCCACGCGCCCGTCAAGTGGGGCAAGGTCGGCAACAAGACGGCCCAGGAGCACGTGCTGGTACGCGTCTTCGCCGAGGGCGGGCTCACCGGCATCGCCGAGGCGACGCCACGGCCGCTCATCTACGGGGAGACGGTGCCCTCGGTCATGCACGCGATCGACAAGGAGCTGGGCCCTCGGCTCCTGCGGCACGACGCGTACGACCGCGAGGGGTATTGGTCGGCTTTCGACGAGGTGCCCTGGAACCCCACGGCCAAAGGCGCGCTCGACACCGCGGTCTATGACATCCTCGCGCAGGCTGCCGGCGTGCCCCTGGCCCAATACCTGGGCGGCGCGTCGGCGCCGGTGAAGATCAGCTACATGGTGGGATTGGGCGAGGTCGATGCGACCACCAACGAAGCGTTGCAGATCCGCGAGAAGCACGGCATCGACGCCTTCAAGATCAAGGCGGGCAAGTCCTCGTCCCAGGACATCGAGCGCATCCGCCGTCTGCGTGAAGCGCTGGGCGAGCAGGCCATGCTCTATATCGATGCGAACCAGCTTTACGGGGCGCACGAGGCGGTGCGAACCATCAACCGAATGGCCGAGCACGGGCTCGCGATGGCCGAGGAGCCGGTGAGCATCCACCTGGTGCCACATGCGCGAAAACGTGTCGCGGACCAGATGGTCGTCCCAATGCTGGGCGACGACAGCGTGGTGACCATCCCAGATACGCTGCGCGAGCTGAGCCTTGGGGCCCTTGGCGTGATAGGGATCAAGCCACCGCGATCCGGCATGCACCGCTCGACGGCGATCCTCAAGCTGGCCGAGGCCCATGGCTTGCCGGTATGGATCGGCTCGCAGGGTGTCTCCGGCATCGGCACGCTCGCCAGCGCTGCCTTCGCCTCCGCTTTCCCGAACGTGATCAGGTACCCGGCCGACTTGGGCAATTACCTGCGGCAGGCCGACGACCTGCTGGCTACGCCCATCGATTTGCGCGACGGCCAAGTGCACCTGCCCGGTGGTCCGGGCATCGGCGCCGCCATCGACGAGAAGAAGCTGGAGCGCTTCCGAAGCGATCGTTGAATCGCCAACCATTCCAACGAGGAGAGACGACATGATTCCGAGGTTCGCAAGGCAGGCGCTTCGCCCCTTGGCCGCGCTGGTGGCCGCAGCATCCCTTTCTACTGCCGCGTGGGGCCAGGACGCCGACGTGGCAAAGGCCCAGGCTTGGGCGAAGCAGCACGCGCCGAAGCTGCCGGCCGAGGTGATCGCCGGCGCCGCGAAGGAAGGCAAGGTGATGCTCTATTGCCTGAATTCGAGCTGCCCGCCGGAGCTGGTGAGCGCGTTCTCGAAGACTTTCCCGTTCATCAAGGTGGAAACCTACCGCGCTTCCGGCGGCGCCTTGGCCGAGCGATTGACGAGCGAGGTGCGCGCCAACCGCGCCATCGCCGACATCTGGATGAACTCGAGCCCGGCCGTTGCAGACCGCTTCGCCAAGGAAGGCCTGTTGGCGAACTACACGCCGGTGACCGGCGAGCTCGTTCCCGCCAAGTGGCGCCACGACGGCTATTGGTACGGCATCGGCCTGCTGCACATGGGCATCGCCTGGAATCCCGAAAAGGTCACGCCCCAGGAAGCGGCCTGGCTCGACAAGGTGAGCTCCTGGGACCAGGTCGCCAATCCCGCCTTCAAGGGCCGCAGCGCGATGGCGCACGTGCGCGCGGGCGGCACGGCGCACATCGCCTACGCCTACTTCCGCGAGAAGCTGGGGGCGAATTTCCTCGACAAGCTGAACGATGCGCTGGCGCCCGTGATTTACCAGAGCTCGAACCCGGTGGGCGAGCGCCTGGTGGCCGGCGAATACGCGTTCATCCCGCACACGCCGACGGACATCGGCTCGCTCGCAACGTACTTCAAGCGCGGCGCGCCGGTGCGCTGGCGCTATCCGGAGCCGGCGCTCGCGCTTCCCTACCTCGCGTCGATCGCCGCGAACGCGCCACATCCGAACGCCGCGCGGCTCTTCATGACCTGGTCCTCGAGCCTCGAGGGGCAGTCCGCGTGGGTCAACATCACCGGGCTTGCGCCGATGCGGCCGGACGTGAAGGACAACCGCGAGTTCACCAAAACGGACTGGTACCGCGCGCCGAAGACGTACTGGGACGTGGATTGGGCCAGGATCGACCAGGAGATGCCAGCCATGACCGCGGACTTCAAGCGCGTCTTCAACAAGTAACCGCCGGTCTTCGCCCCGGGGTTCGTTCATGAGCGTTGCCGTGAGCGCCGTTCCCACCAAGGCCGCCTGGCGCATGGGGGAGAACGCGCCCCACGCCACGCTGCTGGTGGCGATCTCGCTGCTCACCGGGCTGCCGCTGCTCTTCATGGTGTTCGGCTCGCTGTGGAGCGCGGCGCCCGGCGCGCCCGACGGGCACCTCACGCTCGCGGGTTGGCGCGAGGTGCTCGGCAGCGCCGATCTGTGGCGCGCGCTCGGCAATACCTTGCTGCTGGGCACGGCCACGGCCGTCGTGAGCGCGGTGATCGGGACCGCGCTCGCGTTCCTGTTCGCGCGGGTAGACCTGCCCGGCGCCCGCCTCTGGGAAAGCCTGCTCACCATTTCGCTCTACCTGTCGCCGTTCATGCTCACCCTCGCGTGGGTCGGGCTCGCGGGTCCGCAGGCCGGATTCGTGAACGTGCTGTGGAAGAACCTGGGGGGAAGCGGCACGCTGCTGAACGCCTATTCCTTCCCCTGCATGGTGTGGGTGCTGGCCAGCCACTACGTGCCCTACGTATTCCTGTCGCTGCTCGGGCCGTTGCGCGCCATCGACAGCTCGCTCGAGGAGGCCTCGCTCGTCCTTGGCGGCGGGCGCGTCCGCGGCTTCTTCAAGATCACGCTGCCGCTCATCTTCCCGGCCATATTCGCCAGCGGCATCATGGTGACGATCCTGGCCGCGGAGAACTTCGCCGTGCCGACGCTGCTCGGGCGCACGCAGAACTTCCAGACGATCCCGTCCGAAATCTACCTGTGGCTTAGCTACGAGCCGACGCGCCCCGGCCTCGCGGCCGTGGCAGGTGTGATCCTGCTGGTGATGAGCCTGCTCGGGGTGGTGGCCTACCGGCGCGTGATCCGAAATGCCTCGCGTTTCCGCACGATGACGGGCAAGCCGAAGCGGATCCAGCCGCTGGCGCTGGGCAAGTATCGCTGGCCGGTCTCCCTCGCGCTCTCCGCATACCTCGCGGCCTCGGTCGTCGTTCCTCTCGGCGCGCTGTTCGTGGGGTCGCTGCTCAAGTACATCACGCCGAACCTCAAGTGGTCGTTGTTCACGCTGCAGCAATACGAGCGCGCCCTGAGCGGGGACAATCTCACGGGACTGATCAACAGCGTCGTTCTCGCGGTCGGCACGGCGACCATCGTGACGCTCCTCGGCGCGGCGGTGAGCTACAGCGTGACGCGCAGCAAGGGGCGCGGCCGCACGGTGATGGATTACGTGAGCGTGGCGGGCGCGGCCGTGCCGGGCATCGTCCTCGGCGTCGGCATGCTGTGGGCGTACGTATCGATGCCCTTGCCCATCTACGGCACCATCTGGATCCTGCTCATCGCCTACGTGGCGCGCTTCCTCGCCCACGGAGTGCGCGTGTGCGGCAGCACGCTGCTGCACGTTTCCAGCGAGTTCGAGGAAGCGGCGCAGGTGCTGGGCAGCGGGTTGCTGTCGCGGCTGCGGCGCATCGTCTTTCCGCTCATCGCCCGCGGCATGGCCTCGACCTGGATCCTCATTTTCATCTTCACCCTGAACGAGGTCAGCGCGACCGTGATCCTCTACTCGCCGTCCAACATAACGCTGGCCGTGCTCGCCTGGCAATCGCTCGAGATGCAGGGCGCCATGCAGGCCTTTGCCTTCGCATGCCTGCAGACCGCGATGATCTTCTTCGCGCTGCTCGTCATGCGCCTGGTCGTGGGGCGTGTCGCCGATCCGGAGGCGGCATACCGATGAGCAAGCAGGCCGTTCTCGTGGAGGGCCTCGGCAAGAGCTTCGGAAGCTCGAAGGTCGTTTCGGAAGTAAGCCTCGCTATCGGCGCCGGGGAAATTGTTGCCCTGCTGGGGCCGAGCGGTTGCGGCAAGACCACCACGCTGCGTTGCCTCGCGGGATTGGAGCACCCAGACGAGGGGCGGATCACGATCGGTGGGCGCGTGGTCTTCGATGCGGCGTCGCGCGTCGCGCTACCACCCGAGAAACGCAACGTCGGCATGATGTTCCAGTCCTACGCGGTATGGCCGCACATGACCATCTTCGAGAATGTGGCCTATGGGCTGCGGATCCAGGGCCTTCCTGCTTCCGAGATCCGCAGCCGGGTGGAAGCGGGGCTGCGCGACGTGGGGCTCGCGGACAAGGCGAGCCGCTTTCCCGCGACGCTGAGCGGCGGCGAGCAGCAGCGCGTGGCGCTCGCGCGCAGCATGATGACGCAGCCGGGCGTGCTGCTGATGGACGAGCCGCTCAGCAACCTGGACCTCAAGTTGCGCGAGCGCATGCGACTCGAGTTGCGCGACGTGCTCAAGCGCCTCGGTGTCACCGCGGTGTACGTAACGCATGACCAGGCCGATGCCATGGTCCTCGCCGACCGGCTGGTCATCATGAGCGCCGGGCGCGTGATCGAGATGGGGGAGCCGCGCCAAGTCTATGAGCGCCCGAAGAGCCAGTTCGCTTCCGAGTTCCTCGGAACGGCAAATGTCGTGGACTTCGCGGCCGTGGAGGCGGACGGCGATCGGCATTATGGGAGACTCCCGGACGGGCGGCGCCTCGAGTTGGCGGACGAGCCCGGCGGGCTACGCCACATCGTCCGGCCGGAGCGTATCCAGCTGGTCGCGCCAGGCGCGAGCGGCAGTGACGGCGCCGGCGAGAACGTGCTTGAAGGCGAGGTCGCCCAAAGCGTGTACATGGGCAACCTCACGTATCACACCGTGCGCACCGGGGAGTTGGCGCTGTTGGTCCAGACGACAGGTGCCGGGCCGCGGGTCGGGGAGAGGGTTCACGCATGGCTGCCGCGTGCCGCCCTGGTTTGCGTGGCGCCGACCTGAGCGCAGGCGGCCGATGAACTTCCATGGGTAAAACGCTTCACCAGCGCGACTACACCGGCCCCGCCCGCGGCGCGCTCAGCGGCGTGCGCGTGCTCGACCTGTCGCGGCTCGTGGCCGGCAACACGCTCACGGGCGCCCTGGCCGACTTCGGCGCCGACGTGGTCAAGGTCGAGCCGGCCGAGGGCGACACGCTTCGCGGCTGGCGCACGCGCGACGTGCAGACCAACTGGAAGCTCTATGCGCGCAACAAGAAGAGCCTCGCGCTCGAGCTGCGAAGGCCCGAGGCGCGTGAGCTGCTGCTCAAACTGGTGGAGAAGGCCGATGTTTTCGTCGAGAGTTTCCGTCCCGACACGCTCGAAAAGATGGGCCTGGAACCCCCGGTGCTGCTGGCGCGCAACCCGCGCCTGGTCGTGGTGCGCATCTCGGGCTGGGGACAGACGGGGCCGTACCGTCGGCGCCCGGGATTCGGCACGCTCGTCGAAGGCATCTCCGGTTTCGCGTCCTTCAACGGGTTTCCCGACCGCGAGCCGGTTCTCCCTCCGATCTACATGGCCGACTCGTTCGCCGGCCTCTACGGCGCGATCGGCGTGCTCATCGCGTTGCGCGAGGTCGAGGTCAACGGCGGCGAAGGGCAGGTGATCGACTTGCCGCTGCTCGACCCGCTGTTTCACATGCTCGGACCGCAGGCCGCGAACTATCGCCTCACCGGAAAGGTGAAGCCGCGCACCGGCAGCCGCTCGACCAACTCCGCTCCGCGCAACGCCTATCGCACGAGCGATGGCAAGTACGTCTGCCTCTCGGCTTCCACGCAGAAAATGGCGGAGCGCGTGTTCACCAGCATCGGCCGGCCGGACCTCATCGACGATCCGCGCTATCGCACCAACGCCGAGCGCACGCGCAACGCCGAGGAGCTCGACGCCATCATCGGCGAGTTCATCGGGCGCAGGACGCAGGCCGAAAACGTGGCGTTCTTCGAGAAGGCCGAGGTCACCATCGGCCCGATCTACGACATCACCCAGATCCTCGAGGACGAGCATTTCATCGAGCGCGAGGTGCTCGCCGACTATCCCGACGCCGAGATGGGCGCGTTCCCGATGCACCACGTGGTGCCGCGGCTTTCGCGTACCCCCGGGCATATCGCGACCCCTGCCCCGAGGTTGGGCCAGCACAATCGCGAGCTGCTGGCCGAAGCGGGTGTGGACGCGGAAGGCTACGCGCGACTGCTGGCCGACGGCGTCGCCTACGAAGAGGATTTTCCGCGCCCGCTTCCCGGGCAGGCGGCGGAATCGTAATTGCAGTCGGTTCCGAACAGCGCCGGCACCTCGTCGCCCAAGGCGGTGGCCCCCGGGGGCGCCTGCGATTCGCACATCCACATCTACGACCCGCGCTTCGAGATGCCGCTGCCGCAGCGCCGGCCCGTCGCGAACGCCACGGTGGCGGATTACCGATTGCTGCAGCGGCGCATCGGCACCTCGCGCGCGATCGTGGTGCAGCCGGCGGCCTTCGGCACCGACAACCGCGTGACGGTGGATGCCGTGCAAGCCCTGGGCATGGACCGGGCGCGCGGCGTCGGCGTCCTGCACCCCGACGTGACGGACGCCGAGCTGCATTGCCTGCACGCGGGCGGCATCCGCGGCCTCCGATTCACGCTGCACGATCCGCGCACCGCGGTCACGTCGCCGGAGATGATCGAGCCGCTGGGACGGCGCATCCACGAGCTGGGCTGGCACGTGCAGTTGCACCTGCTCGCCGACCAGCTGGTGGATCTCGGCGCGATCGTGGACCGGTTGCCGGGAACGGTGGTCATCGACCACATGGCGCGGCTGCCGCAGCCCTTGGGGCTCGCGCATCCTGCCTTCGCCCGCCTGCGCGGCTGGCTCGACAACGGACGCACCTGGGTCAAGCTCTCCGGCGCCTACCTCGACACGCGCACCGGCCCGCCCCGCTACGAGGATGTGGGCGCCGTGGCGCGCGAGCTGGCGCGCATCGCGCCGCAGCGCCTGGTGTGGGGAAGCGACTGGCCGCATCCTACCGAGGCCGGGTCCAAGCCCGACGATGCCGCGCTCTTCGATCTCGTGCGTGAATGGACCGGAAGCGGCGCTCTCTTCGAGCGCGTGCTGGTCGACAATCCCGCGAAGCTCTACGGCTTCGACTGACCTGCCGTCAGTAGACGACGCTCTTGCCGCCCGCGGCGAGCATCCCGTCGATGAATTCCTTCCAGGTCGGATTGGGTGTCCAGACACCGTTCATCTGGCGTGCCGACTCACCTACGGGTGCGCCCTCGTGCAGCACCCGATACAGGAACGTGAACGCCGAGCCTCGCATGTTGACCTGGCAATGCACGAACACCTTCTTGCCGCGACTTGCCTTCATCACCTCGGTGAATACGCGGAAATCCTCGGCGGTGGGGTTGCCGAAGTCGACCGGGATGTTCACGTAGATGACGCCGCTTGCACCGACGATGCCGCCCTCTTCGCGAAGAGACCCCTCGCTCTGCGGCGGTGCGAGGTTCACGACGACGTCGTAGCCCATTTTCTTCACCTGCGCGAGCCACGCGGCGGAAGGTTGCGCCGAGGAATGCAGCCCGTCGCGCCAGGCTACGAAGTTGGGCGGCGCCGGCTGGGCGTCGACATGGAGCGATGCGAAGGCGAGGAGCGAGGCGGCCAGGGCTCGGTTCATCGGGCGAATGTTACGTAGAATGCCCCGCACAGGAGGTAACACAATGTTCGCTTTCCGCTCCCTCATCGCCGCGGTTCTCGTATGCCTGGCCGGCACAGCCCTTGCGCAGGCGTATCCCACGAAGCCGGTGAAGATCATCGTGGGCTTCGCGCCCGGGTCGGCGACCGACATCCTGGCGCGCCTCGTGGCCGAGCAATTCACCCGGTCGATGGGGCAATCCTTCGTCGTCGAGAACAAGCCCGGCGCTGGCGGCAGTGTCGGCACCGCGCAGGCGAAGGAAGCGGCCCCCGACGGCTACACGCTCGTCGCTGCGGGCAGCGGCCCCTTCGGCATCAACCCGGCGATCCAGTCGAAGCTTCCCTATGATCCACTGCGCGACTTCGATGCCATCGGCAACATCGTCGTGACCCCGCAGGTGATCGTGGTTTCCGCGAGCTCGCCCTACAAGACGCTGGGCGAGCTGGTGGCCGCCGCGAAGGCCAAGCCCGGCGAGATTCCCTACGCGTCGCTCGGCATCGGCTCGACCAGCCATCTCACCATGGAGGCTTTCCAGTCGGCCGCCGGGGTGAAGCTCAACCACGTGCCCTTCAAGGGCAGCGGTGATGCGCAGGCCGCGATCATCGGCGGCCAGGTGCCGATGATGTCGGACACGATTCCCGGCGTGCGCGCGCAGGTCGCAGCCGGCAAGTTGCGCGCGCTCGGGGTGGCGATCCCACGGCGATCCGAGTTCCTGCCCGACGTGCCGACGATCGCGGAGCAGGGTTACGCCGGTTTCGAAAGCGTGGGCTGGATCGGCCTTGCCGCGCCCGCGAAGACGCCGCCCGCGATCCTGGACAAGCTCAACGCGGAGATCCGCAAGATGCTGCAGGACCCCGCCGTCAAGGCCCGCTTTCAGCAGCTCGCGTTCGAGCCCGTCGGCGATTCGCGCCAGGAGTTCACCGCTTTCATCCGCAACGAGATCGCCAAATGGTCGAAGGTCGCGAAGGAAAGCGGCGCTCGCCTCGATTGAAACCGTGCCGCCGACAGTAGACCTCGACGCGACCTCGCTCGCCATCCGGTTGGGCGCGGCGCTGCTGGCGGGTGGCCTCATCGGCGTCGATCGCGAGATGAACCGCAAGCCCGCCGGAATGCGCACCCACGCGCTCGTGAGCATCGGCTCGGCCATCGTGGTGCTCATCATCCTCGGGTCCGCGCGCGACAACGGCGATGCGTTGAGCCGGGCGGTGCAGGGAATCATCACAGGCATCGGTTTCCTCGGAGCCGGCGTCATCCTGCAGCTCGAAGCCGAGCGGCGCATCGAGGGCCTCACCACGGCGGCCACGATCTGGGTCGCTGCCGCACTCGGCATGGCCTGCGGCGCGGGCCAGGTGGAGCTGGTGGCCATCGCCGTGGTGGTCGTGCTCGTGGTCCTGGGCGGCGGCAACTATGTGGAGGATGCGATCAAGCGCCGCCTCTCGCCCGGACCGCGCATCGAATCACCGCCGGAAGCCCGCGACAGCGATCGCAAATGACGCGCGCGTCGTTCGACGCGATCGTCGTGGGGCTGGGCGCGGCGGGTAGCGCCACCGCCTGGCAGCTCACGCGCCGCGGCGCGCGCGTCCTCGGCATCGACCGCTTCCACCCGCCGCACGCATTCGGCTCGTCCCACGGGGACAGCCGCATCACGCGCAAGGCAATCGGCGAGGGCGCCGCCTACGTGCCGCTGGTGCTGCGCTCGTACGAGCTATGGCGCGAGATCGAATCGCTCACCGGAGCGAACCTGCTCACGGTCACGGGTGGGCTCTGGATCTCGTCGAGCGGGCGCCGTGCCGAGATACACGTGAAGGACTTCTTCCAGAACACCCTGGCGGCCGCCCGGACCTTCGGCATTCCGCACGAGGTCCTCGACGCGGGGCAGCTGCGCAAGGATTTCCCGCAGTTCCGCATTTCCGGCGACGAGCACGGCTACTACGAGCCCGACGCCGGGTTCCTGCGGCCGGAGGCCTGCATCCGGGCGCAGCTCGACCTCGCTCGCGCTGGGGGCGCGGAGCTGCATTCCGGCGAGCGCGTTCTTTCCTTCGAGGAGCGCGGCGAGGGCGTCGTAGTGAAGACGGATCGCGGCGAGTACCGCGCTGCACAGCTCGTCCTTTGCGCCGGAGCATGGATCATGCAGCTGCTCGCGGAGTCGCTTTCGCAGCTCTTCACGATCACGCGCCAGGTGCTCTACTGGTACGACGTGGACGCCGCGTACGCACAGTTCGCGCCGCCGCGGTTCCCCGTCTGGATCTGGGAGCTGGCCGATCGCGACCAGGCGATCTACGGTTTCCCTGCGATCGACGGGCCGACCGCTGGCGCAAAGATCGCCACGGAGCAGTACCGCGCGGCGATCCGGCCCGAGGCGCTGGACGACGTGGACCGGCACGTTTCCGAGGCCGAGGCGCGCGAGATGCACGGCAAGCTGGTTGCGCCATACGTTCCGGAACTGGGCCCCAGGCTGGTGAAGGCCGCGGCTTGCCTCTACACCGGCACGCCCGATTTCCACTTCGTGATCGATCGTCACCCGCAGATGCCGCGCGTGGTCGTCGCCTCGCCCTGCTCCGGGCACGGGTTCAAGCATTCGGCGGCGGTGGGTGAGGCGCTCGCGGCCATGGCGACCGGTGAAGCGCCGTCCTTCGACCTCTCGCCGTTCTCGCTCTCGCGCTTCGCGCGCGCCGCCCGCTGGTGATTGCTCACCGCGGACGGAAACCCGGGACGGACCTGGAATTCAACTTGGTTCGCAGAACGAATTCCAGGTCCGTCCGGGTTTGCGTCAGCGCGGAGCCTTGGCCTCGCTGCGCTTGTCCTGGATGAAGATGTTGGCGAGGAGCCAGACCCCCCCGGTGGCCGCGGCCAGGAAGCAGAGGATCGCCAGCCCCGGGTAGCCGAGCACGCGGAACGAAGTCTCCACGCGCATGAGGAGCGCCGCGCCGATGATGAGCGCCGCGAGGATCAGTCCCGAAGTGATGCGGTTGGCCACTTTCTGCAGCCCCTCCATCATCAGGCCCGCCTCCATCGCGTGCACCTTCACCTCGAGCTCGCGATTGCCGACCGCGTCCATGATGCGGTTCAGCCGCGCGGGCAGGCCCGCCACGAAGTCCTTCATCTCGAGCACGGACGCCATCACGCTGCCGGTGGTGGACTGCTTCTGCATGCGGTCCGACATGATCGCAGTCGAATGGCGCCGGATCGCCGCATTGGGATCGAACTCGGGGTCGAGCGTCTTGCCGACCTGGTCGAGCTGCAGCAGCGTCTTCGCGAGCAGCGTGAGCTGGCTCGGCACGTACACGCTGTGGTCGGCCGCGGTACCCGTGACCGCCAGCAGCGTGCGGCCCACGTTGATCTGCTGGATGTTGAGCCCGTGCTGCTCGGAGATGATCTGGCCCACCTTGCGATCGAACTCGACTCGGTTGAAGTCGGGCCCGGTTTCGCTCATGCGCGCGATCACTTCCGTCGCGGTCTCCGCCTTGCCTTCGCTCACGGCGATCAGGACCCTGAGCAGCTGCTCCTGCAGGCCCGGCGTCGTGCGCCCGACCATGCCCAGGTCGAGGAGCGCCAGGTAACCGTTGTCGGTGATGAAGACGTTGCCGGGATGGGGGTCGGCATGGAAGAGGCCGTGCACCAGCACCTGCTTGAGGTACGCGGCGAAGAGCTGGTCGGCCAGCGCCGCGCCGTCCATCTCCATGCGTGCCAGTGGCGAAAGCTTGGTGATCTTGGTGCCCGAGACGAATTCCATCGTGAGCACGCGGCGGGTGCAGTAGTCGGCGATCGGCTGGGGCACGTAGAGTCGATCGAACTCCGCCAGGTTGGCGCCCATGGCGACCAGGTTCTGCGCTTCGCGCTCGTAGTCGAGCTCGTGCGAGATGGATACGCGCAGCTCCTCGATGATCGCGCGGATCCGCCGACGGCGCATCCATTCGGAATGCCCCTCGAGCATCCCGGCCATCTCGGCCAGGACCTCGAAGTCGTCGGCGATCTGCGAGGCGATGTTCGGGCGCTGCACCTTCACCACCACTTCGCGACCGTCTCGCAACGCGGCTCGGTGCACCTGGCCGAGCGAGGCCGCTGCGAGCGGCTCGGGATCGAAGCGCAGGAAAGCCTTGGAGATGCGAGCGCCCAACTCGTCCTCGACGATCTTGAGCGCCTCGGCATCGGAGAAGGGCTTCACGCTGTCCTGCAGGCGGGTAAGCGCCTCGATGTACGCCGGGGGCAGCAAGTCGGGACGGCCCGAAAGGATCTGTCCCAGCTTCACGAAGGTCGGGCCCATCGCCTCGAGGTCGTCCGCCAGCTGCGAGGCGTTGCCGCGCCCGGCCGCCGAGAGCTCGCCCTTGCGTTCCTCGGCGACCGCCTCGTCGATGCCCAGCTGGTTCACCAGGTCGGAGCGGCCGTATTTCCACAGCAGGGCGGCGATCTGCTTGTAACGCTGGAGGTGGCGTGCCTGGATCTTCATGGGCCGGCAGGAAGTTGGAAAGGGCGCGGTTTCCCGCGTCCCCCACTTTGCGGCCCTGCGTCCATGGGGTCTATCGTCGCCCGGCGCGGCCGGCTGTCGGAGTCGTCCTAGGGCCTTGAAAGCCGCTTGCCGCGCCCCTAGTTCGTGTGCATGGGGCGCGCGCCGGAAAGGATTTCCGTGGGCGGGGCCCCCGAACCCAAAGGAGACACCTATATGTATCCGTCCCAGACCAGATTCGCCGGCGACCTGTTCGCCGAATTCGACGGGCTCCAGCGCCACCTGGAGCAGCTCCTGGGCCTCAGGGGCATGCCGTCCAGCATCCGCGCCGCCGGTCGCGGCGCCTTCCCGGCCATCAACATGGGCAGCACCGAGGAGGCGGTCGAGATCTACGCCTTCGCGCCCGGCATCGACCCGGCCAAGGTCGAGGTGTCGGTGGACAAGGGCTTGCTCACCATTTCCGGCGAGCGCGCCGTGGACACGCCCGAAGAGGGCGAAAAAGTGAGCGTCTATGCCCAGGAGCGATTTACCGGCAGTTTCAAAAGAGTGGTGAGCCTGCCCGAGGACGTGGACACCCTGAAGGTGGACGCGTCGTATCGCAACGGCGTGCTGAAGATCGTGATCCCGAAGCGCGAGGCCTCGCGCCCGCGCCGCATCGAGGTGAGGGAATAAGGAGACAGCCATGGAAACCAAGCAACGCACCGAACCCCGCGCGACCCAGCAACAGGCGGCGCCGTTGGTGCCCCCGGTGGACATCATCGAGACGGCCGACGGCATCACCGTCCGGGCCGACCTTCCCGGCGTCTCGAAGGAGAACCTCTCGATCGACGTAGATGGCGACACGCTCACGCTGGAAGCGACCGTGAACCTGGGCGAGGCCGCCAACGTGCAGCCGCTCTACGCCGAGGTGCGGGTGGCGCAGTTTCGCCGCAGCTTCGTGCTCGGCAGCGACCTCGACACCGACAAGGTGAACGCCGGGATCCGCAACGGCGTGCTCACGATCCAGCTGCCCAAGCGCGAGCAGGCGCGGCCGCGGAAGATCTCGGTCAGGGCGGAGTAGGTCGCCCGCGCGACGTTCGGCCTGGCTCCGGCATCGCCGGCGCCAGGCTCACGTCGTTTCCGCCCCCTGGATCAGCAGCTGCACGAAGAGCTGGATGGCGGCGCGGTCCTCGTCGGAGGTCGAGGTGAATTCGATGCCCGCGTGGTACGTGCCATCGGCCCGCGGCAACATCTTGACCACGCGCCCGTAGACGGAAGAAACCTTCTTGCTCACGAGCGGCAGGTCGAAGGACACCTGCACCTCGGACAAGGGCGCGATCGGTACGGCCAGCTCCGCGAGCACGCCGTGGTAGCCGATGTCGAGGATGAGGCCGCCGAGCAGCTCGGGCACCACAACGTCGTTGAGCACCATCTGGAAGGCGAGCGGGATCTTCACCTCGACCCGCGGGCTGCGCCGGCTTTCCTGGCGCGGGACCACTTTTCCCATCGAGGGAATCGCCAGGACCTCCCGCAGCACTACCACCTTGCTTCTGCCCTTCACGAAGACGTCCATCGGCTCGCCGGTCGAGACGAAGCTCCTGGCCCGCTCGTAGGTCGATTCGCTGATGAGCACCTGGCCGCGCAGGCTGAACGATTCGATGCGCGAGGTGAGGTTGACCTCGTCGCCGATGACCGTGTATTCCGAGTACAGGTCCGAGCCCAGCAGCGCCGAAAGGACCCGCCCGGTGTTGATGCCGATGCCGAAGAACATTTCCGGGTAGTCGCCACGCTTGTGGACCTTGTTCAGCTCGTGCATCGCGTTCTGCATGTCGACCGCGCACACGAGCGCCCGCCGCACGCCCTCGGCGGCATCGCCGGGGGACTCGAAGAGGACCAGCATCGAGTCGCCCATGAACTTGTCGATGGTGCCGTGGTGGCGATAGACGATCTCGCTCATGCGCGCGAGGCAGCGGTTGAGGAGCGCCAGCACGGTGCTCGCGGGATAGGCGCTGCAGATCGGCGTGAAGCCGCGCAGGTCGGCGAGGAGGATCGTCACCTCGCGCGCGAGCTGGTTCTCGATCTTGGGCGCAGTGATCTGCCCGAGCGCGTCCTCGAGCACCTTCTGCATCTGCGCGCGCACCGAAGGCGACACCTGGCAACCGACGCCGTCGGCAACGATCTTCTCGATTTGCCGCAGCGTCTCGTTCACCACCGGGTCCTTCATCGCTCTCCCCTGTCCTGGTCGGCTTGTTGTTCTTCCGGCGCCTTCCTTTGCTCGCCACGCTTCTCCCATTTGACTAGGCCCTGCCGTTCTGCGCAAGCTTCGCCCCGGGCTCATGCCGCGAGCCACCTGCCCGGCCCGATGGCCGGATGCACCTCCCCGTGGACCGAACCGAACGTTTCTACAAGATCGACCAGCTCCTGCAGACGCGCCGACCGGTCGTCCCGGTACGCGATTTCCTCGAGGAGCTCGGGGTCTCGCTCGCGACCTTCAAGCGCGACCTCGAATACATGCGCGAGCGGCTGCACGCACCCATCGTCTGGGATCGCGAGCTGAACGGCTATCGCTTCGACGAGCCCGGCTCCAGGGGGCACAAGTACGAGCTTCCCGGCCTCTGGTTCAACCCCGCGGAGGCGAGGGCGCTGCTCACGCTCGAGCACGTCATCGAGGAGCTCGAGCCTTCGCTCCTGGGGCCGCATCTCGCGCCGCTGCGCACGCGGCTCACGGCGCTGCTGTCCTCGAACGACCATTCCGCCGAGGAAGTCCGCCGCCGCATCCGCGTGATCCCCTTCGGCGCGCGCCGCCACGAGCCGAAGCATTTCTCGCTTCTCGCCTCCGCGGTCCTGGGCCGCACGCGCGTGCGCATTGCCTACTTCAACCGAATGCGCGACGAGACCACCGAGCGCGAGGTCTCCCCGCAGCGAATGGTGTATTACCGCGCCAACTGGTACCTCGACGCCTGGTGCCACTTGCGCAACGACATCCGCAGCTTCTCGCTCGACGCGATCCGCGCCGCCGAGCTGCAGAATGGACGTGCGAGGGAAGTCACCGAGGCCGAGCTCGATGCGGTCCTCGCCAGCGGCTACGGGATCTTTTCCGGGCGCAAGGTGCAGTGGGCCACCCTGCGCTTCAGCCCCGCGCGGGCGCGCTACGTCTCGATGGAGGAATGGCACCCGAAGCAGCGCGCGCGCTGGGAAAAGGACGGCCGCTATGTCCTGGAGGTGCCTTTCACCTCCGACAAGGAGCTGCTCATGGACGTGCTTCGACACGGCGCGGAGGTCGAGGTGATCGAGCCCAGGACGCTGCGCGCGAGCGTCGCCGCCATGGCCACGGAGATGGCCAGGATCCATGGGTAGCTTCGGCACGCCGCTTCTTTCCGCGCTCTTCGTCTTCATCTGGGCCACCGGCTTCATCGTGGCGGGGATCGTGGCGGGGCGCGCCGATCCGCTCACGTTCCTCTCGGTGCGGCACCTGGCGAGCATCGGCGTCTTCGTGGCGCTTTCGCTGGCTGTCCGCGCCGCCTGGCCGCGCGAGCCGCGCGTGTGGCGCGATGCGATCGTGGCCGGGATGCTGCTCCACGGCATCTACCTCTCGGGGGTCTTCTGGGCCGTCTCCCGCGGCCTGCCCCCGGGCATCACGGCGCTCGTGACGGGGCTGCATCCGTTGCTCACGGCGCTTCTCGCTTTTCCATTGCTGCACGAGCGACTCGTCATGCGCCAATGGGCCGGCATCGTCGTCGGCGTCCTCGGGGTAGCGCTGATCGTCGCGCCCAAGGCCCAGGCTGCCGCCGGCATTCCATGGCTGGCGCTGCTCGCCGTGCTGGCGGGCACCTTGGGGCTCACCCTGGGCACCATCTGGCAGAAGCGCTCGCGCCCGCAGATGGACCTGCGGGTGAACGCGGCGATCCAGTTTGTCGGCGCCTTTGCGCTGACGGCGCCGGTAGCGGCCTTGCTGGAGCCCGGACGGTTCGACATGGGCGGGGCGATTCTCGGGGCGCTCGCCTGGGCGGTGCTGGGGCTTTCCGTCGGCGGCATTTCCATCCTGCTCGTGCTGCTGAGGCGCGGCGCCGCATCGCGGGTGGCGCCGTTGCTCTACCTGTCGCCGGCTGTCGCTGCCTTGCTGTCGTGGCTGCTTTTCGGCGAGGCTATCGGCGGTTTACAGTTCGCCGGGATGATCCTGGCCGTGGCCGGATGCTTCGCGGCGCGGCAGCCGTGAGCGAGCAGCAGATGTGTTCCTGCGCCCCGTTCGGATAGGATCGTCAAACACCCATTCCAGGCATCCCGTTGCGTCGCGTTCCGCTCCGAAGGCAGCTCTTCACGCTGGCTGTCGCCGGCATCCTGCCGCTGGCAATTCTTGCCGGCGCCGGGCTCGGCGTCGTTTACCAGCAACAGCGCGACATCGAGCTGCGGCGGGGGCTGGAAATCACGCGCGCGCTCGCCATCGCCCTCGAAGCCGAGCTGCAGCGCTCCTTCGCGGCGCTGCGCGTGATCGCGGTGTCGCCCGACCTCGATCGCGGTGACATCGCCGCCTTCCGCGAAGGCGCGATGCGCGCCCTGGGCAGCCAGCCGCATTGGCGCGCGGTCATCCTTTCCGAGCTTTCAGGGGCACCCCTGATGGATACGCGCGTCAGCCCCGGCGGCGCGTTGCCCGCGGCGGCGGACATCGAAAGCATCGCGGCCGCCGTGGCGACGCGTGCTCCGCGCGTGGGCAGTCTCGAGGACGCAGGGCGAGGCCACGCCTTCCGCCTGCGAGTACCCGTGGTGCGCGACGGCGAGCTGCGCTATGTGGCGAGCGCGGTGGTCGAGCCATCGGGCATCGTCGAGCTCCTCAAGCGCCAGGCCGTGCCGGAGGATTGGGTCATCTCCGTCTTCGACGCGCGCGGGCATCGCGTCGCACGTTCGCGTGCCCACGAGAAGTTCATCGGGCTCCCCCCCGCGGAGTCGCTCATGCGCCTGATGTCGCGCGGCGGAAGCGAGGGTACCGGCATGACCGACGCGCTAGAGGGCGACCGCGTCTTCACGGCCTTCACGAGGTTGCGCGAGAGCGGCTGGGCGGTGGCCATCGGCCTGCCGGTGAGGGAGGTGAACCAGGCCGCCCTGCGAACGGTCGCGGTATATGGCGGCGCCATCGTGATCTCGATCCTGGTCGCGCTGCTGGCGGCGTATGTCGTGGCCCGGCGCATCAACAAGCCCATGGCTCAGCTGCGCGAGGCCGCGCATGCGCTCGGCCGAGGCGGCGCGCCGCAGATCCCCGAATCGCACATTCGGGAGGTCCATGAGGTCGGCGAGGCGCTCGCTGCCGCCGCGCAGAAACGCCTTGCCGCCGAGCTCGAGCGCGAGCAGCTGCTCGAGCGGGAGACGCTCGCCCGTGACCGCGCAGAGGCGGCCAACCGCGCCAAGGACCAATTCCTCGCAATGCTGGGCCATGAGCTGCGCAACCCGCTCGCCGCGCTTTCCAATGCGGCCTCGCTGCTTGGCGCGACGGGCGCGGACGAGCGCACCACCAGCCGTGCGCGCGAAGTGATCCAGCGCCAGGTGGGCCACCTCGCCCGCCTCACCGACGACCTGCTGGATGCCGCACGGGCGCTGCTCGGAAAGATCGAGTTGCGCTCTGCGCCTGTGGACCTGGCCGCCGTCGCATCGCAGGCGGCCGCGACGCTGGCGGCGACGGGACGCGCGGCGAAGCATCGTTTCCAGCAGCACCTCGAGACCGCCTGGGTCACGGGCGATGCCGTCCGGCTCGACCAGGTCGTGACCAACCTGCTGGTGAACGCAGTCAAGTTCACGCCACAGGGGGGCACCATCACTCTCGCCACGCGGCGCGAAGGCGGCGAGGCCGTGCTCTCCGTGAGCGATACCGGGATCGGCCTCTCACGCGAGCTGGCCGAGCGCGCCTTCGACCTTTTCGTGCAGGGCGAGCGCGAGCTCGACCGGGCGCAGGGTGGCCTGGGCATCGGGCTCACGCTGGTGAGGCGGCTGGCGGAGCTGCACGGCGGCAGCGCCATGGTCCACAGCGAAGGCGAGGGGCGGGGAAGCACCTTCGTCGTGCGCATTCCCGCCATCGAGCCGCCGAGCGTTCCGGTTGCCGGCGCGGCGACGCGCTCCCCCGGAGAAGCGCGCACGGTACTGATCGTCGAGGACAACGACGACGCACGCGAGACGCTGCAGGCGTTGCTAGAGATGGCGGGCCACCGGGTCGTGACCGCGAGCGACGGGCATGCGGGACTCGAAAAGGCGCTCGCGATAGCCCCCGATATCGCGCTGGTCGACGTGGGACTGCCCGGCATCGACGGCCACGAGCTCGCTCGCCGCCTGCGCGCGGCCGCAGGTCAGGGGACGGTCCTGGTAGCGCTCACGGGGTACGGCTCGCGCGAGGATCGCGAGAAGGCGCTCGCAGCCGGCTTCGACGACCACATCACCAAGCCGGTGGAGCCGGCGCGGGTGGCCGAGCTGGTGGCCGGAGCCGCCGGGCGCGTGCCCGCCGGCTCGGGTTAAGCTTCGGCGGGCACGCAACCAGAAAAGAGGAGAAAGCGCCATGCATCATCCGCTCGTCCGGTTCTTCGCCGCTGCGGCGGCTGCCGTGGCCTGCCTCGCCCCGCTCGCGGCTGTGTCGCAGGACTACCCCACGAAGCCCATCCGCATCGTCGTGTCGTTCTCGGCGGGCGGCACGACCGACGTGATCGCGCGCCAGATCGCCAGCCGGCTTTCGACGCATTGGAAACAGCCGGTGATCGTGGAGAACAAGCCCGGCGCCGGCGGCACGCTCGGCACCGACTACGTGGCGCAGCAACCGGCCGACGGCTACACGCTGCTCATGTCCTCGTCGGGACCGATGGCGATCTCGCCTTCGCTCGGCAAGAAGCTCATCACCGACCCGCTCACGGCGATGGTTCCGGTGATCCTCGTGGCGGACGTGGCCAACGTGCTCGTGGTGCCGCCCGATTCGAAGGCGAAGAGCATGGCCGACCTGGTTCGCGAGGGAAAGGCGAATCCCGGCGCGTTGAACTACGGATCCACCGGCGTGGGCACGGTGGCCCACCTCTCCGGCGCGGCCTTCTCCGAGAAGGCGGGAATCCAGGCGACACACGTGCCCTACAAGGGCGCCGAGGCGGTGACCGACCTCATCGCCGGGCGCATCCAGTTCATGTTCGCGACGCTGCCCTCCGTGTACGGCCATATCCGCGGGGGCAAGCTTTCACCGCTCGGGCAGGTGGCGCCCTCGCGCGTGAAGCAGCTGCCCAGCGTGCCGACGATGAAGGAGCTCGGCATTGACGGAATGGAGGCCGGCTCGTGGTTCGGCCTGTTCGCCGCCCGTGGCACGCCCGCCGCGATCATCGAGAAAGTGAACCAGCAGGTCAACGCGATCCTCAAGGAACCCGAGACGCTCGAGCAGCTCGAGAAGCAGGGCGCCACGCCGATCGGCGGCAGCCCGAAGGACTTCGCCGACCTCATCCGCCGCGACTACGAAGGCTGGAAGCCGGTGATCCAGCGCTCGGGCGCCGCCGCGAACTAGCGGCGGCGTCGACGCACCCACCCCGGCACGCTGAGGTGTCGTTCCCTGCTGGAGGCCTGCTCGCGCGCATCGCGGCTTATGGCGCGCGCGACGCGGTGCGCGAGCTGCCCCCGGAAGTGGTCCACCATGCCAAGCGCGTGGTGGTCGACTGGTTTTCGGCGCTCTACCCGGGCACGCGCGTCTCGCCGGCCGTGAACCTGGTTCGCGCCCACGCGCGCGAGCTGGGCGCCGGCCGCTCGAGCCTTCCCGGCTTCGCGACCACCGCGCATCCGGCGACGGCGGCGTGGATCAACGGCTCCGCCTCGCATTCGGTGGAGTTCGACGACATCTTCAAGGACGCCGCCTACCACCCCGGATGTCCCGTCATCTCGGCGGCGCTGGCGATCGCCGAGGATCGGGCGCTCTCCGGGGCGGAGCTGCTCGCGGCGATCACCGTGGGCTACGAGATCTCCACGCGCATCGGGACCGCGGTGCAGCCGTCGCACTATCGTTTCTTCCATACGACCGGCACCGTCGGCGCGTTCGGGGCAGCCGCGGCCGCTGCGGCGTTGCTCGCGCCCGGCGACGAGGGCGTGATGGGCCATTCGATCGCCACGGCCGGCACATTCGCCTCCGGCTTGCAGCAGGCGTTCCGCTCCGACGCCATGACCAAGCCGCTCCACGCGGGCCACGCCGCCTCGGTGGGCGTGACCTCCGCGATGGGTGCTGCCTGCGGCGTGACCGGCGCGGGCGACATCCTCGAGGGCCCGGCGGGCTTCGGCGCGGCGATGTCCGAAGGCGCCCGGTGGGAGCGCGCGGTGGATGGCCTCGGCGAGCGCTACAACATCACCCGCATCACGCAGAAGAACCATGGATGCTGCGGGCACGCCTTCGCCGCCATCGACGCCGCGCTCGAGCTGCGCGCGCGCGGGACGACCGCGGACAAGGTCGAATCGATCTGCGTGGAGAGCTACCAGGCCGCCCTGGACGTGGCGGGAAACCCCGACCCGCGCAGCGCGACGGAAGCGAAGTTCAGCATTCCGTATGTCGTCGCGCACGCGATGCTGCATGGCTCGGTGCGACTGGATGCCTTCGAACCCGCGCGCCTGGGCGACGAGGCGATCCGGGGCCTCATGCGCAGGGTCTCGGTGCGCGTCGATCGCGACATGACCGCGCGGTTCCCCGGGCAGCGCGCGGCCCGCGTCGTCATCGCCACCCGCGATGGCGAACGCATGGAGCACTTCGCCCCGCATCGCAAGGGCGATCCCGAGGCGCCGCTCTCCGATGCCGACATCGACGCCAAGTTCTCCGAGCTCGTAGGCCCGGTGCTGGGCCCGGCGCGCACGCGCGAGCTGCTGGGAAAGCTGCACGCGCTGGAGACGCTGCCGGTCGCCGCCCTCGAGCTCTCGCGGGACTAGCCGGCCATGGACTTCGAGCTCACCCAGGAGCAGCGCGCGTTCGCCGAGTCGGTGCGCCGATTCGCCCGGGCCGAGCTCGCGCCGGGCGCGGTCGCGCGCGCGCACGCTGCCGGTTATCCCTGGGAGACCGCGCAGAAGATCGCGCGCCAGGGCCTCATGGGCATCACCTTCGGCGAGGAGGATGGCGGCGCGGGCGGCACGCTGATGGATGCCGTGATCGCGATCCAGGAGGTGGCGCTCGCCTGCCCACGCAGCGCCGACATCGTGCAGGCGGGCAACTTCGGCCCCATCCGCACCTTCGTCGAATACGCGACGGCGGAGCAGAAGGGGCGTTTCCTGCCCGACCTGCTCGCGGGTCGCAAGGTGGTTTCCCTGGGGATGACCGAGCCCGACGCCGGATCGGCGGTCACGGATTTGCGCACCACCGCCACCCAGGACGGCGATCATTACGTGATCAACGGTTCGAAGATCTTTTCCACCCACAGCTCCGAGGCCGGGCTTTTCCTCGTGTACGTGCGCTTCGGTCCGGGCGTGGGCGGCATCGGCTCGGTGCTGGTCGAGAAGGGCGCCCCGGGCTTCACGGTCGGCAAGCCCTCGCGCTTCATGAACGGCGAGGAGTGGTCGCAGCTTTACTTCCAGGATTGCCGCGTTCCCGCAGCGAACCTGCTGCTGGGGCCGGGCGGATTCAAGAAGCAGATCTCGGGCTTCAACGTGGAGCGCCTGGGCAACGCCGCGCGCGCGCTCGCGCTGGGCCGCCATGCATTCAATGTCGCGCGCGAGTATGCCGCCACACGCCGCCAATTCGGGCGCGAGCTGTGCGAATTCCAGGGCCTGCAGTGGAAGTTCGCGGAGATGGCGGTCAAGCTCGACGCGGCGCAGCTGCTGCTCTACCGGGCGGTCACGAACGCGAAGGACGGCTTGCCTTCGGCCTACGACGCCGCGACCGCCAAGCTCGCGTGCAACCTCGCGGGCTTCGAAGTGGCCAACGAGTCGCTGCAGGCCATGGGCGGCACGGGCTTCAGCGAGGAATCCATCGTCGAGTACTGCGTGCGGCGCACGCGCGGCTGGATGATCGCGGGCGGCTCGATCGAGATCCTCAAGAACCGCATCGCCGAGGAAGTGTTCGGGCGAAAGTTCGAGCAGCGTCCGGCAGCCCGTCCTTGAGCCTCGCGCAGCCGCTCCTGCAGCCGCGCAGCGTGGCCATCGTCGGCGCCTCCGACGATCCCGCCAAGACGACCGGCCGCCCGTTGCGCTTCCTGCGCGCGAGCGGGTATCTCGGCAACGTGTATCCGGTCAATCCCAACCGCGTCACGGTGCAGGGCGAGCGTGCGTGGCCTTCCATCGACGCGTTGCCCGAGGTTCCCGACCACGCCTACATTGTCACGCCGACTTCCTTCGCGATCGAGGCGGTCGCCGCTTGCGCCCGGAACGGGGTCAAGGTGGCCACCATCCTCGCCGCGGGATTCAGCGAAGCGGGCGAAGCGGGTGCGCGGCGCGAGGCGCAACTGCGCCGTGTGGTCGAGGAGACCGGCATCCGCGTGGTGGGCCCTTCGAGCCTCGGCGTGGTGAGCCTCCGCAACCGGCTGCTGCTTACTGCCAACGCCGCCTTTGCGGAGCCGGGTCTCGTGCCGGGCGGGATATTCGTGGCTTCCCAGAGCGGCACGATGATCGGCGCCTTGCTCTCGCGCGGCAAGGCGCGCGGCGTGTCTTTCGCGGGCTTCGTCTCGGTGGGCAACGAGGTGGACCTGGGCGTGGGAGAGATCTGCGCCTCGACGCTCGACGATCCCGGCGTCAAGGGATACCTGCTTTTCCTGGAGACGTTGCGCAAGGCGGGCGAGATCCGCGATTTTGCCCTCGCCGCGCACGCCAGGGGCAAGGCGGTCGTGGCATACAAGCTCGGCCGCTCGGAGGCCGCTGCGGACCTCGCTGTCACCCACACCGGGGCGCTTGCCGGCGAGGACGACGTGGCCGATGCCTTCTTCCGCGATTGCGGCATCGCGCGCGTCCATACACTGGACGGATTGATCGAGGCGCTGCCGCTGGTGGGACGTTGCCAGCCCTCGCGCCGGGCGAGCGCCCCAGCGCGTGTCGGGGTCGTCACGACCACGGGCGGAGGCGCCGCGATGGTGGTGGACCCCCTGGGCGTGCGTGGAGTGAACGTGCAGGCGCCCGGCGCCGAAACGCTCGCGCGGCTCGCGCAGCGCGGCATCGAGGTTGCGCCCGGCCGCATCGTGGACCTCACGCTCGCGGGCACCAACTACGCCGTGATGAAGGGCGCGCTCGAGGTGCTGCTGGAGGCTCCCGAGTTCGATCTCGTGGTCGCCGTGGCGGGATCATCGGCCCGCTTCGAGCCCGAGCGCGCGGTGCGTCCCATCATCGACAGCGCCGCTGCCGCGAAGCCGCTCGCCGCCTTCGTCGTGCCGGATGCGCCCGAGGCGCTTGCGCGCCTCACCGAGGCGGGCGTCCCCAACTTCCGCACGCCCGAAGCGTGCGCCGACGCGATCGCCGCCGCCTTTTCGCGCCGCGTGCCTGTTGGAAACCCGGGACGGACCTGGAATTCAGGTTCCTTCGCCAAGACGAATTCCAGGTCCGTCCCGGGTTTCGAAGTCGATGAGCTGCGCGGCTACGCCGTGCTCGCCGGGCTCGGCATACCCCACGCGGCCGTGGAGGCGGTGGATGCAAGCCGGCCGGTGACATCGTTGCGCTTTCCGGTGGCGGTCAAGGTGCTGTCGCCCGACATCGCCCACAAGACCGAGGCGGGTGGCGTTGCGCTGGGAGTTGCGGACGAGCGCGCGCTGGTCGAGGCGGTTGTCGAGATGCGCGAGCGCCTTCGCGCCACTCGCCCGCAGGCAGCGTTCGAGCGCGTCCTCATCCAGGAGATGGCGCGTGGTTTGGGCGAAGCGCTCGTCGGCTATCGCATCGATCCGCAGGTGGGGCCGCTGGTCATGCTCGCCGCCGGCGGCGTGCTGGCTGAGATCCATCGCGACCGCGCGATCCGGCTTGCTCCCGTGGACGTGCAGGCGGCGCGCGAGATGGTGGGCGAGATCAAGGCGTTCGCGGCGCTGGCGGGCTTCCGCGGCCTGCCGCGCGGTGACCTCGAAGCCCTCGCGCGGGCCGTCGCGGCGCTTTCGCAACTGGCTGTGATCGCCGACCCCGCGGTCATCGAAGCCGAGGTGAACCCGATGATCATCCGCGCCGAAGGCGAAGGGGTGGTCGCGGTCGATGCGCTGGTGAGGCTTGCATGAACGCGGCGGTTCGAATCGAGAGGGAAAGCGGCGTGGCGGTCATCGTCATCGACAGCCCGCCGGTGAACGCGACCTCGCATGCCGTTCGGCAGGGGTTGCTGGAAGCGGTCACCGGCGTCGACGGGGACGCGCGGGTCCGCGCGGCAGTGCTGGTGGGCGCCGGCCGCACCTTCGTCGCCGGCGCCGACATCCGCGAGTTCGACCGGCCGCTCGCCGAGCCGCAGATGCCGCAAGTCATCGCCGCCATCGTCGGTGCGGCCAAGCCGTTCGTCGCCGCGCTGCACGGCGCCGCGCTGGGCGGTGGCTTCGAGCTGGCGCTCGCCTGCGATGCCCGCCTCGCCGCGCCGGGCACGAAGGTAGGACTGCCTGAGGTGACGCTTGGAATGATTCCCGGCGCCGGTGGCACGCAGCACCTTCCGCGGCTTGTTGGCGTCGCGCGAGCCATCGAGATCGTGACCAGCGGCCGGCGCATCGATGCGGCCGAAGCCCTGGCCCTGGGCCTGGTCGATCGTGTCGTCGCCGACGACTTGAGATCGGCCGCGGTATCGCACGCGCTCGCGTTGCAGGGACGCAAACGCCGCTTGCGCGAGCTGCCCCTGCCTGAGGAGGATGCCGCGGCGGTCGAGGCCGCGACGCAAGCCGCGCGCGAGCGTCCCGGTCCCGGTGTGCGCGAAGCGATCGAAGCCGTGATGCGGGCCGCCACAATGCCCTACGCCGAAGCCCTCGCAAGCGAGCGCGAAGTGTTCCAGCGCCTGCGCGAGAGTCCCGAGGCCGCCGAGCTGCGGCGCCGCTTCTTCGCCGAGCGCTCGGCCCGCAAGGCGCGTAATGTCGGGGACGACCATGCCCCGGGTTGACCCCCTCCTGCTCCGCCGCGCGTTCGTCGCGATCGCCCTCGCGGTGCTGCTGCCGCTCGCCTGGCTGGGATCGCTCGACAACCTCGCGCGCGAGCACGTCGAGGCGGGCCTCAAGCGCGCGCTCGTCACTTTCGCCACCGCGCGGCTCGCCAATGCGGTCATCTCGGTGCTGCAGGAGACCAGCGTGGCCATCTCGCCCATGGGCGTGGGCGTCACCACCATGCCGGGCCAGGCGCTGGATCCGCTGAACGACGTGATCGAGCAGTTCTCGACGCTGATGCTCGTGGCCTCGGTCTCGCTGGGCGCGCAGCTCGTGCTCATCAACGTGGGTGGCCTCGCGGCCGTCTCTTCGGTGCTCACGCTCGTGATGCTCTCGTGGGCGTGGTTCGCATGGCGGCGGGAGGCCGTCGCGCCGCGCTGGCTCGCGCGGGCGCTGGTGATCGTGCTCTTCGCACGCTTCGCGGTCCCGGTCGCCGCCGTCGGCAGCGAGGCGATCTTCCGCATCACGATGTCGCACCAGTACGCCGAGGCCCAGGGGCAGGTGCAGGCGACATCCGACCTGATCGCGCGAAGCGCGCCCCCGCCCGAATCTGCGCAGGCGCGTCCCGAGGGCCGCATCGAGCGGCTCGAGCGCTGGTTCTCGGAACGCAAGCGCGACCTGCAGGTGAATTTCGCCGAGCTCAAGGACCGTGCGGAGAACGCCATCCGGCACATCGTCACGCTGATGGCGCTTTTCGTGGTGCAGACCATCCTGCTTCCGATCGCGTTCCTCTGGCTGGCCTACAGGATTTTCGGAGCGACACTGCGCCTGCGTTGAAGAACTCGCACGCGGCGGCGGCGCTCCAACCTCGGAGGCGAGGGGCGTATCCATGCGCAGGAAGGTTGCCCGCAGGCATTACACGATAGCGCTCGTGGCGCTCGGCATCGCCACGCTCGCTCGCTGGGCGGCGGGACCCGTCGTGGGCGAGTACCTGCCCTTCGCCGCCTACTTCCTCGCCGTCGTCGTGGTGGCATGGACCACCAGCCTGGGCCCCGCGGTGCTCACACTGGTAGCCGGAGCGGTGCTGGGCGAGACCTTTTTCCGCCCGGCCCCGGCGAGCAGCGACGAGGTCGGCGTGCTGGCGCGGTTCCTGCTGCTGGGCGGGGCCGCGGTGGCCGCCTTCGAGACGCTCAACTTCGCCCACCGCAGGGCCGACGAGTACCAGGCGCTGCTCACCACGCTGATGGACCAGATCCACGACTACGCCATCTTCCTCGTCGACCTGGAGGGGCGGCCCGTGACCTGGAACCAGGGCGTGAAGCGCGTGCTGGGCTACGACCAGGACGAGTTCATCGGCCGCGACGTGCGCGGGGAAATTTTCACCCCGGAGGACATCGCCCTCGGTGTTCCCGATACCGAGCTCGCCGTCGCGGCGCGGGCCGGCCGCGCGATGAACGACCGCTGGATGCGGCGCAAGGACGGCACGCGCTTCTTCGCCACCGGCGTCACGGTCGCGCGCCGCGACGAGCTGGGGCGCACGCTGGGCTACGCGAAGATCATGCGTGACCAGACCGAGGACAAGCACCTCGAGGAGGAGCTTCGCGAGACGGCCCAGCGGCTCGCGCGCGCCAACGAGCAGCAGAGCCACTTCCTCGCCATGCTCTCCCATGAGCTGCGCAATCCCCTCGCTCCGATCCGCAACGGCGTCGAGATCCTCAAGCTGAGCGGGCGCAGCGCCGCCGAAGGCTCGCGCGCGCTCGACATGATCTCGCGCCAGGTGAGCCAGCTGGTGCGCCTCATCGACGACCTGCTCGACGTGAACCGGATCCGCGGCGGCAAGGTGCACCTGAGGAAGTCGCGAGTGGACCTGCGCGAATGCCTCGCGGAGGCGATCGACATCGCCCACTCCCAGGCCGCGGCCAACGGCCAGCGCGTCTCCATCGACCTTCCGGCAACGGCCGTATGGGTCGAGGCCGATCCCACGCGCCTCACACAGGTCGTGAGCAACCTGGTGCACAACGCCTGCAAGTTCACTCCGCGCGGCGGCAGCATCCACCTCTCGGCGCGGGCGACTGGCGGCAGCGCCGAGATTCGCGTGCGCGATACCGGCAGGGGCATACCGCGCGACCGCCTGGAGCACATATTCGGGCTCTTCGAGCAGCTCGAAGGCGATCCCGGCACGGTCCAGGGCGGCCTGGGCATCGGCTTGAGCCTGTCGCGCAGCCTGGTCGAGATGCACGGCGGAAGCCTCGAGGCCCATAGCGACGGTCCCGGCAAGGGGAGCGAATTCGTGGTGCGCATCCCGCTTTCGGAGGCCCCGGCCGAAAGCACGGGGGGCGAGCGTGTCCAGCCGGCGGCCGCGCGCCACAAGGTGCTGGTGGTGGACGACAACCTCGACGCCGCCGAAAGCCTCGCCACGGTCGTACGCTTGAGCGGGCATGACGTGGTCTGCGCGCACGATGGCGAGGAGGCGCTGGAGAAGGCCGCGCAACACGACCCGGACATCGTCCTGCTCGACATCGGCTTGCCGAAGCTGGACGGATACCAGGTAGCGCGCCGCCTCCGGGCGGGCGCCAACGGCCGCGGCCTCAAGCTCATCGCGATCACGGGCTGGGGGCAGGAGGAAGACGTGGCCAAGGCCCGTCAGGCCGGGTTCGACCGGCACGTGACCAAGCCGATCGACTACCCGGCGCTGCTGGAGATCCTGGGCTGAAGGCCCGGCCAGTTGTAACCAGACGTAAAACGGGTCAGCCGAATCGCCCGTCAGGCGTTCGAAGCACTACGCGCACGCTCGGAGGAGCTCCATGAGAAGAATCGCCCGCTTGTTCCTGGCCTTCACAATGCTGTTTTTCGGGACTTTCGCCCTGGCGCAGGAGGAGCCGCGCCGGGAGTTGCGCACGTTCTCCCAGGCCCAGCTCGACCAGATCCTGGCACCCATCGCGCTCTACCCGGATGCGCTACTGTCCCAGATCCTGATGGCCGCCACGTATCCGGGCGAGGTGTTCGAGGCCGCCAGCTGGTCGCGGCTCTATCCCGACCTGCGCGGCGAGCAGGCGGTGCGGGCGGCGGAGGGTCGCGAATGGGACCCGAGCGTGATCTCGCTCACCGCCTTTCCGCAGGTGCTCGCGATGATGGACGAGCGCCGCGGCTGGACCGAGGACCTGGGCGAGGCGTACCTGAGCCAGCCCGAGCAGGTCATGGACACCGTGCAAAGCCTGCGCGCCCGGGCTGACGCCGCGGGCAACCTGCGCTCGAGCGACGAGATCATCGTGCAGCGCCAGGGCCGCGACTACATCATCGAGTCGCCCTCGCCGGAGGTCGTCTACGTCCCCTACTACGACCCGCGCTATGCGTACGGCCCGTGGTGGTGGGAGGACTATCCGCCGGTGTACTGGAACCCCTGGCCCGGCTACCGTTACAGCTACGGGTATCCCGGTTTCGGCTGGGGCTATGGCATCACGCTCGGCAGCGGTTTCTTCTTCGGCTCGATCGACTGGCCGCACCGCCACCTGCGCTTCGGCCACAGCCGCCCGTGGTACTACCACGGCCGCAACTGGCACCGCGGCAACCGCTGGAGCCATGACCACCGGCGCTGGAGCAACCACCGCTGGCGCGATCGCGACGGCGACGGCCGCCCCAACTGGCGTGATCGCGATCGCGATGGCGACGGCGTCCCGAACTGGCGCGAACGCCGCGGAGACCGCGACGGTGACGGCCGGCCCAACTGGCGCGACCGTGACCGGGATGGCGACGGCCGTCCGAACTGGCGCGACCGCGGCAACCGCGGCGACCGTGGCGACCGTGACCGTGGCCGCCCCGGCCGGGATCGCAGCGACGCCGGCCACCAGATGCAGCGCGGAGCCACGCAGCTCACGGCGCCTTCGGCCGCCGGCCCGTTCCCGCCGCAACGCGTCGAGTCCGTGACGGCGCAACCGACGGCGCCGCGCAACCCGCCGGTGCGGCAGGCATCTCCGCGCTACAACGTCGAAGGTGGCCGCCGGGAGCGCCCGCAGCCCCGCGAGGCCGTGCGCGAGCAACCCCGCGTGGCCGCGCCGGCGCACGGCATGGGGCGCGATGACGCGCGCATGTTCGGCGCGCCTGAACGTGCGCAGCGCATCGAGCGTGCGGCACCGGCGGCACCGGCGGCGCGGCAAGCCGCACCTGCGCCGCGCCAGGCGCCTGCCGCGGCCCCGGCGCGCGCTCCGGTCGAGCGGGCCGCACCCGCGCCCCGCGCCGAGCCTGCTCGCGAGGCGCCTCGTGGCGGCCGCGGGGACGGCGGCGGGCGCAGGTCTCGCGACTAGCGCGAACGCCGCAGCAGGGGCGTAAGGGTGATCACCGCGATGCCGGTGATCACCAGCGCCCCGGCGATGAGCTTCCACGAGGGCAGCCCTTCGCCGAGCAGCAGGGCCGAGGAGGCCATCCCGAACACCGGGATCAGCAGCGCGTAAGGCGCCACCACCGCGGCATCGTAGCGGGTGAGCAGCCAGTTCCACGCGCTGTACCCGAAGAGGGTGTTGCCCACGACCTGCCACACCACCGCGGCCCACGCGTCCCAGCGTGCGGTCGCGATTGCGTTCCAGGTAGCGGCGGTCCCCTCGATGCCGATCGCCAGCAACAGCAGCGGCGGCACCGCGAAGAGGCTCGACCAGATCACGAAGCCCAGCATGTCGACCGTCTGCCCCGCGTTGCGCGTGGCCGCTTTCACGACGATATTCGCGCACGCCCAGCAAAGCGCCGCCGCCACGACCACCGCGATGCCCTTTGCGGTCACGGTCGCATCGAGGTGCAGGCCGATCGTGGCAAGGCCGGCGCTGCCGAGCGCAATGCCGGCCATCGCAGGCCAGGAGAGCCGCTCGCCGAAGAGCCACACCGAGAGCGCTATGGTGAAGAACACCTGCACCTGGATAACGAGCGAGGCGAGTCCGGGGGAGATGTCGGCGCGCATCGCGTAGAAAAGCAGCCCGACTGCCCCGGTCCGAGGAACAGGCCGAAGAGCGCCAGCCAGCGCCACGGCACGCGCGGCCGCTTCACGAAGAACACCCAGGGGACGACACAGAACGCGAAGCGCAGGAGGACGAAGACGATCGGCTCGAGCTCGCGCAGGCCGACCTTGATCACGACGAAGTTGGTTCCCCAGACGAAGACGATCGCGAGCGCGAGGGCGACGTGCAGTGCGGAAAGGTATGGGGCGCGCTTCAGGGCGGGCGATCAATGCGGGGCGGACGGACTTGTAACATGGTGCCATTTCCAGGAGGGCGCACCCATGAAGCTTTTCGGCACCGAGCTGCCCATCGTCCAGGCCCCCATGGCAGGGTCCCAGGCGGGCAACATGGCCGCCGCCGTTTCCGCAGCGGGCGCGCTGGGTTCGCTGCCGTGCGCGCTCCTCTCCGTGGATGGCATGCGCAAGGAGCTCGAGCTCATTCGCGGCCGCACGCACGGCCCGGTCAACGTGAATTTTTTCTGTCACACCCCGCCGGCGGCAGACGAGGCGCGCGAAGCGGCCTGGCGCACGGCGCTTGCTCCGTACTACCGTGAGCTCGGCATCGACGCGGCGAAGATCCCCGCCGGGCCGGGGCGCGCCCCCTTCAGTGCCGAGTTCGCCAACGCGTTGGAGGCGTTCAAACCCGAAGTCGTGAGCTTCCATTTCGGGCTGCCTGCGCGCGACCTCGTTGGGCGCGTGAAGGCGTGGGGCGCGAAGGTGCTTTCGTCGGCCACGACCGTGGACGAGGCCCGCTGGCTCGAGGCCCAGGGAGTCGACGCGATCATCTGCCAGGGCCTCGAAGCCGGCGGACACCGCGGCATGTTCCTCACCGACGACTTGACCACGCAGGTGGGGACGTTCGCCCTCCTGCCCCAGGTGGTCAAGGCGGTGCGCGTACCGGTGATCGCGGCCGGGGGCATCGCCGACTCGAAGGGAGTGGCCGCGGCCCTCGCGCTGGGGGCTAGCGCGGTGCAGGTGGGTACGGCCTTCCTCTGCTGCGACGAGGCCACCATCACGCCGATTCACCGGGCGGCCCTCCTGGGCGAAGGCGCGAGGCACACGGCGCTCACGAACCTCTTCACCGGGCGCCCCTCGCGCGGCATCGTCAACCGCCTCATGCGGGAGCTGGGCCCGATCAGCCCTGCCGCACCGGCCTTCCCGCTCGCCACCTCCGGCATCGGCCCGATCCGCGCGGCCGGGGAAGCGAAGGGAAGCGGCGACTTCTCGCCGCTATGGAGCGGGCAGAACGCGACAGGTTGCCGGGGGGTTCCCGCTGCCGAACAGGTGAGGTCGCTCGCCGGCGTTTCGTGAGGCCTGGGCCAGGCCAGAACTTTCGGCGGATGGTTCCATCCATCGGGCATGCGCAAGCGCCTGTCCGCCACGAAGCTGCATGAGTTGCTCGAAGAGGAATTCCGCAAGACCGCCGGCGACCACTGCCTGCGCTGCCGCGTTCCGATGCCCGCGTATTTCGCCGGCGCGCGCGAGGGTCCGAACTGGCGTGCCGGCTCGCTCGCCGAATGCGATGCGCTCTGCCATACCATCCTGCAGGACATCGCCGAGCGGCTCGCCCGCCGCTACGACCTGGCGCCTTCACGGCGCCGCTCCTGAGGCCGCGCCTCGGTCCGGCCCCGGGTGTCAACAACTTTAATTACATATTTCTCTGGGAGTTCCCACGCCGCCGGTCCATTCTCGGGCGAGGAGGAACTTCCATGAACAAGACCAGGGCAAGGGTAGTGATCGGATGGCGGCAGGCGGAGCGCGTGCGGCAACTGGCTACGCGTTCGCGGCGCCCGCCCGTGGCGCGGGCGGCGGCGCTCAGGGCGCGCAAGGTGCAACCATGAGCGATCCGGCTGCCGGCGCGAAGAAACCGGTCGACGAGGTGCGCGAGCTCGCCTCGAAAATCTATGTGGAGCTGGTCGCGCGCGGCGCCGACATCACCGAAAGCTCGGTGAAGATGGCCGCCTCGCCGGAGAACCTCGCCAAGCTGAGCTTCCGCTTCGCGGAAGTCTTCTACGGCACCGAGCTCGAGCTCGACGCGGCGCGCAAGCCCAAGACCAAGTTCACGCTCGACGCCTCGAACATCGCGGAGTGGTCGAAGTAGCCCGCAGCGCGCGAAACGTCATTCCGCGGCCACCGCCTCGCTGCTGAGGGGCTCGAACGCCTGGAAGGTTTCCACGCCGTCGCGCACGAGCCCCACGCTGCATTCGGGCACCTCGTTCCAGGCGCCGGGCAGCTCGGCGAAAGGCTCGGAGACGATGAGGCGCGTCGCCTCGGAAACCGCGCGAAACTGGGGGTTGTCGGGGTAGAGCTTGCGTAGCGTCTTCACGTCGGTGCTGTAGTAGAGGGAGCGCGAGCGGCGCTCGCTCGAGTAGCGGAACACCCACAGGTCGCGCCCGTCGCTCGCGGCGAGCGTCATCTGCAGCGGATGCTCGATGCCGTGGCGCCGGCCCACGCCTTCGACCAGGCCGACCATCCGAGCCACCGCTTTCGGCGGATCGGCGGCGAGCCCCATCGACAGGGCGAGGTAGAACATGATCTCGGAATCCGTCGTGCCTTCGATGCAGGAGAAGAGCGGGGCGTCGATGGCGAGCAGCAGCTCGCGCTTGACCTTGGCGAAGCCCTGGATCAGGCCGTTGTGCATCCATAGCCAGTTGCCATGGCGAAATGGATGGCAGTTGGTCTGCTGCACCGCCGTGCCGGTGGAAGCGCGCACGTGCGCGAGGAAAAGCCCCGAATGGATCTCCGCCGCCAGCTCCCGCAGGTTGCGGTCGTTCCACGCCGGGCTGGTGGAGCGGTACAGCCGCGGTTGCGGTGACCGGCCGTACCAGCCGATGCCGAAGCCGTCGCCGTTGGTCGTCTCGACGCCCTTCTGCGCCTTGAGGCTTTGCACGACGAGCGAATGCGACGGCTTGAAGAGGACTTCCTCGAGCGCGATGGGCGATCCCGAATAAGCGAGCCAGCGGCACATGGCGGCCTCCGTGGTGAGGCTTCCATGATGCGCCCGGGGCGTACCATGCGCGCATGCCTCAGGAGGAGGGAAGGACCAAGGTTTGCCCCGCCAAGGCTTTGCTGGGCGATTTCAAGGCCGCGTTGCCGGCCCCGCCATCGGATACCGCTCGCACCCCTCCTTGAGAAGCCGTACCAGGAACCCGTAAGCCCGGGGGTAGATGCCCGGCTGGCGCGATTCGCGCGGCCCGGCCACGTTGAGCGTCCGCGGCGAAGTCTCGCGCAGCCAGGCGCGCGCCTGGTCGAGCGCATCCCGGTCGGCGAGGTTGATGCAGCGCTGCGCCTTGTGCGAGCGGTCCGCGATCTCGTGGGTGAGCCGGGAGCCGCCATCGAGCGCGCCCAGGTGAAGGATGAGGGTGGCATCCGCTTCTCGCACGTTGAGCGCGGTGCGCGGAGGGTATTTCTCCGTCCTGGTTTCCTTCAGGGGATAGCGCCGTGAAATGGGCCCGTCCTCCGCGCGGCGCCCATGGGGACACCAGCCCCCGGCCTCGACGCCCAATGCCAATGCGGCATCCAGCGCGGCGCGGTCGACGCCGGTCTGGCCTCCGGAGATGATCTTGCGGATCGAGTCCATGCTGCCAGCGTAGGCCCCACGAAGCTCATGGCATGAGCCTACCGCCGCATCCTTCGTATGAAGGATGACTTCTCCGCCCCCCTGCGCGAGCATTCCAGGGACCACACCAGAGACCATGGCCCCAGCCATGGCGATACCAGGGAGAAGCGCATGGTTACGATTCGTCCGTTAAGGGCATTCCCCTTCATGACTCGCGTGGCCCGCTCCTGGCTCGCTTTCGCTCGCCTAGCGCTGTTGGGGGCCGCCCTTGCCGGATGGGCCCTGCCCGCCGCCAGCGCCGGACAGACCTATTCCTGGGTGGGCGCAGCCAGCAATCTCTGGTCGAACCAGCAGAACTGGAACCCCGAGGGCGTCCCGGGAACCGGAGACAGCCTCGCCTTCCCTGCCGGCGCGCCGCACCCGGTCCAGGTCAACGACCTGGCACCCGGAACGGTCTTCCACATCGTGCACTTCAACGGGATGGGCTACACGATCAACGGCAATGCGATCGGGCTCACCGGGGGCGTGAGCCAGGGAGGCGCCAACACTTTCAACCTCGCGATCACCCTGCACGCCGACCTTACCCTGGCAGGCGGCACGTACAACGGCCCTGTCGACGTCGGCGCGTTTCAGCTCAACCTGGGAGCCAATGCGCACTTTGGCCCGGTGAGCGGAACCGGCGTGCTCACTGCGGGCTACCTGGTGAACCCGCGATTCAGTGGAGTCCATCCCTTCAGTGGCCTGATCCGCGGCGGCATCGTGCTCGCCGACGGCTCATTCCCGAACAGCTCGCTGGACCTGCTCACGCAGGGAGTCATGGTGAACGGCTCCCTGCAGGGCAGCGGGACCATCGGCGGCGACGTGATTACCAACATCGTGATGCCCAGCGCGAATGGCAGCTTCACCGACCCGCCGGGGACGCTCCAGGTCGGCAGCCTCACGCTCACACCAGGAATGATGGGCTCCTCCATGGAGTTCCTGCTCGCGGGCGCTGCGCCGGGAATGGGTTACGACCAGGTGCGCGTTTCCGGCGCGGTCGATATCTCGCCGAGCACGTTCCTCACGCTCAGCCTGAGCCCGACGTTCGTGCCGGCAATGAACCAGGTGTTCACCTTGATCGACAACCAGGGCACTGGCGCGATCAATGGGCATTTCAACGGCCTGCCCGAGGGCGCCATCG
>DASPNE010000033.1:0-57417 GCA_035626705.1 Usitatibacter sp. | reverse complement strand
CCGCAGCCACGTGACGGTCGCGATAGGCTGCACCGGCGGGCGGCACCGGTCGGTGTACCTCGCCGAGCAGCTCGCGGAATCGTTCCGGCCGCACTGGCGCGTGCTCGTCCGGCACCGCCACCTCGCCAAGGCGGACACACGCTAGAGCTGCCGCTCTTCCCGCTCCATGCGGTGCTGTTTCCCGGCGGCCGGCTGCCGCTGCGCCTTTTCGAGCAGCGCTACCTGCAAATGGCCAAGGCCTGCCTGCGCGATGGCACGGCCTTCGGCGTGTGCCTGATCCTCGATGGCCGTGAAGTCGGCGAGCCGGCGCTGCCGGCTGCGGTCGGCTGCACCGCGCGCATCGCCGAGTGGGACATGCCGCAACTCGGCGTGCTGCAGGTGCTCGCCCGCGGCGAGCGGCGCTTTCGCGTGCGCGAGCAGCGGGTCGAGCCCGACGGGCTGGTGCGCGGCACGGTCGAGCTGCTGGCGCAGCACGATGCGCCCGTCGCGCCGGCCCATGTGCCGTGCGTCGGGCTCCTGCGCCGCGTCATCCGCGAGCACCCGACGTACCTCGAGCCGCCGCACGCCCTGGACTCGGCGGCCTGGGTGAGCGCCCGGCTGGCGGAGCTCCTGCCCCTTCCTCTCGCGCTCAAGCAGACGCTCCTCGAGCTGGACGACCCGGCGGAGCGGCTCGGCCGCCTGAACGGGATGCTGTCGGAAGCGCTTTCAGGACCTTCCTGACCGGCGCCGGGACCGCGCCGCTCAAAGCGTCGGCGATTGGCGTCCAGCCGGCGCCGGAGGGCGGGCGGGCGACGTCGTACAACAGCGGCCGGATGCGCAGCCGGAAATGGGTGAAGCCGTGCTCGAGCGGCGCAAGGGCGCGGCCCGCCGCTTTCAGTGTCGCCGGGCGCCGCTCAGGAAACGTGAGAAGTCCGCCCCACAGGCCTTCCGCCTTGCGGCGCTCGAGCAGCACCCATTCCCGGTGCCGCACGACGTGCCACGTCGCCTCCCGGACCGGCAGCGCGCGGCGCGGACGCGGCGCCGGTATCGCTGCCACCCGGCCGGTGCCGTAGGCGCTGCAGTCCTTGCGAAGGGGACAAGCCGCACAGCGCGGTCGAGGGGTGCAGACGGTCGCGCCCAGGTCCATCAGCGCCTGCGAATAGGTTTCGATGCCGCGCGCCGGCAGGAGGGATTCCGCCAGCGTCCACAGCTTCTCCTGGACGGTGCGCTCGCCCGGCCAGCCTTCCACCCCGAATGCGCGTGCCAGGACCCGCTTCACGTTGCCGTCGAGGATGGCGGCGCGCTCGCCGAACGCGAACGCGGCAATCGCACCCGCGGTGGAGCGGCCGACCCCCGGCAGGGCCTCGATCCCCGCCGCCGTGCGCGGGAAGCCGTCGCGCACGATCACCTGCGCCGCCGCGTGGAGGTTGCGGCCCCGGGCGTAGTAGCCCAGCCCGCTCCAGAGCCGCAGAACCTCGTCCTGCTGGGCCGCCGCGAGCGCTTCGACGCTCGGAAAGCGCTCCACGAAGCGCAGGTAGTACGGGATGACCGCCGCAACCTGGGTCTGCTGGAGCATCACTTCCGATAGCCAGACGCGATAGGCATCGCGGACGCCCTGCCATGGCAGGCCGCTGCGCCCGCTGCGGCGCTGCCAGCGGATGAGCTTCGCGGCAAAGTCCATGGAGTACCATTCTCGCAAAGGTTCCAACCGCCCATGCTCGCTTTTGTCCTGCGCAGGATCGCGCAAGCGGTGCTCGTCATGCTGACCGTGGGCCTGATCGCCTTTTCGCTCTTCCGCTTCGTGGGCGACCCGGTGACCTTCATGCTCGGCCAGGACGCGACCCCCGAGCAACGCGAGGAAGTCACTCGCGCCCTCGGACTCGACAAGCCCTTCTACGTCCAGTACCTGAGCTTCCTGGGCAACGCGGTGCAGGGTGAGTTCGGCCTGAGCCTTCGCCAGGTGCAACCGGTGTCCCGCCTCATCTCGGACCGGCTTCCAGCGACGCTCGAGCTGTCGCTCGTCGCCGCACTCTTCGCGCTGCTCGCCGGCGTGCCGATGGGCGTGTACACGGCGCTGCGGCCGCGTTCCTGGTTCTCGCAGGTCCTGCTGGCCGTCTCGCTCGCGGGCGTGTCGCTGCCGACGTTCCTCATCGGCATCCTCCTCATCCTGGTCTTTTCGGTGCAGCTCGGCTGGCTGCCGTCCTTCGGTCGCGGCGAGGTCGTGCAGCTCGGCTGGTGGACGACCGGCCTGCTGACCGCGTCCGGTTTGAAGGCGCTCATCCTTCCGTCGATCACCCTCGGCCTCTTCCAGATGACGCTGATCCAGCGCCTCGTCCGCTCGGAGATGCTGGAGGTGCTGCGCACCGACTACATCCGCTTCGCGCGCGCGCGCGGGCTGTCGAACCGGGCGGTGCACTTCGGCCATGCGCTGAAGAACACCCTGGTGCCGGTGATCACCATCACGGGGCTGCAGCTGGGCTCCATCATCGCCTTCGCCATCATTACGGAAACGGTGTTCCAGTGGCCGGGGATGGGGCTCCTCTTCATCCAGGCGGTGCAGTTCGCCGACATCCCGGTGATGGCGGCGTACCTGTGCCTGATCGGGCTCATCTTCGTGGTGATCAACCTCATCGTCGACATGCTCTATTACGCGGTCGATCCGCGATTGCGCGCCGAGCGGCCGGGCGGCGGGGGGCACTGATGGCGCAGACCCGCAGCGAGGCGCTGCCCAAGGATCCCTCCGAAGTGGTCGCGGCGGTCTCGCCCACCGCTTTCGCGAGGTTCCTCGACAGCGACATCTTCCACGCCTTCAAGCGCTCGCCGCTGGTGATGGTGGCGGCCGTGATCACGCTGGTGTGCATCCTCGCCGCGGTGTTCGCGCCCTGGGTGGCGCCGCACAACCCGTTCGACCTGCGCACGCTCAACCTCCTGGACGCCTTCACCCCGCCCGCGTGGGCCGAGCGCGGCAATCCGAACTACTTCCTCGGCACCGACGACCAGGGACGCGACGTCCTCTCGACCATCATCTTCGGCTCCCGCATGTCGCTGCTGATCGGGCTGGTGGCGACCTTCTTCGCGATGATCATCGGCGTGACACTGGGCCTGGTGAGCGGCTACGTAGGGGGCAAGGTGGACGCGCTCATCATGCGCGTGGCCGACGTGCAGCTCTCCTTCCCGGCCATCCTCATCGCCCTCCTGATCGACGGCGTGGCGCGCGTGGCGTTGCCCAAGGAAATGCACGACCAGCTCGCGGTCTACGTGCTCATCCTGGCCATCGCGCTCTCGGGTTGGGTGTCGTACGCGCGCACCGTGCGCGGCTCGACCCTGGTGGAGCGCAACAAGGAATACGTGCAGGCGGCCCGCGTGATCGGTCGCCATCCCCTCAAGATCATGTTCACGCATGTGCTGCCGAACGTGCTGGGGCCGGTGCTCGTGATCGCCACGCTGCAGATCGGCGCGGCGATCATCACCGAGTCCTCGCTCTCCTTCCTGGGCGTGGGGGTTCCACCGACCCAGCCTTCGCTCGGCACCCTGATCCGCATCGGCAACGATTTCCTCTTCTCGGGCGAATGGTGGATCACGGTCTTCCCGGGCGCGGCCCTCGTCATCCTGGTGCTGGCCATAAACGTTCTCGGGGATTGGCTGCGTGATGCCCTCAATCCGAAACTGCGCTGAATGGAGGACTCCATGAAGAAGCTTTCCCTTCTCCTGCTGCTGGCCGCGACATCCGCCGCCGCCGGACCGTTCGACCAGCCCTACTCGATCATCGCCACCTACGACGTTCCCGGGGCGGACATCCACCTGCGCCGCGTGATCGTCAACCGGGTGGATGGCGAGAACGCGATGCCGGACAACCGCGCTGTGGTGGCGCCCGGCAAACACAAGGTCACGGTCGACCTGCCGCCGCGCAGGGGCTTCCACCTCGCGACGCAGCAGACCTTCGACCTCGAGACCCGGCCTTGCGTGCGCTACAACGTGGCGGCGAAGCTCGAGAATTCGGCGAGCCAGAAGTGGGTGCCGGTGGTGAAGAGCACGGAGCGCCTCGGGGAGTGCGAGAGCAAATTCAAGCTCGCCTCGAATAAATGACGGCAACACCGGGGCCTGACCCCGCCCCGCTGCTCGCAGTTCGCAATCTCCGCGTCGAGTTCAACACGCGGCGCGGCACGCTGGTGGCCGTGGACGACGTGAGCTTCGAGATCGCGCCGGGGGAAGTGCTGGGCGTCGTGGGCGAGTCCGGCGCCGGCAAGTCGATCACCGGCACCGCCATCATCGGGCTGCTCGAGCCGCCGGGGCGCGTGGCGGGCGGACAGGTTCTGCTCGAGGGCGCCCGCATCGACAACCTGCCGCCCGAGCAGATGCGCAGGATCCGAGGGCGCAGGATCGGCGCGATCTTCCAGGACCCGCTCACCTCGCTCAATCCGCTCTACACCGTCGGGCGCCAGATCGTGGAGACGATCCAGGCGCACCTCGACATGAATGCCGCGCAGGCGCGTGCGCGGGCGGTCGAGCTGCTGGGGGAGGTGGGCATTCCCGCGCCGGAGCGGCGCATCGACCACTTCCCGCACCAGTTCTCCGGCGGCATGCGCCAGCGCGTGGTGATCGCGCTCGCCCTCTGCGCCAACCCCCGCCTCATCATCGCGGACGAGCCCACGACGGCGCTCGACGTCTCGATCCAGGCCCAGATCATCCAGCTCCTGAAGCGTTTGTGCCGCGAGCACGGGACGTCGGTCATGCTGGTCACGCACGACATGGGGGTGATCGCGGAAACCGCGGACCGGGTGGCGGTGATGTACGCCGGGCGCATCGTCGAGATCGGCCCGGTGCAGCAGGTGATCCACGACCCGCAGCATCCGTACACCACCGGCCTCATGGGGTCGATTCCGGCGGTCGGCCAGGAAGTCGAGCGCCTGCCGCAGATCGAGGGCTCGATGCCGCGGCTGAACGCCATCCCGCCGGGCTGCGCCTTCAATCCGCGCTGCCCACGCGCCTTCGACCGGTGCCGCGTCGATCGCCCGGTGTTGCTGCCGGCCAACAAGACGCGTGCCGCGTGCTGGCTGCACGAGCCGCAGCGGCCGGCTCCCGGGGCGCAGCCGGGCTGGAGCGAAGGGGCGGTGCATGGCTGAAGGCGCGAGCGCGGTTCGCGGCGAGGTCCTGCTCGCGGTGCGGGACCTCGCCAAGTCCTTCGACGTATCGCGTCCGTGGCTCAACCGGGTGATAGAAGGCGCACCGCGCCAGGTCCTCAAGGCGGTGGACGGGGTGTCGTTCGAGATCAACCGCGGCGAGACGCTGTCGCTGGTCGGCGAATCGGGCTGCGGCAAGTCCACCGTGGCGCGGCTCATCTGCGGGCTCTACGGGCCGACGCAAGGCTCGATCGTCTTCGACGGCGTGGACCTCGCGCGCATCAGGGGCCGCACCGAGATGCTGGCGATGCGGCGGCGTTTCCAGATGATCTTCCAGGACCCGTACGCGAGCCTCAATCCGCGCTGGCGCGTGGGACGCATCGTGGCCGAGCCGGTGGTGAGCCACGGCCTCATCACCGACAAGGCCGCGCTCTCCCGGCGCGTGGGCGAGCTGCTCTCCGACGTGGGCCTGTCCCCGCAGGACAGCGAAAAGTATCCGCACGAGTTCTCGGGCGGGCAACGCCAGCGCATCTCCATCGCGCGCGCGCTCTCCTCGAATCCAGAGTTCCTGGTCTGCGACGAGCCCACGAGCGCCCTCGACGTCTCGGTCCAGGCGCAGATCCTCAACCTTATGAAGGACCTGCAGCGCGAGCACGGGCTCACCTACCTCTTCATCTCGCACAACCTGGCGGTGGTCTCGCACATCTCCAACCGCGTGGGCGTGATGTACCTCGGGCGCATCGTGGAGATCGCGCCGACCAAGCTGCTCTTCGACCGGCCCCTGCACCCCTACACGCGCATGCTCGAAAGCGCGATTCCGGACATCACCATGTCGGGAAAGGCCCGCACGCCCGTGGCGGGCGAGGTGCCGAATCCGCTCGATCCTCCTTCGGGATGCACGTTCAACCCGCGCTGTCCGCACGCGCGCGAGAAGTGCCGGGTGGAGGTGCCGCCGCTCGCGCCGTACGAGGGCGCTTCCGTCGCCTGCCACGGCATCCACGAAGGCTGGGTCCCGGTCGAGGTGAAGCGCGCGGCGCCTCAGTTGGCGTAGGCCGCCAGGCCCGACTAGCGGCGCAATCGGTCTCGCGCCACGCGGCGCGCGCGATTGGCTTTCAACGTGCCGGAGAGCGCATCGAGGCTGTTGATATCGCCTCCCGATACCTGGGTGACCTTCTCGAGCCTTTCCTGCAGCCACAGCCCGGACATGGCGCGCTCCAGCCAGAAGGCGCGGGGCACCGGTGCGGATTCGCCGGGCACGGCGGGAAACCTCGGCTCGAGCGGCGATCCGTCGTCGTCGTAGAAGCGCCAGTAGCCATCCTGCACATCGACCGGCTTGCAGTGCGCCACGGCCTCGTCTTCGGAAGCGAACGCGAGGACGCGGCCGTCGTCCATGTCGAGCGCGAAGATCATCGCGAGGCGAGCCTGCCGGAAGCCGCCAAGCGGCGGCCATCTTCGACCGCGTTGCCTTCGCCGATGCCTTGAGGGCGATGGCCTCGCCCCGCCTTGTCCACGGTGGCTTCCTACGGCGAAGCGACGGAGCGCGAGCCGAAGGCGCGCTGCAGCCCGCCCACGACCGCCTGGATGGCGCGCCAGAGCTTCGGAATGAGCCAGATCATCAGCACGATGAACATCCCGAGCAGGACGAGGAAGACCACCGGATGGAAGAGCGCGGTCCAGATGCCTCCCATCACGAGCAGGTCCTCGCTGAACGAGGCGCCCCAGTTGGAGACCGGCTCGGGCGAGGTGTTGATCGCCGCGCGGCTGCCGGCTTTCGTGAAGTGGGTCCCCGCCGTGATGGTGCCGCCCAGCAGGCCCGCGACGACGGTGAGCACCGTGAACGTGTCGCCGGTGGCACCCGCGGCCAGCAGCGCTCCGGCCGGGATGCGGATGAAGGTGTGCACCGCGTCCCAGAGGCTGTCCAGGCCTGGCACCTTGTCGACCAGGAACTCCATGGCCAGCATGAAGCCCGAGGCGCCGATGACCCACGGGTGCTCGAGCACCTTGAGCCCGGCGGGCAGGTCCACGTAGCCGAAGTGGGCCAGGGCGCCCACCGCGCAGACCACGAGGTACAGGCGGATCCCGCTCGCCCACGCGAGTAGCGCGGCCAGCACTACCGTCTGCAGCATTTCCATGGCTTAACGACCGCCGGCGGCGCCTTCGGTTCTCGCCGCCACGGCCCGGGGCCGCGAGCTCCATTGCAGCACCCCGATCCCGAGCAGCAACAGGAACCCGATGATGTCGGTCATGACGCCCGGCTTGATCAGGAGGATCGCGGCGGTGACCAGCACGACCCGCTCCCACATGCGGCAATCGCGCAGCAGGTAGCCGGAGAGCCCGGCGGCGAACGCCATCACGCCCACGCAGGAGGCGACGAAGCGCCAGCCGATCAGCACCGGATCGCCGATGGTGAGCAGCGCCGGCTCGTACACGAACATGAAGGGGATGATGTACACCGGCGCGGCCAGGCGCACCGCCTCGTAGCCCGCTTCCCACATGTTGGCCTTCGCGAGCCCCGCGGCGGCGAACACCGCCAGCGCAACCGGCGGAGTGATGGCGGAGAGGATCGCGAAATAGAACGCGAACATGTGCGCGGCCGGCGTGACCGCGCCCAGCTTGATGATCGCCGGCACCAGCAGGGAGACCATCACGATGTAGGCCGGCGTGGTCGGCATGCCCATGCCTAGGATGATCCCGGCCATGGCGGTGAGGATGAGCGCCAGCACCAGCGAGTTCTGCGACAGCGCGATCACGAACTGCGTGAAGACGATCCCCAGGCCGGTGATGGTCACCACGCCGATGACGATTCCGGCGCAGGCGCACGCCATGGCCACCGCGAGCGTGTTCTTGGCGCCATCGACCAGCGCGCCGAGGATGCTTCCCCAGCTGATGTCCACGCGGGTGAGCCGGCGCATCATCGCCACGGGCAGGCAGGCCAGCGCCCCGGCGAGCGCGCACAGCGGCGCGGAGTAGCCGAGGATGAGGCCAACCAGCACGATGAGGATCGGGGCGAACAGGTGCCCGCGCTCGTACATGACCCGCGAGAACTTCGGCAGCTGGTCCTTGGGCACGCCTGCAAGTCCGTAGCGCTTGGCCTCGAAATGCACGGCGTAGAAAAGGCCCACGTAGTACAGGATGGCCGGCACCAGCGCCCAGAGCGCCACCTGCGCGTACGGCACGGCGAGGAACTCCGCCATCACGAAGGCCGCGGCGCCCATCACCGGCGGCATGATCTGCCCGCCGGTGGAGGCGACCGACTCCACCGCCGCGGCGAAGGCGGGGCGGAAGCCGGTGCGCTTCATGAGGGGGATGGTGATCGGGCCATCGACCATCACGTTGGCGACGGCGCTTCCGGACACCGTGCCGAAAAGGCTCGAGGAGACGATCGACACCTTGCCGGGGCCGCCCGCGGTATGGCCGGTGAGCGACATCGCGAAGTCCATGAAGAGCTGCCCGGTGCCGCTCTTCTCCATGAACGCGCCGAAGAGCACGAACAGCATCACGTAGCTCGCCGACACGCCCAGCGTGGAGCCGAAGATGCCTTCGGTCGAAAAGTAGAGCTGCTCCATCAGCACCGGCATGCGCACGTTGGTGGCGAAAATCGCGTAGGCCAGGAAGGCGATAGCGGTGAGCGGCAGGGCCCAGCCGATCACGCGCCGCGTGCCTTCGAGGATCACGAGCACCGAGACCACCGCGTAGAGCTTGTCCCAGGCGGTGAGCTCGTCGATGTAGATGATGCGATTGATGAAGTAGTCGTAGTTGATGAAGATGTGCAGCACCATCGCCCAGCCGGCGGCGAGGATCGCCGCGTCCACCAGGCGCCACCAGGGCGAGCGCTGCGGCGCGAGCGGATACAGGATGAAGACGAGGGTCAGCGCGAACAGCAGGTGAGTGCCGCGGAAGATGAGCGCTTCGGGGGGCCCGAAGGCGGCGACATACATGTGGTACAACGACATCGCCACCGCGACCAGCATCACCGTCCAGGCGAGCGCGCGCGCCTGGGGGGCGGTCGCGGCCTTCTCGTCGGAGACAACCGGTGCTGCGGCGGATTCGGACAATTCGGGTGCCTCGGTGGTTGCGCGAAACGGGGCGGCCCGTGGCCGCCCCGCTCGCTTCAGCTCGTTGGAAACCCGCTCTTACAAGACGCCCTTTTCCTTGTAGAACCTGGCGGCTCCCTTGTGGAAGGGCACGCCGATGTCGACGGCCATGTCCTTCGGCGTGAGCCCCGCGATCGGCTTCACCACGGCGGCCATGGTGTCCACGTTCTCGGCCATCGCCTTGGTCATCTTGTAGACCGTGTCCTCGGGCAAATCGCATGCTGCCACGATGTGCGTGGAGTAGCCGATGACCGGCACGTCCTTGTCCTGCTTGGGATAGGTGCCCGCCTTGATGACGAGCTTGTTGTAACCGGGGTTCTGCTTCTTCAGCTCGTTCATCGTCTTGTCGTCCACCGGCACGAGCTTCACGTCGCGCGCGGAAGCCAGGTCCATCACCGCCGAGGCCGGCGCCGTGGTGCCGAGCGTCATGACCTGCGCATGGCCGTCCTTGAGCATCGACACGGCGTCGGTGTACGAGGCCTGGAAGTTGGCCTTGGCGAGCGACTGGTAGCTCATGCCGTTCAGCTTGAGCACCGTGTCCGTGAGGATCTCGGCCGTGTTGCCCTTGGGTTGCGTCACCAGCGCCTTGCCCTTGAGGTCGGCGTACGAATTGATCTTGGCGTCAGCGAGCGCCGCCACCTGGAAGTACTGGGGATACAGGTTCGCCACCTGGCAGACCTTGGTGACCTTCTTCGGATACGGGGCGCGGCCGGCGATCCCGTCCACGGTGGTGGACGAATTGGCGAAGCCGATCTGCGCCTTGCCTTCGTCCACGCCGCGCACGTTGGCGATACCGGCGCCCGGCGTGGCCTGGATGTTCAGGCCCGGGACTGCCTTCTCCCACATGTTCTTGAGGGCGCCACCCAGCGGGACCCACGAGCCGCCTTGCGGGCCGGTCATCAGGGTCACCTGCTGGGCTGCGGCAGGCAGGGCCACGGCAAGGGCGCCGACGACGGCAGCGCCCAGCTTGAGTTGTGTTGCGAGCTTCATGGGACTCCTCCGGGATAAGGGTTGGGGGGGCGCTCGGACGGCGCCCTCGAACCCGATTCTGGGAGCCCGCCGCCCGGGGGTCAAGCAGCCCTTGGCCGCCCCCCCGCAGCCAGTGCGCCATCGCCCAGGAGCGCCTGGACGACTGCAGCGGCGGCGAGGAACAACGGATATTCCCAGCCCCCGCCCGCGTTGGTGAAGAGCCAACCGTTCTTCCAGTGCACCCAGGTGGCCCCGAGGAGCACGGGCAGCAACGCCGCTGCCGCCCAGCGCGTCTTCACGCCGAGGACCAGCATGAGTCCACCGAGCGCCTCGGCGGCGATCGTGGCGTGCGCCGCGACCGACGGAAGGCCCAGCGACTCGAAGAACTTCACGGTCCCAGGCAGCGTGAACACCACCAGCTTGAGATAGACGCTGTGCACGATGAACATCACGCCGAGCGCCGTGCGCAGCACAAGCGCCCCGTAGGGCGCGGTCCTGGAGTCGATCATGGCGCCTCCTTACGCCGCGCGAGGCGCGGCCGCCTCGATCGTGTAGCCGTTCGCCTCCCAGGTGGCGAAGCCACCTTCCATCTCGACCACCGGATAGCCGAGCGCGAGCAGTTGCAGCGCCGCCTCGGCGGCCAGGTGGCAGGTCTGGTTGTAGCAGTAGAGGACGTTCGGCTTGTCCTTCGCCAGGCCCTTCGGCTCGTGCCACTTTCCCTTGGGCAGGTTGATCGCGCCCGGAATGTGCGCGGTGCGGAAGTCCGACGGGAAGCGGACATCCACGATCACGATGTCCTCCTTGCGATCGATCTGGCCCAGCAGCTCGTGCGGTCCGGTGGTGGCCGCGGCCTTCTGCGTGAAGTAGGCCTTGGCGGCGTCGAAGTCGTAATTCATTTTTCGGGTCCTTTCGTGTGAGTGGTTGGAACGCACTCGCATCGTAGGGACCGGACGGGCACCGATCAGCGGGGCTGGCGGCACCACATTGTTCACGCGGCCGGACCAATCGCCTTGCTCAGGGATCGCGGAATTCCTCGGCGATCTCGCGCAGGAAGGCCCGTGTGGTCTCCACTTCCTGGCGCTCCTCCGGTGTGAGCTCGCGATAGGCGCGCCAGCCGATCGCCACGCCGGCATAGGCATGCTCCGCAGACTCGCGGGCATCCTGCTCGGTCGCGTAGCCGGCCGCGGCGATGGTCTCCCAATCGCGGTTGCAGTGGAGCATGAAAAGCCCCCCGTCCACGAGGTTCTCGGCGATCACCAGCCCGGCCACCTGGCCCGGATCCAGGGTCACCCCGGCCACGACGGCAGAGCTGAAGCGGCTCGCGCGGGAAGCATCGAGCTCGGCATAGGCCACGACACGCGCCCCGTCGAGCATGAACGGGGGCTCACGCGACATCGAGCTTGCTCCCGTGGACCGGCTTCACCGGAATGGCCGCGAGGTCCACGTCCTCGAGGCAGCGCGCGTTGATCGCCCATTTGTCGGGCGCGGTGCGCGGCCGGCGAAAGGGCAGGATGCCGCACTGCGGGCAGAAGTAGTCCTTCGCAGTCTTCGTGTTCCACTGGTAGAGAGAGAGATCTTCCAGCGCAGTGAGCAGGCGCAGGTCGCCTTCGTCCACGCGGTGCGTGAGCGCCCCACGGCGGCGGCAGATCGAGCAGTCGCACGAGCGCACCTCGTCGAGGATGGTGTCCACCTCGAAGCGAACCCGGCCGCAGTGGCAGCTGCCGCGATAGGTCTTCTTCACCACGCCCTCCATCGTTTGGTAGCCGTTCCAGTGTACGGCTTATCATGGCGGCCGCGGACGACCCTTCCTTGGAAAACCTGACCGACATCGCCGTCTTCGTGCGCGTGGTCGAGCGCGGCAGCTTCACCCTCGCCGCCGACGACCTCGAGCTCTCGCGCGCGGTCGTGAGCAAGTACGTCTCGCGGCTGGAAGGCCGGCTCGGAGCGCGCCTGCTGCAGCGCACCACGCGCCGCCTTTCGCTCACCGAAGCCGGGGCGGCGCTCTTCGAGGCGAGCCGCGGGGCGCTCGAGCGCATCGACGAGGCCGAAGCGGCGATCGCGCGGCTGCAATCGGCCCCGCGCGGGCGCCTGCGGGTGAGCGCGCCGATGTCCTTCGGCATCCTCCACTTCGGCCCGCTGATCGCGGAATTCTCCCGCCTGCACCCGGCGGTGAGCCTCGAGCTGGTCTTCGACGATCGGTTCGTGAACCTGGTCGAGGAAGGCGTGGACGTGGCGGTGCGCATCGGCACGCTGGCCGACTCCACGCTCGTGGCGCGCAAGCTATCGAGCGCACAGATGGTGGTGTGCGCGGCGCCCTCCTACCTCGCCCAGCACGGGGAGCCCGAGCTGCCCGAGGACCTCGCGGGCCACAACTGCCTGCTGTACTCGTACCTTTCCACGGCGAACATCTGGCGCTTCACCTCGCCCGACGGCCGCGAGATCGCGGTGCCGGTGAACGGCAACCTGCGCGCCAACAACGGCATCGTCGAAGCCGAGGCCGCGCTCGCCGGCATGGGCATCCTGATGACGCCGAGCTTCTATGTCGCGCGTTCGATTCGCGGCGGCAAGCTCACGCGCATCCTCACCGGTTACCGCCTTCCGGCGATCGGCATCCATGCCGTGTACCCACAGCGCGAGCACGTGCCTCCCAAGGTTCGCGCCTTCGTGGATTTCCTGGCGGAGCGCTTCGCAGGCACGCCTCCCTGGGAACGAAGCTGATGGCCCTGCCGTTCTCCCTTCACGGGATCGACCACGTCGTGCTGCGCGTGGCCTCGCTCGATGCCGCGCTCGCGTTCTACTGCGGCGCGCTCGGCTGCACCGTCGAGCGGCGCCAGGAGGAGCTGGGCCTCGTGCAGCTGCGCGCGGGCCGTTCGCTCATCGACCTCGTGCCCGTGGACGGCAAGCTGGGCCGCGCGGGCGGAGCGCCCCCCGGCGCGGAGGGACGCAACATGGACCACTTGTGCCTGCGCATCGAGCCCTTCAATATCGAGGCCATCCGCCATCACCTGCGCGGGCACGGGCTCGAGGCGGGCGAGGTCGCGCAGCGCTTCGGCGCCGAGGGGCGCGGTCCCTCGCTCTACCTCTCCGATCCCGACGGCAACACCGTGGAGCTCAAGGGGCCCGCGGCGCCGTGATACCTTTTCCGGCGACATGAAACACGCCTTCGCACTCCTCGCCGCCTTCCTCCTCGCATTCCTTCCCGCACGCGCGGACGAAGTGCCCTTCGTGGTCACGCCCGACAACGTGACGCTCGCCATGCTGCAGCTCGCCAACGTGGGCCCCGAGGACTACGTGATCGACCTGGGCTCGGGCGACGGGCGCATCGTCATCACCGCCGCCAGGCGCTTCGGCGCCCGCGGACTCGGCATCGAGATCGTTCCCGACCTGGTGGCGAAATCGCGCGAGAATGCACGCGCCGCAGGCGTGGCCACGCGCGCGCTCTTCCGGGAGCAGGACCTCTTCCAGACCGACCTGTCGCCCGCCTCGGTGGTCACCATGTACCTCCTGCCGGAAGCGAACCTGCAGCTGCGCCCGAAGATCCTGCGGCTGCGGCCGGGCACGCGCATCGTCTCCCACGACTGGGACATGGCCGAATGGCAGCCCGACAGGGTGATCACCGTGCCCGCGCCCGACAAGTCCGTCGGCGTGAACAAGTCGAGCAAGCTGCACCTCTGGATCGTGCCCGCGCGTTTCCAGGGCGGCTGGTGCGGCACCGGCAAGGCGAAGGGGGCAACGCTGCGCCTCGCGCAGGAGTTCCAGCGTTTCCGCGGCGAGCTCACGAAAGGCGACGACAAGCGCGAGTTCGAAGGGCGGATCAACGGCTACGCCGCCGGCGTTCCCCGGCAGGTAAACCTCCACCTCGAGGGCGACAAGGTGCGCCTGCAGGCGATCGACAGGAAGTACTCGCCCTTCCATCGCGCGCTCTTCACGCGCCAGCGCGCCGGCGCCTGCAAGTAGGCTGAACGCGCGAGGCCATGGGCGCGTCAAAGCGCCTTTGAAGCCGGAGGCCCGCATGCGCCCTTCTTGCCTCGTCGCCGTCGCCGCGACCACGCTCCTGGCCACCGCGTGCTCCGAGATGTCGCGCCTGCCCGCGGGCGCCGACACCGGCCCCAGCCCCACGTTGCCGCCGCCCACGCGCTCCGTCTTTCCCACGGTCAACGTGGCGCAAGCCACGGGCTGGCCGGCGGGCGGCAAGCCCATCGCGGCGGCCGGGCTGCAGGTGAACGCCTTCGCCACCGGCCTCGACCACCCGCGCTGGCTGCACGTGCTCCCCAACGGCGACGTGCTGGTGGCCGAGACCAACGCCCCGCCGCGCCCGGAGGACAGCAAGGGCATCAAGGCGTTCTTCATGAAGATGTTCATGAAGAAAGCGGGCGCGGGTCCCAAAAGCGCCAACCGCGTGACGCTGCTGCGCGATGCCGACGGCGATGGCGTCGCGGAGTTGCGAACCGTCTTCCTGCAGGGCCTGAATTCCCCCTTCGGCATGGCGCTCGTGGGCTCCGACCTCTATATCGCGAACACCGATGCCATCGTTCGCTTTCCGTATGCGCCGGGGCAGACGAGCATCACAGCCGCCGGCACGCGGGTGGCCGCTCTGCCCGGCGGGCCACGCAACCACCACTGGACCAAGAACATCCTCGCCAGCCGCGACGGCACCAGGCTCTATGCCACCACGGGGTCGAACAGCAACGTCGCCGAGCACGGCATGGAGGAGGAGAAGGGCCGCGCCGAAGTCTGGGAGGTGGACGTGAAGACGGGTGCGACGCGCACCTTCGCCTCGGGACTGCGCAATCCCAACGGGCTCGCCTGGGAGCCGCGCACCGGTCGCCTGTGGACCGTGGTGAACGAGCGCGACGAGCTGGGCAGCGACCTCGTGCCGGATTACCTCACCTCGGTGACCGAGGGCGCGTTCTACGGCTGGCCATACAGCTACTTCGGCCAGATCGTGGACGAGAGGGTGAAGCCGCCACGGCCGGACCTCGTCGCCAAGGCGGTGAAACCCGACTACGCGCTGGGGGCCCACGTAGCACCCCTGGGGCTCGCGTTCGCCGAGGGGGCGAAGCTCGGCGCTGCCTTCCAGGAGGGCGCCTTCGTGGGCCAGCACGGTTCCTGGAATCGCCGGCCGCACAGCGGCTACAACGTGGTGTTCGTTCCGTTTCGCGACGGGCGTCCATCCGGGCCGCCGGTGGAAGTGCTCAAGGGCTTCCTCACCGCGGAGGGCAAGGCGCAAGGTCGGCCCGTGGGCGTCGCCATCGACAGGCGCGGCGCGCTGCTGGTGGCCGACGACGTGGGCAACGTGATCTGGCGCGTGAGCGCGCGCTAGGTGCCGATCAGGAGCGGGCCTTGCGGTTCACGCAGGAGACGTAGAGCTCGGCGGTTGCGAGGTCCTGCATCGGGTAGCGCTCGATCTCGGGCGTGTACTCGATCAGGCCCTCCGTGCGGATGGCCACGCGCCATGGCTGGAAATCGAGCGAGCGCAGCTCCTGCTCGAATCCGGCCACCGTGATCGGATTCAGCTCCCGGAACCACTGCCAGTATTGCGCAGGCGTCGCGAACTCGCCCGAGCGGTCCATGTAGCTCGGCGGCGTCTCGAAGACGATGCGGCGAACCTCTTCCAGCGGTTTCTTCAAATGGAAGAAGGGCTCGCTGCTGAATTCGCCCAGGTGGTGGCCGTAGTTCGAATAGTAGAGGCCGGGGTGAACGAAGAAGAGCCCCTCGGGGCGCAGCACGCGGCGGATCTCGCGCAGGCACTGCATGTAGCCCCCGGCGATGTGCTCGAGCGAGCCCCAGGAGACCACGACGTCGAAGCTGTCGTCCTCGAACGGCAGCGCGTTGCCGCTCTCCGGCAGGAAGCGCAGGTTGCGGGGGATCACGTCGGGCGGCAGATGGTTCTGCATCACGATGCCCGGCAGGCGCTCGTAGCCGCGGAAGGGATCGATCCCCACGAGCTCGCGGCAGCCGCTGCGCAGCGCGATGCTCAAGTCGGTGATGCCATCGCCGCATCCGACGTCGAGGATGCGCCCGCGCAGCAGCGGCGAGTCGCCGAGCAGGTAGCTCATCACCGTGGGCCCCGCATGGTCGAAATGGCGGAAGAACCAGTCGGAGTGGCCCTTGCGCCAGCTCAGCTCCGACAGGGGAGGGGCCGGCGGCAACGCTTCCACGGACCAGCCGATGGCCTCGGGGGCGCCCGCAGCGGGCTGGGGCACCTGCACCTCGCCCTCGACGCGGTCCGCCTTCTCGTAGGCCATCTCGCGCTGGTGCCAGGCTTCGAGCGCGAAACTCGCCGAGCCCGCCGGCACGCCGCGCGGCAGGATCGCATCGACGCGATATTCGCCGCGGGGAAGCCAGGCGATGTAGTGGCTTTCGGCCGAGTTGCCCTGCGCGCCGGGCAGCTGCAGGCGCAGGTGCGGCACCAGGGCGATCGCCGACTCGACGCGCAGGGCGGTGCGCAACACCGCGCGTCCGTCGGCCAGCTCGAGGCGAGGCGGCTGCAGGCGCAGCCCGAGCTTGCGTACGCTTGTCACGAGTAGCCCAGCCCGCGCGCCATCATCACGGCGAAAACCGGGATCAGGGCGGCCAGGTGCAGCTCGAGCATCACGATCCTTCGCATCGCCCCCTGCGCGGCGGCGGGCAGCTTCCATGCCGGGTCGTGTTCCAGCGCGCGGCGCCAGCCGATGAACTCGAGCGTGGGTTTCACGGACATGACGCCCACGACCAGGAACAGGCCGACCTTGGCGTAGACGGGCCAGTGCGAAAGGTGGAAATCGGCGCCCTTGGCGCCGAAGCCCAGGCGCAGCATGCCCGTTGCCAGCACCGCCACCGCGGATACCGCGTAGAAGATGTCGATGCGGCCGAGCAACCGGATGCCGCGATCGTCCAGCGGCGCGCGCAAAAGCATCGCCTGCGCGGTGAGAAACGAGAAGAGCAGGAAGATCGCGGTGAAATGCAGGTAAGCGAGGATCGCATCGGCGATCATGCAGCCTCCTTGCGCCCGAGCAGCTTGCCGATGCGCGCGATCGCCTCCTGCAGGCGCGCGACCGGCTGCGTATAGGCGATCCGGATATGGCGCTCGGGCTCGTGCCGCCCGAAGTCGCGCCCCGGCGTGAGCGCCACGTGCGCCTCGGCCAGGATGCGGCGGGCCAACGCGAAGCTGTCTGCGGCCACCGCCGAGCTGTCGGCGTAGACGTAGAACGCCCCTTCCGGCACGACCGGCACGCGAAAGCCGATCGATTCGAGGGCGGGCACGAGGTAGCGGCGCCGGGCATCGAGCTCGGCGCGGCGCTCCTCGAGCAGCGCGAGCGTGGCCGGCTCGAAGCAGGCGAGCGCGGCGTGCTGCGCCACGGCCGAGGGCGAGATGAACAGGTTCTGCGCGAGCGTCTCGATCTTTCGAACCATCGCGGGTGGGGCCAGCAGCCATCCCAGCCGCCAGCCGGTCATCTGGAAATACTTGGAAAAGCTGTTCACCACGTAGACGTCGTCACCGGCTTCGGCCGCGGTGCGCGCATCCAGGCCGTAGGTGAGCCCGTGGTAGATCTCGTCGACGAGCAGCGTGCCGCCGCGCTCGCGGGCGAGGTCCGCGAGGCGGGATATTTCTTCGGGCGCGACCAGCGTGCCGGTCGGGTTCGCGGGACTCGCCACCATCGCCATGCGGGTCTTCGCGCCCCAATGCCGCCGGGCGAGATCCGCGTCCAGCTGGTAGCGCGTCTGCGCGCCTACGGGAATCGCACGTGGCACGGCGCCCAGCGTGCGGATGAAATGGCGGTTGCAGGGATAGCCGGGGTCGGCCAGCAGCACCTCGTCGCCTTCGTCGAGCAGCACCCCGAAGGCGAGCAGCAACGCAGCGCTCGAGCCCGCGGTCACGATCACGCGGCTCGCGGGAATGTCGAGCCCGTAGCGCGTGCGATAAAACCCGGCGATCGCCTCGCGCAACGGCTGCAGTCCCAGCGCCGAGGTGTAGTACATCCGTGTCTCGTCGAGGGCGCGCTTCGCCGCGTCGATCACGGGCTGCGGCGTGCGCAAGTCGGGCTCGCCGATCTCGAGGTGGATCACGTCGGCGCCGGCGGCCTCGGCCGCGCGGGCGAGCGTCTGGATCTCCATCACCTCGAAGGGCTCGATGTGCGCCATGCGCGCCGCGGTGCGCAGTTCTTCCATCATCGGGGCATTCTAGCGAAGGTGCTCGTCCCAGAACCGGTTGAGCCGCTTGGCGGACACCGGCAGCGGCGTGCGCAGCTCCTGCGCGAAGAGCGAAACGCGCAGCTCCTCGATGAGCCAGCGGAACTCCTCGAGCTTCGGGTCGCGGCGACCGGCGTCGTGGTCGGCCTTCGCCCGCGCCTCGAAATTGTTCCAGAAGGCCTGCACGGTCGGGGCGTGGCGCTGGTCGCGCTCGGCACCGCCCGCGCGGTACTTCTGCAGGCGAAGCGCATACCCCTTGAGGTATCGCGGCAGGTGCTCCAGCCGCTCCCAGGGCGTGCGCGCGAGGAAGCCGGGATAAACGAGGCGCTCGCGCGCGGACTTCACCTCCTGCACGACCCGGCCGAGCGAGGCGTTCTGCGTGATCGACTGCGCGAGCTGCTGGCTCGCCTCGACGATGCCGGCCAGGTGGCGCAGCGCCGCTTCGGTCACCGCCGGCAGCCTCGCCTTGGCGCGCTTCTTCTGCTCGTCGAACGCCTTGGGCCTGCGGGGAGGCTCGTCCTCGCCGATGAAGGCGCGATCGACGATCGCGGCGATGAGGTCGGCCTTCAGCTTGTCGGCCGGAATGGTCGCCTGGAACTTGAGGGCGATCGCGTTGAACCCCGGGAGGCCGCGCTCGAGGTTGCGCAACTGCTCCTTCAGCTCCAGGGCCATGAGGGCCTTTACTCCCTCGCGATGCTCGTCGCGCGCACGATCGGGGGTGTCGAAGAGCCGGATCGACAGGGCCTTGCCCCCTGCGCGCCCCGCCTCGGACGGGTCGGCCTGCGCCGAAAGCGCGGGGTAGCCGGTCAGGGTCTGGTTGCCGCGGCGGAAGCTCACCTGGCCCGGCAGCTCGCCGAAGTCCCACGCGGTGATGTTCTCGCGCTCCATGCCCGGCTTGGCGTTCGCGAGCGTGAGTGTTGCCGCTTCACCCAGGCGCTTCCTCAGCTCTCCCAAGTCGCGGCCCATGGCGAGCTCCCGGCGGGATTCGTCCATCACGCGGATGTTCATGCGCAGGTGCGGCGGTGGCTCGTCCTTCGACCAGACGTCGGCATCGAGGCGCTCGCCCACCACGCGCGACGCGTAGGCGAGCACCGCCTCCCTCACCGGCTGCTCGCCCGGCCTCGCCCATTCCAGGAACCGGGTCACATGCTCGGGCACCGGCACGAGTTGCGTGCGGACCCGCTTGGGCAGCGCCTTCATCGTCCAGGCGAGCTTCTCGCGAATGAGGCCGGGGACCAGCCAGTCGAGCTGCGCCTCGTCGACCTGGTTGAGCAGCGCCAGCGGCACGTTGACGGTGACGCCATCGAGCGGATGGCCGGGGTCGAAGCGGTAGGACAGCGGGAAAGTCGTTTCGCCCATCGGCAGGTGGCGCGGGAAAAGCTCCTCGGTGACCGACTCCGCGCCGTGGCGCATGAGGTCCTCGCGCGCGAGGTGCAGCAGCTTCGGCTGCTTCGACGAGGCTTCGCGATACCACGCATCGAAGGAGCGGGCATCGCGCACCGCCGGAGGAAGGTGCTTCGCATAGAAGGCGGCGATCGCGCTGTCGTCCACCAGCACATCGGGACGCCGCGCGCGGTGCTCGAGCTCCTCGACCTCGCGCACGAGCGCTCGGTTGTGGGCCCAGAACGGGTGCGGGCTCTCGAACTCGCCGGCGACCAGCGCGCCTTCGATGAAGATCTCCCTCGCGCGGGCGGGATCGATGCGCCCGTAGCCCACCTTGCGGCGCGCGACGATCACCAGGCCATGCAACGTCACGGTCTCATAGGCGGCGACCTCGCCGCGGGCCTTGTCCCAATGGGGCTCGGCGTACGTCCGCTCCACCAGGTGGGCTGCCGCCTGCTCGATCCAGTCGGGCTCGACCCGCGCCACGTTCCTCGCGAAGATGCGCGTGGTTTCCTGCAGCTCGCCCGCCATGATCCAGCGCGGGCGGTTCTTCTTCAGCCCCGAGCCGGGCCAGATGTGGAACTGCATCGCGCGCGGCCCGTGGTAGTGGTCGCCATCGAGCGCCTTCATGCCGACGTTGCCGATGAGCCCAGTGAGGAGCGCGCGGTGCACCTGCTCGTAGGTGGCGGGCTTCTCGTGCTCGCGCAATTCGAGCTCACCCGCCATCTCGCGCAGCTGTCCCGCGAGGTCCCGCCACTCGCGCATGCGCACGTAGGAGAGGAAATGCTCGCGGCAGGTCTCGTAGAGCTTGCGGTTGGACTTCTTGTGGGTGAACTCGTGGTCGAAGAACTTCCACAGGTTGAGCAGCTGCACGAAGTCCGAGGCGTCGTCGCGGAATTCCTCGTGGGCGCGGTCGGACTGCTCGCGCAGCGCCTGCGGGCGGTCGCGCGGGTCCTGGATCGACAGCGCCGCGGCGAGGATGATCATCTCGGTGGCGCAATGGAACTCGCGCGCGGCGAGCAGCATGCGACCGATGCGCGGGTCCACCGGCAGGCGCGCCAGCTCCTCGCCCAGCCTGGTGAGATTCCTTTGGACGTCGATCGCGCCCAGCTCGAAGAGCTGCCGGTAGCCGTCCTCGACCTGCCGCGGCGTCGGTGGCTCGAGAAACGGGAAATCCTGCACCGAACCCAGCTCGAGCGCCGCCATGCGCAGGATGACCGAGGCGAGCGAGGTCCGCAGGATCTCCGGCGTGGTGAATTCCGGCCGCTCGACGAACTCTTCCTCGGCGTAGAGCCGGATCGCCACGCCGCTCGCCACGCGCCCGCACCGCCCTGCCCTTTGGCGCGCCGCCGCCTGCGAGATCGGCTCGATGCGCAACTGGTCGATCTTCTGCCGCGGCGAGTAGCGCTTCACGCGGGCGAGGCCGGTATCGACCACGTAGTGGATTCCCGGCACCGTGAGCGAGGTTTCCGCCACGTTGGTCGAGAGCACGATGCGCCGGTGGGCGGAGCGCTCGAACACGCGGTCCTGCTCCTCGGCCGACAGGCGCGAGAAAAGCGGCAGGATCTCGGTCTTCGCCGGGTGGTGCTTGCGCAGCGTCTCCGCCGCCTCGCGGATCTCGCGCTCCCCGGGCAGGAAGACGAGGATGTCGCCGGTGCGGCTGTCGCGCGCGATCTCGTCCACGGCCTTGGCGATCGCCTCGTTCATATCGACCGGCTCGTCGTCCTCGTCCTGCGCCTCGAAGTACTCGGGCCGGTAGCGCACCTCCACCGGATATGTGCGACCCGAGACCTCGATCACCGGCGCGCCGTCGAAGAAGCGCGAGAAACGCTCGGTGTCGATGGTGGCCGAAGTGACCACCACCTTGAGCTCGGGCCTTGCGGCGGCCAGGCGCTTCGCGTACCCGAGCAGGAAGTCCACGTTCAGGCTGCGCTCGTGCGCCTCGTCGATGATGAGCGTGTCGTAGGCGCGCAGCTCGCGGTCGGAGTGCGTTTCGGCGAGCAGGATGCCGTCGGTCATCACCTTCACGACGGTGTCTGGCTGCGTGCGGTCCTGGAAGCGGATCTTGTGGCCCACGAACCCGCGCGGGGCGCCGGCGAGCTCCTGGGCAAGGCGATGCGCTAGGCTCCTCGCGGCGATGCGTCGCGGCTGCGTGCAACCGATGAGCCCCGCCGCGCCCCGGCCGAGCGCCAAACAGATCTTCGGGAGCTGCGTGGTCTTGCCCGAGCCGGTCTCGCCGCACACGATCGTGACCGGATGCTCGCGAACCAGCCGCGCGATCTCGTCGCGGTGCTGCGCGATGGGCAGATCCTCGGGGAACACCGGGGCCGGAATGCGCGCGCGACGGGATGCGAGGCGGCCGCGCGAGCGCTCTACCAGCTCGGCGAGGAGCGCCTTCTCACGATCGGCGGGGCGGCGGGCCCGCGCACGCTCCTCGATCGACGCCATCAGCGCGGCAATGCGCGGGTGATCGGCGGCGAGCGTGCCGGTGAGGATTTCGTGAGGGAGCGGAATGCCGCTATTTTACCGCCGCGGGTACCGCGATCCCGGAGAGGATCACCGCGTAGCCGGGGCGCACGCCCTCCGGAGCCGGCAGGGGCGTGAAGCTCGCGGTGCATGGATGCGCCTCGCCGCTGGCGCCACGCACCTCGAGCTCGACGTTGACGGCCTCGCGCGCGCCGGCGAGCGCCTTGCCATTCGCGTACGGTCCCGCCAGAAAGGCGGAGAACGGGCGCCCGGCCATGTGCTCGTGCGCCACGCCGAAGAGGCGCTCGGCCGCGAGGTTGCAGGTGACGACCTTGCCGTCGCCGTCGCATTCGACCTGCGGCAGCGGCGAGTACTCGAACAACCACTCGAGGCGCCCCACCCGCTGGCGCGCGCTCTCCACCGACATGCCCCGCACGGCGGCGCGGTGGGCGAGGTCGCGGTTCTCGCGCTGCAGCTTCTCGTTGAGCAGCGCCGTGAGCTCGATCAGGTCGTCGCGCTCGATCTCGAGGCGGAAGCGCTCGACCACGTTGCTGTTGAGTTTCTTCGCGTAGTACACGATCGCGAGGCAAAAGAAGAGCGCCGCGGTCCCGGCGAGCCCATGCACGCCGTCCTGCACGAAGAACACGTAGATCGTCGTGGGGATCGTGGCCGGGATGGAAAGCGCCTCGTGCGCGCCGCGCAACGCCGAGTAGGCGCCGAGGGAGCCCCCCACGAAGCACGTGATCACCATCATGGTGAAGACCTGCCGCCACGCGGGTTCCGGGGGGAACAGCATCACGCCGAGGATTCCCCACTGGATGCCGGCGAGCAGGTTGGCGGCGATCACAAGCCGGCCCCACGAGTCCGCGTCCGAATGCGGATCGCGCCTGCGGTAGGCGAAAAGCGTGGCGAACCGGAAGAGGGTGACCGCGGTTGCCCACATGAACCAGGCGCCGCCGCGCGCGCTGTCGCCGGTCTGGACGAGCACGCCCAGCGTGAGCAAGGCACCGAAATACGAGAACGCCGCCGCCGGCCCGGCGAACCGGTAGAGCTCTTCGACCTGGAGCGCGCGCAGGCGCGGTTCGGGCCAGGCGCCCCCGCTGGGAGGTGAGTTGCTCTTCATCGCCGCATCGCCCGCAAGGTAATGGGCTGGAGAGGCGCAATGTGCCCCATTTCCGCGGGCGCCTGTTGGCGCCGCTACGGATGTAACCCGGGCGCCTAGGGCTCGAGCTGGCGGTAGACCGTGGTGGCGATGCGGGAAAGCGCGGGCTTTTCGAGGTCGCCGGAGAGGGCGTAGCCGAGGTCGCGGTCTATCCAGTAGAACACCGAGACGTTGCCCTCCCGCGCGAAGCGGAAGGCCGTGAGCGCCTCGGCGCGGGCACGCCGCGTCACGTACAGGGTGAGACGCTTGCCGCCCCCATCCTGGTACATGAATTGCGCCACGGGGGCGCCGTCGGCGCCGGGAAGCAGCCGGCCGCCCAGCAGCTCGAAGCCCTCGGTCGTGAGCAGCGGCACCTTGAGGTCGGTGCCGAGGCGCTTGGAAAGCCACTTCACCAGGTGGTCCTGCTGCGCCGCTTCGACCTCGACGGGGTGGCGCACCTCCGCGGCATAGATCGCGTGGGCGCGCGCCGCTCTCACCGGCAGCGCCTGCGCCTGGGCCGCGGCCGAGGGCGCGGCGGTGGCCGGCGCGTCGCGCAGCAATCCCGGCGCTGCGCCCACCGCGATGCCGGCGGCGAAGACGATGGCCGCGCGCGTGGCGCCGATCCACCGCGGCTGGCGCAGGTACATGCGCGCCGGGATGGGCTCGGTCATGACCGGGTCGAATTGGCGCTTGAGCAAACGCGCCTGCTCGGCGAACACGGCGTCTTCGTCCTGGCTCACGACACCACCTTGAGCTCGCCACGCGCGGGCTCGCCAGCCATCGCGCGGCGCAAGCGCTCCCGGCCGCGCGACAACCGCGACATCACCGTGCCCATCGGAATGCCCAGTGCGCGGCTCACGTCGGCGTAGCTCATGTCCTCGAGCGCCACCAGCAGCACGACTTCGCGCTGCTCGGGGGCCAGGCACGCGAGAGCGCGCTGCAGGTCCATGATGTCCGCGCGGGTGGCGCCCGGTATCGGCGCGGCCATGTTTTCGTCCAGCTCCACGTCGGGTGCGACCTTGCGTGATTTCAACTGGTTCACGAAAACGTTGTGCATGATCGAGAAGAGCCACGCGCGCAAGTCCCCCGGCTTCCACAGGTGGAACTTGCGCACCGCGCGCTCGAGCGTGTCCTGCACCAGGTCGTCGGCGCCGTCGCGATCACCTACGAGCGCGCGCGCGTAGCGCCGCAGGTTCGGGATGAACGGCACGATCAGGTCGTAGTCCACTGGTTGGTAAACAATATCAGCGCGCGCTTATTCCGCGGCCTCGCCCAGGGTCACGATGCCGCGCGGGGTCCGGATGCGCGCCTGCAGGCCGCGGCCTGCGGGGAACGCTTCGACCGGATCGCTTTCGGGCAATCCCGCGGCGCGCAGGGCGGCGAGCACAGGAGGGGCCTGCGGGTGACGCAGCACCAGCGACTCGAGGCGGCAGCCGCTCTCGGGCAGGGCCTGCGCCGGACGCTTGCCGCTCCACTGGATCATCGTGGGCACGATTCCATCGGCCTGCAGGTGGCCGCTCGCGGGAACGCCGATTCGCCAGCGATACTCGCCGCGCGAGAGCGCCAGCACGGGCGGCACCTCATCGAGGCATGCCCCGAGCGCCGCATCGATATCGCTGCTGCGAACCACCCAGTGCACCAGCGCGGGACCGCGGGACAGGCGCTGCGCCATCGCGGGCTCGTCGAGGCTGAACCAGCGTGGGCGCGCCGGCGCCTGGGCGCGGAAATCCACGGCGATCACCTCGAGGAAGCGGCCCGGTCCCAGCGAAAGAAGCCGGTTGTGCGTGCCCATGGCGTCGTGCTTGCCCCCGGGTCCCATGGCCGAGCCCAGGCGCGACTCGGCCCACGCCACGCCCTCTTCCAGCCTTCGCGCCGCGACGACCAGGTGGTCGAGCTCGAGGTCCATGGCATCATCATCCCATGCTCGCGCGCATGCTCCTGTCGATCGCCACGCTCGCCGTGCTCCACGCGGGCGCGCGCGAGATGCCCGCGGTTGCCGCGAAGATGCGCAGCGAAGCCCAGGCCCTCGTGGGCGCGGTCGACGAGGGCGCGCGCGCCAGGCTCGTCCTGCCCTTCGCCTCGGATCGTCGCACCGACTGGCACTACACGCCGCGCCCGCGTCCCGGGCTTTCGTTCGCCGAACTGTCGGCCGCGCAGCGGGATCTCGTGCACCGCCTGCTGCGCACCGCGCTCTCGGTCGCGGGGCACCGCAAGGTCGTGAACGTCATCGAGCTCGAGCTGGTGCTGCGCGAGCTCGAGACCTTCGGCCTGCTGCGCGATCCCGGGAAGTATTTCGTGGTCCTTTTCGGCGCCCCGGACGCGCGCGCGCCGTGGGGATGGCGCTTCGAGGGCCACCACCTTTCGCTCAACTTCACGTTGCGCGGCGATGCCATCGCCACGTCGCCCGCCTTCTTCGGCGCCAATCCGGCGCGCGTTCCGAAGGGCCCGAAGCAGGGCCAGCGCGTGCTCGCGGGCGAGGAGGACGAGGCGCGAAAGCTGCTGGGGATGCTCGACCCCGCGCAGCGACGCGCAGCGATCGTGGATGCGCGCACCTACGGCGAGATCGTCACGGGGGCCAGGGACCGCGTGGCGGCCATCGATGACCGGGGGCTGGAAGCCCGCGCCATGACCGAGGCCCAGAAGGCGCAGCTACGAAAGCTGATCGAGGTGTACGCCGACAATTTCGAGCCCGAGCTGCGCGCGGCGCGCCTCGCCCGCGCGGCCGAGGCCTTCGACGGCATCCGCTTCGCCTGGGCGGGCGAGACCCAGCCGGGCAAGCGGCACTACTACCGGGTGCAGGGCGCGAAATTCCTCGTCGAATACGACGCCTCGCAGGACGGCGGCAACCACATCCACTCGGTATGGCGAGACTACGAGGGCGACTTCGGGCGCGACCTGCTGCGCGAGCATTACTCGATGGCGCGGGGGACGCGGCACCGGCATTAGGGGATGGGCAACGGCGGATCAATCCATCGTGATGCCCTCGTCGGCCATCACCTTCTGCACCGCCGGGCGTGCCAGGACGCGGTCGACCAGCGCCGAATAGTTCCCGAGCTCGCGCACCGGCATCTTCTGCCGGTTGGCCCAGCGGTAGAAGACGATGAGGTATGCATCGGCGGGAGTGAACATGTTGGCGATGCACCATTTCTGCCCCGCCAGCAGGCCGTCGATCTCCTGCAGGTAGCCCCAGAACGACTCGCGCGCCTTGGCCTTCACCGCTTCCTTTGCTTCATCGCCTTCGACGAAGCGCTCCGGCCGGAAGAGGTGCGTGTACGAAGGGTGCACCGAGTTCGACAGCCATGCCATGGTCGAGACGAGCTTCGCCTGGTCCCAGGTCTTCTTCGGCCAGAGCTTGCCCGCCGCATAGCCGCCGGCCACGTAGCTGATGATGCCCACGTTCTCGGTGATGGGCTCGCCGTCGACAACGAGCGTGGGGACGCGACCTCGCGGATTGAGCTTCAGGTATTCGGGCTTGCGCTGGTCCCCCTCGGCCAGGTTCATCTTCTGCGTCTCGTAGGGGACGCCGGCCTCCTCCAGCGTGATGTGGGAGGCGAGCGAGCAGGCGCCCGGACCGTAGTAGAGCTTCATGGAAGGCATGGTGTTCTCCTATAGCCGCGTGATGAGCGACGAGGTGTCCCAGCGGCTCCCGCCCGCCTTCGAAACCTCGTCATAGTATTTCGCGACGATCTCGGTGACCGGCAGCTTGGCGCCGTTTCGTCGCGCCTCCGCCATGGCGATGCCCAGATCCTTGCGCATCCAGTCCACCGCGAAACCGAAGTCGAACTTGCGCGCGTGCATCGTCTTGCCGCGATTCTCCATCTGCCACGACTGCGCGGCGCCCTTTGAGATCACGTCGAGCACGAGGTCGGCATCGAGGCCGGCCTTCTCGGCGAAGGCGATGCCCTCCGACAGTCCCTGGACGAGCCCCGCGATGCAGACCTGGTTCACCATCTTGGTGAGCTGGCCCGATCCCGCCGGCCCCAGCAGCGTGACCATGCGCCCATAGGAGTCCATCACCGGCTTGGCCCGCTCGAAGGGTCCCGGCTCGCCGCCGCACATCACGGTGAGCTTGCCGTTCTCGGCGCCGGCCTGGCCGCCTGAGACGGGCGCGTCGATGAAGTCGACGCCCTTCTCCCTGGCCATCGCGAACACCTTGCGCGCGACATCGGCCGAGGCGGTGGTGTGGTCGACGAGGATCGCGCCCTTCTTCATGGCGGCAAGCACGCCATCCGCGCCCGTGACCACCGCCAGCACGTCGTCGTCGTTGCCGACCATGGTCATCACGAAGTCGGCGTCCTTCGCCGCTGCGGCGGGAGTAGGCGCGGACTTGCCGCCGTGCTTCTTCACCCAATCCTCGGCCTTGGCGCCGGTGCGGTTGAACACCGTCACCTCGTATCCCTTGGCCTTCAGGTGGCCGGCCATGGGAAATCCCATGACGCCCAGGCCGATGAACGCGACTTTCGCTGACATACATCCTCCTTCGCATGCCCCGGCGCACGCCGGGGCGGGTTTCAGTTCACGGGATTCGCCGGCTCGCGCCCCTCGAGCACCGCGGTGAGGTTGTCGGCGGCCTTCTGGCACATCGCAAGGCGCGTCGCGCGCGAGGCGCTGCCGACGTGGGGCGTGAGCACCACGTTGCGAATGCCGAGGTAACCGGGATGGACCTGGGGCTCTGCCTCGAAGACATCGAGCCCGGCGCCGGCGATGCGATTTTCCTTCAGTGCCTGGGCGAGCGCCGCATCGTCCACGACACCGCCCCGGGCGGCGTTCACCAGGATCGCGGTGGGCTTCATCTTCGCGATCTCGGCGGCGCCGATGAGGTGGTGGGTGGCCGGCGAGTAGGGCACCATCACGACGACGAAATCGGATTGGGCGAGCAGCTGGTCGCGCTCCACCCACTGCACGCCCAGGCGCGCTTCCTCCGCCGCGTCGAGGCGCTTGCGGTTGTGATAGGTCAGGCGCATGTCGAAGCCGCGCGCGCGCCGCGCGATCGCCTGCCCGATGCGCCCCATGCCGATGATGCCCAGCGTGGCATGGTGGACGTCGGCACCGAGGAAACCCTGGACCGAGAATGCGACCTTCCAATCGCCGGCGCGCACGTGGGCGTCACCTTCCGCGATGCGCCGTGCGGCCGCCATGAGCAGCGCCCACGCGAGGTCCGCGGTGGTGTCGTCCAGGACGCCGGGTGTGTTGGTCACGCGGATGCCGCGCCTCGTGGCCTCGGCCACGTCCACGTTGTTGTACCCCACGGCGATGTTCGAGACGACCTTGAGCGAGGCGGCCGCCGACATGACCGTGGCGTCGATGCGGTCCATCACGGTCGACATGATCGCGTCGGCTTCGCGAGCGCGCCGGGCGACGTCCTCGGGCGGCCAGGGCCGGTCGTCGGCGTTGTGCTCGACTTCGAAGCGCTGCGACAGCGAGGCGAGGACTTCGGGGAAGATCGCCCGGGTGATCAGGACCTTCGCCAGCTCAGTCCTCCTTGGACTTGAGCGCCTGCCACTGGTCGACCAGCATCATGCCCAGGCCCACGACGACGACGATGGTGAGCTCGATCTCGCGAAGCTTGAGCACCACCGGCGCGAGGTAGATGAGCATCAACGAGATGCCCAGGATTGCCGCGATCACTTTCAGTGCCATGCGCGCTCCTCGAGATGTTCGGGATTCATGCCGCGGCCAGCCGCCTCTCGAGCCACGCCGCCGTGCGCAGCAGGCGCGCGTCGCCATTGCGCGGGCCCACCATCTGGATCCCGAGCGGCAGGCCGTTGGAGGCGCGCATCGCGGGGAGGTTGAGCGCCGGCATGCCGCAAAGCGTCCACAAGGTGCAGAAGGCGGGGTCGCCCGTGGACTCGAGGCCGCGCGGCGCCGGGCCGGCCGCGGCCGGCGTGATCAACGCATCGCAGCGCTCGAAGATCTCCTCGAAGCCCGCGTTGAGGAGCGGGATCCTCGCGAGCGCGTTCTGGTATTCGAAGGCGCCCACCTTGCGCCCGCGCTCGAGCTGTCCGCGGATCGATTCGCTCAGGCGGTCGCGACCGTTGTCGTATTCCGAAGCGAGGCTCGCGGCCATCTCGGCTTCGAGGATGGTGCGATGGATGTCGAGGGCGGCGAGGGTCGTCTGCGGCATCTCGATCTCGACCAGCCGATCGCCCAGCGCCTGCGCCAGCTCCTCGAACGCCTCGCGCGTTTCGGCATCGGCTCGATCCCAGAGCGCCGTCTTCACCAGGCCGAGCAAGGGGGGCAACGCCGGCTCCTGCGCGGCCACCTCGCGAAACGGGATGCGCGCGCGCGGGCGCGTGTCAGGATCGCGCTCGTCGAAGCCCACGATCGGCTCGCAGGCGAGCGCCACGTCCTGGAGGGTGCGGCCGAACACGCCGACATGGTCGAGCGCGCGCGACAACCGCATGACGCCCCCGCGCGGGATGAGCCCGTGCGTCGGCTTGAAGCCATAGACGCCGCAAAACGCCGCCGGCCGGATGACCGAGCCGTTGGTCTGCGTACCCAGCGCGAGCGGCACCATGCCCGCCGCGACCGCCGCTGCCGAACCGCTCGACGAGCCGCCGGGCGTGTGCCCGGGATTGTGCGGGTTGCGCGTCTTGCCGGGCGAGTACATCGCGAACTCCGTCGTCACCGTCTTGCCCATGATGACGGCGCCCGCGGCGCGCAACATGGCCACCACCGTCGCGTCGTGCACCGGAAGGCGTCCCGCGTGCAGCACGCTGCCGCACTCGGCCGGCATGTCGGTGGTGTCGATGATGTCCTTGATGGCCACCGGCACGCCGTGCAGCGGGCCCAGGATGCCGCCCTCGCGACGCATGTTGTCGAGGATGCGCGCCTGGGCGAGCGCATGCTCGGGATCCAGGAACGCCCACGCCTGGACCTCGCCATCGGCCTCGCGCACGCGCGCGAGGCAGGCCGAGACGACCTCCTCAGAGGTGGCCGCGCCGTCGCGGATCATGCGCGCGAGGTCCGCGGCGGAAAGCCAGTTGAGGCGCGTGGGATCCATGGCCGCTTTAGTCGTAGAGGAGACTGGGCAGCCAGGTGACCACGGCGGGGAACACGTAGATGACCGCCATGCAGAAGATCACGATGAACACGTAGGGCATGCACCCGCCGAAGATCTGCGACAGCTTCACGTGCGGCGGCGAGATGCCCTTCAGGTAGAAGGCCGCCATCGCCATGGGTGGCGACAGGAACGCGGTCTGCAGGTTGATGGCCACGAGGATGCCGAACATCAGGGGATCGATGCCGAAGTGGGGCAGCAGCGGCAGGAAGATCGGCACGAAGATGATGATGATCTCGGTCCACTCCAGCGGCCAGCCGAGGATGAATATGATGATCTGCGCCATCAGCATGAACATGAGCGGCGACAGGTTCATGCCGAGCACGAACTCCTTGATGATGCCTTCGCCGCCGAGGTAGGCGAAGATCGCCGCGAACGTGGCCGAGCCCACGAAGAGCCAGCAGACCATCGCGGAGGTGCGCGCCGTGAGGTAGACGGCCTCCTTGAGGCGCGACCAGGTGAGCGCGCGATAGCCGAGCGCGAGCAGGATCGAGCCCAGGGCGCCGACGGCAGCGGCCTCGGTCGGCGTGGCGAGGCCGAACATGATCGTGCCGAGCACCGAGAGGATGAGAATCGCGAGGGGGAAAAACGAGGTGAGCAGCAGCAGGATGGTCCGGCCGAAGGAGACGTTCGTCTGCTCCTTCGGCAGCTTGGGCGCCAGTTGCGGCTTGAACCACGCAAGCACTACGAGGTACAGGATGTAGAGGCCGGCGAGGAGCAGGCCCGGCAGGAGCGCGCCGGCATAGAGCCGCACCACCGAGACCCCGGCCTGCGCGCCGTACACGATGAGCAGGATCGACGGCGGGATGAGGATTCCGAGGCAGCCGCCGGCGCAGATGGCACCCGAGGCATAGCGGATGTCGTAGCCGGCCTTGAGCATCTGCGGGAAGGCGAGCAGTCCCATGAGCGTCACGACGGCGCCCACGATGCCCGTGGCGGTCGCGAAAAGCGCGCAGGTGGCGATAGCCGCCACCGCGAGCGCTCCCGGCACGTGGCGAGCCGCCACCTGCAGGCTGTAGAACAGCCGGTCGAGGATGTTGGCGCGTTCGACCATGTATCCCATCATGAGGAACAACGGTATCGATACCAGCGTGTCGTTGGTCATCACGCCGTAGGTGTTCTGCGTGAGGAGGTAGAAGACGCGGTTGTCGAAGAACGCCTGGCCTGCCTGGTAGTAGGCGTAGTACCCGAAGCCCACGCCGAGAGCCATCATGGTGAAGGCGACCGGGAAGCCCACCATGATGGTGAACACCAGGACTCCCAGCATCACCAGGGCGAGTGCGGGATCGCTCATGGCAGGGTGCCCCCGGCGGCGACGGCTTTCTGCAGCGCCTTGTCCTTGATGAGCTGCTGCTCGAGCTCCTCCACGTCGTGCAGGCGTGCCGGCCACTCGTTCTCGCGCAAGGCGAGGATGCAGCGCGCCACCTCCGCCAGGCCCTGCAGCGAGAGCAGCGCGGCGCCGATCGGGATCATCATCTTGATCTGCCAGATCGGGATGCCGATGGGGCTGTTGATGCTCATTTCCTTGATGCGGAAGGAGTCGTAGGCGTAGTGCCAGCCGGCGATGCTCATCGAGAGGATCCCGGGAAAGAAGAAGGTGATGTACAGGAAGAGCTCGATTCCGGCCTGCCAGCGCACCGGCCACAGGCGCGAGAACATGTCGGCGCGCACGTGGCCGCCCCTGGAGAGCGTGTACGCCCCGGCCATGAAGAAGAGGCCACCGTAGAGGATGTAGCTGAAATCGAACGCCCAGCTCGTGGGCGCGTTCATCAGGTAGCGGACGAACACCTCATAGGAGGTGCCGATGGTGAGGATGATGATGCACCACGCGAAGGCGTGCCCGACCGTCTTGCTGATCTGGTCGACCCCATAAATGAATTTCCTGGTCATGGCTCACCGGCAGGAATGCGCGCCGGGGCGGCGCCGAGGCGCCGCCCCCGCAAATCGAACGGGCCCTTGCGGGCCCGGCGGGACGATCAGGTGGGAAGCTTGGTCTTGAAGACGTGCTCGTAGCCCAGGCGGTAGTCGGCCTCGTTCAGGAACATGTAGTAGGCGACGCGCTTGGCCCACGCCATCTGGGACTCGCACACCTTCTTGAAGAAGGGATCCTCGTCCTGCAGCTTCTTGTTGACGACGTCCCAGGCCTTGAGCTGGTCCTGGAAAACGCCCTTGGGCGTGCGCACCACGTTGACCTTGTGCTTGCCGATCAGCTCCTGGAGGTCCTTGGAATAGTTGTCCATGGCGGTCCAGAAGTTGGCCGAGCTGGCGGCCTCGACGCCGTATTGCCAGATGGCCTGCAGGTCCTTCGGCATCGCGTCCCACTTCTTCTTGTTGATCAGGATCTCGAAGAACTCCATCGCCTGGTGGTAGCTGCCGAGCATGTAGTTCTTGGCGACGTCCTGGGCGCCGAAGCGCAGGTCCGAGGTGGGATTGTTGTACTCGAAGGCCTCGATCACGCCTCGCTCCATGGCGGGCACGATCTCGCCGCCGGGAAGCTGCGTCACGCGCAGGCCCATCTGCTGCATGAGATCCGCGGCGAGGCCCACGGTACGGTACTTGAGGCCCTTCATCTGGCCCGCGTTCGACACCGCCTTCTTGAACCAGCCGAGCGGCTGCGTCGGCATGGGCATCGCGAAGAAACCGACCACGTCCAGGCCCAGCTTGGTGAGCAGCTCCTGGTAGAGCTGCAGGCCGCCGCCGCGATAGATCCAGGCGAGCGTCTGCTGCGCGTCGCAGCCGGTGATGGGGCCGGAGCCGAAGAGCGAGGCCACCTTGCTCTTGCCGTACCAGTACACCGGCACCGTGTGGCCCGCGTCGAGCACGCCCTTGGCGACCGCGTCCATCACCTCGAAGGGCTTGACCACCGCGCCGGCGAGGAGGTAATCGATGCGAAGGCGCCCGCCCGACATGTCGTTCACGCGCTTCACGTACTCGTTGGCCATGTCGTTGAAGATGTCCTTCGCGCCCCACGAGCCCTGCATCTTGATCACGATGGGCGATTGCGCCACCGAGATCATCGGCGCCGAGAGCGCCGCGGCGCCGGCCGCACCGGCCGCGCCAGTGAGGAACTTGCGCCGCGTGACGGGCTTGGGCGCGTCCGCGACGGCTGCTTGCTTGTCAGTCATGATGATCTCCTCGCTGTTCTGGGTTTGAATTGCGTGTTGTTGGATGGCGGCACGACGCGCCGGCCATGGACCGATGCGTGGCTAATGCTAATCCCGGGGCCCCCTCAAGGCAACAATCGCACTCGCCCATCCCCGCAGCGATGGTATCAATGGGGAATACCTGCGCGTGGCGGCTGTTGCGCGGCGGGCGCGTGCGCCGCGGCGGGGGCCTCGGCGCCCCGCTCGCGCTTCGGAGTCGGATGCCAGCCCTGGACCATCATGAAGGCGATGAAGCCCAGCACGTAGCCCACGGCGACGTGCCACCCGTTCTTCACCCAGGCGCCCACGTTCTTGGCGTCCGGAAACAGGTTGGAGACCGCCACCCCAGCGCTCGAGCCGAACCAGATCATCGAGCCGCCGAAGCCCACGGCATAGGCGAGCAGCCCCCAGTCGTAGCCGCCCTGCTTGAGGGCGAGCGCCGTGAGCGGGATGTTGTCGAACACCGCCGAGATGAAGCCCAGGCCGAGCGCGCTCTGCCACGAGGCCACCGGCAGCTGCTCCACCGGCATGAGCGAGGCGCAGGTCACCAGCGCCAGCAGGAAAACCGACCCCTTGAACGCCGCCGGGAGCAGCTTCCAGTCGGGTTGGCGGATGGGCGCGGCGACAAGCAGGGCCACCCACACGGCCGCACCGATGACGGGGAAGACGTCGAGCGCGCGCTTGAAGTAGAGGTTGGCGAAAACGTTGGCGCCGATCGCGGCGACGAGGATCCAGAAGACGATTCCCAGGCGCACCCAGTCGACGCGATTGCTCGCGGCGCTGTCCTTCACGATCGGCTGGTAGGCGTGCTGCTGCTTCGCGGCGAAAAAGGCGAAGAAGGCGGTCGCCACGAAGGCCGCGACGTAAGCATCGAGAACCGCGAGTGGGCTCACCCCTTCGATCCACATCATCGTCGTTGTCGTGTCGCCGACCACGCTTCCCGAGCCTCCCGCGTTCGAGGCCGCCACGATCGCGGCGAGGTAGCCGATGTGCACGCGCTTGCGGAAGACCGCGCTCGCGAGCGTCGCGCCGATGATGGCCGCGGCGATGTTGTCGAGGAAAGACGACAGGACGAAGACGATCCACAACAGCACGAAGCCACCCTTCCAGTCGTCGGGCAGGACCGCCGGCAGCTCGCCCGGGACGTGGCTGCGCTCGAAGTGGTCGGAAAGCAACGCGAAGCCCAGCAGCAGGCCCAGCAGATTGGCGAGGATCACCCACTCGTGCGCGAAGTGCAGGCCGAGCCCCCCCAGCCCGGCGCCGGTCTTGAAGCCGGTGAACACCAGCTTGTAGATCACGATCACGGCGAGGCCCGTGAGGGCGACCTCGAGCGTGCGCTTGTGGAAGAGCGCCACGCCCAGGAGCGTGAGCGCGAAGAGGATGAAATCGACCGGGATCGGCCCGAGCATGATGGGGTTCATGCGCCGGATTGTAATATGAGGGCCATGGCCGTCATCACCTGCGTGGAGGACCTGCGGCGCATCGCGGAGCGCCGCGTGCCGCGGATGTTCTACGACTATGCCGACTCGGGCTCGTGGACGGAGGGCACCTACCGGGCCAACCACGCCGACCTCGCCGCGATCAAGCTGCGCCAGCGCGTGGCCTGCAACATCGACAACCGCAACCTCGCCACGCGGATCGTCGGCACCGACGTTGCGATGCCGGTGGCGCTGGCGCCCGTCGGCCTCACCGGCATGCAGCACGCCGACGGAGAGATCCTGGCCGCGCGCGCGGCGGAGAAGTTCGGGGTGCCGTTCACGCTCTCGACCATGAGCATCTGCTCGATCGAGGACGTGGCCGCGAACACCACCAGGCCCTTCTGGTTCCAGCTCTACGTGATGCGCGACCGGCGCTTCTCGGAAGCGCTCATCGACCGCGCCCGCGCCGCGCGCTGCTCAGCGCTGGTGCTGACACTCGACCTGCAGATCATCGGCCAGCGCCACAAGGACCTGGTGAACGGCCTCTCGGCCCCGCCCAAGCCCACCCTGGGCAACCTGCTGAACCTCGCGACCAAGCCGCGCTGGTGCCTCGGCATGCTGGGCACTTCGCGGCGCACCTTCGGCAACATCGTGGGCCACGCCAAGGACGTGAACGACCTGACCTCCCTGTCCTCCTGGACCGTGGAGCAGTTCGACCCCACCCTCTGCTGGGACGACGTGGAATGGATCCGCAAGCGCTGGGGCGGCAAGCTCATCCTCAAGGGCATCCTCGATGTCGAGGACGCGCGCATCGCCGCGGGCACTGGCGCCGACGCGATCGTGGTCTCCAACCATGGGGGACGGCAGCTCGACGGCGCGCCCTCCTCCATCCGGGCACTGCCGCCGATCGTCGAAGCGGTGGGCGGCAAGGTGGAGGTGCTCATGGACGGCGGCGTGTATTCGGGCCAGGACGTGCTCAAGGCCGTGGCCCTGGGGGCCAGGGGCGTTCTCCTCGGCCGCGCGTGGGTGTACGGGTTGGGCGCGATGGGCGAGGCAGGCGTCACGCGCGCGCTCGAGATCATCCGCAAGGAGCTCGACCTCACCATGGCCTTCTGCGGGCGCACCGACATCCGCGAAGTGAACCGCGACATCCTCCTGCCGGGAACAATCCCGGCGGCGCTCTGAAGGGGCCATCCATGAGAGAACCGGGGACAGACCCCAAACCGGGCAACGGCACGAACCGGGCGTCCCCCACGCTGCCGCTCTTCGCCACGACGCTCGCCGGCAGCCTGCCGAAGCCGAAGTGGCTCGCAGAGCCCGAGAAGCTATGGGCGCCGTGGAAGCTAGAGGGCGAGGCGCTCGCCGAGGGCAAGCGCGACGCGGTGCGCCTCGCGGTCGCGATGCTGGAGCGGGCGGGCATCGACATCCTCTCCGACGGCGAGCAGACGCGGCGCCACTTCGTCAACGGCTACATGGAGAAGCTGCAGGGCATCGACTTCAAGAACCTGAAGACGGTGCGCATCCGCAACCGTTACGACGCCGACGTGCCCCGCGTGGTGGACCGGGTGGCGCGGCCCTTCCCGGTGCACACCGAGGACGCGAAGCTGCTGCGCGCCTGCACCGATCGCGCCATCAAGTTCACGCTGCCGGGGCCGATGACTATGGTCGACACGCTCCACGACGAGCACTACGGCAGCCGCGAGAAGCTCGCCATGGCCTTTGCCGAGATCCTCAACCTGGAGGCGCGCGAGCTCGCCGCCGCCGGCGTGGACGTCGTCCAGTTCGACGAGCCGGCCTTCAACGTCTACTTCGACGAGGTGCGCGACTGGGGCGTGGCCGCCCTCATGCGGGCGCGCGAGGGTGTGCCGTGCAAGACCGCGGTGCACATCTGCTACGGCTACGGCATCGAGGCCAACAACGCGTGGAAGAAGACGCTCGGCGACGAATGGCGCCAGTACGAGCGGACCTTCCCGCTGCTGGCGCAATCGAAGATCGACCAGGTCTCGCTCGAGTGCGCCAACTCCCACGTGCCGATCGAGCTCATCGAGTTGCTCGAGGGCAAGGACGTCCTCGTGGGTTGCATCGACGTGGCGAACCCGAAGGTGGAACAGCCCGAGGACGTGGCCAAGGTGATTCGCGCGGCGATGAAGCACGTGCCGAAGGAGCGCCTCTTTCCCTGCACCAACTGCGGCATGGTGCCGCTCGCGCGCGAGGTCGCCGCGGGCAAGCTCGCCGCGCTGGGCGCGGGAGCCGCGATTGTGCGGCGGGAAATAACAGGGCTTTAGAGCCTCGCGCCCCGCCGCCGGCGCCTCGCCGGACTATGCTGATTCCTGGCGCGCCGTTTGCGCCGGAGGAGAACGCATGCAGAAGAAGAACGTATTGATCCTGGGAGCGTCGTACGGCTCCCTGCTGGGCACCAAGCTCGCCCTGGCCGGCCACGACGTGACGCTCGTGTGCCTGCCGCAGGAAGCCGAGCTCATCAACTCGAAGGGCGCCATCGTGCGCTTGCCGGTGAAGGGACGCGAGGGCCTGGTGGAAGTGCGCTCCCGCGAGCTGCCCGGCCGCATCGGCGCGATGGGGACGGACGCCGATCCGGCCCGCTTCGACCTCATCGGCCTCGCCATGCAGGAGCCGCAATACCGTTCCCCGGGCGTGCGCGAGCTGCTGCAGAAGGTCGCGCGATCGCGCGTGCCGTGCCTGTCCATCATGAACATGCCGCCCCTGCCCTTCCTCGCGCGCGTGCCCGGCATCGACGCGTCGAAGTGCCGCGAGAGTTATACCGACCCTTCGGTCTGGGACGCCTTCGATCCGAAGACGATCACGCTGTGCAGCCCGGATCCGCAGGCGTTCCGCCCGCCGGAGGAGCCGGTCAACGTGCTGCAGGTGCGCCTGCCGACCAACTTCAAGGCGGCGCGCTTCGACTCCGACGCCGATACGCGCATGTTGCGCGAGCTCGAGCGCGACATCGAGGCCGCGCGCTTCGAAGTGGACGGCGAGAAGCTCGAGCTGCCGGTGAAGCTCAAGGTGCACGACTCGGTGTTCGTGCCGCTCGCCAAGTGGGCGATGCTCCTCACCGGCAACTATCGTTGCGTGCGCGCCGACGAGGTCGTCTCGATCAAGGAGGCCGTCCACGGCGACATCGAGGCATCCCGCGCGGTCTACCAGTGGGTCGTGGACCTTTGCGTCTCGCTCGGCGCGAAGCAGGAAGACATGGTTGCCTTCGAGAAATACGCCGCGGCAGCGCAGTCGCTCGCGAGCCCCTCCTCGGCAGCGCGCGCGCTGGCCGCGGGCGCGCCCAACATCGAGCGCGTCGACCGCCTGGTGCAGTCCGTGGGCGCCCAGCACGGCCGGAGGAACGCGCAGGTCGACGAGACCGTGGGCCTCGTCGACCAGTGGCTCGTGCGAAACCGCCGCAAGGGGTGAGAAGCGCCCCGGGAAGCCGGTTCTAGCGGCAAAGCGGCGCCGTGGCTCCGAAGGTCTGCCGCGTGATCGCCTTGGACTGGGCGACGCCGTCCACGACGTAATCGAGGCGACCGTGCTCGCCGTCGGTGAAGCTGAGCGTGACCTCGCCCACGTCTACCGGCGCGCCCAGCAGGGCACCCGAGCCCGCGATCTGGTCGAACGACCTTCCCGCGGTGCGGTACAGGCGTCCCTTGAATTCGCCCGTCGGCTGGCGCTGCGCATCGGAGGCCACGAGCCACTGCCCGCGGCCGCCCGCGCCGTAGGTGAACCACGTGGCGAAGATCGTCTCGCCCTGGTGCGTGAGGTTGATCCCCCAGCCCGGCTCTGCCGCGTTCCACCACAGGTCCTGGTAGTTGGTGGCGTGGACGCGGGTCGCGCGGGTCTCCACGCACTTCGTCTTGGTCGAGAAGGCCTGCCGCTGCAGCGTCTTCACCTGCGAGACGCCGTTCACCGTGTAGGTGAACTGCAGGTTGCCCGCCTGGATCACCTCGAAAGTTCCCGTTCCCACGCGTTCCAGCGGGAAGTTCGCGGCAGGCGCGCCGTTGATCAGGTTGAGCGGCGTGCCGGTGGCGCGGTAGAGATCGCCGATCTTGCGGGTGGCCGTTCCCGTCGCCTCCGGCATCACCATCCAGAGCGGGGCGCCATCGGCGTCGTAGGTGAACCAGGTGGCGAAGAAAGTATCGCCCTGGTGGTTGACGTTCACGCCCCAACCCGGCTCGGCGGGGTTCCACCAGAGATCGCTGTAGTTGGCGACGCCGCCCCCGCTGGAAGTGAGCGTGAAGGGCGTGGCCACCGTCGAGCTTCCGAGCGTGACCTCCAGCATCCAGGTGCCGCCGGGCTCTGTCGCCGGCAACACATGGGACACGAACCAATAGGCCGCCGAGGAAAAGGACGTTGCGGGCGGCGTCGTATTCGTCGCGAACACGCTGCCGTCGGGGCGGCGGATGGTGAACTGCGTCGACGTTCCGGGCTGCGCGTCGCGGACGAAGGCGACGAAATAGGCGGTCTCGCCATGCGCGAAATCCGTCTTGGCGTTGATCGTGCCGGGAGTGGCCATCTGGCCGTTGGCACCACAGGTGGCGAACACCGGTGGCGCGCTCGCGGTGATGGCGCGGTTGATTCGCGTCACAACATACGGCGGTTGCTGCGCCCACCACGACTCGGCGTTGCGCGGGTTGCAGCTGCCGGCATAGGGATCGATCAGCTGCTGGCTGGAGTCGTAGACCTCGAAATGCAGGTGCGGGCCCGAGGAGCTGCCCGAGCTGCCGACACTTCCCAGGAACTCGCCCGCGAGCACCCTCGCCCCCACCGCCTTCGGGGTCAGGGAGCCGCTTTTCATGTGGCCGTACCAGGCGATGGAGCCGTCGTCGTGCTGCACGTAGACGGCATTCCAGTTGTTGGAGTTGAAGACGCAGTTCAGGTCCTGGTTGCCGTCGCTCTTGAGGACGATGGTGCCGGCCGCCGCGGCGACGATGTCCAGCTGCCGCGTGGCCATCATGTTCCAGCTGTCGGGCCAGAAGGAGATATCGACGCCCTTGTGGTTGTAGCCGCTCGCGAGGTCGTAGGTGCGGGCGCCGCAGTTGTAGTCGCGCAGGCTGGACGGGGCCGGGTCGTGGTCGACGTAGTTGACGATGCGATCGGCTGCGGGCTCGGCGAAACCGCGGGCAGGCCGCAACGGCCAGATGAACGAGGGGCGCTCGCCCGCCTTGGGAAGCAGCAGGCGCTTGCGGTTGGCGTCGATGTCGCGCCAGATGGCGGCGCGCTGCTCCGCGGTGATCTCGTCGTGGCCCTCTTCGGGCCCTACCCCGAAACCCTCGGAGTGGGGGGGCGTGTCCGCGAGGGCAAGGGCGAGGAAGAACAGGGCGATGGGATTCATGCGTAAATCGTACCCAAACTCCGGGGCCCGGACGATGTCCAACAGGCACCTTGTGAGGAACTGTCACCCATGGACCATCGAATCGCCCTCATCGCCCTCGGCGTGGCGCTTGCCGTCGTGGTGGGTTACGTCCTCGTCATGCGCGTGTTCTTCCGCGAGAGCAAGGAGCTCGACAAGAGCATCGACTACTCCAAGATGAAGGAGTGGAAGGACGACGAAGACTAGAAGGTCGCCTCGATCCCGGCGAAGAGGCTCCGGCCCGGCGCGGGCTCGAAGTACCGCCCGCGCGCTTCCGCCACGATGACCGAGCCCGCGTAGCGGCGATCGGCCACGTTGTCGACGCGAAGGAATTCCCTTAGCCGCAAATGGCCGAGCCGGTGCTCGAAGCCCAGTCGCACATTCGCCACGGTGTATGCGGCTGCGGCATCGGTGTTCGCCTCGTTCACGAAGATGCGCGCCGAATGCCGCGCTTCCAGCGCCGCATGGAAGCCACCCGGGGGCCGCCACGCGAGCTCCATGTGCGCGACAAATGCGGGCACCCCCGGCAGGCGTTGCCCCGCCGCGACTTCGGCCGAGGCGCTTTCGAATCCTTCCTCGAAGCGCGCGCGCAGCGCAGTAAGCGCGAGCGAGCCGTGCAGCGAGCCGCCCAGGCGTGCGGCGAGCGCGAGCTCAAGCCCCTCCCGCAAGGTCCGCGCCGCGTTGCGAAAATCGGTGCGCCCGCCCGCGGATGCATTGGTCACGATCTCGTCGCGCGTCTCGATGCGGAAAATCGCACCGTCCGCGCGCATGCCATCGCCTCGCGCCTTGAATCCCGCTTCCACGTGCCGGCTGCGAGACGGCGCCAGGTCGAAGTTGAGGCCCGTGGCACCGGCCGGACGGTATGCGAGCTCAGCGAAGGTAGGCGTCTCGAAGCCCTCCCCGGCGTTCGCGTACAGGTTGAGGGAAGCAGTCGTCTTGTACAGCACGCCCAGCACCGGTGCGGTGTGCGCATGCTCGACGCGCCCGCTGTCGTCGGGATTCGTCGCGGTGATGAAGCGGTCGCGCGAGACGAACTCCACCCGGCTGCGCCGCGCGCCGCCGCTCACGATCCAGCGTCCGATGTCCCATTCGAACTGCGCGAACACGTCCCGGTTGGAGACGCGGTCGTCCTCGTCGCGCTTGGGCGCCCCGGCCACGCCGAACTGGTTCACGAATCCGCGGCGGCGCTCCTCGAGGCGGTCGTGCTCCAGGCCCGCGGTGAAAGTGAGCGGCCGGGAAAAGGCCGCCGTGCGGCGCGTCCAGCGCAGCCCCGCGCCGCCGTAGCTGCGATCGAGATCCACCACGCCGCCGGAGCCGAGGGGCGTGTCGCCCGTCATGGCGAGGTACTGCAGGACGGTGCGATCGCCGGCATAGGCGCGGGCGTGGAGCGCGTCCGTGGGGGTCAAGTCGTAGTCATACGTGGCGCCGGCCTGGGCCTGCCGCACGGACTTGCGCGTATCGAAGGTGAATGCCGCGGCGTCGGCCTGGCGCGGGTCCGCCTCGAACTGCGCGCGGGTGAGCCCGAGCGGGTCCTGCGAATCCGGCTGGCGCAGCGCGTTGAAAACGACGGTGAGTCGTCCACCGCCGAGGGTCGACTTCAGCTTGGCGTTGACGTGCTCGCGCTTCGCCGCGCTGTGCTCACGGTATCCCTCGGTCTCGAAATGCGATGCGCTCGCGAGAAAGTTGACTCCGGCTGCCTCGCCCCCGAAGCGCGCGCCCACGCGGCGTTGGCCGAAGCTGCCGCCGGACAAGGCGGCGTCCAGGGTCGGCACCGGCGGCCCGTCGGCGGTGAACACCTGCACCACCCCGCCCGAGGAATTTCCGTAGAGGCTTGCGAAGGGCCCACGGAGCACCTCGATACGATCGGCCGATGCGAGGTCGAAGGTGGCGGCTTGTCCCTGCCCATCGGGCATGGTGGCGGGAATGCCATCGGCGATGAGGCGCACGCCGCGCACGCCGAAGGTGGCGCGCCCACCGAAGCCGCGCGAGGACACCTGCAGGTCCTGGGCGTAGTTCTGCCGGTTCTGGACGACGATGCCCGGAACGCGATTGAGCGTCTCGGAAAGGTTTACCTGGGGATTGCCCTCGCGGATCTCGTCGGCGCGGACCGCATCGATGGCCGCCGGCAGGGCGAAGCCGCTCTGCGGCAGGCGCGTGGCCGTGACGACGACGGTTTCCCCTGCGGCCGCGGGCGGAGCGAGCTGCGCGAGGACGGCGAGGACGACCTGGGCGCTGAGGGCGACGGGCACGCCGGCTTGGAACGCGAAGCGCGCGCGCAGTTTCGGGGCGCGCAAATGAAAAACGGCGCGCCTCGGGGCGCGCCGTTCGCCGAACTGCGGCCGTTCAACCGCTGCGGAACTTCGAGACCACCTTCGGATTGCTCTCGAGCCACTTGCGGATGCGGTTGGCATCGCCGATGCGGGTGAGGCGGCCCCACGAGTCGAGCAGCACGATGACCACCGGCTGGTTGGCGATGATCGCCTGCATCACCAGGCACATGCCGGACTCGTTGATGAAGCCGGTCTTCGAAAGGCCGATCTGCCAGTCCGAGGCCCGCACGAGGCGATTGGTATTTACGAAGGAGAGCGTGCGCTTCGAATCCGGCAGCTGCACGTTGACCGCCTCGGTAGTGCTGTACTCGCGGATGAGCTCGTACTTCGAGGCGGCTGCCACCAGCTTGCCCAGGTCCGCGGCGCTGGAGACGTTGCCGGGGGCCAGGCCGGAGGAATCGACGAAGTGCGTCGCGCCCAGGCCGAGGGACTTGGCCTTCGCGTTCATCGCATCGACGAAGGCGAGGATGCCGCCCGGATAATGGCGCCCGAGCGCGGAAGCCGCACGGTTGTCGCTCGCCATGAGCGCCAGGCGCATGAGGTCGTCGCGGCGGAAATGGCTGCCGATCGGCAGGCGCGAGCGCGTGTTCTTGATGAGGTCGATGTCCTCGTTGGTGATCTGCAGGACGTCGTCGAGCGGCAGCTTGGCATCCAGGACCACCATCGCCGTCATGAGCTTGGTGATCGAGGCGATCGGGGCGGCGTGGTCGGCGTTCTTCGCGTAGAGCGTCTCTCCGGTGGTCGGATCGAGCACCAGCACGCCGGACGATTGCAGGACGGGTTGGCCGTCCTTGTCGATTTCCTTGACGGCGGAGGCCTTGGTGATGCGCGCCTTGGAGGGCTTGTCGGCCGCGATGGCGCCCGGGGCGAGCGCTAGAGCCAGCATTGCGGCGATAAGGCGTATCACGGGCGTAAGACTCCTCCTAGGTCAGGCGTCACCATAGCAAAGAACCTGCCTTTGCGGCAACATCTCAGGCCGCGCCGAGAATTACAGAATAAATACCTGATTCCAATGGCTCATTCGGGACCAAAGACCCCCCACCCGGACACCCTCGGGGTGCATGCCGGCCAGTCCCCGGATGCGGCAACCGGTTCCCGGGCGGTACCTATTTACCAGTCGGCCTCGTTCGTCTTTCCCGACGCTGACACGGCCGCCGCCCTTTTCAACATGGAGGTGCCGGGACACGTCTATTCGCGCTTGTCCAACCCGACGGTGGCGGTGTTCGAGGAACGCATGGCAGCGCTCGAGGGCGGCGTGGGCGCCCTCGCCACGGCGAGCGGCCAGGCGGCTTTGCACCTGGCGATCGCGACCCTCATGGGCGAGGGGGGGCACGTGGTCGCCTCGGCGAGCCTCTACGGCGGCTCGCACAACCTGCTCGCGTACACGCTGCCGAGGTTCGGCGTTCGCACGACCTTCGTGCCCACGCGCGACCTCGATGCGTGGCGCAAGGCGATCACCCCGGACACCCGGCTGTTGTTCGGCGAGAGCGTGGGCAACCCGTCGGTGGACGTGCTCGACGTGCCCGCGCTCGCCGCGCTGGCAGAAGAGCACGGCGTGCCGCTGCTGGTGGACGCGACCGTCACCACGCCGGTCCTGGGCCGACCCCTCGAGCAGGGAGCGCACCTGGTGCTGCATTCGGCGACCAAGTTCCTTTCCGGGCACGGTGTGGTGATCGGCGGCGTGCTGGTCGATGGCGGGCGTTTCGATTGGGTGCGCTCGGGCAAATTCCCGGTGCTCACCGACCCCTATGAAGGTTTCCACGGCATGGTGTTCGCCGAGGAATCGACCGCGGCAGCCTTCCTGCTGCGCGCGCGCCGGGAAGGCTTGCGCGACTTTGGCGCCTGCATGGCGCCGATGACGGCGTTCCAGGTCCTGCAGGGCCTCGAGACGCTGCACCTGCGTATGCCGCGGCACATCGCGAGCACCGCCAGGGTGGTCGAGTACCTCGCGACCCATGAAGCGGTGCAGCGCGTGAACCACCCGCACCTCGACTCGCATCCCGATGCGGCGCTGGCGCGGCGCCTCTATCCTCGCGGATGCAGCGCCATCCTCTCCTTCGAGCTGCGCGGCGGGCGCGAGGCGGGGCGCAAGTTCATCGAGGCGCTTTCGCTCTTCTCGCACCTCGCCAACATCGGCGACGCCAAGTCGCTGGTGATCCACCCGGCGACGACGACCCACTTTCGCATGGACGATGCGGCGCTGGCCGCGGCGGGCATCGGCCCGGGCACGGTGAGGCTGTCGATCGGCCTGGAGCATCCCGACGACTTGATGGAGGACCTGGGGAGGGCGTTGCGTGCCTCGCAGAAATAGCCGTTATCGCCGCGAAGGCAGGCTCTCGTGCATCTCCTAGTCGACGGACAACCCGCCTACGCCTACACCGGCGGCCACGCGTTCGATGCGACGCTGCCGACGATCGTCTTCGTGCATGGCGCAGCCTTCGACCACAGCGTGTGGCAATGGCAGTCGCGCTACTTCGCGCACCATGGCCATTCGGTGCTGGTACCCGACCTGCCCGGCCATGGCCGAAGTCCCGGGCCGCTGCGCGAGAGCATCGGCGCGCTGGCCGACTGGATCGGCGGCCTCATCGACTCAGCGGGGTTGAAGTCCGCGATGCTCGTGGGCCACAGCATGGGCTCGCTCGTGGCCCTGGAGACGGCGATCCGCCACGGGCCGCGCGTGCAGCGGCTCGCCTTGATCGGGGCGGCCGTCCCGATGGCGGTGGGGGAGGCGTTCCTCGCCGCGGCGCGCGACGATTCCCCCGCCGGGCTCGACATGGAAGCGGTGTGGGGACTGTCCCGGTCGGCCTTGCTGGCGAGCAGCCCGATCCCGGGTGCTTCGCTGCTGGGCGCGGCACGCTCGCTCAACGCCCGATCGAATCCGGGCGTGCTGCACGCGGACCTTGCGGCCTGCCATGCCTATGCCCCGCCCGCGCGATCCATCCGCGCGCTGGCGATGCCGGTGCTCGTGCTGGCCGGTCGGCGCGACCAGATGACGCCGATGAAGGCGGGCGAGGCGCTGGCTCGCGAGATCGCCGGCGCCCGGCTCGAGATCCTCGACGCGGGCCACTCGATGATGAGCGAGGCGCCGCGGCAGACGCTCGCGGCGCTGCGCGCATTCCTGCGTTAGGACGCAACGCATTGCACGCCTAACTCCCCTTCGAATCTTCCTCCTGCGCCTGCTCCTGCTGCAGCCGCCACATCTCCGCGAACTTTCCCTCCGCGGCCAGTAACGTCCTGAAGGAACCGCGCTCGACGATCCGGCCGTGGTCGAGCACCAGGATCTCGTCGGCATCGACGATCGTGGAAAGCCGGTGGGCGATCACGAGCGTGGTGTGCCCACGAGCGATCTCGGCCAGCTCGGCCTGGATCGCCTTCTCGGTGCGCGAATCCAGCGCCGAGGTGGCCTCGTCGAAGATCACGATCGGCGGGCGCTTGAGCAGCGTGCGGGCGATCGAGACGCGCTGCTTCTCCCCGCCGGAGAGCTTGAGGCCGCGCTCCCCCACGGAAGTCTCCCACTTGTCCGGAAGGCGCTCGATGAACTCCGCGATGTGCGCGGCCCGCGCCGCGCGCTCGACCTCTTCGCGCGCCGCATCGGGGCGGCCGTACGCGATGTTGTAGTGGATGGTGTCGTTGAAGAGGACGGTGTCCTGCGGCACAACGCCGATGGCGGCGCGCACGCTGTCCTGGCGCACCTCGCGGATGTCCTGGCCGTCGATGGTGATGCGCCCGGCACCGACGTCGTAGAAGCGGAAGAGCAGCCGCGCGAGCGTCGACTTGCCCGAGCCGCTGGAGCCCACCACCGCGACCTTGGCCCCGGCCGGCACGTCGAAGGAGACGTCGTGCAGGATCGGCCGCACGCCGTCGTAGCTGAAGTCCACATGCTCGAAGCGGATGGCCGCGCCGTTCACCGCGAGCGCCGGCGCCCCGGGACGATCCTCGACCTCGCGGTTCTCTCCGAGGAGCCGGAACATCTTCTCCATGTCCACCAGCGCCTGCTTGATCTCGCGGTACATGACGCCCAGGAAGTTGAGCGGGATGTAGAGCTGGATCAGCAGCGCGTTCACCATCACCAGGTCCCCCAGCGTGAGGCTGCCGGCGACGATTCCCTCGGCCGCGCGCCACATGAGCAGCGAGACCGCCACCGCGATCACCGCGGCCTGCACCGCGTTGAGGAACCCCAGCGAGGTCTCGCTCGTCACCGCGGCGCGCTCGTAGCGCTGCAGGTTCTCGTCGTAGCGGCGCGCCTCGAAGCGCTCGTTGCCGAAGTACTTGACGGTTTCGTAGTTGAGCAGCGAATCGATGGCGCGCGTGTTCGCCTTCGAATCCATCTCGTTCATCTGGCGCCGGTGCGCGGTGCGCCACTCGGAGATCGTGAACGTGAGCGCGATGTAGAGGACGATCGCGGCCACGGTGATGACGCCGAACCAGACGTCGAAGCGCCAGATGAGGAAACCGGTGACCAGGGTGATCTCCAGCACCGTGGGCAGGACGCTGAAGACCATGTACGACAGCAGCGTGGAGATCCCTCGCGTGCCGCGCTCGATGTCGCGCGTGAGCCCGCCGGTCTGGCGCTCGAGGTGGAACCGCAGCGACAACGCATGCAGGTGGTCGAACACCTCGAGGGCCACGCGGCGCATGGCGCGCTGCGCCACCTTCACGAATACGATGTCGCGCAGCTCGTTGAAGATCGTGCTGGAAAGCCGCAACACGCCATATGCGACGAGCAGCGCCACGGGCACCGCCGCGACCGCCGCGCCCGGTGTGAGGTCGTCCACGATCCGCTTCATCACCATCGGCACGGTGATGTTGGCGAGTTTCGCCGCCACCAGGAAGGCGATGGCGAGCGCCACCCGCCCGCGGAATTCCCAGAGGTAAGGCAGCAGGCGCTTCAACACGCCGAGATCGCCCTTGGGAGCCGCGATGGAAGGCGATGCCTGCCGCGGCGGTGCAGCCGACGTGCTGGAAGATGTCATGTCATCGCTATAGTAGCCGCCAGCGCCTCGTCGACCGTCCCTCGTCCCCATCCCTCATCCCTCATTCCTGCCGTGAACTTCGCCGCCAACCTGGGCTACCTCTTTACCGAGCACGACTTCCTCGATCGCTTCGCCGCCGCGGCGGCGTGCGGCTTTTCGGCGGTCGAGTTCGCCGCCCCCTACGCGTACGCCCCCTCTGAGCTCGCGCGCCGCCTGCGCGACAACGCCCTGCAATGCGTTCTGTTCAACCTCCCGATGGGCGCGCCGGGCAGTTTCGGCCTCGGTTGTCGCCCGGAGCGCGGCGGCGAATTCCGCGAGGGCGTGGGGCGCGCGCTCGATTACGCTTCGGCGCTGGGTACGCGTCGCATCAATTGCATCGCGGGCGTGCTGCGCCAAGGCGACGACCCCGAACACTGCGAGGCGACCCTCGTCGAGAACCTGCGCTTCGCCGCCGGCGAGCTCGCCGCGAAAGGCATCGAGCTCGTGATCGAGCCGATCAACTCGCGCGACGTCCCGGGATTCCTCGTACCGACCTGCGATCGCGCCGCCGAAGTGATCGCGCGTTGCGGCGTGCCCAACCTCTACCTGCAATGCGACCTCTACCACGCCGCGATGATGGACGAGGACCCTTCGTCGATCCTTTCACGCCATCGAGCCATCGTCCGACACATCCAGTTCGCGGATGCGCCGGGGCGCGGCGAACCGGGCACCGGCCAGGTCGACTTCGCGCGGCATTTCGCGACCATCGAGGCGATCGGCTACGAGGGCTGGGTGTCGGCGGAATATCGCCCTACGCGCGCCACCGCGGAAACGCTTCACTGGTTCCGTCACGGCGCCTGATCCGATTGGCGCCGAAGGCCTCGGACACGGCGTCACGCCGGGGCCAAACTGGGAAGCGACACTGCATGGTGACCCGGCACTCGCGCCGCGGAGGCGACCATGCGAATCACCCAGCTTCTCCGAATCCTTTGCCGGGCCCTGCTGGTTTCGGCCATCCTCGCAACGACTTCAAACTCCGCCGCGCTGCGCTCCGTCGCGGACACGCCGAAGCCCGCCGAGGAGGCCGCCTACCAGAAGCTCATCGAGGCTGCGAGCGCGGTCGTGGGCGTCAAGGTGAAGGCGCTCGCCAATGCGCGCAGCAACGACACGCTGGGCCAGGAGCGCACGGGATCGGGCGTGCTGATCGGCAAGGACGGCCTGGTGCTCACCATCGGTTACCTCATCCTCGAGGCCGACCAGGTGGAAGTGACCGACGCGGAAGGCCAGACCGTTCCGGGAGCCGTGGTGGCGTACGACCATGCCACCGGCTTCGGCCTCGTGCGTCCCATCGGAAAGCTGGCGCCCAAGCCCATCCGGCTCGGCACCGCGGCACCCGTCTCGCAGCTCGATCGCCTGATGATCGTCACGGGCGGCTCCGAGCAGGCCGTCTCCATCGCGACCGTGGTCTCGAAGCGCCGCTTCGCGGGTTACTGGGAATACCTCATCGACGACGCCATCTTCACATCCCCGCCGCGGCTCGACCACAGCGGCGCGGCGCTGATCAACAAGGACGGCGAGCTGGTCGGCATCGGTTCGCTCTTCGTGATGGACGCGCTCACCCCCGGCGAGCGGCTCCCGGGAAACATGTTCGTCCCGGTGGACCTGCTCAAGCCGATCCTCGACGAGCTCGTCAAGACGGGCGGGCAACGCGAGAGCCGCCGACCGTGGCTCGGCGTGAACTCGCTCGAGGAGGACGGTCGCGTGAAGGTGATGCAGGTGAATGAGGAGAGCCCCGCGGCCCACGCCGGGCTCGAGGCGGGCGACATCATCCTGTCCGTGGACGGACAACCGGTCGAATCGCTGGAGAAGTTCTATCGCGCCGTATGGAACCGCGGCGAGGCGGGCGCGGAGCTGCGCATCAAGGTGCTGCACGGGGTGCAGACCAAGGAGGTGACGGTGCGCTCCATCGACCGGCGCGAATTCATGCGAAAGAAGCCGGGCATCTGACGATCGGGGCCGTTTTGGCTGGGCGAATATCATTCGCCCATGCCCCCCGACGCCCTGCGCCTGCGCCGCATCCTCTACGCGGCGGCATTCCTGCATGCGCTGGCCATCGGCCTGATGGCGGTCTTGATCGGCCTGTATGCCGCGAGGCTGGGTCTCGATGCGACCCAGATCGGCGCGCTGCTCTCGAGCGCGCTGTGGGGAGCCGCGCTGGCGGCGCTGGTCACCCTGGTCGCGGGCCCGCGAATCCGCGAGCGCACGCTGCTCTTGGCGCTTTGCGCGCTTCCGGTGCTGGGTGCGGCGATCCTCATCTCCTCGGAGACGTTTTCGCTGCTGCTCGCCGCCGCCTTCATCGGCATGTTCAACGTGCACGGGCGCGACCGCGGCGCGATCCCGATCCTCGAGCAGGCACTCTTTCCGGCGACCGCCACGGACGAGACCCGCACGCGCGTCTTCGCCTGGTACAACGTGCTGCTCGATGCCGGGTATGCGGCTGGGGGCTTGATGGCAGCCCTGCCCACCCTTTTCGAGGCGACGCTCGGGCTTTCGACGCTGGAGGCGATGCGCCTCGCCCTCGCGCTCTTCTGCGCGCTGTACGGCGCGGCGGCACTGCTCTACGCGCGACTTCCGGCGCGCCTGCCGGAGGCGGCCCCGCTCGGGCTGCGCCAGCTCTCGCCTCGGAGCGGACCGATCGTTCGCAAGATCTCGCTGCTCTTCTTCCTCGATGCCTTCGGCGGCGGCTTCATCGGCTCGGCGCTCTTCGCCTACTTCTTCGCCGAGCAGTTCCAGGCGAGCGCCGCGCAGGTGGCGGTGCTCTTCGCCGCGGGGCGGGTCCTGTCGGCGTTTTCGCACCTGGCGGCCGCCTGGCTCGCAAGCCGCATCGGGCTGATCAATACGATGGTGTACACGCACGTCCCCTCGAGCCTGCTCCTGTTCACCATCGCGGCGGCGGACACGTTCGCGCTCGCAGCGCTGCTCTTCCTCCTGCGCGAAGCCTTGAACGAGATGGACGTGCCGACCCGCCAGTCGTATTTGATGGCGGTCGTGCGCCCGGAAGAAAGGCTCGCCACCGCGGGCATCACCAGCCTGGTGCGTTCCGGCGGCTGGGCCGCGGCGCCCGCCTTCGCCGGAATGCTGATGCAGGTGGGCGGGCTGGGATTGCCGCTGCTCTTCGCGGCCGTGGCAAAGCTTTCCTACGATGCGCTGCTGTGGCGCGAATTCCGCAGGATCAGGCCGCCGGAGGAGCGCGACGACAAGGCAGGCTGAAGCGCCCCCTCACCGGATGAAATAGCCGGAGACCTTCCACGTGCCGTCCTTCTCCAGCATTGGCGTGACCGTCTCGACGCTGAGCGGGCGGTTCTCGAAGCGCGTGTCGAACTGGATCACCACGTATTCGCCGGGCGGCGCGCCCGGCAGGTTGCGCGAGTAGGTCGCCGCGCGCAGCTTGCGGTGCGAGACCAGGCCCAGGGGCGCGCGCGCGGCCGAGGCGCTCGCCGCCCATCGATCCTTGGCGATGGTCTGCTGGAAGAGCGTGGCTGCGGCCTCCCAGCTTTCGTCGAAACGCCCCTGGTCGACCATCGCGAGCCAGGTTTCGGCCACCCGCATCGCGGGCTTGGTGTCGAGGGCCTCCTCCCCGGAGGCGGCGAGAGCGCCCATCGCGAGCAGCGCCGCGGTAGCGAAAACGAGCAATCCGCAAACCTTCCTCATTCGAAACCTCCCCGGCTCCTTGCCTTGCGCTTGGCGCCCACGCTCGCGGCGCCTGCGCCGCGCCGCGCGAGGGCCTCGCGCAGCAGGTACTCGACCTGGCCGTTCACCGAACGCAGCTCCGCCTGCGCCAACCGCTCAAGCTCGGCCCACAACTCCGGGTCGATGCGCAGCAGGAATGCCTTGCGCTCGGTCACGTGGCCGTCTAGTTGTACAGCGTGCCCGCGTTGACCACCGGCTGCGTGTCGCGCTCGGAGCACAGCACCACCATCAGGTTGGAGACCATGCTCGCGCGCCGCTCGTCGTCCAACTCCACCACGTTCTTCTCCGACAGGCTGCGCAGCGCCATCTCGACCATCGAGACCGCCCCGGTCACGATCATCGAGCGGGCGGCGATCACCGCCTCGGCCTGCTGGCGACGCAGCATCGAGCCCGCGATCTCCGGCGCGTAGGCGAGGTGCGTGAGCTTGACTTCCTCGATGCGCACGCCGGCCTGCTGCACGCGCAGCTGCACTTCCTGGCGCAGCGCCTCGGCCACCACGTCGGCCCCGCCGCGCAACGTCGCCTGCGACGGATCGTGGTCCGCGCCCTCGTCGTAATCGTAGCGCGTCGTCACGTGGCGCAGCCCCGACTCGCTCTGCACCTTCACGAACTGCTCGAAGTCGTCCACGTCGAAGAGCGCCTGGGCGGTGTCCTCCACCTTCCAGACCACCACCGCGCCGATCTCGATCGGGTTGCCGCGCTTGTCGTTCACCTTGAGCGTGTCCACGTTGTGGTTGCGCACGCGCGCGCTCACCTTGCGGCGCATGTTCCAGGGCATGGTCCAGCGAAGCCCGGGCCTGCGCTCGGTCCCCACGTAGTCGCCGAAGAGCGTGAGCACGCCGGCCTCGTTGGGCTGCAGCATGAAGAACCCCGCGGCGATGAAGGCGATGGCGATGCCGATCCCGATGGCGGGGACCACGAAGGCGCGCTTGCCGACGGCGAGCCCCCAGGCCTCCACGGCCACCAGCGCGATCAGCAACATCAGCATCGCGATGCCGTTCGCCGTCGAGGCGGGCTTCTCGATGCTGCCGTCCTTGCGATAGTTCGTCATGGCGCTCTCCCCCGCCGGCGGCGGCCGGCTGCTATGAAAGTGATATCACTTTGATACAACCGCGCGCCTCCTGTCAAGCGGCGGCTAGAATCGAACGCATGTCGGCATTGGTCCTCGATTCCGCCACGCGCCTGGATGCCGGGGCGCGCGGCAAGGTGGTGGTCTGCGCCTCCCATGGGGGGCTCTACCCTGCATGGCTCGCCGCTCGCGCGGGCGTGGGCGCCATCGTCTTCAACGATGCGGGGATCGGCCGCCATTCGGCCGGCATCGCGGGAGTGATGTGGCTGGCGGGACTGGGTATTCCCGCATGCGCCGTGGACCATCGCAGCGCCCGCATCGGCGATGGCGCCGATACGCTCGCCGCGGGCATTGTCACGATGGCCAACGATGCCGCGGGCGCCGGCGGTTGCACGCCCGGGCAACGCTGCAGCGACGTCATCGCGTGCCTCGTGGAAAATGCGGCCGAGCCATCCCGTCGCGAGGTTCCCGAAATCGGCGAAGCGCGCGCCGCCATCGCCAACACCGGCCATCGCCCCGTGTGGGCCCTCGATTCGATGTCGCTGCTGCGCGGCGAGGACAGCCGCTCGGTCGTGGTCACCGGCTCGCACGGCGGCCTGCTCGGCGGGCGCGCCGACGATGGCATGGTGAGGCAGGATGTGTTCGCCGCCTTCTTCAACGACGCGGGCGGCGGCAAGGACGACGCAGGGTTCGCCCGCCTGCCGGTGCTCGATGCGCGCGGCATCGCCGCCGCCACGATTTCCTGCCACACGGCGCGGATCGGCGACGGACGCTCCGGCTACGACACCGGAGTGCTCTCGCGCGTGAACGACGTCGCGCGGCGCCTCGAAGTGCGCGAGGGAATGAGCACGCGCGAGGCCGTCGCGCGCCTCGTCGGCCTGGGGTAAGCTCGGCGCTCGTGCCGGTCGCCGGAAAGGAGCTCGCCATGGCCGCCTCCCGCCTTTTCCGCCTCGTCGTCCTCGCGACTTTCGGGATGGCAGCAACGGGCGCGATCGCCGCCGCGCCCAGGTCGGCGCCCGGCAACGCGTCCGCGCCCGCCGCTGCCTACGAGCACCTCGTCGAGGCCGCTCGCGCCGTCGTCTCCCTCAGGATCAAGGCGATCGCCAACGCGCGCAGCAACGTTACGCTCGGCAACGAACGCGTCGGCAGCGGCGTGTACATCGCGCCGCAGAACCTCGTCCTTACCATCGGCTATCTCATCCTCGAGGCCGACCATGTCGAGGTGACCACGAGCACCGGACGCACCGTTCCCGCGATCGTCGCCGCCTACGACCCCGCCACCGGCTTCGGGCTGCTTAGGCCGCTCGCGCCGCTGGACATAAAGGCGATCGCGCTGGGCGCTTCCGGCAGGGTCGACGCGCTGGACCGGCTGCTGGTGGCGAGCGGTGCGACCGAGGATGCGCTTTCGGTCGCCACCGTGGTGGCCAAGCGGCAATTCGCGGGCTACTGGGAGTACCTGATCGACGATGCCATCTTCACCGCGCCCCCCCGGGCCGATTTCGGCGGCGCCGCGCTGATAAACCGCGAAGGCGAGCTGGTGGGTATCGGCTCGCTGCTGGTGATGGATGCCGCCACGCCGGGAGAGCGGCTTCCCGGCAACATGTTCGTGCCGATAGACCTCCTCAAGCCCGTGCTCGGCGAGATGGTCTCCACCGGCCGGCAAAAGGGCGGCGCGCGCCCGTGGTTGGGAATCAACTCGCGCGAGCACGAGGGCCGCCTGCACGTGATCCGGGTGAGCGCCGACAGCCCCGCCGAGCGCGCCGGCATCGAGGCGGGCGACATCATCCTGCAGGTGGGCGGCAAGAGCGTCGAAACCCTGCCCGAGTTCTACAAGCGGGTGTGGAACGCGGGCGCGCCCGGCGTGGAAGTGACCCTCAAGCTCCTCAAGGGCACCGAGGTGCAGGAAGTGAAGGTGCGCACCATCGATCGCTTCGAGCTCATCAGGAAAAGACCGGGCATCTGAGCAATGCCTGCGCCTAGCGGCGCGCGCCGCCGATGTGCTCGTTGGCCATCACGCGGAAAGCGAACAGGGGTGAGTCGAAGCGCGCTGTGAACCCCTGGCCGCTCACGGTCGCGTGGCGCATCGAGAAGGTGCCGCCGGTGCTGCCGCAGGTGAAGGTCCCGACCATGGAGCGCAGCGACCCCAGCTGCATATAGGGCGCGACGAAGGTGCACGTTCCGGCGCCGCCGTAGAGGTCCACGAGCTGCATGCGGAACTCGGTGCCGCTGTCGTCGATGGCGATCTCGGCCTGGCGGTCGTGCTCGTAGCTGCCCAGGTACGTCCCCGAGAAGTTCTGCTTGTGGAAGGCGAAGCGCTGCACGGTCTTGGTCACCTGCACGTTGTCGACGGAGTAGGCGAGCTCGCCGGTGCCGTCGGCGCGCGCGCGGAAGGACATCTGGCCCACCTGCCGCCCGCCGACCGCCGAAGGATTGAACGCGGTGCCGAAATAAGGCCCGGTATTCGAGTGCAACGGCCCCGAGTACGTGACCGAGCCGTCGGTGGCATCGCCCTGCTGCGCCAGGCTCGAGGCGACGTACCAGCGTGGGCGGCGTTGGGCGTCGTACACGAAAAGCGTGGCAAAGAGCGTATCGCCCTGCTCGATCACGTTGAGCCCCCAGCCGCTTTCCGAGGGAATGAACCACATGTCGTTGCGCCAGCCCAGGCCCTGCATGCGCAGCTGGCCCGAGATCCTTGCGCCTGCGATCCTGCCGTTGGTGAAGCCATCCCCCACGAAGCTGCCGCTGAATCCCTCGGTCGTGGGATCGACGGTCATGGACCAGGAGCCGCTGCGGGTGCCGCCGTTGCAGCGGAAGGATCCGCTCACGGTCTTGTATTGCCCGTTCTGGGAAGAGACGCCGGTGTAGTCGCAGATACCCTCGGAATCGCTCGACGCCGACATCGAGAAGGAAGACCCGTTTTCGGTCACGTGGAAGGTCCAGTCTTCCTGGTTGCGCTGGCCACCCGCTTCGAGGATGTAGCCTTCGTATGAGCCGCTGAGCGTGACGGGCCTGAAGGTGAAGCGCTGCACCTGCTTCGCCACTCGCACATTGCCCACCGTGTAGTCCACCACTGCGGTGGAATCGCCGAGGTCGAATCGCATCGTGCCCACCGCGTTGCAGGCGACTTCGACGGAGCTGAAGGAGCCGCCGAACCAGGGGCCCGCGCATTCGTGCAGCGCGCCCGAGTACGAGGTCGGCCCGCCCACGAGCGCGGAGGCCACGAGCCATTTCGGCTGGCCGTCGGTGTCGTACACGAAGAGCGTCCCGAAGAGCGTGTCGCCCTGGTGGATGAGGTTCAGGCCCCAGCCAGACTCGGCGGGATCGAACCACATGTCCGTGGCGTTGCGCGGCTGCGGTGTAGCGAGGACGGGAAAGGCGAGCGCCAGCAGGAAGCCGGCAAGCAGGGCACGAGCGGGCATCGAAGACCTCCGAAATCCAGACCCCGCGGTGGCCCGCCCGGTTGCCGCCCTGATCCAAGCGGATCAGGGCGCCGAGGTCAATCCCCCGCGACCGCCGCCTTCTCCCGGTACGACTGCCCGCCGCCGTAGCTCGCCAGCGGCTCGAGGGTGCCGCCCTTGCGCACGTTCACTGCGCAGTACTTGAGCTCGGCGATCTTGCCGAAGGGATCGAGCGCGGCGTTGGTGAGCAGGTTGGCCGCGGCCTCGTAGTACGCGAACGGGATGAACACCGCCCCTCGGGGCGTGCCTTCATCGGCCCGGGCCGCCAGCGCGATCTCGCCGCGCCGCGAGGCCACGGTGATCACGTCGCCGGGCAACGCACCCAGCGCATCGAGGTCGAGCGGATGCAGCGAGGCGACGGCCGCAGGCTCGATGGCGTCGAGCACGGAGGCGCGGCGCGTCATCGAGCCGGTGTGCCAGTGCTCGAGCTGACGGCCGGTGCTGAGGATGAACGGGTATTCGTGATCTGGCACTTCATCCGGCGGCTGCAGCTTGGTAGCCACCAGCTTGGCGAAGCCCCCCGGCCGGGGGAACCCCTTGTCGAACACGACGTCGCGGCCCGGCTTGTCGATCGCGTCGACCGGATAGGTAACGGCGCGCTCGCGCTCAAGGCGCTCCCAGGTGATGTTGTTGAGCGACGGCATCACCGTGGTCATCTCGGTGAACACTTCGCTGACGTGCTTGTAGGTCCAACCGCAGCCGAGGCGATTGGCGATCTCCTGGATGATCCAGAGATCGTGGCGTGTATCGCCCGGCAGCGGAACCGCCTGCTGGCCGATCTGCACCTGACGATTGGTGTTAGTCACGGTGCCGTCCTTCTCCGGCCAGCCCGACGCCGGCAGCACGACATCCGCGTAGACCGCGGTTTCGGTCAGGAACAAATCCTTCACCACTAAATGCTCGAGGTGCGCGAGCGCCTCACGCGCGTGATTGAGATCTGGGTCCGACATCGCCGGGTTCTCGCCCTCGATGTACATGCCCTTGATCTCGTCGGCGTGCACCGCGTCCATGATCTCGACCACGGTCTTGCCGCGCTTGGGATCGAGCTTGACGCCCCAGGCCGCCTCGTACTTCGCGCGGATTTCCGGGTTCTCGACCGACTTGTAGTCGGGGAAGAACATCGGGATCAGGCCGGCGTCGGAGGCGCCCTGCACGTTGTTCTGACCGCGCAGCGGATGCAATCCGGTGCCGGGCCGGCCGACCTGGCCGGTGATCAGCGCCAGCGCGATCAGGCAGCGCGCGTTGTCGGTGCCGTCGGTGTGCTGGGAAACGCCCATGCCCCAGAAGATGATGGCACGCTCGGCGCGGGCATAGGCGCGGGCAACTTCCTTGAGCGTGTCGGCCTCGATGCCGCAGATCGGCGCCATCTCCTCCGGCGTGAAGTCCTTGATGTTCTCCTTCCAGGCCTCGTAACCCTCGACGTAGGTCTGGATGTACTGCTCGTCGTAGAGCTTCTCGGCGACGATCGTGTTGAGCATGGCGTTGAGCATCGCCACGTCGGTGCCGTTCTTGAACTGCATCATCCGCCAGGCGTGGCGCTTCAGCGCCGGGCCGCGC